>JBFWUW010000017.1:0-99493 GCA_050247075.1 Pirellulales bacterium | reverse complement strand
TCCTCATGCTCAACCCACAACCCGATTCCTTTCTCCCGGCGCCCCCCACCCAAACGCCGCGGCGAATCCTCACGCGCCGAGGCAATCCAGCAAACGGCCACCACGACTCGCTTGTTTAAGGACTAGAACGTCGGAGTTAATATGGATCAAGGTACAGTCCACATAAACTACATCTACAAACATATTCCGAATATGGTTTTGAAACGCATTATCATGAATGGGTTTGTGCCGAGCGCGAGTTATAAGACCTCTGCCATCGTATTCGACCTCGTCCGCATAAACCACAACTGCACCGGAACTTGCGAGGTATTGCGAGCTGCGTGCCTGATCGAGGGCACCCTTCCAAATAGTTCCTATTACGATCCCAATCGTGGGTACAACAACAAGAAAACTGCGCAGGGAAAACCGAAGGCGAATAGGCGGCATGGGTATTTCGTTTGCTCCACTTAAAATTGCCTTGTGGGGCCATCCATCCTTGCCATTTTGCAGTTGGCCTGGCACCAAAGCTGCCACCCGATTCCGTGAGGAACCAGTGCTGTTGGTTGCACCATGGCGGGTTGCGTGAAACTCTATTCGAACTCGGAAAGCGAATGAGAGCCGGCCCCTAACCGGCTGCTGTCGGGGCTGCCGTGCGTTTGAACATCCGCAGTTCGTTGCCGCCTTGTTCCAGCCGCGTGCTGGTGACCTTGTCCATCAGCCGGCGGATGAGGTAGACGCCGCGGCCCCCAGCGCGGATTTCGGTGGGGTCCAAGTCTGGAACGGCCTCAAAGTCGAACGGCGAGCCTTGGTCGCACAGGGTGATCTCCAACCCGTCGTCGACGACGCGGCAGGCGACCGTCAGCGGAAAGTCGCGGTCGTCGTGGTGGGCATGGTGGATCACGTTGGAGCAGGCCTCGTTGATGGCCACGACCGCCTCGTACGACCGCTGCTCGCTCAATCCGGCCAGTTGCCCCGCCACCTGCACCAGCGCGCGGACCACCGGCAGCACCCGCAAATCGCTAGGCGAGGTGAGCGACAACACGTTGTTTCGTTCATCCGCTGGCATGGCACGACAGCCGAAGTTCCGGTGTTCGACAATCTACCCACGGTGCCCAGCCGTGAGTATACGCCTCTTACGCCCCTGGCAAAAGCATTACCCGCCCCAACGGTTCCAATAGTGGCAGACCTTGCTAGCGCCGGGTCGAATTGGTTCCAGCCGTTCGACCAGGCGCCAATCAATGGAGACGTTGTCCGCCACGCCGTAGCGGGCAAAGCAAGTCCGCAGGCCGTCTTGCAAAGCTTGGCGCAACGCTGCCCCGGCCTCTGGCGTCCGCGGTACAAAGTTTACCGTCAGCCGCGCGGCATCTTCTTGAATGACCTGGTAGTTGACGAGGTGGGGCAGGCTCCCCAGGTATTCGTCCAGATGTTCGGGTATCAACGACACCCGGCCCGTTGCAGCCGCGGGCAGCGACAGCAAATGTTCCACCCGGCCCGCCACCTGGCGAATCCGCGGCAACGGCCCAGCCAGCCCGCCCCCTTCTGGCATGAACTCCACCTGGTCCGACATTTCGTAACGTATCAACGGCATGGCCCGGTTGGTCAGATTGGTAACGAGCAATTTGTCACCCAGTTGGCCCGGCGCAACGGGCATGTTCTTGGCATCGACCGATTCCACGATGGCCTGGTCGGCGTTGACATACAGCCCGTCGTGGTCGTCCCCTTCCCATGCCAGATAGGGAAACTCCGTCGAACAGTAATAGTTGTAAGGCTCCAGCCCAAAGGCCCGGCGAACCGCCGCCCGATCGCTGGCCGATAGCACATCGCCCGAACTGGTGATGCGCTGGGGCGCAATTCGCAACTTGCCGGCATCGCCTTGTTCGGCCAGCATCCGCAAGAGATACGGAAACGACGACAGCAACGTCGGCTGAAAGTCGTTCAACTGCTGCACCACATCGGCCAGGTCTTGGCGAATGTCGATCAGCAGTTTGGGACCGACCGATTCGGGTATCAGCCGCATCAACATGCCGGCGGAATCGAACGGCTCGATCAACATCACCGCCGCAATACGCTGTGGTGCCGGCGGTTGGCGCGGGTCGCCTCCTCGGTTGCTCTGCCGATAGCCGGTAGCAATGGCTTCCGCCAGGGCCGCGCCGTCTTGCACAAAGTAGCCCCGCTCGTTGGTCGTGCCGGAACTCATCAATAAGGCGAACTGCCCCAGGTAAAACGGCGGCCCGCGGTGGTCCGTCTGGCTGCAAAAGGCCTTGGCCGCGGCCAGCGTGACCCGACGATCGGTAACAACTTCGTCAAAGTTGTCTTGCATCATCCGCTTGTTGACCGGCGGCAGAGCGGCCAGCGGGGCATGTTGAATGTCGATGCCGGCATAGTGCCGCCGATAAAACGGGCTATGTTCGACCGTGAATCGCAGCAACTCGCGCAGGCGGTCTTGCTGCAACTGACGCAGTTCCGCGGGCGAAAGGCGTTCGACGGCCATCGCCCTGCCAATGGCCTGGCCCACCAGTTCCGCGGTCAACATGGAAATACACCTCGTCGGGGTGAAAGATCACTGCACGATGGCCGCCGCGCGTTCCAAGGGACGCACTCGTGCGCCGTCGGCCAGGTCGGTCTCGGGGGCCAGGACCACGGTTTCGCCCTCGGCCAGGCCCTTGGTGATCTCGGCCAGTTCGTCGTTGAGCAACCCGACCTGCACTCCGGCCAGCCGCGCTATGCCGCCGCGAACGGCAAAGACTTGCCACGCACCGCCGGCTCCACGGAACAAGGCCGACCGCGGCACCAGCAGCGCCTTTGCCTTTTGGGCCGTAAAGACACGGACATTGACACGGTAGCCCACCCCCAGCCCGCGCTGCGACCGCAGACGGTCCAATTCACCTTCCTCAAACCGAACAATAACCTTGACGCGCTGCTGTTCTACGCCCAGCGAACTAACCTTGGTAAAGCCCGCCGGAAAAATGCGGCTAACGCGGGCTTTCGCCGGCTTTTCGCCAATGGCCGGCCCGTACACGTCTGCCGCGGCCCCCAGCGAAATGCCGACCACGTCCTGACTGAGGATATCGACTTCGACCTCCAGATCATCCAACTGGCCGATCTCCAACAAGGTGGCCCCGGCCGCCAGATACTGCTCATCGCTGATGTGCCGCTCCAACACCACGCCGTTGACGGGCGATAACAGCGTGCCGCGGTCGTGGTCGCGCTGTGCCTCGCGCAGTTTGACGGCGGCCTGGTCGCTCTCCTTGGCCAGCACATCATGCTTGAGCTTCTTGCGTTCTATATATTGCTCAACCGAGGTCGGCATCAGGTCGGTGCCGGCCTTCATGGCCACCAGGGCCGCATGCACCAACACGTCTTGTTGATAATCGACGCGGCTCTCCACGTCGCGGACCTCCGCCTGGTTCATGGCGTCGTCGGTGACAACCTGCTTTTCGTGCAGCCGCTGCACGCGGGCCAGGTTCTTCTCGGCGAAATCCCGCTTGGCCAGGCCCGACTGCTTGCGGGCAGCGGCGGCATCAACGGTATGCTGCATCGACTCCACAAAACTCTTGGTTTGCAGCAACGATGTGAATTCGACCGTGGTGTCGTCATTCTCGACGATCGCCGCTTCCGCGCGATCGGCCGCCGCTTTGGCGGCAGCCAGCGACAGGTCTAGATCCTGCGGTACCATCCGGGCGACGATTTGCTTTTCGGAAACGGCCGCTCCTTCCTCCAGATCAATGCTGGCGATGCGCCCGGCAAACGGCATGGTGATGAGATGCGTGCGCGGCAAGCGCGTCTTGCCGTGTTCGTCGACGAACTCGCGGATCTCGCCGGTGCGGGCCGTGGCGGCTTCCACCGGCAGCCCGCCCGACATGCGGCTGATGCCCCACCAGGCCGCCACCGCCGCGGCAATCGCCAAGAGAATGAGCAGATTGGACTTTTTCATGGACAGGTTTCCAGGGTTTCACCCATTGTAACGCGCCCACGCGCCCAATGGCGATATCGACTAAAGCGCCGGCCATTCCCAGGATGTTACATTCCACGCAGCCCCAAAGTTCCTGCTTTGTCGGCTTGATTTGTGTTCGACATACCATTCCGGTCGGGGTAGTTTGGCATGGATGATCGAACGCGCCATAGGCCAGCAAGGCGGGAGCCATGCGGCTACGGTTGTGCTAGCGTTGGCCGGCACCAGCAATTACGATCCAGCTTGTTGATCGTTCCCTCAACCGCCATCCTATTTTACCCCACGTGAACCATGACCACACCCGTCCATCGCCGTTCGTTCCTTCAATCGACGACCCTGGCTGGCGGCGCGCTCCTGGCGGCCGGCACGCGGTCGCTGGCTTTCACCGCGGAAGACAAACAGCCCATGACCGAACTGCCGATCATCGACACGCACCACCACTTGTGGGATTTGACCAAATTCAAGCTGCCTTGGCTGACGGGCGCGGGGACCGAACCGCTGGCACGCAGCTTTGTCATGAAGGATTACCGCGAAGCGGTGGCCAGCCTGAACGTGGTAAAGACCGTTTACATGGAGGTCGATGTCGATCCCGCGCAGCAAGATGCCGAGGCTGACTACGTTATCGACCTTTGCCAACAGGGGGACCAACTGATGGCTGCCGCCGTCATCTCCGGGAGGCCCTCTTCCGATGGCTTCAAGGCGTATATCGGCAAGTACAAGGACAACCCCTACATCAAGGGCGTGCGGCAGGTGTTGCATGTAGATGGTACGCCGCCAGGATATTGCCTCGGCAAGGGATTTATCCGCGGCGTGCAACTCTTGGGCGAGATGGGAAAGAGCTTCGATCTATGCATGCGGGCCAGCGACCTGCCCGACGCCGCCAAATTGATCGATCTCTGCCCCGACACACGGTTTATCCTGGACCACTGCGGCAATGCGGATGTGCAGTCCAAGGACCGCACGCAATGGCAGAAGGACATGGCCGCTGTCGCCAAGCGCAAGAATGTGATTGGCAAGGTGTCGGGGATTGTCGCTTCGGCCAAGCCGGGAGAATGGTCGGCGGACGACCTGGCGCCGATCGTCAATCACACGCTGTCGGTGTTTGGGCCCGACCGGGTTATCTTCGGCGGCGACTGGCCCGTCTGCACGCTGGCGGCCAGTTACCGCCAGTGGGTAGAGGCGTTGCGGTCGATCGTGGCCGAACGGAGCGAAGCCGAGCGCCGCAAGCTGTTCCACGACAACGCAGCCAAATTCTACGGGCTGGCGTAGCGGCGGCATGGCCACATGCAAGGTGGCCGGTCAATCGACCGGAACCATCGTCGTCACCCAAATAAACGGTTTGCCGGCATCGTCCACGCGCATCTCCCACTTCAGCCGCCCCTTGCCTAGCAGTTGGCGCAAGGCGGTGCTGTAGGAGGTCCGCTTGGGCGGCAGGCTCACAACCACCTGTTGCGGGTCAATCCGCCGCGTGACCAGGGCAATATGATCCAGCAAAAAGGGAGTCTCCAGCCGTTCGCCCAGGGCACCCATGACATCGGAAAGTGGGATCTCATCGACCTCGACGTTGAGAAACTCCAGCAGTTTTGGCACCAGCTTATTGCGTTCCGCCTCGGCCGGAAGACCAATCGGCCACGATTGTTCTTTCTCGCCGGGGCGCGACACGCTGTACGAGATTTGCCCCTTGCCGGCTACTTTGGGGATCAGCCCCAAGCCGGCCGACCTCAACACGTAGGCTAGCGCCGTGCCCGAGCCAAGTCCTTGTAGTTCCTCGGCCACGGGGTCGGATGCCTCCAACGCATTCTCGGCCTGTCGGGAAATCTCCAAAGTAGCTTCCAAGGCCTCCCCAATCTGTCGGACAACTTTGGTGGCTGTTTGATCGACCGTGGAAAATGAAACCGCCTTGGCCAGGTCGCGGTGGACTTTTTTGAAATCGGCGTCGTCCAATCCGAACGGCTTTTCGACGGGGGGACCGGCGTCGGGCCCTTGCTCGCTGAGTAAAGTTGCCCAGTCGTTGATTCTGCCGGAATCACGGAGGGAAAACCGGCCCCCTGGCAACAGCAGCTCGTTGCGCGCCGTGAGAATGCCCGTCACCTTGTACAAATTGCCGCCCCCCCGCTTCTCACTGATGATCTTGGTCTTATCGCCCGGCCGGCCCGCCCGAATGTTCAGACCCGCGAAGCCCACCTCGGTCAGCATCCGCAGCCATTTTTGGGCGTCGAGAGCGGGAAAGCCTTGCTCCGTCGCCAGGTCGAGTTCGATCCTATTCTGAGCCTGCGCCGGCGGCACTTGGGCACAACCCATCAAGATCAGCAGGCCCGCAAGTATCTTGGCACGCATGGAAGAACTCCCGCGATAGGACCGTAAACCACTGTTCAGCGATTATAGCACGGTACCAAAAGGCGAGTGCGCCGGCAGGCCGGACGACGGGAATGCCTTCACCGAATGTAGTGATCGTGACGGTTAAGTTATCTGAGAATGGCCCATTACGGACGGGCGATTTCCGCCAGCACAAAGTCGCGCTGTAGCGGCATCAGTTCTTGCACGGCCGCCGCATCTATCTGGGTCGTGCGATCCAACAGCGCGGCAAGGACAATCTTGCCGGTTTCGTCGCATTGGCAAAAGGTTGCCGCGGTCAGCGCGGCACCGCGCAGGTCGCAATGGAGCAGGTTAGCCCCCGTGAAATCGACCCCATCCAGTCCCGCCTGGCGAAAGCTGGTCCCGCGCAGGTCCGCACCCGCCAGCGATGCCAACGCCAGGTTGGCACCGTCGAAGTTCGCCCCTTGTAATTGGCATTGATCGAAACGGGCATTACGCAAGATGGCACCAGCGGCTTGCAGGCCATTGAGATCGCGGTGCGAGGCATCAAGACCCAACACCTCTTGGCCGCGGATATCTCGCGTGTTAAACAGGGCTGCCGCGGCACGCTTATCCAAGGACGAGGCAATGAACCGTTGTTCCAGCCAGGGATCGGCCGTGTTGTGGTAGCCGGCTTGCGCCTCCCAGTGCCCCAGGCGGTCCTCGGCCAGCAGTTCAATACCCGTCAGCCACTTCAGGCTTTTGTAAAAGTAGCGCCGCGGCACCACCGTCCGTACCGGTCCCCCGTGCAGCACGTCTAGCGGCTGGCCGTGGGCCTCAAACGCCAGCAAGGTCTCAAGCGATAGGGCGTCTTGCAATGGCAGCGAAGTGCTATGCCGGCGGTCGCTGCGGGCCACAAACGATACAAACCGCGCGTCGGACGCTGGCTGAACCAGCCGCAACACATCGGCCAGCAGCACGCCGCCAAAATGCATGTCGAATTTGGTCCAGCGGGTGACGCAATGGATATCGGTGGTTTGTTCGCGCCAGGGCAACTCGCGCAGTTCGTTCAGGGAGAACGTCCGAGGATGCGCGACCGCCCCCGACAGAGTTACAGTCCAGGGCGCACCGTCGTTGGCCGGAAGCCGTTCTCCGACACTGGGCCACTTGTCGATGGCGGCCAGTTGCTGGCCTGGTGGCAGCCGAAAGTCATGCATGGGTGGCGGCATCGTGGCATCGGCCCTTAAGAACAGGGTTCATCTACCTAAGCGGTACATAATGCCGTTGCAACTAGTGGAAGACAATTCCCCAGTTTCGCCGGATGGCTTTCAGAAACCTTTTCAGAAAGTTGCTTGACAACTCGCCAAAGGTTCGCAAAATACGGCTCATCAGTCGTGGGGCAGCCAATCAACGGATTCTATCACCGGTTCGCGGTGTTCGATTAACCTTTGCCGAGGGGTGCTGGCGTGTTCTCTTGCGGAAATGCATGGGAATACCGCGCGCATTGTTGGCCAAGGAACATCTGTTGCTGGTTGCCGGCACGACGCAGCGCGGGTTTATCGCTGTTTCGTTTGTGGAAATTGCTTGGGGGGCGGCGACCGCAGGGATCGACTGTCGGCGACCTTGGTCGCGGTTACGGATGTCCCCTCCGAGATTTTTGTTGGGCTTTTGGCGGCGGCATTACAATGAATGCCGCCGCCAGTGTTTTCTCGGGGAGGTTTTTTTTAGCTCACAATCTTCAAGATGATCATGGTCACGATCGCCAGCCCGACGACAATGGCGGCACCGATGGCCGACCGCAAGATGATTTTATTGATTTTCTCTTCACGCGCCTGGCGGGCTAGCTCGCGCTCTTCGATCCCCTCTACGCTGTTCTCGTAGCGCAGGTTGAACTGTTCGCCACACTCCGGGCACATGGCGTCTTGCCCAATCATCGACATCGGCGTGTGCAATTCGTGCCCCTTGGGGCATGGAATACGGACGATGCGGTTGGGATCTTCCTTGGGCGGTTCTTCGGCCGGGGGTGCCGGCTCGGGTTCGGCGGGGGGGGCCTCAGTTACTTCCGGCGGACGGACGTCAATCACGACTTCCGGCGCGGCAGCGGGAGGCGGGGGCTGATGTGCCGGTGGCGAATGCGTTGGCGAGGGAGCAATCGCCGCCGCGGGGGGTGCTTCAATTACCGGCACGATAAACGCCGAGCCACAAACGGGGCAGTTGCACTGCTGCCCCATCTGCGACTCAATGCCCTCTAAAAGGTGGCCTTGCGGACAGAGAAACTGAAACGGCATCTGCGGTCCTCGCGGGTGCGGCCAACGCCATGTCAGCCTTAAGCCCCTATTCTGGTCAAGAGAGTGCCCGCCGTCCAATGGGGGCGCGGGTAAATCAGCGTTCGCTCAGCATTCCCCCAGGCAGTGGGCAAACAACAGCCGCCACTCCTCGGCCTGGATTTGGCGGCATAGTTCAACGGTGGCGGGCGTGGTTCGGCCCGTGCGAGCCGCTTCACACAGGTCAATCCAGCGGCCGTAATCCCAGGCTGTTTGCCGGGTCAAGAATTCGCTTTGGCCTTCCGTCGGTGACTGCCGAGCCAGGCCGCAGGCGGCGGTTTGCAGCAGCGGAAACACACTATGCTTACCGACCCGGCGAAACCAGTAATTGGCGTTGTCGGCGTCGGGTTCGCGGCGGTGCATGATGCCATGCCAGTAGCTTCCCTCGGGCGTTTCAATTTCCTGGCTCATCCGGTGAGATTCATCCAAAAAGTCGTGGTACAGCCACAAAGCCGCGCAACAGCACTCGGCCATGCCCCGGTCGGTTCGGCCTTCATTCCGCAGCAGAGTCGCGGGCGTCAGCCGTTCTAACAGCGGCCTGGCCGGTTCGTTGGCGCGGCCCGGTCCCAATTCGCACAGGCGCGGGTTGTCGCGCAGCAAGAGCTGTTCCGCCAAATCGCTCAATACGCCGGTCGGAATAATCCGCATTCCAATATCTCCCAAGAACCAACTGTAGGAGGCGATTCTCTCGCCGATTAGAACAACATCACCGGCGGCCATCCGCGATGGAATCGCCTCCTACAATGTAGGTGTCAAGCCCGCAGGGATCGCAACAGGCCCTCGGCTTTGTGCCAGGTCTCTTCGTATTCGCGCAGCGGATTGCTTTGAGCCACGATACCTCCCCCCACGGGAAACTGCCACCAGCCCCTGGCCGCCGTAATGGTACGAATGAGTATGCTGGAATCGCAAGCCCCATCGAAGCCCAGGTAGGCCAGCGATCCGCAATAAGGGCCACGGGCGGTAGGCTCCAACTCGGCAATGATTTCCATGGCCCGCACTTTTGGCGCACCGGTGATGGAGCCGCCCGGAAAGGCCACGGCCAGGGCATCAATGGCCGTGCAGCCCGGCCGCAGTTCGCCCATTACCGACGACACCAGATGCTGGACGTACTCGTAGATTTCCACGCGGCAAAGTTGCGTCACGCGAACGCTATCGGGCAGGCAGACTCGCGACAGGTCGTTGCGCAGCAGATCGACAATCATCACGTTCTCGGCGCGGTCTTTTTCGCTTTCGCGCAGTTCATCGCCGGAGAACAGATCGGCCTCGGGCTGGCTTCCGCGGCGGCGCGTTCCCTTGATCGGACGGGCTTCAATCTGCCGCTTCCGCACCTGCAAAAACCGTTCCGGCGAGGCGCTGACGATCTGCTGGTCCCCCAGATCAAAATAGGCGGCAAACGTGGCCGGATTGCGCTGCCGCAGCCGGCGGTAGAGTTCCAGCGACGAATCCTCGGCCCGGCACAGCAGCCGCTGCGACAAATTGACCTGAAAGATATCGCCTGCGTGAACGTACTCGATCGCGCGGCGAACCGCGGCCAGGTAACCGTCGGGGGTGAAATTGCTAGACAGAGAGGGAAAAGAGATGCGGCCTGGAGCATGCCGAATATCGAACGAAGCAGGGGGTGTAGCGAGCGGCGGGTACTGATCGTCGGATGGGCAAGGCGGTGTGGCTGGTGCGCGGAGGATCTCGCGGAATTGCCTCAGCCGCTGTTGTGCCCGGTCGGTTCTGGCGCGGGGTTCTGTTTCAGGCAGCCCTTGTGAGATGATCCACGCGCGGCCCGCGGCGTGGTCGAAAGCCACGACGACGTCGTACAGGCCAATGGCCAAGGCCGGCGATTGAAAGTCGTCCTGAACGGGCCGTGGCAAGCGTTCCAGTTCGCGGCCCAGGTCGTAGCTGAACAAGCCCGCCGCCCCCCCTTGAAACGGCGGCAGATCGGCCAAGGTGGCCGCGCTATAACGATTCAGACTGGCCGCCAAGAGTTCCAGACTGCCGGAGGAATCGGCCTCGCGCCGCATCCAGTCGAACGGGTCGGCTGTCACAAAGGAATAGCGGCCAAGGACCGGATTCCGCCGCGCGCTGTCCAAGAACAACACATGCGGCAAATCCGCCAGACGCAGGAAGGACTGATCGGGGTCGGGCGGGGGCAGCAACTCCTCAACCAGGGGAACGAAAGCAGCCTCGTCAGGCATCTGTTTCAGCCTCCCCACCCGCCGGTTCAGCCGCGCTGTCGGTGCGTGCTTCCCGGGCCTTCTTCTTAGCGCGGTGCGAAACCTCGTCCGCCGTCAGGTAGCCCCAGTCCAAAGCCTCGTCCTGCCGGTAATTTTTGCTCAACGTGAGGGCCGTGGCGGCCTTGGCCATTTCGTAGCCAAGATAGAACGCATGGCCGGCATCGATGCTTTTGCCACCTCCGGCCAGCAATTCATCGAACAAGTCGAACGGATCGCGTCCTTGCAGATGCAGGCCGGAGCTTACCAAATGCAGCAGGCCATCCTCGGCAATAATCCGATAACTGTGGTCCTTGATCTGCTCGGCCAGCCGAGCGATGCTTTCCTCACCATGCCGCAGCAGCCGAGGGTCGCGCAATGTGACCAGCCGCGGCTCGGCATGTTTTGGCAGCGCCGCCTGCTTGACGGCGTAATGTACCAACCGCCGCGCCAGATCGCATTCACGCACGCTGGTACGGGCCCAGTTGATGACTTGGGTTGTCAACACGCTGCGAATGCCCAGTTCTTGGCAATATCCCAACAGCAACACGTTGATTCCGGCGCTATCGGCGTCGGTCAATTCGGTCAGGTTGCCAATGCCCATCAACATTTCAGCGTCGGGCCATTTTTGGCGGACGGCAAAATAGCGCTGCAAACTGGCCGCGAAACCAAACCCGATCGGCTCCAACACCGGATCGATTCGCAGCCGCACGCCCGCCCCGGCCAGCAGGCAGACCGTTTCTTCCAGTCCTTCCAACGTGCCCGGATCGTCGGGCACGGCCACGACCTCGCAACCCCAATGCACGGCCCGCTGGCGATTGCTGGAGTTGACGCTGAGCACCAACTCGGCCCCCGCCCCAAGGGCCGCCTCGATTTCGTCGGGGTTCAGGCTGTCGATCGAAACGCGATGCCCCTCCGCCCGCAGCGCCCGCACGCACTCGGCCACGCCGGGCCAGGCAGCTCCCGGATCGCAACCAACATCGATCAAGTTCGCGCCGTCGTCGCGTAAACGGCTGGCCTGGGCCAGGACATCTTCAAGCGTTAGCCGCGGGGCATGATTGATTTCAGCCAGAATTTGAATGTCGTAGCGGCCATAGTCGGTGCGTGCCTGCTGCCCAAAGGCTTGCGGCAGTTCGCGCAAGTCTTTAGGTCCACGCTCGACCGGCAGGCCCACGTCCTCCGCCATCGGTTGCAGATCGCCATGACAATAGCCGGGCAACAGCACCTTCGTAGTGCCAGGCGGGACTTTCATTCGTTTCGCGATCCATTCCGGCGTCATCAATGCCGCCACGGTAATGGGCAACACTTCGACCGAATAATCAAACCCAGCCGCCGGTCCCAATTGTTCCAACACTTCGCGCAGCGAATGCTCCGCCAGACGCCCCGTGACAAAATGGATGCGAGGACGAAACATGAAGGGGAAGGAGGAAGGCGAAAGGATGAACTCGAAGAACAGAGCACTGAAGATTTCCGCCCCTACTCCCAAAACCCCTCTACCCCCTCCAACACGCCATCAATCGTTTCTTTCTGAATCCGATGCGGTGGCTGCCAGCGGATCCATTCGTACCCTTGATGTTCGGAAACCGTAATCGGCCGGTCGCGGGTGAGCCAGGCCAGGTAGACGATGAGCCGTTTCTGTACGATTTCTTGGGTCCGCTTGTGGCGGATTGGGTACGATGTTTCCCATTGAAAGTCGGCTTGAAGTTGAATGTCCGCCGCCTCCAGGCCGGTCTCCTCGGCGAACTCCCGCAAGGCACATTGCTGCTCGGTTTCGCCCGGCTCGATGTGTCCCTTGGGCAAATCCCAACGGTTAGCGTGACGCATCAACAAGAACGAAAGTTCGGGCTGCCGGCGAAAGAGGATCACCCCGCAAGAAGTCACATGTGGCATGATTGCTTGCCGCTTTGTGTGTTAGACGTCGCTGGCATCGATGGGGCTGTCTTTGTGCAATACGTCGGGCCCTTTGCCGGCCCGTTTCTCATAGTAGCCATCGCCCGCCTTGACGTATTTGGTGAAACCCATGCTGTCGAGCTTCTTGTCGTCCGACATCCGCTTGCCCATGGAAGCGTCCGACCATGAGCCGCCAATATTCGCCGCGGTCAACACCCGTTGCACGGGTTGGCCGGTATCTGGGTGGCAAGTCAACGGCGCGTCGGACATCTTTTGAAAGACTTCAATCTGCTCGCCCGCCGAGCCATCAGGCAAGATGACCTCATAAACATAGATGGGCATGCTGGTTTCTCGCCGTCGTAACGGATACTTGGGAATGCCTCCCCCGCGGGCAGTCTCATTTATTATACGCAGCGGCCGCCAACTCGTCTGGCAAGAAGTAGAATTCCACGCAGCCGCGCCACTTGTGCCTTGCCTTAACCTTGCGATCTCGACGGCGGCTTTGCTTCGCCTGCATCGATCAGGGCCGCGATTTCCGCCGGCACGCCAAAGCCCGCCTGTTCCAGCGCGGCCAGATAGTCGGCTGGATGGTTAAGGTTCAACAGGCTTTCGCCTCGCGGATCGACATCGGCAAAATCGGTGGCGGCCAGTTCCAGCGTGTTGCATTGCTCGAACAAATAAAACGGCCGCAGGCGGTCGGCGGCCAGCAACGCTTCAATCTTGGGCAGCAGGCTGATACGATAAGCCGCTGCCAGCGGGTGATGGTATCCTTCGATGCGTGGCACGGCGATCTCGTGGCCTTGTAGCCGTTCGACGACGCGCTGCACAAAGGCTGGCACCAACAGCGGCACGTCGCAACTGGTGGCATATGCGGCATCAGCCTGACCAGCCAACGCCGACATGCCTGCCAACAGCCCTTCCAGAGGTCCGCGGCCTTCGCGACGGTCGCGGACAATTTGAATTTCGTCCGGCAACAGCGGCAGTTCCTGTTCGGGGGCGGCGACCACCACCACCGGAACGACGACTTCGCGCAGCAAGCGGGCCACCCGCGGCAGCATCAGTTCGGGACCGAACGGCAAAGTCGCCTTGGGCAGCCCCATGCGGCTGCTCTTGCCCCCGCACAAGATAATGCCGCCAAATTGCATCACTAATCCTCGGAGCCATGTTCTGTAAGAAACGATTCCGAACGGGCCAATGCGGCCTGCCGTGGCGAAAACAGTGGGGGCCTGGGTCAGCAGCGCATGGCGTAGAGGAGTTGGCGTTCAAACCTTACTGATCAAAAGGCGGCCATTGGTCTTGCTGGTTGGAACGTCAACGCCGCTGGGGCTTCCCGTTGGTCAGCCGCCAGCCACCCGCCTTTTTTCTTCCGCCTTCATCCTTTCCCCACGCCGGGCGGGTCACAACGTCTTGAGATACTCCAACACGGCGCGCTTTTCCTCCTCGCTAAGGACATTGGGAAAGTCGTGCCCCGTCGCGGACTTGCCGAATAGCCGCGTGTCGAAATATCGCCGCCGTTCCTTGGCCATGTAGGCCGCTCGCGGGTAGTTCTCGAACTCGGAGATCTCCAGCCCGACTTGCTCCTGGTTGTAGCCGTCTTCTGTCCTCAACCATAGCGCCGGCCGTTCATCGGGATGCAGCAAATGCCACAGCGTGGGGACCGAGCCATTGTGCAGATAGGGGGCCGAGGCCCAAATGCCATCCAGTGGTGGGGCGACATAGCCCCGCGGATCGTGGATCGACTTCTGCTCGCCAAAATACGAGAACCAGCTCGACTCGTAGCCGGCACGGTGCTCCGCCGAAAGCGAATCAAGCCGGGCGCGATCGGTGGCAATTTCGTCGATCGGCACGTTCTTGTTGGGATACTCGCCGTTTGGTCCATAGCTGCCGTGGCACCGGGCGCAGTTCCGCGAGAAGATTTGCTGGCCGGTGACGGCCAACGGTTCCTCGATGGGCCAGGGATACTTGGGCGGCTCCAGCGATTCGATCCAAGCCAGCAAGTCTTGAAAGTCGGGTTCCCACTCGCGGAATTTGTCGGGACCGTTTTGCGGGATAAGCAAGAACTGCATCAAGGCGCGGTGGCCGTGGCCGGCAAAGCCGTCGGCATAGAGCCATTGTTTCTTGCGGACATTCCACCAGGGGGGCGCATCATGGTCGTGATGCAGCATCTTGGGCCGCGACAGGTTGCGATGGACATTCAGCTCGGCATCGCGATGGGCCATCAGCGCCACGCCAAAATTGACGGCGTTGGTGGTGCCGTTCGATCCTCCCAAAGGCATGAACAGCGAACCAGCCTCCATGCGGGCCAGCGGCTTCTTCAGCCGGACCTTGGTGGTCATGACCTCTTCGGTCAGCGTCTGCAGGGCATACAACGAATTGGGCGAACCGGGAATCACCTGGCCGGCGACCTTGCCGCCGTGGCAGGCCAGGCAGTTCATCACCCAGCCCCCTTGGCCGTTGTCGACATATTGCAGCGCAACCGGCCCCTTGCGGCCGGGGGCTTCGGTCAGGCCATAGCGCGAGAAGGCCATCTTCCGCCGCTCTTCAACCGTGGCGGCTTCCGCCTGGGACCTAAGCGGTTCTTCCCACGTTTGCCAAAGGGTGTCGAAAACTTCTTGGTCGAAGTCGGGGGGCAGATAAGCCTTCGTCGTAAGCAGGCGGTAGCCGCGCTCGGCTGGCGTTTCGGCGGCCGGCTGTTCCGCAACAGCCCATTCAGCCGCGCAGATTGCCGCCAACGGGATGAACAGAAGGGCGAAGGCCCACCACCAACAAGGCCGACGACGAATGGTTTGACACATGGTGATTCTGGCGTTTTTCATGGGTGTATGATGCGGCGGCGGGCAACCTGGCCTATCAATGATAACCGTAGCCGGCCCCGTGGGATCACCACGGATTAAAGGGCCGGCTCTATTCTAGCAGAACTGGCCCGCCTGGCCGCTGGCGGAAGCCCGCCGTATTGTGGTATCTTGGCGGCCCAGCATGAGTTATGGAACTCATTTGGACTTATCTCCCTCTCCCTCCGGGAGCGGGAGCATCGGCGATAGAATCGCCTCCTACAAGATCTCTTCAAGTGTCCGATTTCTCTTCTAGCTTCAACGAGGAGCCAATAACATGGGTAATCATAAAGCCACGGCCGCGGCCAAGAAAAAGCGCATCCGCCGCCGCAAGAACGAGACCACCCGTTTGCGTGCCGCCGAGAAGAAGGCCGCCAAGTAGCACCTTGCCGTACCACCTGGGGATGCACCGCCATGCAGCGACTGCCGATCGGCCCGCTCTATTACGAATTCAGCCGCCACAACGAACCGCGGCTGCGGATTGCGCCGGGCGAAACCATTCAGGTCGATAGCGAGGATGCCTTTAGCGGGCAGATTCGTTCCGACGCCGACCGCCGCGATAAGAGCAAGATCCCACTGGGCAACCCGCAGACCGGGCCGATTTGGGTAGAAGGGGCCGAACCTGGCGATGCCTTGGCCGTACACATCCAGGAAATCCGCCCGCTCAATGGCCAATGCGCTACGCGGACCAGCGATCCGCGGATGTTGGCGGAATGGCTGGGGGACAACTGCCCGCATGGCACGCATGTCTGCCCCATTCGCGACGGCCAGATACATTGGAGCGGCACGGTAACCATTCCCTACCAGCCGATGTTAGGCTGCATCGGCACCGCGCCCGCGGCCGGCGTCCCCACGACTGGCCCCGCCGGTCCGCACGGCGGCAACATGGACATCATCGAAACGGCACCCGGCAGCACCGTCTATCTGCCGGTCTATGTGCCCGGCGGTTATCTCTACCTGGGCGATGCCCACGCCGCGATGGGGCATGGCGAACTTTCGGCCAGCGGCCTGGAGATGGGTGCCGAAACCGTCGTGACCGTCAATCTGCTGAAGGGCAAGAAACTGGCCGGCGTGCGGATTGAATCAGCCACCGAAATCATGACCGTGGCCACCGGCTGCCCGATGGAGCGGGCCACCGCGGAAGCATATTCGCGGCTGATCCTGTGGATGGAGGCCGAATACGGCTGGGACCGCTGGCGGGCCTACGACATCTTGACCCACGTGGGCCAGATTTCGGTGGGCTACTACGCCATCGGCACGGTAGCCGCCAAGATTGAAAAACGCTATCTGGCTGACGGCGGCAAGTGGTAGGACATTCCATGGCAATGGCGTGAGCATGGCGAGCAGGAATGGCCCGTTGAAAAAACGCTGTTGCGCTATCGGATCGATTTCTATTTCTGCTGTTGCATGGAGTGCAGGGCATCCACAATCACCGTGGCACACGATTGTACAGAACAACGTGAAGTATTGAGCAGCAAGTCGTAGTGCTGGTGATCTTCGCAGTCTTTCAGAAAGTGGTCGTAGATAAAGCGGCGGCGCTGCCGGTCGGCCTCGTGAACAAAACGGGCCGCGGAATCGGGCGATAGCTGCATTTCGCGTTGCATGGTGGCGATGCGGTCCTCCAGCGGTGCCACCAATCGCACCCGCAGCGTTGTCTGGCACGGCAGGTAGTGGGCGGCACCGCGGCCGACGATCACCGCCTGGCCTTGCTTGCCCAGCGCACCCAGCAACTCGACGAGTTGCCGGACATAGGTCGATTCTCGCACTAAGGGGACGGCGGTGAAGGCATCCAGGCATTCCTCCAGCCAGCTGACATGCCGTTCATCGACTTGTTCGAGCAGGCTAACCGGCACACGCATCCGCTGAGCGATTTGTTCCAGTATTTCGTGGTCGTAGACTGGCCACCCCAAGCGGCTCCCGACCTCTCGCGCCACGGTGGTCCCCAGGGCACCTACCTCGCGGCTGATCGCCACGCAACAGGCCAGATCAATCGGACGGTCAGGCGGCGCGCGCCGAGGAGAAGCCGGGCGTGACTCGCTCATGGTAACAGCCCGTAAGAAGGCCTCCGGCATACGGTCGAAATCCACGGTGTAAAACATAATGAACTCCTGGTTTGTTGGTGGGGATCTGAATGGCTGCTCGACGGCCAGAAGCAAACGGGCCAATGGTGGATACGTTCGCGATTGCCGGCCTGAATTGACGGCCCGCCAAAACAAACTAGGCGGGCGTCTGGCAAGGAATCAGATTTGCAAGCGAATGCGGTCTTGCTGCAAGGTATGCAGAGCCGTCAATGACCCGCGGCAAACCAGCGAGGAGAGACCGACTCCCTCCGCCAGCAACGGCCGATCCAGCGAGGATGGCCAGTCCTCAAAGTCCGCCCGCCATGATTCGGCCACATCGGCAACGGCTGTCCAGGTGAATTGGGCGCCAGGCGGCAGGGCCTGAACGCAGCTAGACGCGGCGAGTGGAGCGGAACATCCAACGGCGAAGGCAGCGCCTGTCGGCAGCAGCCACAGACAGAGGCACAGGAATGTGCCCAGCGATTCGCGGTAAGCTTGGCTACGTGCGATCATGGCATTCATTATACTTTTCTCATCGGTCAAAGGCCGCGCGGGTTCTTGTTACAACTCTGTTAGGTGCCAACGAACGCACGATGTACGACCCTGTCTTGCATGTCGTCTTGTATCAGCCCGAGATACCGCACAACACGGGGGCAGTGGGGCGGACGTGCGTGGCCGTGGGGGCCAAGTTGTGGCTGGTCCGGCCGTTGGGCTTTCGCGTGGACGACTACTACTTGCGCCGCGCGGGCCTGGACTATTGGGAACACTTGGTGTGGGAGGTAGTCGAAGACTGGCCGGCACTACTAGAGAAACTGCCCAACACTCCTGCCTGGCTGTTTACCAAAACCGCAGCGCAGAATTACACCAGCGCCGCTTACCAACGTGGCGACGTACTGGTCTTCGGCAGCGAATCGCGCGGATTGCCCGCCCCATTGTTAGAGGAACACGCCGAGCGCACGCTAAGGATTCCGATCAAGCCGCAAGTCCGCAGCCTGAACCTATCCAACAGCGTGGCTGTGGCGGTTTACGAAGCGCAGCGCCAATGGGGCGATGCGCGATAGGCCGTAACTGTTCTACACCAACTCGCTCAGCGGCTCGCGGAAATCAACAAGGTACTGCGGGCGGCCATTGGGGTCGATCAACGTCGTGCCGGCCGGGTCGATGCCGAGTTGGCGGTAGATAGCGGCAAACACCTCTTGGAGATGGACAGGCCGATCGACAGGCTGCTCGCCCAGGCGGTTGGTCGAGCCGATAGCTTGGCCGGTACGCAGGCCGCCGCCCCCCACCACCACAAAGCCCGCCTGATTCCAGTGGTCGCGCCCGGCACCGCCGTTAACGCGGGGCGTGCGGCCGAACTCGCCGGAAATCAGGATCATCGTGCTTTCCAGCATGCCGCGGCTGTCGAGATCCTCAAGCAAGGCGGAGACGCCCCGATCAAGTTCTGGCAATTGGGTCTGCAGATGGCCAAAGTTATTACCGTGCGTGTCCCAACCACCCCAATGCATGCTCACGCAGCGGACACCTTCTTCAATCAAGCGACGGGCTAGCAGGAAATTGCCGTTGTCGCCGTGGCGGGTCTGCTCGCGCAGGCCGTACCGCTCACGAATGCGGGGATCTTCTTTGGTCACGTCGAAGGCGCGGGCCAATGCACTGGAAGTAATCACATCGACCGCGCGACGATTGAAGGAATCCATGGCATTCATGGCGCCGCTCAAATCGAGCTCGCGACGAAGTTTGTCCAACCCACCCAGCAGATCGTTACGATTTTCGAGACGATCTTGGGTCAGGCCGCTTGGCAAGGATAGATTCGCGCGGCCTGGGCCGTCTGGCCGATAGGGCTGGTAGACTGGTCCCAAGAAACCGGGCCGGCTCGTGCCGGCTAGTTGCACGAATGGAGGTGCCGACGAATTGCCCGATCCGTGCAAGCGGCTGACGACCGAACCCAAACTGGGGCGGCCCCCCATTGACCGCAAGGAGGTTACCGACCAACCCGAATCGGACTGGCTATGGTCGTGCTCGTTGGCGAAATCGGAAATCGAGCGAATGATCGCCAGCTTGTCCATATTCTTGGCCATGCCGGGCAGATGCTCGCAAATCTCTACGCCATAAACGTTGGTGGCGATTGGTTGAAACAGCCCGCGGAATTCAGCGGGGGCTTGTGGCTTGAGATCGAACGTGTCCATGTGTGATGGACCGCCCGGCAGGCAGATGTTGATGATCGAACGGCGCTTGGCGTGGCCGCCGGCCTGTTCGTCCGCCCGTAACATATCGGCCAAGGTCAGCCCGCCAATGCCCAAGGCACCGACTTGCATGAATTGTCGTCGCGAGAGCCCATCACAAAACCGCTGGTGACTTCCGGAGATGGTCAACATGGCCGCATCCTTTATTCGCTTGTGTAAACAAGGGGGACGACAACGACTCAGCCGTTCGAGGGGCAGTCTACCAAATCCGCGGCAATAGATCAAAGAATTTTTATGCGGAAAAGGGGAGAGGAAGGAAAGGATGAAGGCGGAAGGATGAAGGCTGAAACGGCTTGGGCCCTGGATCTGGCCTGCGAAGCGAATGGCCCAACCATCCACGTTGGTTTCCTCGCAGGTCACTCGTCACCCGGTATTCCTCACTGGTCAATTCCCTGATTCCGCTGGAATTGCCGCCATATCCGGTATATTCAGCATGGGCGTTGCTCCGCGCGGCGTAGAATGAAGAAGGTATTTACACCAGGGAGTTTGATCGGCCATGAGGCATTTCGTGAATTGCCACGCTCGCCAGGGGTTGCGCGCGGTCCGAAGGCTGGCCATCTTCATGGTGGCCTCTGTCTCCTGGATTGTGGCGGCGGCCCAAGCTGAATCTCCCGATGAAACGCTCGATCTGGCGGCCATCGACGCCAAGATATCGGAACATGACCGCGGCCATTGGGCATTTCAGCCGGTCGCGCGGCCAGAACCGCCAGCCGTGCAAGACAACGCCTGGTGCCGCAATCCAATTGACCAATTCGTGCTGTCCCGGCTGGAAGTCAAGGGTTGGCGGCCCAATCCGCCGGCCGCACCAAAGTCACTGTTGCGGCGGGTCTATCTCGACCTGATCGGCATGCCGCCGCCGCTGGATGTTCAGCGGGAGTTTGCCACCGACCATTCTCCCGACGCTTTCGACCAGTTGGTCAATAAGCTGCTCAATCGGCCCCAATATGCCGAGCGCTGGGCCAGGCATTGGTTGGACCAGGTGCGATACGCCGACAGCAACGGCTATGAACGAGACGGCGCGAAGCCCAATGTCTGGCGCTATCGCGATTGGGTCATTCGTGCATTGATGACCGATATGCCCTTCGACCAATTCGTTCTGGAACAACTGGCCGGCGACGAGTTGCCGGGGGCCTCGCCCGATGCGCTGATCGCGACCGGTTACTACCGGCTTGGTCCTTGGGATGACGAACCGGCCGACCCGGCCGAAGACCGTTTTGAGCAGTTGGATGACATTATCAATACCACGTCGCAAGCCTTTCTGGGACTGACGCTGGCCTGTGCCCGTTGCCACGACCACAAGTTTGAACCCCTTACCCGGCACGACTATTACCGCCTGATGGCGGTCTTCAATGGCCTGGAACGGCCCCGCGCTGGACGCATGGAACTCGACGAGCTGGTCGGCACGCCCGAACAGATCGACGAGTTGCGGGCGCACGAGAAACGGATTGAATCGCTCAAGGCGGAAGTCCGCGCGGCCGAGGATGCCGCCATGGCGGAGTTCTTCAAGGACAACCCCCAAGAGTTGCCAGCCGACGTGCTGGCGGCGTTCGCCAAGCCCATCATCGAACGCTCGCCCGAACAGAACGAACTGGTTCGCCAGCACGAGCAAGCCTTTGCCGAAAGCTTTGCCGCCTGGCTGCCGACGGAAACATTGCAACTCAAGCTGGAACGCGAGAAGCAAATCGCGGCACTTGTCGCCAGCGGACCGAAATTGATTCGCGGCTATTTCATGGTCGAAAAAACCACGCAACCAAGGCCAACCCATTTGCTGATACGCGGCAAAGCCGCCCGGCCTGGTCCCCAGGTGCAGCCGGGCTTGCCGACGGTGCTGGTGCCGACGCAGCCCGACTTTTCCGTACTCGACCAGGGAGCCGCCACCAGCCAGCGTCGATTGAAGCTGGCCCGTTGGATTGCCAGCCCGGACAATCCGCTAACCGCCCGGGTGATCGTCAACCGCGTTTGGCAGTTTCATTTTGGCGAAGGGCTGGTCCGCACGCCCAGCGATTTTGGCGTGATGGGCGAGGCTCCAACCCACCCCAAACTGCTCGACTGGCTAGCCGATTGGTTTGTCCACGACGCCGGTTGGTCGCTAAAGAAACTGCACCGCCTGATCATGGCCAGCAACACGTATCGCATGAGTAAGGGCTGGAACGCCGAATACGGCGCAGTCGATCCCCAAACCCGGTTGTTGTGGCGCGTACCGTATCGCCGCTTGGAGGCTGAAGCGATTCGCGACTCGATTTTGGCGGTCAGCGGCCGGTTGAATCCCAAGCTGTTCGGACCGAGCATGTTTCCCCAGGTACCGGCCGATGCCTTGGCCGGCAGTAGCGATCCCGGCACCGTTTGGCCAGCGTTCAACGAGGATGACGCCTCGCGCAGGACGATCTACGCTTTCGTCAAGCGCTCGCTGGTCGTGCCGATGATCGACGTGCTCGACTTTTGCGACACGGCCCGCACCGCGCCCCAGCGCGTGGTGACCAGCGTGGCACCACAAGCCTTGTCGCTTTACAACGGCGACTTTGTCAATCGGCAGGCAGGCTACCTGGCCGATCGGTTGCTAGTGGAGGCAGACGCCGACTCCGGCTCGCGCATCGACCTGGCCTATCAGCTAGCCCTGTGCCGTCCGCCGACCGACGCGGAACGCACCGCCATGCAACAATTCTTGACGGAACAAGCCCAGCAACTAGCGGATGAAGCGGCAACGGCTGGCACGCCGCAGGATGAGCGGGCTGCCAACTACCAGGCCCTGGTGCAATTGTGCCGGGTGATATTTAACTTGAACGAGTTTGTGTATTGTGATTGAAGTTATCGTTGACATCGCGGAGGCTTGTGAACATTGTCCGATCGTGCCAAGGACATCCGCTTGTTTGAACGAATCGCCGGCCAGCGATTGACCGCTGCTGGGCTATTATTGCAGCACCACTTTTTCCTGGAATCGGTCTACCTGGCGGGTTACTCCGTGGAATGCGCCATGAAGGCACTGATCCTGCGGCGCACTCCTGGTAGCAAACATGAAACCATGATGGACCGTCTCACGAAAGTGGGTGCCAAGGGGCACGATTTTGAGTATTTGAAGAAGTTGTTGAAGGACTGCCGCTGCTCGTTTCCTAGTAGCGTGGCCGAGAAGCTGCAAGTCGTTACCTGGTGGTCGACCGATTTGCGCTATCAGGTTGGAACGGTGGCCCCCGCGGATGCTCAGACGTTTATGAACGCAACTCAACAAATCTGGAAATGGGCAAGGGAGGATTAGAAATGGCGACCCGAAGCACCAAGGAAACCAAAGTCATCGAACGCTTGTTGGCCGAGCGTTTTCCTGGTTATCCCGAGGAATGGCCGCCTCGCGCCTACCGCTATAACTCGGCCTCTATTCGCATTCGGATCGTCCATGCCATGTTCGAGGACAAGACCAAATCCGATCGCGATCGGCTGGTACGGGCAGTGATTCGGACGCTTCCCGAAGAGACGCAGTCGGATATTACGGTGCTGCTCTTGCTGACACCAGAAGAACTCGACGCATCCATGATGAATCGCGAATTTGAACATCCCAGCCCTTCCGCCCTTTGAGTGCGCTCGCCGACGCGACGAACTCGTCTTAAAGCCCTGGTCCGCACTTCGCTAACGTAAACGCCACCATGCCCCAGCCAATCCAACGCTACCAACCCAACCTCACCCCTTGCCATCGCACGCGCCGAGAGTTTCTCTGGCAGGTCGGGGGCGGGTTTGCCGGCTTGGCATTGATCGACCTGCTGTCGCGAGACGGTTTCTTTACCCGGCATGGGCTGGCGGCCGAGGCGAACGGAAACGCGGCCGCGGAACCTTCGTCAGCACCCTATCTGCTCGACCCCAAGCCGCCGCATTTTGCCGCCAAGGCCAAGCATGCCGTGTTCTTGTTCATGAACGGCGCGCCGAGCCACGTCGATACCTTCGACCCCAAGCCCGAACTCGACAAGCACGACGGAGAACCTTACCAAGGAGATGCTTCCGTCGGCAGCAATGGCCGCCCGATCGGCCATTTGATGAAGTCCCCCTTCGCTTTCAGCAACCACGGAGAGAGCGGGCTGCCGATCAGCAATCTGTTTCCGCACACCTCCAAGTTCGCCGACGACCTGTGCGTGATCCGTTCGCTGCATACCGACACCGCGGCCCATGCCTCTGGCTGTTTGCAGATGAATTCCGGCAGCGTGCTGCTGGGCAAGCCGGCCCTCGGCTCTTGGCTAAGTTACGGGCTGGGGACGGAAACGGCCGATCTCCCTAACTTTGTCGTGATGACCGACCCGCGAGGCGGACCGATCAGCGGAGCCTCCAACTGGAGTGCCGGCTTCATGCCGGCCGCTTACCAAGGGACGTTGTTTCGCGGCCAGGGTACGCCTCTGCTCGATCTGGCCACGCCGGCGGGAACCAGCGACCGCGGCCAACGGGCTGGCCTCGATCTCCTGAAGCAATTGAACGAGCAGCATCTGCAATCGCGGCCGGGCGATAGCGAACTGGCCGCGCGGATTCAATCGTACGAACTGGCCTATCGCATGCAAAGCTCCGCCGCCGAGGTCGTCGATGTCGAACGCGAGGACGCCGCCACCCGCGAGCGTTACGGGCTGAACGAAAAAGTCACCGCCGACTTTGGCCGCAAGTGCCTGATAACGCGTCGGCTGCTGGAGAAAGGAGTCCGCTTCATCCAGCTATACTCCGGCGGCGGACATATTGAAGACACCTGGGACGGCCACAACGACTGCATTAGCAACCACAAACTGCACGCCGCCGAGACCGACCGGCCCATCGCCGCTTTGATGCAAGACCTGAAATCGACCGGCCTGTGGGACGAAACGCTGCTCATCTGGGGAGGCGAATTTGGCCGCACGCCCACCAGCGAAGGAGTCGGCAAGCCAGGCCGCGACCACAACCCGCACGGGTTTAGTATGTGGCTGGCGGGTGCCGGCGTGCAAGGGGGCCAGGCGATCGGCGCGACCGACGAGTTGGGCTTCAAAGCGGTGGAAGACCGCTGCCACGTCTCCGACTTCCACGCCACCATTTTGCATCTGCTGGGCCTGGACCACACGGCCTTGACTTACTTCTATCAAGGCTTCGACCAACGCCTGACGGGCGTGCGGGGCGAAGTGTTGAAGAAGGTGCTGGCGTAGGGGAAGGCGGAGTGGTGAGTGCCGAATATCGAATGTCGAGTGTTGAACGACGCGCGGGTGCCGTTTCGGCATCGGGTGGCTAGGACTACGATCAAGTTGTAGTGCCATGATGGTGGAACATCGCTTTGTTGGACTAACAACTCCCAGGTAATATTGCCTGGGAACGAAGTGTCATCCCGGGCAAGCGCTGTTCTGCCAAGCGGTCGCCGGCCAACTCAAACATGCCAGTCTCTTGGACAACAACGCCACGCCGGGGGCGGCTCAAAGTGCGGTTTCATTGGTCGCGAGTTGATATACCGTTCCACCTACAAGCGCCATGACGTCAAGCAGAGTGAACTCATGACAACTTCTATACTCGCGAGATCTTGCAGTCACTTCACGCGTTTCACTTCGTCGTGCAGGCTCAAGGACTGGTTGCTGTTGTGGCTGACGAGCCTGGCGGTGGCAACATGCATCTGTGGGAACATCCTGCGTGGCCAGGAAGCAGCCAAAGGGCTGACCGCCACGGTCACGCGTCCCGTCCATCCCGTGTTGATCCGCAACGAACACGGACCATTGATGCGTGTTGTCGTCGAGGTTGCGGAAGGTGTCGAATCGCGGCTGAGTTCCCTGGTTTTCAACCTCGCCGGCACCGACGACCTGGGCGACCTCGATTCACTATCCCTCTTCGATTCTGGAGACAAGGAAGCCTTTTCACCGACCACGCTATTGGGCGAATCGGCGAAGCCCGCGGCCGAAATCATGTTTCAACTCGATCGGCCGTTGCAAGCTGGTAAAAACGTGTTCTGGCTTTCATGCCGCTTGCAGGCCAAGGCCGACCTGCGCCACGCAATTGCCGCCGCATGTCCGTCGGTCGTGACAACGGCCGGAAAAGTCATCCCCGATGATCGATCGCCGGACGTGCGGCATCGAATCGGCGTCGCTTTGCGAAAGCACAACGACGATGGCGTCCACACGTATCGCATTCCTGTATTGGCGTCAACGCCCAAAGGAACGTTGCTTGCCGCGTACGACATGCGGCGGCGGATGGGCCGCGATTTGCAGGAAGATATCGACATCGGACTCAGCCGTAGCACGGACGGTGGCCAGACCTGGGAACCGGTGCGCGTGATCATGGACATGGGCGAGTTTGGCGGCCTGCCTCAGGAACAAAACGGTTGCAGCGATCCTGGCCTCATCGTTGATAACCAGACCGGCGAGATATTCTGCTTCGCGCTCTGGATGAACGGCAAGCCCGGCAAGCATCAGTGGGTCGATGACGGCTCCGAAGCGGGATTTGAGATCGGCAGAACCGCCCAGTTCATGATGGTCCGTTCCCGGGACGATGGCCTGACATGGTCCAAGCCCGAAAATCTGACTCGTAAGCTGAAGCAAGAGTCGTGGTGGCTGCTGGCTCCTTCGCCGCAGGCCGGCATCACTCTGCCGGACGGTACACTCGTCATGCCCGTTCAGGGACGCATGAGCCGAGAGAGACTAGGGGCTTTCGCATCGCTGATGATCAGCCGCGATCACGGTGCCACATGGACCGTCGGCAAGCCAGGCTACAGCGGCGGCAATGAATGTCAGGCGGTGCAACTGGGTAACGGGTGGATCATGCTAAATATTCGCAACAATCACGAACGCTTCCGGGCGGTGGTCGTCACCAACGATCTCGGACAGACGTGGCATCCACACGCCACCAGCCGCGACACGCTCATCGAACCGAATTGCAACGGCAGTCTGTTGCGGGTTGACTACGAACAGGCTGGCGAAAAGAAGCACCTCCTGCTCTTCGCGAACCCCCACACGCAACAAGGCCGCAAGAACCATACGATCCAAGTCAGCTTCGATGAAGGCCACACCTGGCCGGAATCGCATCATCTGTTGTTAGACGAAGGTCTCGGTGCGGGTTACCCAAGCCTGACGCGGGTGGATAACGATTCCATCGGAATCGTGTACGAAGGGAGCCAATCTCATCTCGTCTTCGAGAAAATTCCACTAGCCGAAATTCTCGAGCCCACACGCCAATCGGCCGTCCGGGATGTCCGGTAACGCAAGGTATCGCAAGTGGCTGTTCGATACCAGGAGAGGCTGTGTTGATTACGGCCGCGCAGCAGTCTCTCAAGTCGCAACCAGCTTGGCACGTGTGGTGCTTGCTGTTGCCGCCAGAAATCGTCCGCGTGACCCGCTTTGCTATTTTTCGCAATTGAGAGCAAGGCCCCTACCATACAACCCAGCGGTATATGAGGATGGCCCGGCATCTCAACCCCGCCGTCGCAAACCTATTTGATCCGACGCTGGCCGTTGGGGGCTGGCTGAAGGCCCGTGGAGTGTTCTCGGAATGTTGACCAAAACAGCCAACAAAAAACGACCTACGGAAATATCCGCAAGTCGTTAACTAGCATCAAGATGCGAGAGGGGGGAGTTGAACCCCCACGGGTTTCCCCGCTGGATCCTAAGTCCAGTGCGTCTGCCAATTCCGCCACTCTCGCTAAGGCTTACGCTGTAACAGTTTGTGTCGGTTTGTCGATGCCGTCAAGGGGATGCCTTGGTGGGTAGGACACGAGACAACCGGGTTTGGTTGGGGGGAAGTCGCGATTTGCCTCGGCTCAGCGCATGGTCTATTCGTCGCCAAACTGGGCCGGCGAAAGTCCCAGTGCCACGATGCTGCATGCCTGGATGGCTGGCAGCTCTAGCTCTTTGGCGCGGGCCATCATGTCGGGGCTGTCGCTGCCGGGGTTGAACCAGACTTCGTCGCAACCGCGGGCGGCAATCCCATCCAGGGCTTTGACGCCAATCGCCGGCGGCAAGTACAGGCTGACTCGCGACAGCGGGCCAGCGGGTATTTCGGCCAGCGAGCGGTAGGCCGGCAGACCCTCGATCTGGCCCCCCTTGGGATTGATGGGGTAGACCTCAAAGCCCGCTTCCAAATGGGCGCGAACCGACTTGTTGCCGAATTTGCCGCGGTCTGCGCTAGCACCCAAAATGGCCACGGTGGGACGGGACATGGCAATCAGATCTCCAGATGCGCTGGCAAATTCTTAGGCGAAAGTTGCATTGAGAGGAGCGAATCGGCGATGGAAGCGCCTCCTACAAACTCAATGTGAAATCGCCTCGTAAAAACTCAATCTCGCCGCGCGTTCACGCCGCGAAACTTGCGCTGGCCGGCGTGCCATGTCCGCCAGGCACCAATGTTGAAGTCGAAGTTTTGCTCCGTCAACGACAGCAGCGCGTCGCGAACCGATTCATTGCGCAAGGTTTGTTCGATCACGCGGGCGGATGGCCCTGTCGTAAATCCGCCTCCGCCGCTGCCATCTTTGGTAAAGCCAGCGTTGGTCTGTCCGGACGATGTGGCAATGGTGAATTTGTGCTTGGTCACCAGAGAGTCAATCAGCGGGCGGACGGCGGTGGGGTCACCTACCCGCCCCAAGGCCAAGGCCGCCCGATTTACAATGGCGTTGTCTTTGTGCGTGAGGTAGCCCACCAAGGCAGAGGTTACGTCGGGGCTGGCGTGGTTTTCTAATTCGTCCAACGCGGAGAGCCGCACGTCTTCTTGGGGGTCGTTAATCGTGCGGTCGATCAGCAGCGAGACGGCCCGGCTAGTGCCAATTCGCCCCAGCGATTCCACCAGCATGATGCGAACCTGTTCGCTTCTTTCCTTTTCCATCACTTCGTCGATGGCCTTGATGGCCATCGGGTCTTCGATGGTCGCCAATCCTCGTTCGGCTTCCTCTGATCTGTCGGACTTTTCCAGCCAACCGCGCCAACGCTTGACTTTCTTGCGCCATTCAATTTGTTCCTGCTCGATCTGGCGTTTTTCCTCGGCTAGTTCAATTTCTTGGGGCAGCACCCAGCGGCCTTGGTATTGCTTGTAACCTCGCTCGGTCATGATCTGGTCTTGCGTGGCCCAGCGCCCGTCGATCTTGTGATATCCCAAGATCCGCCGCGCGTCGGCGTGGTCGGGTTCCAGCTCGATGATGCGGTTCAGATGGTCTTCGCGCTGCTCAACCAGCCGATGCTCGCGGCAGTATTCCGACATCTTCCAATGGCCGGCCACCGTGTCTGGTTCTTCGGTCTTTAGCCGGTTGTATTCAACTTCAGCCGGCTTTTCGCGATCGACGCGGGCAACCTGTTTGCGGTCGAGCGTAATCTCGCCGCCATCTTCGGTGCGGATGACGTATTTGCGGCGGGGGCGTTCGTCCTTGTTGACCAGCTCGCCCCGGATCTCACCCTTATTGACCAACTCAAAGACATCGCCGCGCGCAGCCTGAGATAGCAGAGCGGGAATGACGAGCAGCCAGGCGATGGTAAAACGCATCGAAGTCTTCTCCGTCCAGGACGGGTAATTCCATCACCAAGTATACGCGACGAAAGGGTTTGTATCCACGTAACACGGGTTTTTAGGGGGCGATTCCCTCGCCGATCCCAAGGTTGGAAAATCCATCCAACGGCGATGGACTCGCCTCCTACAGTCGGTGGAATCGCAATCCTACGAGCGGGGAAATCATTTCTTGCCAATTCCCGGTACCGACCCGATCGCTTTCCCATAACCACCTACTCTAAAACGCTTTATCGCTACTTCGACCGGACATGGCCTTGGGCCTTCGTCCCTTTTCCGAGAAAAATGAACCATTTTCACCAAGATACCGGTGGTGACGGCGAAATACGGATATGGCGGACGTTGTTGCCGCACGAGAAGGCCACCCTGAGTGACCCAATCATTTTGGTCTTTACGCGATAAGGAGAGAGTCATGTTAAAAAAAGGGATCATCGGAGCCACGGTGGCAGTCGCCTTGGCGACATTCTTCTTTGGCCGGGACGCCTGGAGCTATGTCAGCACCTCGGCCGGTTGGGTGAAGAGTTCCGTCCGCGGCAGCGTGCCGATTGAGTTCGAGATCGAGCGGGCACGAAAAATGGTCAAGGACCTGGTGCCAGACATTCGGGCCAATATGCATGTCATTGCCAAGGAAGAAGTCGAGATCGCCCGGCTCGACCGTCAAATCGCCGATGGCGAAGGCAAGCTGGCCAAGGACCGCGACGGCCTGATGAGGCTGCGTGACGATCTCGCCTCGGCCAAGCAGGAGTTTCGCTATGCCGGCCGTTGCTACACGGCGGAGCAGGTGAAGGTCGATTTGGCCAACCGCTTCGAGCGGTTCAAGACTTGCGAAGCGACGGTCGCCAGCTTGAAAGAAATTCACACGGCCCGCCAGCGCAGCCTGGAAGCCGCCCGCCAAAAACTGGAAGGCATGCTGGCCGCCAAGCGCAAGCTGGAAGTTGATGTGGAAAACCTGGAAGCCCGCATGAAAATGGTGGAAGCCGCCCAGACAACCGCCGAATACAACTTCGACGATAGCCGGCTGAGCCGCGCCAAGGAACTGATTGGCGATCTGCGGACGCGGCTGGACGTAGCCGAGAAGATGGTCAATTCGGAGAACGCCTTCCATGACGAAATACCGCTCGACTCCGCTGCGCCGGACCATATCGTGGATGAAGTCACCCAGTACTTTGAAATTGGCATTCCGGTCGATGTAGCCGGTACCAAGAACTAGGCGTAAGGGGACGCAAGCCTCGGAGCCCAGCCACCCGGCTGGGCTCCGATGGCACGCGCTGATGCTGGCTCGCCAACCGCACCATCATCGGTCATGTACTCGCCATCCACCCGCGGAAGAAATGCAGTGCGGCAGTGGTGTCCGATCACAAGTCAACAAACGTCACGACGATGTTTCAAACCTGGCGAATCCAACTGCGAGCGGCGGAGCAGGCTCTGAAATCGGGCCGGCTGGATGACGCCGCGCGGCTGGTTTGCCAGGGAAATCTGCCGGAGTTTCTGCCAGGCCAGCGCTTGCAGGCCAGGATTGCGGGCGACATGCTCAAGCGCGGCAAGCAATCCTTGGAGAGGGACGAAAGCAGCGCCGGCTGGCGAGATCTAATCGCGGCGGAACGGCTGGGGGCCGCGGGTGAAACCGTTGCCGGCTTGCGTCAGGCGTTGATCGCACGCACACTGCAAGAGGCCGACGATTTACTGATTGCCAACGAACCGCGGGCGGCTTTGGCCCGGCTCGATACCCTTAGCCCGGCATGCTGTACCGTTGCTGTACGAAAGGCCAAACGAGCCTTGGAACAGGCCATCGCGGGCCAAAAGCTGGCGCAGCAAGGCAATTTCGCCGAAGCTGCAACGGCGTGGGGCAATGCCGCCATGTTGCGGCCCAAACTGGCTGCCTTCGCCGATCACCGCGAAGCCTGCCGCCAAGCGGCGGTTCAATGCCAATCCCTGGCCGAGGAACTACATACAGCCATTGCGAGCCAAGACTGGAAAACGACATTGCGGGTAGCGGCAACATGGTTAGACCTGGCACCGGCATGTAAAACGGCTTTAGCCGCCCGGCGTCAAGCCTGGTCCGCCATTGGCATCCGGCCCGATGCCGAAGGAGTTCGCCCGATTGGCAAAAGGGTGGTTCAGGCGGACAAGGCTCCGCTGACTGGCATCAGGAGACCCGCCTTGAACCGTACCGATCGACTAGAACTGGCCGAGCCGGCTGCCCCGCGATTCTTATTGTGGATCGACGGCGTGGGCGGCTATCTGGTCTGCGAGTCGCGCGAGGCCGTGATCGGGCAGCCCGTCACCGAGACTCGCGTCGATCTGCCGATTCAAGGCGATTTGTCCCGTCAGCACGCGGTCATTCGGCGCGATGGCGAAGGCTATGTGCTGGTGCCGCGGCGGCGTACCCAGGTCGATGGCCGGTTGATTTCCGGTCCAGAAACGCTCACCGCTGGCTGCCGCTTGGAACTTGGCGACGGGGTACGGTTGAACTTTCGTCGTCCCCACCCCTTGAGTGCCTCGGCCCGGCTGGACTTTGTCAGCCATCATCGCACGCGTCCCTCGGCCGACGCGGTGTTGCTGATGGCGGAGTCCCTGGTATTGGGACCGCATGCCACAAGCCATGTGATTTGCCCTGGCTGGCCGGATGAAATTGTCCTCTTTCGTCAGGGGCAAGAGTTATTTTGCCGGGCCAAGGACGCCCTGGAGGTGGATGGCAAGTCGGTCGGCCGCGCGGGGCCTGTCAGTCGGTCTTCGCGCGTGGTCGTGGGCGAAAGGTCGTTTAGTTTGGAATTGGTATAGAATAAATGCCGGATCAAGGCGGTCATTCGTGATTGGGAAGGTCCGGTTTGTAGAGTTCGCATTAGCCAATCAGAGTTTATTGGGAATCGAAAGCATGCCCCCGCAACTACCCGTCATGGGACAGGAGGCCAGAACGCCATCGAACGCGCGCGTCGTGCTCGTGGTCGTGTTCGGCCTGCTGGCGCTGGTCGCGGGCACAGCCGTGTTGGGCTGCGCGGGGCTATTTTGGCTAGCCCACAGTGCCCGCCAGAATCTTGTCGCGGCGGCGGCAGCCGCGCAAGCGTCGGCGGTGAAGCTCATCGAAACGCCGAACATTACCTATGTCGAACGGGACGGCAAACCGTTGAAGCTTGATTTGTTTCAGCCCCAAGAGATGAAACAGCCGCTGCCCCTCGTCGTTTGCATCCACGGCGGCGGCTGGCAGTCTGGCAATAAAGAGGCTTTCGCCGGCTTTGCGCGGTATTTCGCCCAGAATGGGTTTATCGCTGTCAGCGTGCAGTATCGTTTGGCACCCGCTGCCCGTTATCCGGCGCAGATCGAAGACGTGCGATCCGCCATTCGCTGGTTGCGGGCCAATGCCGACAAATACCAGATCATAAAGGAACAGGTAGGAGTGGTGGGTGGCAGCGCGGGAGGGCATTTGGCGTTGTTGGCGGGATTAATGGACGATCCCAGTGATCCGCCGGCCGATGACCCTCACGCCGATGAATCGTGCAAGGCGCAAGCCATCGTCAATTACTTTGGACCAGCCGACTTTGGCAAGCAGGACTGGCCCCCCGTTGTCGAGAAAATGCTGGAGAATCTGATGGGGGGCGACCGCACCAAGCTGGCCAAGGAGTTTGCCGCGGCCTCACCGGTCTCCCACATTGATGCCCACGATCCGCCTGTGTTGACCTTTCATGGCACCGCGGATGCCTTGGTTCCCTACAACCAGGCAACCGGCTTGCATGCCGCTCTTAAGGAGGCCGGCGTGCAAAACGAACTGGAAACCCTGACCGGCGAAGGACACGGTTTTTCGCCCGGCCAATGGGTTCGCACCTTGGAAATGTCCCAGCGGTTTCTGACCGAGATCCTGGTGGAAGGAGCGGAGGAAGAGTTGACACCGCTACCAACGAAATGACTCATCTACGCCTGAAAGGGCGCCAAGAATCCAATCGGACGAACGAATCACCATTTCTCCTGTGTGGTTGCTGGACAAATGCAGGACGCCATCGCTACGCTGGAATTAGAAAGTGACGCGCCGATGAATGTAGAAAATCCCGCTCTCGATGCCCCCCGCGCGGCCCGCGCAAATCCGCGGTTTGCCTATGCCAATGGTGCCAGGCCGTTGGAGGGCTATACGATCAAACGCGGCATTGGCAGCGGCGGATTTGGCGAGGTCTACTTTGCCACCAGCGACGGTGGCAAGGATGTGGCCCTCAAGCTCATTCGCCGCAATCTGGATGTTGAATTGCGCGGCGTGGGCCATTGCCTGAATCTCAAGCACCCACATCTGGTAGCGTTGTACGACGTGCGGCAAGGCGGCCAGGATGAAAACTGGGTCGTCATGGAGTACGTCTCGGGCGAATGCCTGGAGCGGGTCATCGCCCGTCATCCGGGCGGCATGCCGCACCAGGAAGTGCTGGCCTGGCTGCATGGCATTGCGGCGGGCGTGGCATACTTGCACGACAAGGGCGTGGTTCACCGCGACCTCAAGCCGGGGAATATTTTCTCGGACGAGGGGCTGGTGAAGATTGGCGATTACGGGCTGTCGAAGTTCATTTCCGCCAGCCGCCGTAGTGGACAGACCGAAAGCGTCGGCACGGTCCACTATATGGCCCCAGAGATTTCCAACGGTCGCTACGGCAAGGAAATCGACATCTACGCCCTGGGCATCATGCTGTTTGAAATGCTTACTGGGCAGGTCCCCTTTGAGGGCGAAAGCGTGGGCGAGGTGCTAATGAAACATCTCACCGCCACCCCCGATTTGGGCAGTCTCGCGGAACCCTACCGCACGGTTGTCGGCCGCGCCTTGGCCAAGGATCCTACGTTGCGCTATCGCACCGTGGCCGAGTTCATGGCCGGTTTGCCTGCTGCCTCGGCCCGTGTGGTGCAGACGCTGCCTCAGCCCGATGCCGCCATTGCCGACGCGGCTTCTCCCTTCGACAAAAATGGCCAGGCCGACTGGCAATCGCCCGAGACGCAGCCAGCCCCTGTCGAGGAGCCGCTGTGGCGCGCCTTGCAAGAAGCCGGCAGTCAGTTGAAGGACGCCTGGAACCGGGCTGGCTTCGGCCTGCCGATGAAGGTCTTGCTGCTGGCCGCTGGCATGTTTGTGTTGTTCCGAACTTTCGCCGTGACGGTGCCCGCCGTGATCTGCGGGCTGGTTGCCTACGGCGGCTATCGGCTGGTGCGGGCCTTGTTGATGTCGCAATCGGGCTCGACTGCGCGTTTCCAGACCCGGCCGGTGCGGGCAGCACCGCGGCCTCGGCCAAGTCCGCCTCCCTTGCCAGATCTTTTTCCGCCAGCCGCGGAAGGAACCCCGCGGCATGCCCGTGCCGCGCGGCATGCCATTCAACTCCCGCCATTGCCGTTCAAGTCCCGCCGCGACAAGGTAACGGAATTGCTCGGTTCGCTGTTGGTCTCGTCTGGCGTGGCCGCGGCCGTGGCCGTGGTCATGGCGGTGATGTCCAGGACCGAAATTCAACCAGAGCGGTTTGCCTGGTTGGCGTTGGTCGGCTCGGCGGCCAGTTGGGGTGTGCTCGTTCCGTCCAAGCTATGGGAGGGCCGCGCGGGCGAAACGCTCATTCGCCGCTGCGCAATGTTGTTTATCGGGCTAGCCGTGGGGGCTTTCGCCTGGTTTGTCCATCAGTCGCTGTTTGTGCGGCTGAATTGGGTGGCCCAACCAGGCATGCCGGTCATGGACGGATACCGGCTGACGTTGATTGGTCCCGAAGGGGTGCCGCTGCTCAAGGGTTATTTGGTTTATTTTGGGCTGTTGTTTCCTGTATTGCGCTGGTGGCGGCAGGCCGACCCGGTTCGCCCCACTCGGTTGAGCCTGTGGTCGGTGGCCGTTTGCGCCGGCTGGGCCTGGATGCTGGGACAAGTCTGGCCGTTTCCGCAGCCGTGGGGCGTGATGGTCGCCGTAACCACCGCCATTGCCACCCAATTGGCCAGTCCCTGGGTAGAAACCCGTCGCCGTCCGCTGCCGGCTGGCACGCCAGTCAAGTTGTAACAGGCGATTCGATCGCCGGTTGAAATTGTAGGAGGCGATTCCATCGCCGATTGAAACGGGCAAGACTAATCGACCGGCGTTGGAAGCGCTTTCGATCGTTCGCCAACCTAACCACCGCGAGTTCGCAATGAACATCTTCTGCCAATTCGCTTGTCCCGCATCGCGGGCTGCCCGCACCCTGTTTGCCGCGTCGGAACAGTACGGCCCGCCGCCGCATGTCACCATGACCAGTTGGGGCAAGCTGTTGATTGTCGGTGCCGTGGCGGCCTTCGTGGTCTTGCTGGCCGTGCGCGGCGGACCGCGATTGGCCCGTCTGGTTGTGGGAGCCGCCGGAGCGTTGTTCTTGTCGGGTGTCGGCCTGGTGCTGTTCTACAACGCGGCCCGCTTTGATGGACAACGCATCGACGACGATTGGCGGGCGTCGTTTGCCGGCGATGAAAAGCCTTGGGAAATGCCACGGCACGACGGAGTGGAATTCCCGCCGGCGAACTTGCCGCCACCGCCGTCGATCAGCTCTGCCGCTCCTGAAACGCTCGTAAGCGTGCTGCCTACCGCCGAGGTTGTTGACGCCATTCCCCTGGAAATCGCACCCGCCACGGCACCTCGCCCGGCATGGGTTGGCCAGCCGGCCAGTTTGCAAAACGGCGTCTACCGCCTGGCCGTCACGGTCGGCCCGTTTCATGCGACGGACCCCAAGGCCCAACGCGAGCTTTCCGAAAAAATTTCCCGGACCTTCGCGCAATACGTCGAGGCGGATCGCGGGCCGGCCGCGGCCGGCCATATGCTTTTCTCGCCGGGCGAAATTCGGCACCGCTTCGTCAAGGATTCTTGGTACGAACCGTACCAGTCGCCAACGCCCTCGCTGCAAGCCATGGTCTATCTGCACGCCTTGCTGGCGATTGACGATGCCGCGCGGCGCGAGATCGACAGCCGCTTTACCGACATCATGGTTGCCCAGCGCCTCAAACAAGCCGGAGGCGCGGCCGCCGCGCTACTGCTGGTTCTGGCCAGCCTGTTCGGATATCTGAAACTCGACACGCTAACCCGCGGGTACTATAGCGGGCGGCTCAAGGTCGCCGCCGCGGCGCTGGCTGGCGTGGGTGTCACCACGTTGGCTTATTGGTTGCGGGCGTCCTAACGCGCCACCCATCCGCGGGCAATTCGGCACCTCTTGCCTATTTTCGACCATGCCGCAATTCGACCTGCTTCAAATCGAGCGTATCCGCCGAGGCGACGAGGCCTCGTGGAACGAACTCATCGCCCGGTTCGAGGGGCGGTTGCTGGCCTTCGTCGAGAGCCGGCTGCGCGATCGGGCCGCGGCCGAGGACGTGGTTCAAGAGACCTTTATCGGCTTCCTCAACAGCCTGCCCAACTACGACGAAAGCCGCCCGCTAGAGAGCTACCTGTTCAGCATCGCCGCCCATAAGCTGACCGATCATCTTCGTCGCACGGGCCGCCGCCCGGCCGTTCCACTGGTCCCCACCGGCAGCAGCCAAAGCGAGTGGGACCCGGCCAGCCCGCGGCATGGTCCCAGCAGCTTGTTGCGCAGCGGCGAGCGCGTGCGGATCGAAGAGGCCTCGCTGGCCCAGGCAATTGGCGAACAAATCGAGCGTTGGCGCGAGCGCGGCGAATGGCAAAAGATGCAGTGCCTGGAGCTGTTGTTTGTGCGCGGTTGGGCCAACAAGGACGTCGCTGCTCGGTTGTCGATCAGCGAGCAGGCCGTGGCGAATTTCAAGTTTGACTTTTTGGCCAAACTCAAGGCTGCCGTGCGTAAGCAGGGCCTGCCCGATGGAGCTTTTCCCGAACTGAGCGAGGTTTGACATGCCGGCTTTTACCGCGGCGGAACTGGAAGCCTACCTCGACGAATCACTGCCAGTCGAGGAAATGATGCGCATGGAGGAAGCCTTGCGGCGCGAACCGGCTTTGTTGTCGCGGTTGAAGGCCATCAACTCCCGCCGAGACAGCGGCGGGCATACGCTAGGAGAAATCTGGCGGCGGCATCGGTTGAGCTGTCCGCCCCGCGAGCAGCTTGGCAGCTACTTGCTGGATGCCTTGTCGCCTGCGGCTGGCGACTACATCGAGTTTCACCTGCAAACGGTCGGTTGCCGGCTGTGCCAGGCCAATCTGGCCGACCTGCGGCAACAACAGTCGGAAGCCGCCGCCACGGTTCAAACACGGCGTAAGAAATACTTTCAATCGAGTGCCGGATTGTTGCGGCGGTGAAAGCTCCGTCTACTCGGCGTGCTTCCAGCGATAAGCGGCGATCGCCTGCAGTTCACGCACGAAAACTTCGCCGCCTGCCACGGCCAAGTGGCCCCAGGCTGGCTGCTCGCTGATCTTACGCTGGTCCAGCAATTCAAACTCCGCTGGGTTGGCGTGAATCAGCAGCAACTCGCCCCGCTCATCTAGGGCCAGTATTTTGTCGCCACGCGCAACCAGGCTGCAATACTGGCCGTAAGGCCGGGTAGACCATTGCTTCTTGCCGCTGGCCAGATCAAAACAAGCAAACCGCTGGTTGCGAAGGTGCAAATACGCATGGCCGTCGATGAAGACAGGTGAAGACATATATCCCTGCGACTTTTCCTCCCATTCGGTGCTCTGCACCAACTGAGAACCTTCTTCCTTCACTCGAATCAACGTCGTCTTGCCGCCGTAGGCACTTGTCAAGATGGTGTCGCCTTGTGCCGCCGGCGTGATGATGTTCATTCCGCGAAAGGCCGCGATATCTCGCGACCACAGGACTTTGCCATCCTCGGGATCAACGCCCGCCAGCGTGGTGCGAGTTTGCACCAACAACTGCCTCCGCCCGGCCACCACGGCCAGGTTAGGGGAAGAGAAGGCGCTTCCCATCATGCCCCCTTCGTCGTGGAGCACCCTCCAGGTCGATTCACCGGTATGCTTGTTGAGCTTGACCAACCCGGACCCCGCCTGAACGTAAACGAAGTCACCATCCACCAACGGCGAACAAACAAATCCAAAGGCGGGAAGATCCGCCTGATAGCGTTCAACAAAATCAACCCGCCACCGCTCCTTGCCGGTCGCGGCGTTCAGGCAGACTAACACATCGCGCATTCCCGCCACATATAATGATTCACCGTCGTAAGCCGGCGTGGACCGAATCCAGTCGCCATTAGAACTGGCAAAAAACGGCACGCTGAGCGAGCCATCCCATTTGGCCTGCCATAACTCCGCCCCCGAGCGACGGTCGAGCGCCCGCACAATCTCTTGCTTCTCGTCCTTGGTTTCGGCGACAAACACCCGGTCCTCGGCCACGATCGGGCCTGGATAGCCCTCATTCAGTTCAACCCGCCACAACAGCTTCAGATGTTGTTCATTCAGGCTGGCTGGCCAGTCGGCACCTGGCGAAACGCCATCGCGGGCCGGCCCGCGCCATTGCGGCCAGGTGCTGGCGGAAGCTGGTTCCTGGGCCATCAACGGCATGGAAACAGCCGACACCAACAGGCAACCGGCCAACAAACTTATCCATCGCACCGCCAAAACAGGCTGAAACATGGGACACTCACTTGTTATTTGCCATTCCGTTCAGAGACGATTCCATCGTGCGGAATTGTAGCCAGCCCGCTTCGTTTGACGACTGGGGCGTTCGATTGCAAACTATTGCCTGGCTCGCCAAAATCGGCACTTGCCTGGTCGATCCGTTCGCTATCTCCACGAATTTCACGCCCCCACCGCCATGCCCGCTGATTTACCTGCCAACCTTGGATATCGCATGCCGGCCGAGTGGGAGCCGCACCGCGCCACCTGGCTGGCCTGGCCCCATAACCGCGATAGCTGGCCCGGCAAGTTCGAGCCTGTGCCCGCCATTTGGGCCAATCTGGCGCAAACCTTGGCCAGGCACGAAGAAGTCCACATTTTGGCGGGTGGCGAGGCCGTCATGCAGCAGGCCAAGCAATTGGTGGGGGACGTGCCCGGCGTCACCTTGCACGACATTCGCACCAACGACGCCTGGGCCCGCGACCACGGGCCGACCTTTCTGGTAGAGCAAACCAAGGGGTCGGGCCTGCCGCCGGCGCTGGTCGATTGGGAATACAACGCCTGGGGCGGCAAGTATCCTCCGTTCGATGCCGACAATCGCGTGCCGCTGCAAATCGCGGCCTGGCAAGGCCGGCGGCGGTTTGCGGCGGGTATTGTGCTGGAAGGGGGTGCCATTGATGTCAACGGTCGGGGGACTCTTCTGACCAGCGAGCAATGCTTGCTCAACGAGAACCGCAACCCCGGCCTGTCGCGGGCAGAGGTGGAGCGCTATCTGGCCGACTATCTGGCGGTTCGCAAAGTCCTTTGGCTGGGCGAGGGAATTGCCGGTGACGACACCGACGGCCATATCGACGAACTGGCCCGTTTTGTCGGCCCGCGGACCATTGTGACCATGCGCGAGCCCGACCCCGCCGACGAGAACCACCAGCCGTTGGAAGACAACTACCGGCGGTTGAAATCGTTTACCGATCAAGACGGGCAGCCGCTGGAGATTATCGACTTGCCGATGCCCCGGCCCATGTTTCACGATGGCCAGCGTTTGCCCGGCAGCTACGCCAATTTCTACATCGCCAATCGGCAAGTGATCGTACCGCAATACGACGACCCGGCGGACGAGCCAGTGGCCGCCACGCTCGCCAGGCTCTTCCCCGATCGGCAAATAGTGCCGTTGAATGCTGTCGATCTGGCGTGGGGATTGGGCGCATTTCATTGCATCACCCAGCAAGAACCGTTGTAGCCGCCCGTCGGCCTATTGAGGATATCATGACGCCCCCATCCGATCCATCGCGGCAGTTCCTACCCCGGGTGGTCGCCGACGGCCCGCTCGACCCGGTGATTGTGGAAATGCTGGCCGGCCAGGTGGAATTGCTGCCTTGGTCCGTTGGCGAAACGGGAGGCACTGGCCCTATCGACGCGATTTATACCTATGGCCACTTGCCCGTCGATGGGCCGATGATGGACCGCCTGCCAGGGCTGAAGGTCATCAGCAACTATGGCGTGGGGGTTGATCATATCGACTTGCGGGCGGCGGCAGACCGCGGCATACCCGTCGGCAATACGCCAGGCGTACTGGACGGAGCCACGGCCGACATGGGGTTCGCGCTGCTGTTGGCTAGTGCCCGGCTGATTGTCGCCGGCGACCACTACGCCAAGGGACCAGACTTTTTGACGTATGACCCCGGCTACATGTTGGGACGGGAAGTTCACGGACAGACCTTGGGAATCGTTGGCCTGGGGCGCATTGGGCGGCAAGTTGCCAAGCGGGCCCGCGGTTTCGATATGCCGGTGCTGTACCACAACCGTCGGCCGCGGCCCGATTGGGAAGCCGAACTGGGCGTGCAATACCGTTCCTTCGACGACTTACTGAGGCAATCAGACTACGTCATGTTGACTTGCCCGCTAACGGCCGAGACACGCGGGCTGATTGGTACTCGTGAATTGTCACTGATGAAACCAACGGCCACGTTGATCAACATCGCCCGCGGCGGCGTGGTCGAAACAGCGGCGCTGACAGAAGCATTGAAGTCGCGCCGGATCGCGGCGGCCGGGCTGGATGTGACCGATCCCGAACCGTTGCCGCGCGGCCACGCCTTGTTGAGCCTGGACAACGCCATCATCGTGCCACACCTGGGAAGTGCCACCCACGAAACCCGCACCGCCATGGCCCGGCTAAGTGTAGACAATCTTCTGGCCGGGCTGCGCGGCGATCCGCTGTTGGTGCAGATCAAAGCGTAAGATTCCCCATACGGCATCGTTCATGGCATGGAATTCGGATTGTTGCCGTCGGAGACGACTGCTACAAATTTCGGCGATGGAATCGCCTCCTACAAACCCTCTATGCTTCGTGCGATTGGAGAATCGCCTGGATGTTGCCGCTGGGATCGCGGAAGAAGCGGGGGGTCCAGACGCGATGAAGTTGCCAGCCGGTGGCCGACAAGATCGCCGTGCGGAAGACATCCCACTCCACCGGGTCTTCGGCCTGCGGGAAGCGGCTGGTATCGCACAATATGCCAATCGTGACATCGTCGGGCCGGTCGGGATGGGCCAGCGCCAAATCGACGCAAAACCCGTCGTTTCCCCAATGGACCTGCGAGCCTACGCCGTGCCGCTCGGCCAGCTCCGCGGCCAACGCTTGTGCGAATCGCGATGGCGACTTGCTCGGCCACACCTGGGCCGTGGCCGATTGCGGCTGATCTTGTGCATCGCCATCATCCGCCTCCGCGGGTGTTTGATGAACGGCCTCGTAGATCTCGGCCAGGTATTCCGCGTACGCCAGATACGAAAACAACAGCCAGCCGCCACCTGGTGCTTGCCCTGGGGGCACTGGCGGCAAATGGCGGTAGACCGCCGGCGGAATGGAGGTAACCAGGTGGACCTCGGCCCGTGCCCGCGTAACCAGCACGTTCAAGCGGCGGCCGCCACCGGCCCGTCCTAGGGGTCCAAACCGGCGGTAGAAACTGCCTTTGGCGTCGGGCCCGTAGGTGGTGCTGATGATGATGTGGTCGCGTTCGTCCCCTTGCACGTTTTCCAGATTCTTGATGAACAGCCCCTCGAATGAACCAGCCCCTTGCCGCGTGCGCGATTCAGCCAACCTGGCCGCGAACTCGCGGTCTGAATCGGCCAGTTCGTCCAGCTTCTCGGCAATCAGATCGCGTTGCTGCAGGTTAAAGCAGGCGATGCCGATCGAAGGAGGTTCGGCCCGACGTAGCAAGTCGCGGACAATCGCGCACACCCGTTCGGCCTCGGCGGCGTTGCTACGGTCCTCGTAGATGCCGTTCGCGTGGTACAGCGTGATCGGCGCGAACCGCAACCGATGCGAAGGGTGTCCCGGAATCGGTTGCAACCGCGAACTGTAAAACTGCTGGTTGCTGAACTCAATCAGGTCGGCCGTGCGAGAACGGTAATGCACGTCGAGATAGCATTGTTGAATATCCAGCCCCAGCGCCGCGCACAGTAAATCTTCAATCTCTCCTTGATGCTGCTCGAAAAGCTGCTGGTCGGTGGCGATCTCGTCCTGCTCGCTGACCGCCACCGCCGACTCAAAGAACCGCGAAGGCGGAAGCTGCTGCGGATCGCCCGCGATCACCACCCGCCTGGCCCGAGTGAGTACCGGCAGAGCCTCTTCCAATTTGCATTGCGAGGCCTCGTCAAAGATCACCACGTCAAACATGGCCAGCCGCGGAAAGACCTGCCCCACCGTCTCGGGGCTGGCCAGCCATACGGGACACAAATCGAACAGCGGGTCGCCATCCTCAATCGACTGCCCCACGGAAATAACTTGCCGCAGCCGCAAGGCGCGCTCGCCACGCATCGTCAGCCGGCGGCGCAAATCGGCCCCCAGGCCATTCAGCCGCGAACCGGTGGCCACCAGCAGACGCTGCTGCTGCCGGCTCACCCAGCGATATAGGATGGAATCCCGGACAAGTTCTTTCTTTTCCCGGTCGAGCGCGTTGTAGCGTTCAAACTGCGACCGCATCCGTTCGTCATCCAGCAGTTGCAGCTCGGGCGAAGTCCGAATGCGGGCCGAAATCTCCGCCGATAGGGCACCTTTATGCAAGGCTTCCGCAGCGGCTTGCGGGTCGGACGAACGGTCGAGCAACGATTGCACCGCCGGGCGCAATTCATTGGGCAGTGCTTCAACCGCCTGCCGCACCCGCAATACGCCTTCGAGCGTATCGAGCTTTTCCGCCAGGGATTCCAACGTAGTTACCAGGGCCGCGCCTCGGTCGCCTGCCGCCAGCATTGCTTGAAGTGAGGCAGCGGCAAATAAGTGGGATGCCAGCAGCCTGTCGGCCAAGGCATCGAGCGCCCCAGCCCGCGCGGCGGATTGTTGCAAACCCGCGACAACGCCCGCCGCGGACGTCTGATCGGCAAAAGCGGCCAGCACGGCATCACGGGCGCTGGCCAGGCGGTCGTCGGTTTGCAGCTCCAACAACAGATCGAGCACGTCGGCCAGCGTGGTGTAGCCGCGCTCGATCTGATCATCCGACGCGAGCGAAACCGCCGGGGGGTCTCCCGAAAGTTCGGCCAACAGGCTGCCCAGTATCAGCCTGGCACGGACGGCTTGAAAGAACCGCTGAGCGCGAGTGGCCGCTTCCTGCGTCGTCGGCAGCCCCAAGGGCCGCAAGACCGCCGTGGCCTGTCGCTTGGTGCTAAAGTGCAAGAAACCGTGCCAGGTCGCGGCGGCCTGCTGCCAATGGCCCAGTTGAGACGACTGTTCCGACAGCGTGGCCAACGAAGGGGGCTGCGCCCGCAATCCCGCTGCCAGTTCCACATCGAGCGGTCCCCCGCGAAAAGTCTCCCAGAAAGATTCCACCTGGCGCAGTTGATCGCGTGCCCGACGGAGCGACGTGGCGTCCTGACGCGACCAACGCTCCAACGAGCGGCAGTCGGCCTTGGCCAGCAGCGTCTCCCAGCGGCGAGCCAACTCAGCGCGGGCAGCGGCTTGCTCGCCGCGCGGCGGTGTCACGGAGAACCGGGGGACGTTGGCCTGCAAGGTATCATCAGCCTGTCTGGCGGCAGTGAGGCAGGCTTGCAACGTGCGCCGCACATCGTCCGCAGGTTGGGCCAACAGGTCGGCCAGTGAGATGCCCGCCGCCGCGGTCCAGGGATTTTGGGCGTACTCCACCTTGCGGCCGCGTGACAAAGCCTCTTGTATCGCGCGCTCGTGCCGTTCGAACTGCGGCCAGCGCACATCGGCTAGCAAATGGGGGTCGAGAGCCAGATCGGGCGGCGGCTCGATATTCAACCATTGGCCCACCAAATCGTGAAGCGACGCGCCAGAATCCGCATCGGCCTGTTGCAAGAGCTGCCAGGCGCGCGTCAGTTCGGCGTGGATCTCTTCCAGTTCGGTATCGAGACGTTCCAGTTTGCGGTCGGGATTGCGTCCGATTTTGGTCTCCGCCAGGTTTTCAACCCGCTCGCGGACGGCGCGGTACAGGTCGCGCTGGTCGCGTTGCGGGTCGTGGACGACCGCACACAGGCTGCCCAGCCCCAAGTGGTCCAGCCGATTCGCCACGACATCCAGCGCCGTGCGCTTGTCGCAAACCATCAGCACGCGCTCGCCACGGGCTAGATGGTCGCCGATAATGTTGGTGATGGTCTGGCTCTTGCCGGTGCCGGGCGGCCCGTGGATCACCAGTCCGCGGCAGGTCCGCGCCAGCCGCACGGCTCGCGATTGGCAAGGATCGGATACGGTTACCAGGCGCTCTTCGGCAAACACACGGCGGCGTTTCTCACCGCTCCAGGCGTCGTGCTCATAGGAGATTTCCTCGGCGGACTGCTCCAGGCTGACACCGGCCTGGATGAAACTTTCGACCGGCCCTTCCAGCGACTCGCCAGCCACCATGGCCTGCATGTCGCGGAGCAGCCCTTCGTTGTTCATGGGAAACAGCCCCAGCACGGCCGCCGGAATGATCGCCGCGTCTGCAGACATATCTTGGCCGCGGGGAGTGGAGTCGAGCTCCCAAGAGTCGGCGGACGGGGGCGAGGGATCGACCAGCGCGGCCGGTGCGTCGATCTTCAACGCCTTGGCCAGATGCCGCACCAGGCTGGCTATCTCTCGCCACGGATTCTCACCAGTAGCATCCTCAAACAACTCCTCCGACTTGATCCCCGTCTGCTGCTCGACCCAGGCCAACAAGGCCGCGTTGGGTACGATCAGGTCGACGCCGTCCCCCTTGCTGGCCATTTGCACGGTCGGCTTGGTTCCTGCCCGCAAGGTCAGCGTGAGCGGCAAGAAGGCAACGGGAGCCAACACGCGGCGAGCCGCTCCCCGTTTGCCGGCCGCACTCCCCTTGGCCGGCGGAATGCTCAACAGCGGAAAGCCCAGGTACAGCACATGCGCACCGGTATCTTGTTCGTAGGTGCGGGCGTCGTCGATCAAGATGCGCAACTTCTGAATCAAGCCAGATGATTCCTCCTCCGCCGAAGGCTTGTCAGGGGCGGCTTCCAGAGGAGCCGGCGCAGCGGGTGAATTGCCGGGTGGAGAAGCGGCCAGGTTGGGGTTGCTGGCTGAATCGTTGGTTGCCGGGTCAATCCCAGGAGGAGGTGTGCCTTGCGGTGCATCGGCGATGGAATCGCTTCCTACATCGGTTGGCGCAGGTACGTCGGGCGGTTCGCCGGAAGAGGGCAGGCGGCGAATGCCAGGCGGCGGCTTCTTGCGTGGGGTGTCCAAGGGCAGTGTCACGGAAACAGCTTGCCCTGGGCCTAGCAGCTCGCGGATCAGTTCGCTGCCCGACCGATCGGCGCGACGGGCCAACAGCGCAAAATCGACACGTTGCCGGCTGGCGTAGGGCCGGCAGTTCATGTTGGGCCCGTTGAGCAAGCCGGCGTACAACCGGTCGAGCATCCTAGCCAGAACCTTGTTGCCCGGCTCGGCCATGAAGCGTTCCTAGAAAGACCGTGGGTGGCGGGCGGTGATGGATGCGGACTCCGTTCCGTCCAGGAGCGGGCCTGCGCTACGGGTTGACGGCCGCCGTGGTGTTTTCCACGTCAGTCGCCGCAATCGGCTTGAATTCGTCGCAGGACCCCAGTGCCATCACCGCGTAGGCCGTACCGGCGTGCGACAGGTAATGGTGGTTATCTTGGAACAACGAACGGGTAAACCACCGTCCGCTGGCCCGCTGATGCGACTTGAGCCATTGCACACCGCGCGCCACGCGCACGTCCGTGGCGGGCAGGCCCGACTGCCGCAACACATAAACCACAAGGCCGGTGCCGTAGCCGTCGCTGCTGGCGGTGTCTTGCGGGCTGCCATCCTTACGCTTCCAATCACCCAAGGTGGCCAGGCCCCAGCCGCCATCCTCCTTTTGCAACTTGAGTAGTTCCCCGACGCAGGCTTGCTGTTCGGCCGCGGGAATAAGGTCGGGCAGATACTTGCAAGCCCACACTAGCAACGCCTTGTGGTGCAGGTGCGGCGCGGGCGTATTGGCCAGGTACGCCTTGAGCTTGCCCAGGCCGGCGGCGGCAGCGGGCGTCTTGGCGTATTCGTCGGGAGCAATGCCAGCGGCAATCGCGGCCATGGCCGCGCCAAAGAAATCGTCCGACTCCATTGGCGGCCAATCGCATTTGATCCAATCAAAGCCGCCGTCTTCCCGCTGTACGGTCCAGATGCGGTCGAGTGCTTTGCGGCTGGCGGGATGAAGTTGGCCGGTGGTCAGCGCGTCGTTGCAGGCCAACATGGCGGCGGCCATGACAACTTCCGCATCCCAACGCGGGCCGTTGCTTTCCCAGCGCTCATTCACCAGGTTCTCGGTATACTCCCGCACGGCGGCGTGTGCCGGCACGTTGGCGGAAATGGCCGGCCGGGCCATCAGATAAGCAAAATTGGTGTGGCAGGTCATGCAGTTCTTTTCCTGCTGCCAATGCAGGGAGGACGAGTCCAAGAACCGTGCCGCGGCCGCCACGGAGAACTCGGCTGCCAGTGCCTCGTCGGCCTTGTTGGGCTCAAGCGCCGGCAGATTCTCCAGGGTGATCGGTTCCTCGGCCAGGCTCACGACTGGCCAGCAGAAAAAAGCGGCCATGAGAACGGCGCAGGCCCCGCTGATCGAACGCCGCATGAGGGACTTCATCGGTTGCTCCTCGACGTGAATCAATAAGTTTGGTGTGCCATCATCCTACTTAACCGGCACAAGTTCGCAACGACCATTCGGGCGAATCCGCTGCCGCCGGTCACGCCGGTCGTCCCGGACAATCCGGTCATTTTCGCTGGGCAAACCGCGCCCGCCGGCCGAAGGCGGGCTAACCGCCTGCCGCCGGCATGGTCGAAGATCACTTCTGCAGGGCTGCGATACCTTCACCAAGGATGGTCGAAGTTTCGATCCATTTTTGCGGAAACCGGTATCGTGAAAGCCACTTATTGGTGCGTGATTTCGTTGTTTTCCGTCGCCACGGCGTCTGCCCAAATGGACGCTCTCTCGGCGGGGCGTGCCTGGCAGGCCCCAGTACAGCGGTCACCCCCAACCCAGCGGCCGGCCGAACGGCCCCATCCGGCAATCGTCCGTATTATCTCGACGGAAAAGAACGGGCTTTCATTGGGTTCGGGTTCACTGGTGGCGGTCTCGGGCGAACGAGGTACCGAAAAAGGCATCATCCTCACCAATTGGCATGTCGTCCGCGATGGTAACGGCCAGGTAACCGTGGTCTTCGCGGATGGGGTGCGCAAGGCGGGGCGGGTGTTGAAGATGGATTCCGATTGGGATCTGGCGGCGATTGAAGTCGACCAACCGCATGTGGCTCCGGTGGAATTGGCGAATGCCGCGCCACGGCGGGGAGAACGGCTGTCCATCGCCGGCTACGGGCCCGGCCCCTACCGTGCGGCTAGCGGGCGCTGCACGCAGTTCTTGTCACCAGGGGGTGGATTGCCGTTCGACATCGTAGAGCTGTCCGTAGCAGCGCGGCAGGGAGACTCGGGCGGGCCTATCCTGAACGAGCGGGGCGAACTGGCGGGCGTGTTGTTCGGAGCCACCCGGGGAACAACGTCGGGCAGCCACTGCGGCCGGGTGAAGATGTTTCTCGATGCGCTCGCCGAGGGGCGGCCCGAGCTATCGGAACCGGGCGACACAATGCTGGCGGCACTCGAGCCGCCACGGAGTGGCGTCGGTGGACAATGGGTAGCTGCCCGGCGGACCAGGCCGCCGGAGCGGCTGCCACCCGTTGCAGCCGGAGAACCGTCCCGGTCCTCCACGGTCTGGCAGGGCGAAATCGCCGTGGCCGCGCCAGCGGTTCCAGCGGCTAGTCCGCAGCCGGCTGCTGAGCAGCCCGCCACGGAACCAGCAGCCATTCATCGGCCGCCCCTGGAGCAACAGCCCATCGCCAGCGAACATGGCTGGACCCCTGTTGAAGACTCGGTCGTCCAGTCCAATATCGACACACCCGGGGTGTACGAAGATGAGCTGGTCGCGGCTTCCGCCCGTTACGACGGTCGCCCACCCAAGAATACCCTTCCGTCGGTACAGCGCCGGCCCGTCCGTCCGTCCCCTTCGGCCGAGTTGCCCTCGGATGAGCTGGCGGAGTCTTCCGGCGACACCGTTACCGACTACGACAGCCCACCCATCGCGGCCATTGTTACCGGCAAGGCCAGCAGTCCGGCCGAGGAATTTGAGGAATTCCTGACCTGGCAAGAACTGGCCGGCCGTACCGCCGCCGAGCAATTCAAGAGCATCCTGGCCGTGGTGGGCATTGTGGGCCTGTTCTTGCACGGCCTCCGCTGTTTGCGTGTGATCTAGGCCTCCTTCTTGAAAGAGTGACCGGTCTTGAGCCCGGCGACAAACAGCACCAACGCCACGGCACCCAGAAAGAATATCGTGTCGCCGGGCACTCGCATCCAGCGCAGGTTTTGCATCAGCGGCGTTTGCATGAACTCGCCGCTGCGGGCGTACCAGTAGCCGTGATCGACCGATGCCCAAGTCTGCATGAGTCCCACGGGCAACAGGCTCAACACGCACATGGCCATCAGGCCGCCGTTGAGCGACCAGAACGAGAACCTCAGCAGCCCCTCTTTCCACTCGACGCCGGGCACCAACACGCGCAGACAGACCAGCATCAGGCCGATTCCCAGCATTCCATACACGCCAAACAGCGCGGCGTGGCCGTGCAGCGGTGTCGTGTTCAGCCCTTGCATGTAATACAAGGCAATGGGGGGATTGATCATGAAGCCAAACAGGCCCGCTCCCACCATGTTCCAGAAGGCGACCGAAACGAAAAAGTAGATCGGCCATTTATACCGCCGCACCCAGGGAGATGTTCTCGACCGCCGCAGGTCGTCCATGGCGTCAAACCCCACCAGTACCAACGGCACGACTTCCAAGGCGCTAAAGACCGATCCCCAGGCCAAAGCCACGGGCGGCGTTCCGGAAAAATAGAGATGGTGGCAGGTGCCAATAATGCCACCCGACAGAAAGATCGTGGCTGAAAGCAGGGCCGCCGCCGCGGCAATGCCCGGCCGGATCAGGTTCAATCGCATAAAGATGAATGCGATGACCGTAGTGGCAAAGACTTCAAAGAACCCCTCGACCCACAAATGGACAACCCACCAACGCCAATATTCGACCATGGATAGATGGGTATGCTGCCCCCACGTCAAACCTGCTCCATAGAACAGGGCAATGGCACCCGTGGAGACGGCGAGCAAGGCGACGAGTTGTTTTTGCTCTCCCTCTTTTCGCAAGGCGGGCCGCAACACCCGCACCATCAGAAACAGCCACAGCAACAGCCCGACGAACAGCGCGATTTGCCAGGCCCGACCCAGGTCGACGTATTCGTATCCCTGATGGCCCAAGTAGAACGACACTTTATCGGTCAACTGGTTTTGAATGCTCAACCATTCACCCGTCAGCGAACCAGCTACGACGAGTAACAAGGCCAGAAACAAGACATTCACGCCCAACCGCTGCCCCGCGGGTTCTTTCTCACTTACCAGCGGACCAATGAACAACCCGGCCGCCAGCCAGGCCGTGGCGATCCAAAACAGCCCCAATTGAATATGCCAGGTGCGGGTGACGCTGTAGGGCAGCCACTTCGAGAGCGGAATGCCGTAGAAAGCGTCTCCCTCGACACCATAGTGCGCGGTGACCACGCCCAACAGCATTTGCAACAGGATCAGGGCCGAAACGACCCAGAAGTACTTTACGGTGGCCCGCTGCGAAGGCGTGGCTTGCCAACTGCCCAGCGGGTCTAGTTCCGGCACGATGCGGACTTCCTCGGCCTTGCGGCGCGACGCATACCACCAGGCCATTGCCGAGATGCCAGCCAGCAGCATGATGATGCTCACCCCTGTCCATACCACCGTTTCTCCCGTCGGGCGATTAGCGACTAAAGGCTCATAGGGCCAGTTGTTGGTATAGCTGATTGCTTCGCCGGGGCGGTTAGTGGAAGCAGCCCAGGAGGTCCAAAAAAAGAATGCCGCCAAATGGCGCAAACGGTCTGCATCCGTGACGGCCCCAGCCGGAATGGCGTAGTCGGTCTGGCCATTGGTGAAGACGTCGGAATAGTGCGCCAGGTTCGATTCAAATGCCTCGGCGCGAATCGGGGCAACCACGACCGTTTTGGTCGCCGGGTCATAGGTGTTGGTGCGGATCAGCGTGGCCAGCCGGCCGCTCAATTGCGATTGCTGCTCGTTGTCCAGGCTGTCGAATTCTTTGCCGTAGTCATCCTTGGCCCAGCGGTCGAGGATGAAAACCGCTTCGCGATGCAGCCAATCGGCGGTCCAGTCGGGTGCGACATAGCTGCCGTGCCCCCAGACCGAGCCAACTTCCATGCCCCCCAACGATTGCCAGACGTTTTGGCCCGCGGAGATTTCGTCCACGTCGATGACCACCTTGCCGTCGGCTGTTGCGACGCGGCTCACGATGGGCGGGGCTTCCTGGTCAATGCGCGTGCCGATCCAACCCAGAATGGCAAACGAAACGAGCAGCACCAAGGCAAAAGCGACCCAAAGTCTCTTCATGACGGCAAATCCTTAGGACGGTCCAGGTTCAAGGTGGGAAACAACAGGCGAATGGATGATCGGCCGCCAGCCGATTGACGGTCGGCGGCTCGGCATCCATAATCGGATGCACATATCCAATTTCAGTCAACATAAAATCGGCTATTATGGATGTCAAGGTCCAAATTGTGGGCCGATGGAGAAGAACGTATGTTTTCGCAGACCGTGGAATACGCCTTGCGGGCTGTTGTGCATCTCGCCGATCAATCGCCGGCTGCCCGCACAACCGACCAAATCGCGGCCGCCACCCAGGTTCCCAAGGCGTATCTGTCGAAGGTGATTCAAGGCCTATGCAGAGCCAAGATCGTGCGGTCCAAACGCGGACTAGGCGGCGGCGTCTCGCTGGTGGAATCGCCGTCGGAGTTGACGATTCTCGATGTGGTCAACGCGGTCGAGCCGATCGGCCGCATTCGGCAATGCCCCCTCGGCTTAAAGACCCACGGGGTCCGCCTCTGCCCACTGCACAAGCGCATGGATAATGCGTTAGCAATGGTGGAAAGCGCATTCCAGCAAACAACCCTGGCCGAGCTGCTGGCGGAACCGGCCAACAGCCACCCGCTGTGCGAGTTGCCAAACAAGAAATAGCGCCGCCTGTGACGTGGCGGCAAATCGCCATTCGGCCCGTGGCATCAAGCTTGATGCGCTTCCCAGATTCCGCGATGCCAAGACACCAGGCTACTCAACCTGGTACTCCACCTTGCCGTATTTTTGACTTCGCGAAATGCGGTCGTGCGCGTACAGGCCGGCCAGTACGAACTCCACGCACGAGGCCCGCATGGCGGGGTCTTGCCCGGCGTTGACCTCGAAGGCCTTGTCCCAGGCGGGTGGAACGCGCGACAGTCGTTCCGCATAGTCGGAGGAGGGGAGCAGGTCGCCCACCTCAATCTTGACGCCGCGGGCAAAGATCTGGCCGATCTCCTCGACGCCGTGCTTTTCGACATATTCGTCGAAGACCGTCTTGATCGCCTCGGCAATGACGGCATCCAGCACTTGCCGTTCCGACATTTGATGGCTGCCCATCATGTCTAGTTCCAGCTTGCCCAGCGAGGACGAATAGAGATGCCCTAGATCGCTAATCCGCGGCACCGCCGGGGCTTCGCCCAGAATGGCTGAGCGATGCCGGGCACTGGCCACCATCGTGCGGTAGTTGGCCGTGCTGAACCGTGCGCTGACGCCACTCGCCTGGTCGATGTACTTGCTGCGGCGGGCCTGCACGGTGATCTGCTCGATGATCTCCCGCATGAAGTACGGCACCGAAACCGGGAACTGCCCGGCCAGTTCAATACCGGCTTCTTGCTCGGTAATTTGAATGCCCAAGTCGCGCTCGCGCGGGTAATGGGTATGGATCACGCTGCCGATACGGTCCTTGAGCTGCGGAATGACCTTGCCGCTGCGGTTGTAGGTGGCCGGATTGGCCGAAAACAAAATCAGCACGTCGATATCAAACTTCACCGGATAGCCGCGAATTTGCACGTCGCGTTCTTCCAGGATATTAAACAGGCCGACCTGCACCAGTTCGTCCAACTCCGGCAGTTCATTCATGGCAAAGATGCCTCGATGCATCCGTGGGATCAAGCCAAAATGCAACGCCTCCTCGGCCGACATGCTGGCGCCGCCGGCTAGCTTGGCTGGGTCGATCTCGCCGATGATGTCGGCGAACTTGGTGCCGGGCGCCAACCGCTCGGCATAGCGGTCCTCGCGCCGCCACCAGCCAATCGGTACATCGTCCTCGCCATGTTCCGCCACGAACCGCTGGCAGACACCGGTAATCGGGCGGTAGGGATCGTCATGCAACGGAGCTTCCGGGATGTCGATGAATGGTATGGCCTCGTCGAGAAACCGCACCAGCGACCGCATCAAGCGGCTTTTGGCCTGGCCCTTCTCTCCCAGAAACAGCATGTCGTGGCCGGCAATCAGCGCCAGGTTAATCTCCGGGATGACCGTGTCGTCATAGCCGATGATGCCGGGAAACAATTCCTCGCGCGACGCCAGTTTGGCCAGAAAATTATCGTAGATTTCGCGTTTGACGGTCTTGGAGACCCAGCCGCTGTCACGCAATTGACGCAGCGTGGCAGGCCGGGCGGTGTTATCGGGCATCAGGAAATTCCAATCGGAAGGGAGCAGCGGCCCGGCCGCCAAAAATGGCCGCCGGTGCGCCGCCATGGTGATGTTTGGTAGAACCCTATTCTACCCCCCACGGCCATACCGGCCAGTGATAGCCGGCCGAGAGGCAGGCATTTGAAGGTAACGCAACGATAGCGGGCCACCTCGTTGTCGTGGGCGGCACTTGGCTGTAGGAGCCGTCTCCGACGGCGACAATCGGCCTTCCATCCTGGAGGGCCGAGACCGCGAAAAACGCCGTATATTCAGGCTGGATTGCGCATCGCGACCGAGACCGGCGGGATCGTACTGCCCCGCCAAGAGAAGAACCACGAATCAATCAAATCTAACGAATGAATCTCCTGAGTGGAAATTCGCTTGAGGAAAACGGGGCGGGCAGCGACTAGAAGAACTCGTACCGTAAAATCCTTATTCGTTAGATTCGTTTGATTCGTGGTTCTCACCAAACCTCGTATAATTGCCGGTGCGCATTCAACTCGCTGGCAATGCATCATCTTCAAATGTCTGGCCGAGAGGGCCAGAGCCGGCACGGCCGCCAGGGAATACGAGCAGGCATTGTACCCGCGACGCGCATTGAATCTCGATTTTCCCTCGCTGCTAGCAACGTGCCGCGGCCAATCGTAAGATGCGGCCTTGATCGGGCCTGTCTGGACGCGGCAAGGTTGCGTCAGGCCCGGCATGGCAGTTACCGGCGGTAGGCGGTACGTCAGGAGTTCAACATGCGGATAGCAATGGGGGGCGTGTCGCACGAGACAAGCACGTTTGTGCCGACGCCGACGACCGTGGCCGATTTTGAACGCGGCTTTGGCCTGTATCGCGGCCAGCAGATCATCGAGCGGTTCCGCGGAGCCAACATTTGCACCGGCGGATTCTTGGACGGTGCCGCCAAGCATGGCTTTGAGTCCGTTCCGCTCCTCTGGACGTTTGCCTATCCCAGCGGGGTCATCCCGCGAAAAGACTACGATCAGCTCAAAGGAGAACTTCTCGACAGGCTGCGCGCCGCCGATGCCGAAAGCCCGCTGGATGGCGTACTGCTCGATCTGCATGGCGCGATGGTCGTCGAGGGGATCGACGACGGCGATGGCGACATGATCGAATCGGTGCGGCAAGCCGTCGGCAATCGCCCGATCGTGGTGACGTTCGATCTGCACGGCAATCACACCCCGCGGCGCGTGGCGGCGGCTACCGCCATTGTCGGCTTCGATACGTACCCGCACGTCGATATGGCCGAGCGAGGCCGTGAAGCGGCGGACCTGATCGTGCGGACGATTCGCGGCGAGATCAAGCCGGTGATGGCATTGCGGCAACTGCCGCTGTTTTGGGGCACGCGCTGCCAGGTCACGGGCCACCCGCCGATGAAAGAAGTCCTCGACCGCGTGCATGAATTGGAACAGCGGCCGGGGATGTTGTCGGTAACGGTCAGCACCGGTTTTCAATGGGCGGACGTGCCCGACGTGGGCGCTTCGGTGATTGCGGTGGCCGACGGCGACCAATCCTTGGCCCAGTCCGCCGCGGACGAGTTGGGCGACTGGATTTGGGAACATCGGCAGCGGTGGACGCACCCTCCCATGACAGTTCGCGAAGCACTGGCGGCGGGCGAAGCGGCAGGCAAGTACCCGATTATCCTGGCCGATCATGGCGACAACACCGGCGGCGGAGCGCCGGGCGACTCCACCGAAGTCTTGCGGACATTCATCGACATGGGGCTGCAAGACGCCGTATTGCTGTATCTGGTGGACCACGAAGCCGCCCTGGCGGCCCAGGCCGCGGGCGTAGGCGGAAAGGTAAAGCTGGCGTTGGGCGGGCGTTCCGATCGTATTCAAGGCCCGCCGGTGGAAGTCGATGCGGAAGTGGCCGCTGTGTCGGAGGGGGGATTTGCCTACGATGGACCGATGTATGCCGGCCTGACCGGCAACATGGGCCCCAGCGCCTGGCTGCGGCAAGGGGGTGTTTCGATCGTCGTGGTGACCAAGCGCGAGCAACCGCTAGATCCGGCGTTCGCCCGCTCATTGGGGATCGACTGCGCCAAGATGCGCTATATTTGCGTAAAATCCTCGGCGCACTTCCGCTCCGGCTTTGAAAAAATCGCCGGCTCCATCTACAACGTCGATGCCGCGGCGATCTTAACACACGACTTCAGCAAGCTGCCGTATCGCAAACGCGGCAGAAAAGTCTTCCCCGTGGAGTTGTCTTGAGAATCGGCCCGATCCGTGAAATTACTTGGGATTGGCCTTCGGTTGGCGTAGAATTTGGGCAATCCCACATCGTCGGATTCGCGGAAGGCGATTCCATCATCGCTGGAACGGATTAGACTATTCATTCAGCCGATCATCGCCCCTTTCTTATCAAACCAGGAGTCGTTGTATGTTGAGCCTTAAGCGGTGCCTTGCCTCGGTCCTGGGCCTGGGGGTGTTGCTGTGGTTGGGGGGATGCGTCCCTGCTCCGGCGGATCCCAAACCTGCACAGCCGGTCGAGGATCACGACGATCACGGCCACGAACATGGTGACCATGAACACGGTGACCATGAACACGGTGACCATGAACACGGTGACCATGAACACGGTGACCACGAACATGGCGACCATGAACATGGCCATCATCACGGCGATGATGGAGACGACCACGACCACGATGGCGACGGCAAGCCCGACCATGACGCCAAGGATCATGTCGATGAGGACGATGACCACGGCCATGCCGACGACGAAGCCATGGACGACGAAGGAACCGAGGAATCCTCGGAAGATGGCGAGTCCGAGGAATCAACGGAATCGGACGACACTGGCGACCTTTCCGAAGAAGAAGCCAGCGCCGAAGCCGACAGCGATTCCACCGGGACCTTAACGGTCCCCGCGGCCCCTAAATTGGCACCCGTCGAAATTGACGACGGCTCAACCGCCGAAGAGCCGCCCAAGCCGTAAGGGTTTGGTTCCCCATCACTGCCTGGGAACCTCGACGCCTTGTTCCTTGGCTATCTCGTACAGCGCGAATTGAAACTGCTGCAAAGGGCGGCCCGGCCGTTTGCGCGCCCAGCCAAAGGTGGCCCGCACCATGTTTTCGGAAAGCTGCTTCCGATCGACCATCCGCGAAATCTTGGCCAGGTACTGAAACTCCACCGGACGGCGGGCTTTCAGGCCCTTTTCCAGCGTCTCGCGCAGCGTCAGGCCCGTCGTCGGATCGGGTGATCCGGCGGGCAACGTCCGCGACAAGTTCAGCAAGAGGCAAACCAGCGCGGCGGCCAGACAGCAGTGCCAGCGGCGGAACATGCGTGCTTCTCCTGTCAGAAGTGTTTGAACTGGCCGAGTGAATGGGGGGCGAACTTGTAGCCCATGCGGCCTTTCGCCGCAAGGCGGACCTGTGCGGCCTGCCAGCGGTGCTGGCAGCCATCGCGGTAAAGCGGTGTTGCGGGTTTACGCCATCCGGCTAATAATCCGCAACCCGATAACATCGGCCAGTGCGCACGGAGGCGAGAAACGGTCAGGCTTAGGCGGCGTTCCCCAAGGATAGGGGCCGCGCCCAAGCATCTGGGCAATTCTCTCGCGGCCAAGCGTCAAGCATTCGCGGTAGTACGGCGGCGGGCAGGCGGCCGTGCGTTTTGATCGTTGCGTCACACAGGCGGACCAACGGACTTCGCAACACTTTGCTTCAGGTTTAGCGTCCATGATCAGTCGCTCGGAATGGAATCCTGAGTTCGCATCTCTGATCGATCTCTTGCAGCGGCGCGCGGCCGAAATGCCCGACCGCCGGGCTTTCACGTTTTTGGATCCCGCGGGCGACCCCGCGGCGCAGCTCACCTACGGCGAGCTCGATCGAAAAGCGCGCGCGGTGGCCGCCGAGTTACAACGGAAAGTCTCGCCGGGAGACCGCGCGCTGTTGCTCTACCCGCCCGGCCTGGCGTTTCTGCCGGGGTTCTTTGGCTGCCTGTATGCGGGCGTGGTGGCGGTTCCGGCGTGTCCGCCGAGGCCGCAGCGCCCCATGCCGCAGTTAGAAGCCATCATTCGCGATGCGCAACCCAAGCTGGTGCTGTCCGATGAGGCCCTGCTGCCCGACCTGGCCAAGCGGTTTGCCGAAGTCGCGGCCATGCAAGGCCTGCCCCAGTTGGCCACCGACACGATTGCCGATGAGACCGCCGCCCAATGGCACGATCCCGGCATCGACCAGCATTCGCTGGCCTTCCTGCAATACACGTCCGGCTCGACCTCCACGCCCAAAGGGGTCATGGTTAGCCACCGCAACTTGCTGCACAACTCCAGCTTGATCGGCAAGTGCCTGGGATATCGGCCCGACGGGACTTCGATCTGCTGGGTTCCTCCCTATCACGACATGGGCCTGATCGGAGCATTCCTGGGACCAATCTATGGATCGTTCCACGGCATTCTCATGTCGCCGATGGCCTTCTTGCAGCGGCCGATGGGCTGGTTGGAAGCCATCTCGCGCTATCGGGCCGACGGCAGCACGGGGCCAAATTTCGCCTACGAGATGTGCGTCGCCCGCTGCACGCCAGAGCATCTCAAGACGCTCGACTTGAGCTGCTTCAAGGTTGCCGTCTGCGGCGCCGAACCAATTCGTTACGACACGCTCAAGCGATTCGCCGAGTGCTTTGCCCCCTGCGGATTTACGCTCGACTCGTTTTATCCCAGCTACGGCCTGGGAGAAGCCACGTTGATCGTGTCGGGTTATGCCGGCCAGCGCGAGCCGCTCGTCCGCCAGTTTGCTCCAGGCGGGTTGGCCGCCGATGACCATGTAACCTCGCGTGCCGGGGACATGTCACTCAAAATAAGTTGCGGGCAGCCCATGCCGCAGCAAGAAGTTGTGATTGCCAACCCCGCCACGCTTAGCCGCTGCCCCGACGGTGTCGAAGGCGAGGTTTGGGTGCGTGGACCGAGTGTGGCGCAAGGCTACTGGCAGCGAAAGGAAGAGACCGAGCGCAGTTTTCGAGCGCGATTGGCCGACGATGGCGACGGCCCCTTTTTGCGAACTGGCGACCTCGGGCTGCTGCTGGAAAATGAACTGTACATCACCGGACGGATCAAGGAATTGATCATCGTTCGCGGACGCAACCACTACCCGTACGATATTGAACAGACCGTCGAGCGCAGCCATACGGCCTTGCGGCCAATGTCGGGCGCGGCGGTGGCAATCGACGTGGGGGGCGAAGAGCGGCTGGCGATTGTCCACGAAATCGAGCGGACGCAACGCCGCGGCCTCAACGTCGATGAGATCGCCGCGCAGGTTCGCGCGGCCGTGGCCAAACACCACGATTTGGATACTTACGCCGTGGCCCTGCTGAAAACCGGCAGCCTGCCGCGCACTTCCAGTGGCAAGATTCAACGCGCAGCCTGCCGTGCCGGCCTGATGGCGGGCACGCTAGAAACCGTGGCTATCTGGTCGCAAGGGCCGTTGGCAATGCAGTCCGCACCGGCCGTTGCTAGTGCGACGCTTCCATCAGAATCGGCTGCCGCCAGCAAAAAGGCTCCCTCAGCACCGGCTGCCGCCACCGCACCCGTCGCCGGCAATCCCATCGCGGCAGTGCCCGGTCCCTTATCGGGCGAGATTCAAGAATGGCTGGTCGCGCGGCTGGCCCAGCAACTGGCCGTGCCGCCGGAAACGATCGACCGTAGCGTGCCGTTCGAGCAGTTTGCCCTCGACTCCAAGGATGCTATTGGGTTGTCGGGCGAGTTGGAGGATTACCTCCACCGGCGGCTGTCGCCCACGTTGTTCTACGAATACCCCACGATCGAATCTCTTTCGAAATACCTGGCAACCGTCGCGCCTTCGCCGGCCAAGACGGCCGCGGCACTGCCCACAACGGTTGACGCCCCACGCAACGGCCACGCGGTAGCGCCCCAGCCTGTTGCCAAGAATGCCCCACCGGCAACGTCGGCACTCAAGAGCGAACCCGCCCAGGCCAGGTCTAATTCGACGAGGCCCTGGGAAACCGATCTGTCGATCTTGGAACAACTGGCCGAGCGCAGCGAGGCGATGGCCGCCTCGGTCGCCGAGCAATCGGCCCAGTTGCGTCAAGCCATCGAAAGCGTCCGCGCCATACGGACACGTAGCGAACAACCGGCTAGTTCCACGCCCGAGCCGATCGCCGTGATCGGAGTTGGCTGTCGCCTGCCTGGCGGCGTCACCGGACCAGACACATTCTGGAAGCTGCTCAACGACGGACTCGATGCCGTTGCGGAAACTCCGGCCGACCGCTGGGACGTGGATGGCTTGTACGATCCCGATTCCAGCAAGCCGGGTAAAATGTCGACGCGCTGGGGCGGTTTCGTGCCCGACGTCGACAAGTTCGACGCCAAGTTCTTTGGCATTTCGCCGCGCGAAGCCGTCAGCATGGACCCGCAACAGCGGATGTTCCTGGAAGTCAGTTGGGAAGCCCTGGAGCATGCCGGACAGGCCCCCGACAAACTCTATGGCAGCCAGACGGGCGTCTTCCTGGGCATTTGCGCCAGCGATTATGCGCAGCACATGCAAAACGTGGCCGATCCCACCCGCATCGATCCTTACACCGGCACGGGCAGCGCGTTCAGCGTGGCGTCGGGCCGGCTCTCTTATGCGTTGGGGCTGCAAGGGCCCAACATGGCGGTCGATACGGCTTGTTCATCGTCGCTGGTGGCGGTCCACCTGGCGGTGCAAAGCCTGCGCAGCCGCGAATCGAACGTGGCATTGGCCGGCGGCGTGAACATGCTGCTCTCGCCCGAGGCCATGATCTACTTTTCCAAGGTTCAGGCCATGGCCGCCGACGGACGCTGCAAGACGTTCGATGCCGCTGCCAACGGCTACGTCCGGGGAGAAGGCTGCGGCGTGGTCGTTCTCAAGCGGCTCTCCGATGCCCTGGAGGCTGGCGACCGTGTACTGGCGGTTATCCGCGGATCAGCCGTCAATCACGACGGCCGCAGCAACGGCTTGACGGCACCCAACGGGCACGCCCAAGAGGCCGTCATTCGCCAGGCGTTGTCCAATGGCGGCGTGGCACCGGCTGACGTGCAGTATATCGAAGCGCACGGCACCGGCACGGCGCTGGGCGATCCAATCGAAGCGCGGGCCTTGGGGGCGGTGTTTGGTCCCGATCGCCGCCCTGGCCAACGGCTGGTGGTCGGTTCGGTGAAGACGAACATCGGCCACTTGGAGGCCGCCGCCGGCATCGCCGGGTTGATCAAGGTCGTACTGTCGCTGCGCCATCAAAAAATTCCTGGCCATTTACATTTCCAAAAGATCAACCCGCTGATCTCGTTGGATGAGATTCCGATCGAGATTGCGACCGCCAAGGACTGGCTGGCTGGCCACCGCCGCCGTTTGGCGGGCATCAGTTCGTTTGGATTTGGCGGCACCAATGCCCATGTCGTGTTGGAGGAAGCGCCGACGGTGCCGTTGCCGCCCGACTATGTCGATCGTCCGCTGCACGTCTTGACGCTCTCTTCCAAGACGCCCGCCGCGCTATCGGCGCTGGCCGAACGCTACGAGAGTCACTTGCAACAGAGCGACGCGGCTCTGGCCGACATTTGCTATTCGGCAAATGTCGGACGGGCGCAATTACCGCACCGCGTGGCCCTGGTATCGGGATCGGTCACGGGACTCCGCGGACTGCTCCATGACTACCGCCAGGGCAAGTCGTCACCTGGCATTAAGAACGGCCAACTTCGCGGTCGCGGCCGGCCCAAGGTGGCATTCTTGTTCACCGGGCAAGGGGCGCAGTATGTCGGCATGGGACGGGAACTGTTCGAGACACAACCCACCTTCCGCGCGACTTTATTGGCTTGCGATGAGATTCTGCATCCGCTGCTGTGTCAGTCACTGATCGAAGTCTTGTACCCCGCCGATGGCGTCCGCAGTCCGATCGACGAGACGGCCTTTGCCCAACCGGCCCTGTTTGCCTTGGAATACGCCTTGGCCCAATTGTGGCGGTCGTGGGGCGTTGAGCCGGCGGCGGTTATGGGGCATAGCGTGGGCGAATACGCCGCCGCCTGCGCGGCCGGCTTGTTCAGCCTGGAGGATGGGTTATCGCTGATTGCCGAACGGGGCCGCTTGATGCAATCGCTGCCGGGCGGCGCGAGGATGGCCGCCGTTATGGCCGACCCGCAGCGCGTGGCCACGATGATCAAGGCCCACGCCGGACAAGTTTCCATCGCCGCCGTCAACGGTCCCGACAGCGTCGTCATCTCGGGTGCCGGGCACGAGATCGAAGCCCTGCTGGAGGAGTTCGCCTTTGCCGGAGTTCCCACACAGCCGCTAGTAGTTTCGCACGCGTTTCATTCGCCCCTGTTGGATCCTATTCTGCCCCGGCTGGAAGAAGCGGCGGGCAAGCTGAACTACCGCGAATTGAAAATTCCGCTGGTATCAAATCGAAATGGCCAATTTGCCGACACGACCGACATGGCAGCGCCCGAGTATTGGCGGCGGCACGCCCGCGAGCCGGTGCAGTTTTCCGCCGGCATCGCCACGCTGCACGCCGCGGGTATTGAGCTGTTTGTCGAGATCGGCCCCAGCCCCACGCTGTCGGGCATGGCCCGCCGTTGCCAGCCCGACGTGCAATCGCTGTGGCTGCCATCGCTGCGCAAGGGGCGAAGCTGTTGGCAGCAAATGCTGGACACCTTGGCCGCGTTGTATGCCGCCGGTGCCGATGTTGACTGGAGCGGCGTCGATCGCGACTATCCACGCCGCAAAGTCAGCCTGCCAACGTATCCCTTCCAACGCGAGCGTTACTGGTTGGAAAAGTCGCCCGCTTCCAGTGCGGCCCGCGTTGAAGCCGCGCCGACCTTGCCCGCAACGGCTCATTACAAGGTGGAACGGAACGGACATGCCGCATTGTCACCGGCCACGGTAGAAGAATCCCCTGAAACACAACAACCGCGGGCGGCCCACTTTGATCTCGACGCGCTGGCCACCGACTACGTTCGCGAACATCAGGTGTTTGGCCGCACGATCTTGCCGGGTGCTGGCTTTCTATCGCTGGCATTGGCCGCCGCCGAGCGCGCCTGGCCCGGCGCGGCTATTGAACTAGAACGTGTCCGCATCGCTCGCGCGTTGACTTTTCCCACGACCAGCCCGCGGCGAACCTTGTGTTACAACCTCAAGCTCAAGAACCAGGAAACCGCGTCGTTTCAAGCCGTCACGCGCGGCGAAGAGGTGGACGGCGAAGTCGCGCATGACAGCCGGGCCGAATCGTTGCATGCCCAAGGCAAGCTGCGGTTCCACCCCAACGGCGCGACCGACTTGTCCCCCACAATCAACGTCGATGAACTGCGGCACGGCTTGACCGAGGAGACCGCGGGCGAAGTCTTGTATCGGCAATTTGCCGCGCGACAGATATCGTTGGGGCCGGTGTTTCAATGGCTCGAGCGAGCCTGGCGGAAAGGAGATGCCGTGGTAGCGCAGTTACGCCGTCCGGCGGCTTCGCCCCACGACCCTGCCTTGCCGGTTCCCCCGGGTTTGCTGGATGCCTGTTTTCAGTTGTTAGGCGTAACGCTGGCCCAGACGCCAGACGACCGGCGGACCTTCGTGCCGGTGCGGGTGGAACGCTTACGGCTCTTTACGCCGCTACCGGCCGAACTGTGGGGACATGCCAGCATTCGGGATGGGCAAGCCATTGGCGAAGGCCGCCTGACGGGTGATGTCACCCTGTGCGATGCCGCGGGCCGAGTGGTCTTGCAGGTTGAAGGCGTTTCGCTGTTGGCGGTGGAACAGTCATCGTTGGTGGGCGAAGAGCAACCGAACCTGGAACAGTGGCTGCACACGGTTGTGTGGGAAGAACGTCCGCGGGCAGCGTCCCAAAGGACCGCCAAGAAAACGGGCGACTGGCTAGTGCTGGCGGATGATGCCGGCTGCGCCGCGGCTATCCAGGCGGCGTGCGCGGAACGGGGCGAGGAGTGCGTGCTGGTTCGGCCCGGCTCGGAATTTGGCGTTACGCCCGACCATTACGTTGTGAACCCGGCCCAACCGGACGACTTCAAGCGTTTGCTGGAAGCGGCCTTCACCTCGCAGGGCAAGGCCTGCCGCGGCGTTGTCCATTTGTGGCCGCTGCTCGATCCGCCCGCCGACGCCACATCCTCCGAACAGATCCGCGCCGCGCAAACATTGGGCACCGCCGCCGCGCTGCATGCCTTACAAGCCGTGCTGCGCAATTCAGCCGTCGGCCGGCCCGAGTTCTGGCTCGTTACTCGCGGCACGCAGTCCACTGGTGCTACGCAAGCCGCGTGCCATGTTGCACAGTCGCCATTGTGGGGCCTGGGGCGCGTGATGGCGTTGGAACATCCGGAGCTAAGCACGGTCTGCGTTGACCTTGATCCAAGTTCGCAGGATTGGTCCCCCTTGCTGGCCGAACTGGCTTCGCCCGATGGCGAGAATCAAATCGCCTGGCGGAATGGCAAGCGGCTGGTGGCTCGTCTGACATCCGCCGAGAAGTCTGGTAGCGCTTCCGCCGCCGATGATCCCAACTTGCGCATCATCCCCGCCGGCCAACCGTACCGGCTAGAGATTCCGCAGCGAGGCGTGATCGACAACCTGGCGGTCAACAGCCTGCAACGGCAGCAGCCCGGCCAGAATCAGATCGAGATCGAGGTCCGCGCCACCGGCTTGAACTTCCGCGACGTGCTGAACGTTCTGAACCTGTATCCCGGCGATCCTGGCCACTTGGGGGGCGAATGCTCCGGCCGCGTAACGGCCATTGGCGAAGGAGTCACACATCTGGCGGTCGGCGACGAAGTCCTGGCGATCGCCCCCGGCAGCTTTGGCAGCCATGTCATTACACATGCCTCGTTGGCCGCCAAAAAGCCGGCCGGCTGGAGCTTTGAACAAGCCGCCGGCGTGCCGATTGCGTTCTTAACGGTCCATTACGGATTTAATCGCGTGGCCGAAATGAAACCGGGCGAGCGCGTGCTGATCCATGCTGCCACCGGCGGTGTGGGGCTGGCGGCGGTTCAGGTCGCACAGCGGGCCGGCGCGGAAATCTTTGCCACGGCCGGCAGCTCGGCCAAGCGCGACTATCTGCGCTCGCTGGGGATCAAGCATGTGATGGACTCCCGCTCGACCGCCTTCGCCGACGAGATCATGCGGATCACCGACGGGCGCGGCGTTGATATCGTGCTTAATTCGTTGGCTGGCGATACCATTCCCAAGAGCCTGTCTGTACTGGCCCCCGGCGGACGGTTCGTGGAACTTGGCAAGACCGATGTCTGGGACGCCACCCGCGTGGCCGAGCTCAAGCCGGGCGTGACCTATACGCCCATCGCGTTGGACCACCTGGCGGCGGAACGGCCCGAGTTCGTCGGCATGTTGCTGGCCGAATTGCTGGTCGATTTCCAAGCCGGCGCCTTGCAACCCGTTCGCGATCGCGCGTTCGATATGGCCCATGTCGTGTCGGCCTTCCGCCACATGGCCCAGGCCAAACACATGGGCAAGGTCATCGTCAGCCATCCCGTAGCCGGCGCAGCCGCGCAGCCAGCGCCAAAACCATCCTTGCGGCTTCAACCCGATGTCTCGTACCTGATTACCGGCGGACTCGGCTCCCTGGGGTTGCTGGTAGCGCGGTGGGCTGTTGAGCATGGTGCCCGCTGTGTCATTCTGTCGGGCCGGTCGGCACCCTCGGCGGCGGCCCAGGCGGCCATTCGCGAGATTGAACAGATCGGCGCGCTGGTGGTTTGCGTACAGGCCGACGTGGCGACCGCCGCCGACGCCCGGCGGCTGGTGGACTATTCAATCGACAACGGGCTGCCCAAACTGGCCGGCATTATCCATGCCGCCGGCGTGCTAGATGACGGCGTGCTGATCCAGCAGACTTGGGACCGCTTTCAAAAAGTGTTTGCGCCCAAGGTGGCCGGCGCGTGGAATCTGCACGAAGCGTCGCGCGACAAGCCGCTCGATTTCTTCGTGTTGTTCTCCAGCGTGGCGTCGCTGCTAGGTTCGCCCGGCCAGGGCAACTACGCGGCCGCCAATGCCTTTCAAGATGCCTTGGCCCAACATCGGCGGGCCTTGGGACTGCCCGCCAACAGCGTGCAATGGGGACCGTGGACCGCTGGCATGGCCGCCGGCCGCCAGCGCGAGGCCGAACGCTGGCAAGCAATGGGCATTACGCCGCTCGACGGCGCGTCGGGGCTGGCCGCGCTAGAACATTTGCTGCACGGGCCAGCCGCCGCGCAAGTCGGCGTGCTGCCGATCGACTGGCGTCGCTGGGCGCAAATCTTTACCGGCGGACGCCGGGCGCTGCCGCTGCTGGCCAACCTGCTTCCGGCCGATGCCGCCAGCGGTTCGGCGGTACAGGCCCATCAGCGCCGCCCGGTGCGCGACGAACTGCTGCTGCTGCGGGCGGAAGACCGTCCGCAACGGATGGAGGATTATCTGCGCAAGCAAGTTGCCCGGGCGCTGGAGTTGCAGCCCGAAGAGTTGGACATCCACCAACCGATCAACACCTTGGGTTTCGACTCATTAATGGCGGTCGAGGTCAAGAACCGCCTGGAGATGGACCTGGGGATTCAATTCAACCTGGCCTCCTTCCTGGAAGGCCCGACAATCCACGAGCTAGCGCCCGTCGTGCTGCGACTATTAACCAGCGAAACGGCCGCCGCCGCCCAAACCAGCCACGACCCGCAAGAGTTGCTGCAAGGCCTGGACGCCATGTCCGACGAGGAAGTCGCGGCGTTACTAGACCAGATGATCGCCGAGTAAAGCCGTTGCCGTGCCGCGCTCTTCCATGGTGTGGGCTTTAGCCCACGCGAAGTTCAGCCTTTCATCTGCGATAGGCCATGCCACGGCCTTAGCCGCGCGAGCGTGACAATACTCGGCGGCTTCTCACCACGATGCCAGCAGTGACATGCTAGCATCGCCCCACTGCTACCAACTGCGGTTGGCCCGTTGCGGCAATCTTGTCATACTAGGCGGCTGACAGGGCGCGTGCCTCTGCTGTTCGCGGCGGGGTGCCAGCGTTCCGTCAGGCGTCGATTTTTTGGTCGTTCGAGCCGCCCCAGGCGATGTCTCCATGAGGGAGATGGCCTCGAACGAGACTCCGGGTTGATCCCCAGGGAGCATGTCGAAATGGATGTCGTCAGCGATAAAGTCCGTCAAGTCGCCAACCTGCCCGCCGCCGATAAGCGCAAGCTGCTGGAAGAGTTGCTTCGCAAAAAGGCCGCCGAGGCCCTTTCGCCGCAGCCGCTGTCGCACGGCCAGCGGGCGATGTGGCTCACCAATCAACTCGCTCCGCAAAGCGCGGCCTATAATTTTTCCTCGTCGGCCACCATTCGCACGGCGATCAATGTCGAGGCCTTCGAGCGGGCCTTGCGCCGCGTGATGGAACGGCACACCATCTTGCGCACGACCTATTCCGCCCCGGAGGGCGAACCGCTGCAGCAGGTGCAAACGCGGATTGGCCTGGGCTTTGAACAGCACGATGCTTCGTCCTGGACGGCCGAGCAATTCGAGCGCCGCCTGGCGGCCGAGGCCGACCGACCCTTCGATCTGGCCCGCGGGCCGATCATGCGGACGATTTTGTTCAGCCGTGCCCCCTACGAACATGTGTTGTTGCTGGTGGTGCATCACATTGCCGTCGATTTCTGGTCGCTGCCGATCGTGATGGAGGAACTGCGGCTGGTCTATGCCGCCGAATGCGCCGGCAGCGCCGCGCCGTTGCCTCCGGTCGGCCGTAAGTACACCGACTTCGTCAAGTGGCAGCAAGAATTCCTGGCCGGCCCCGACGGCGAGCGGCTGTGGAGCTACTGGCAAAAGCAGCTTGCCGGCGATCTGGCCACGCTCGATCTGCCGACCGACCGGCCCCGTCCGCCGGTGCAAACGTACCGCGGGGCCAATCACACGCAGCCGTTGGGCGCGGAACTGACCGCCCAGTTGAAGGCGCTGGCTAAGGCCGAAGGCGTAACGCTGTACGTGCTGCTGACCGCCGCCTTTCAAACCTTGCTGCACCGCTACACCGGCCAGGACGATGTGCTGGTTGGCTCGCCCATGGCGGGCCGGACGCGCAGCGAGTGGGAAACGGTCGTCGGCTACTTTGCCAACCCGGTCGTGTTGCGGGCCAACTTTGCCGGCGACCCGACGTTTCAGGCGGTGGTGCAGCAAGTTCGCGGCACGGTGCTGGGTGCCCTCGAACATCAAGACATGCCCTTTCCGCTGGTTGTGGAGCGGATGAAGCCTGCCCGCGACCCTAGCCGGGCACCGTTGTTTCAGGTGATGATTGCCTGGGAGAAAGCCCAGCGCGCCGGTACGGCGGCCCACGCGTCCAATACGGAAAGTCCCACCTCCGCCAGCCAGCCCGCCGAGTTGAAGGTCGATGAATTGCTGACCGAGCAACGGGGCGCGGCGTTCGATATCACCCTGCAAGTCTACGAGGCGGGTGGCGCTCTTTCCTGTACGTTTCAATACAACACCGATCTGTTCGACCAGGCCACCATTGCCCGCATGGCCAGCCATCTGCGCGAGCTACTGGCCGGCGCGGCGGCCAACCCGCGACAAGCGGTGTCGCTGCTGCCGCTGTTGCCGGCGGAGGAAAAGCAGCAATTGCTGGCCGGTTGGAACAACACGGCCCGCCCCGAACCGGGCGAGGTCTGCCTGCATACGCTGATCGAGCAGCAGGTCGAGCGCACGCCCGACGCCATCGCGTTGACCTTCGATAATCAGTCGCTGACCTATCGTGAACTCAACGCCAGGGCTAACCAATTGGCGCACGCCTTGCGCAATCAGAGCGTAGGGCGGGATAGCATCGTGGGCGTGGCGATGGAGCGTTCGCTAGAACTGATCATCAGCCTGCTGGGGGTCATCAAGGCGGGAGGTGCCTATTTGCCGCTCGACCCCGATTATCCGGCTGAACGCCTGGCCTACATGCTGGAAGACGCCAATGTGGCGGCGATTCTCACGCAAGCGCATCTGACCGATAAACTGCCGCCGTGCGATGCCGCGCGGATCATCCTGGATGCCGACTGTGCCGCCGTTTCTGGCGAAAGCCGCGACAACCCCGCGCCGCTGGCCCAACCGGGCGACCTGGCCTACGTGATCTACACGTCGGGCTCCACCGGGCGGCCCAAGGGGGCCATGAACACGCATCGGGCCATTTGCAACCGGCTGGTCTGGATGCAGAATGAGTACCAACTGTGTGGCGAGGACTGCGTGGTGCAGAAGACGCCGTACAGCTTTGATGTGTCGGTGTGGGAATTTTTCTGGCCGCTGCTGACCGGCGCGAAGCTGGTGGTGGCCAAACCTGGCGGCCACCGCGACCCAGAGTATCTGGCCAAACTGATCGCCGAACAGCGCGTCACCACGCTGCACTTCGTCCCTTCGATGTTGCAGATTTTTCTGTCTCAGCCCGGCATTCATTCCTTGTCGTCGTTGAAGCGGGTGATCTGCTCGGGCGAGGCCCTGCCGCTGGAACTGCAAGAGGAGTTTTTTCAGACATTTGCCACGGTCGAACTGCACAACCTGTACGGTCCCACCGAGGCGGCCGTCGATGTTACCTACTGGGCTTGCGAGCGCAACACCCAGCGGCGCACCGTCCCTATTGGCCGGCCGATCGCCAACACGCAAATCCATATTCTCGACCACCGTTTGCAGCCCACGCCCATCGGCGTGCCGGGCGAACTGCACATTGGCGGCGTCAACCTGGCCCGCGGCTATCTGAACAAGGCCGAGCTGACCGCCGAAAAGTTCATTGCCGATCCATTCAGCAGCCAGCCTGGCGCGCGGCTCTACAAGACGGGCGACCTGGCCCGCTGGACCGCCGACGGCGTGATTGAGTACCTGGGCCGCCTGGACCATCAGGTCAAAATCCGCGGGTTCCGCATTGAACTGGGCGAGATCGAGACGGTCTTGCAGCAGCATGCGGCCGTCCGCGAGTGCGTCGTCATGGCCCGCCAGGACGAAGAGAACGAAAAGCGGCTGGTGGCTTACGTCGTCCCCAACGGGCCGATCGACATCGACATCGCCGAACTGCGCAGCGTGGCCGCGGCCAAACTGCCGCAATACATGCAACCGGCGGCCTACGTACAGCTAGACAGTTTGCCCCTCTCCGCGAATGGCAAGGTCGACCGCCGCGCACTCCCCGTCCCCGAGCGAAATCGCGAAGCCAGCACACCGTACGTCGCTCCGCGGACGCGGGCCGAGCGGGTCCTCGCCAAGATCTGGGCCGATGTGCTGCACCTGGAGCGCGTGGGTGTGGATGACGAGTTCTTTGAACTGGGGGGCGCGTCCAACCAGGCCATTCAAATCGTCAGCCGGGCCAACGAGCTGGGCCTGTTCATGAACCCCGAGCTGTTCTTCCAAAACCCCACCATCGCTCTGCTGGCCGCCGCGGCCGAAACCCCGCCGCAGCCGCAACTGTGCAATTCCAAGATTGAAAGCCTGGGCGTATATCTGCCAGAGAAGGTCGTTTCGACCAAGGAAGTCTTGGCGGGCTGCGCCAAGAAGATCACTTTTCCGTTGGAGCGGCTGACCGGCATTAAGAACCGCCACGTCGTCGATACCTCCAAGGGAGAGTCGGCGATTTACTTGGCGCAAAAGGCCATAGAGGAATGCTTCAAGCATTCGGCCTGCCAGCCGGGCGATATCGAGATGATCGTCTGCTGCAACATTTGCCGCATGGACGGGCCAAACTTCAATATCTCTTACGAGCCCAGCACGGCCATCAAGCTGTGCGAGCAATTCGGCATGCCGCAGGCGATGGCCTTCGACATTAACAACGCCTGCTCTGGCATGTTCACCGGCGTGAACCTGGTCAACCAGTACATCAAGCTGGGGCTGATCCGCCGCGGCATGGTCGTCAGCGGAGAATACATCACCCACCTGAGCGACGTGGCCCAGCGCGAGATCGACAGCCACATGGACCCCAAGCTGGCCTGCCTGACACTGGGCGATTCCGGCGCGGCGATGATCTTGGAAAGAACCGACGACCGCACCATCGGCTTCCACGAGCTCGACCTGTTCACGCTGGGCCAGTACAGCGGCTACTGCGTGGCCAAGCAGAACGATTCCAAGACCGCCGCCATCATGATTACCGATCTGCTGGGAGTCTCCTCGGTCATCACCAAGGAAGGCGTGGCACATTGGTCGAAGGTCGTGGCCCGCAGCGATTGGAAGATCGACGACATCACGCACTTCATTCCGCACCAAACCTCGAAGACCTCGCTGGCCAACGGTCTGTACGAGGCCCAGAACGGCGGCACCAACGCGCAACAGGCCAGCAAGCTGATCTGCAACGTGGTCAACCGGGCCAACACCGCCACCACTAGCTACTTCTTGGCGTTGTGGGACTACATCCACAACGGCAAGATCAAGTCGGGCGACAAGATCATGTTTGGCGTGAGCGGGTCGGGCATCAACATTGGCGGCGCGTTGTACACGCTGGACGATCTGCCCGACCGCTTGCGCGGCGTGCCCCGGCCGGAAGCCGCCCCACAGACCGGCTGCATGGAGCAGCGCGTCCGCAAACTGGGCACCGTTGGCGGCGGCCCGCGGGTGGCCATTGAAGGCGTCGGCCTCAGCCAACCGGTCGATCCCCAAGCGCCAGACACCGTGGGGATGGCCCGCGCGGCGGCGGAAGATGCCTTTGCCCGCGCCGCCAACCGTGACAAACACGATGTCGGCCTGGTAATGCACACCGGCCTGTATCGGTCGGAGTTCCTCTGCGAACCGGCGGTGGCCACCATCGTGGCGGGCGACCTGGGCCTGAACCAGGACGCCGAGAAGATGCGCGACTTTAAGACGTTTGCCTTCGATCTGATCAACGGTTCGGCGGCCTTCTTGCAGGCTTGCTACACCGGCTTGCAAGCCATTCGTTTTGGGCGGATGGAATCGGTCGTCGTGACAGCCTCGGAGATTGAAAACAACGGCGACCGCCCCCAGGCGCTGCCGCAGCTTGGCATCCGCGAAGTTGGTTCCGCCGTGGTGCTGGGCCGCTCGACCGAGGAGGGGCCAGGCTTCGGCAACTTCCTGTTCACGTCGGACACGGCCCACGTCAAGGACGTCATGACGAATACGGCCCACCACGAAGGCGTCCTCTGCCTGGGGATTCAGCAAGACCCAACACTGCACGACCACTACTTGGAAGCGGTCGTGGCCGCCGTCCCGCGGCTGTTGGAGCGCGAGGGACTGGCGCTGGAGGACATCAAGCATATCTTCCCGCCGCAGATCTCCCCTGACTTCATCGGCAAGCTGGCCCAGCGGTTGGGGGTGGCCCAAGACCAGATGATCGACGCCACCGCTGGCCAAGGTGACCTCTACACCTCGTCGCTGCCGCACGCCCTGCGCCGCGCCCAGGAGGAAAACCGCGTGCAACCGGGCGACATCGGCCTGTTCCTAACAGTCGGCTCCGGCATACAAGTCGCGGCGGCCGTGTACTACTTCTAAGCAACCGCACGTAGCCGCAACACTCCCACTTCGCCGGCGGGACGGTGATAGGTCCGCACTTCTCGCGCGTGGCCGAACGCGCCGAATCCGTAGGGTGTGACAATCCGCTTGTCCCACCCTGCCGCCTACGATCGCAACCAGCGCATCTTGGAAGAGCGTCACGATCAGGGAATGGTAGTTTCACCGGGACGGATGGCTGTTCCCAATCTGCCCGCGTTCATTTGTTGATCCGCGGCCTATTTGAATTCAAAAGCGCCAAGGTCGGGTGCTTTTCCGCTAAATCGGCTGCCATTAATCCCGGGCAGGATTTCGCCACGGTCAATCGCGGGGCTGGATGCTCGCAAGCCGTAAGAGTGGCCGGCGCGATCCACGAACTGGGGGTCGGCGAATTGGCCGTGTTGCTCCCAGCCAAGCTCACGTATCTCAGCCATGGTCTTGGCATCGATTGGGGGAAGGTCATCACGCGTGTTGGTATCAATTTTCGCTAGACTCCCTCCGCCAGTCGTGAAGTAACCGTTGTAGTCCAAATCGGTGGGAAAGGCATCGAACGATTCAACCACGAGCGCGTGCGACTGATCGCTAACGATCAGGTTATTGCGAGCAAAGAAGCGCTTCCAACGTGCCGGCGCGACGAGATCCAGCCCAACCGCTCCTCCGGGCGCGTCGATTGTATTGTGCATGAAGAAGAGGTCTCCCACCCGCGAGGCGGTATCCCCCGTTTGAAACTTGAACGGGTGTCCCGGCTGCGTCTTTAGGCCGTCTTCCGGCCTGATCGTGAACGTATCCGTCACGATGGAATGAAAAACGTTGCACAACACGTAGACCGGCCCTCCTTGCGCGACGGCCAAGGAGAGTGAGGCGTTGCAATGATGAAACTCGTTTCCCCAGATGCGCACATTGCGGGAGTCGCCGTCCAATTCGAACCCGTCCTCCGCGCAGTTCCACACGCGATTGTCGTGGAAGTCGATTTCGTAACTATCCAGATGCCCGTCGTTCCAGCTTGGCGGGCCCAAGTGCCCAGCCTGGGCGAAATCGTGAAACTGGCAGCGCCGCACGACAATTCCACGCCCTTGGAAGCCGTGCTGGTACAGAACCCCGCCTCGTTCCAACATGCGCGAGTAGAACGGAAAAATATTGCTGTAGGGCGCGAAATCGTCGTAACTGGCTTTGACTTTCCAGGCGTGCCAGCCGGCCATGGCGTCAAAGAATTCGCAATCCTGGATTGTGACCTCACGGCAATTTCCCGCGAGCATCAATCCGATGTCATTGATTCCAAATGTGCAATGGTCAACAACGACATCCTCGCAATCGGCGAGCAGCAGCGCCGTGCCCCCAGGAGCACGGCCATAATGGCGAAACTCCAGGTTCCTCAGGCGCACGTGCGATCTTCCCGCAATCGTCAGTCCTCTGTTTTCCTTGGTCACGATCATCTTCTTGCGGGCCGGGTCGCTGTCGTCGCGAAACTTTACGTACAATCGCTTGGGAGAACGCCACTCGCGGTTCAAGAGAATGTTGCCGCTAGGGTTGCGGTAGAATCCGTCCAGGTCGGCGTTGAAGCGAACAGCACCCGTCAGATCGACGCCAACGGCGATCTTGTTCGCCACCAGGTCGTCCATCGATTGATGCGGATACAGACGGGCCCCGTCCGCCACGACGAGGTTAGGGTTTAAAGCTGCCATGTCGCCAACAAAAAGACCTTTTACACCCGTACGGCGCCACGTTAGCGGATTAGGATCGGCCCCGTCCAAGATCACCTGCTCGCCAGCCTCACCTTCGATAATCAAGGGTTGCGCGCGGGTACCGTTGGCCGTCACCTGGAGATCGCCCGCGAAATAACGTCCCTTCAGCAGAACGATTCGCACGCTTTCACCCGCGCGGGCGATGGCATCCGACAAGCCACCTGGCTTCACCTTGGTAAAGCGGAATCCTTTGCCGGTCGGACTGACGTAAAGAGTGCTCGCGGGCAAAGGGAACGCTGGTTCGGCCCGCGTTATCACCTTGCCTTGCAGCGCGATCCGGTCTAGCGCCGGCGTCGTGGGGTCGTGCAGCGCGACACGGACGAAGTGTTCCGTGCCCGGCCGGCACCAAAACAGGCAGCCCGACAGACGACCCGTCGCATTATCCACGCGAGACAAAGGAAAGCCCTCGGCCAAATGTTCCGCGTCGGGGCCATATTGTACCGTCGCTGTCGCGTCTTGTTCTGGGTCGGCTGCCGCAATATGGACGTTGACTCCCACCGTGTTGAAATTGGGATACAAATCGAGCGAGGCTGCGGGTTGAGCCGCCACGCCAAGAGCCATCAACAGCAAGGATTGGTACATTCGCACAACACTCCTTAGCCAGGGTGGAGCCGCTTGCGTAATTTGTGGCGAACTTGACTTGGCCGATTATCCGCGCTTTCGCAAACAGCACGACCAGCAAGGCCAGGGACTCCCATAAATTGAGCGTGTCGCCATGGAGGCTGGGTTGAGGCCGTAACGTATTGCTGAAAAATATGTTACGAAATCTTCCGCACTCGTTCCACCACCACGGAAACCCAGACCACCAGTGAGCAGGGTTGCTCGCTTGGCCTAAGTCCACAAAGCGGGCCTTGACGGATGTACGGAAGGCTCTCAACCGCGGGCGGGCGACGAGCAAACCCACTATCGCCGGCTGGCACGCCGCAGATGGAAATCACGATCAAGTCGATCAACAAGCGGCCCCGATTCACTTGGCAGCGCGGGTCTGACAGCGTGTCAAAGTGTCGCATGAATCCGCGAACCTCCGGCTCGGCAATTTCCATCATCGCGATCCCTCTTCCGTGTCTTGGCAATTCGAACAGAAACGTGCCTAGATTCATAGCAAAAGCAATCTTACCGCGTCAGCCTATTCTACGCAGAGTGCGCGATGGCCTTGACCTTGCTTACCATCGACGGCGGCGAAAAGATCGACTGGTCTAAGCTAACCGTCATCCCCGACCGCCGGCTGGCCATCGGCTGGCTGATCGTTTGTACCATCGTTTATGTGTCGTTCATGCTCTGGCGGCATTGGCCGAGGAATAGGTTTCCCGCCACGGGTTGATCCGGTACGGATGGGTGGGATATCCAATTCCTGTTCCACGCTACCTACACCACTTCGCGGTGTGGAACAGGTAGCGATGTTCATTGTTCCGCGGGTTTTCGTGGGTGTATCGAACGTTGGGCGACCGCTACTCGCACCATTGATCTTGGAGAGGATTGGTTCTCGCACCACGTTACGTCGACCAATCATGGGGTTGTGGTCGAGGTAAGAGCGTGCTGGCTGGCGTATCTTGGCGGCGCGCACCGGCAGCGGCACGCGGTTGAATCGCGTTTTAAAATATGCAGAGGCCCCGCGGCACGTACCGGACGGATCGGCGATGAAATCGCCTCCTGCAAGGCGAGGAAGCCCCCACCTCCAGGTCATCCGTCCAGCCGGCAACGGTAGCCGTAATTAAGTTACTCGCCCATTGCGCCGGACACCACGGCCATGCTTTTCGAGCACGCGGCGACTGGCAGTACCCAGGGCGGTTTTTGGGGCCCGCGCTCATGGAACGTGCAAAAGCCACGTCGGCGCGCGGAACCGCTGGCTGTATTTATTACCATAAAAACAAGTGATTGTAAATAGTAATAATGTATTATATTTTGTACTGTAACAATGGCGGCCTTCGTTGCAAGACACTAGAAGGCGCGGGATTGGTGCATGGTGGAGGACCGTCAGCATCGAGGCAGGGTTTGCGAGAACCACGAATCAAACGAATCTGACGAATAGGCATTCGCCGAATCGTTTCTCACGTGTCGCCGCCCGCATGTTATCCCGCAGGGACGATTTCCATTGAGATTTTCATTCGTTAGATTTGTTTGATTCGTGGTTCTTCTCCTGGCGACAGCGATGCACCGCCGGTCGGCCATCATTGCGAACGAGAATTCCGTGGGCGGATTGTCGGCTTCGGGAGATGGCTTCCACGGCCAGCCTCTTTGCGTGCCGGCGGGCGGGCGTGTTATGATTTGGCGAACCACAAGCAAACCATCGATTGGGAACCATGGATTCTGAACCGACCACGCCGCCGCGGTTTGAAGATGCCTTGGGCGATTTGGAGCAGATCGTTCACGACCTGGAGGAGGGCGATCTGGGACTGGCCGACTCGCTGGGCCGGTACGAGAAGGGCGTTCGCCTCTTGAAGCAGTGCCACGCCTTGCTGGAACAGGCCGAGCGAAAGATCGAAGTGTTAAGCGGGGTAGACCGCGAAGGAAATCCGGTCGCGCAGGCCTTTGACGACCGAGCCACCAGCGTCACGGACAAGCCGCAGGCGCGGAGCAAACGCCGTTCGGCACCTCAAAAATCCGCCGGAAAAGCGCCGGAAAACGGTCCAACGTTCAACTCAGATGTGGACGAACCACCCGCGCTGTTTTAGAATGGGATTAAGCTCGCGGCTGTCGGCAAGGAGCCGCCAGAACGTGTGTGAATCACGGTCTTACGGCCAACTCGCACGAACACCCCCGGCATCGGCAAGACAAACGCCGTTCGCCACGCAGGCCAGCAGGGATGCTTTTAGGGCCTCTCCCACGGTTGGCAGGCGGATCCGGTGGCGGCGCGAAGGTGCCGCGCGAGACCGGTTCGACCCCCCCTCTACCGACGGCGGAGTGGAAGTTGCAGACCACGACGGAATCGTTCGCCCAGCGGACACGCCAGTTGCAGGACCAGATTGACGCGGCCCTGCGGCAGGCTACTGAGTTTTCCACCGGCTGTCCCGCGCGGCTGCAAGAGGCCATGCAGTACAGCCTGCTGGCCCCCGGCAAGCGGCTGCGCCCCATTCTGGTTGTTCTGGCGGCGGAGGCCTGCGGCGGCACACTGCAACAGGCGCTGCCCGCGGCTTGTGCGGTGGAAATGATCCATGCTTACTCTTTGATTCACGACGATCTGCCCGCCATGGATGACGACGATCTGCGTCGCGGCCGGCCAACCAACCATAAGATCTTTGGCGAAGGCCTGGCGATTTTGGCGGGCGATGCCTTGTTGACCCGTGCTTTTGAGATGGTCGCGCAAGAAATCCACCCCCCCCAATTAGCGGCCAAGTGCTGTGCCGCGCTGGCCCAGGCGGCCGGTGCCGCGGCTTTGGTGGGAGGGCAAGTCGCCGATTTAGAGGCGGAAACGAGCGGCGGCGACCTGCGGCAATTAGAATCGATACATGCCCGCAAGACTGGGGCTATGCTGAATGTGTCGCTGCGGCTGGGTGCCTTGGCGGCGGGGGGCACGCCCCAGCAGTTGCAAGCGTTGCAAGAATACGGTCAACGATTAGGGTTGGCTTTTCAGATATCGGATGATTTATTGGACGTGCATGGCGACGAGGCGACGGTCGGCAAGCGCGTGGGAAAAGACAACGGCCGCGGCAAGTTGACCTTTCCGGGGCTGTTGGGTGTGGAGGAAAGCCGCCATCGTGCCGAACAACTCATTCGCGAGGCCAAGCAGGCTCTCGCTCCGTTGGGTACAGCCGCCGAGGGTTTGGAAGCGCTGGCCCAGTACGTTTTGGAAAGGGATCGCTAATGGATGAGCTGCTCTCTCGGATAGATTCGCCCCGCGACCTGCAAGGTTTAACCGCCGCGCAGTTAGACCAACTTGCGCGCGAAATGCGCGAGGCGCTGTGCAACTTGGTAACGACTCGCACGGCCCACTTCGCCTCGAACCTGGGCGTGGTGGAGCTTTGCCTGGCGCTGCACACCACGTTCGACTTTAGCCGCGACCGGCTGATTTGGGACACCGGCCACCAAATCTATCCGCACAAACTGATTACCGGCCGCTACCACGAATTTGGCACCATCCGCACCAAGGGCGGATTGATGGGGTACCCCAACCCCAACGAGAGCGACTACGACCTGTTCATGACCGGCCACGCCGGTTGCAGCGTCTCGACGGCTTTGGGGCTAAAGTCGGGCGATGACCTTATCCCTGGCCAAGAAGACCGTCATAGCGTGGCGGTGATTGGCGATGGGGCGTTTCCCTCGGGTATTGTCTACGAGGCCATGAACAACGCTGGCGGCCTCAAGAAAAAACTGCTGGTCGTGCTGAACGACAATAAGATGTCGATTTGCCCTCGCGTGGGAGGGATGGCCGAATATCTCGACCGCTTGCGGATGACATCGTTCTATTCCGGCCTGAAGACCGAAGTCGTCAAGATTCTGGAAAAAGTGCCGATCCTGGGCGACCCTGTCGAAAAGATGCTGTGGCAGGTCAAGGAATCGGTCAAGGCTGGCCTGCACGGAGGCATGTTGTTCGAGGAACTGGGCTTTCGTTACATTGGCCCGGTCGATGGCCACAACATTGCCCAGTTGCGCAAGTATCTCAACCTGGTCAAAGATGTGGCCGGCCCGGTGTTGCTGCATGTGGTGACGGAAAAAGGGCACGGTTTTAAGCCAGCGGCCGAGGACCCGGTCTTCTTCCATACGCCCGCCCCGTTTGAGCGCGCGGAAGAGTGCGTTGTCTCCATCAAGAAGAGTTCGTCGCGGGCTTATACCGCGGCGGCCAGCGATTCCATCGCCCTGTGCATGGAGGACAACCCTCGCGTGACGGTGATGACCGCGGCCATGTGCCAAGGCAACCAATTAGAGCGCGTCCGGAATTCCTTTCCGGACCGCTTCTTTGATACCGGCATTTGCGAGTCGCACGCCGTGGCCTTTGCGGCGGGGCAGGCTAAAGCCGGCCTGCGTCCGATCGTGGACATTTACAGCACCTTCTTGCAGCGCAGCTACGACCAGATCTTCCAAGAAGTGGCCCTGCAAAATCTGCCGGTCACGTTCTTGCTCGATCGTGCTGGGCTGACCGGTCCCGATGGCCCCACGCACCACGGCATGTTCGATCTGGCCTACATGCGGGTCTTTCCCAACATGGTCGTGATGGCACCGGGGGATGAAAGCGACGTGCAGCCGATGCTGCAATTCTCGCTGCAATTCAACGGACCTTGTTCCATGCGCTACCCCAAGGCCAATGTGGAGCAGATCGCCCGCGACGCGGCACCGATTGAACTAGGCAAGGCGGAAGTCTTGGAGTGGGGCAGGGACGGCATGATTGTCTGTTGCGGTTCTCTCTTGGCAAGCTGCCATAAGGCGGCTACCCAGTTGCGGCAAGAAGGGCTAGATGTGGGCGTTATCAATGCCCGCTTTGCCAAGCCGCTTGATACCGAGACGCTGCTGCGTGCCGTGGAGCAGAGCCCTTTCGTACTGACGGTGGAAGAAGGCTGCCTGCAAGGCGGGTTTGGCAGCGCCGTGCTGGAGGCAGCCAACGATGCCCGGCTTTCGACGGGGCATGTCCGCCGTTTGGGGATTCCCGATCGGTATATCGAGCATGGCGAGCGGAACGAGTTGCTAGCCGACTTGGGCCTGGATACCGATGGCATCGCCCAGGCTTGCCGCGAACTGGCCAGCCACACCGACGCCTTCTCTATCGCTGGCAAACGCCGCGTGAGTTGAAATCGGCGGCGGTATGAACGACGATGAGTAAATCCGACCGCCGGATGACCAACCGTAGCGTGGGCTTCAGCCCACGCGGTGGCCGTTCGTGGGCTGAAGCCCACGCTACGGCCTGCATTCGTGGCAGGCGACGGTAGGCATGTTCACTTATCGCACTTTGCCAGGCAGTTCCCATCGACCAGCCTTTGCCAGATCTGAAACGTCCGCGAGCCGTGGTTCTCGGCATGGGCGACCGTCCCCAATTGGTGGAGCGGGCCGAACGGCTGCGCCCCCTGATTGAGCGGCATGTGGAACTGATGGACTGGGATTTTACCTTCTCGCACGATCTGGCCAGTTCTCAGCCCGACATGGTGATTGTGCTGGGGGGAGATGGCTCTTTGTTGCGCGCGGCTCGCCACATGGGAGACGCGCAACGGCCAATTCTAGGTGTCAACCTGGGGCGGCTAGGGTTTTTGGCGTCGATCGCCTCGGAGGAATTGGAACTGGCCCTGGAACAGGTTCGATCGGGCCAGTCGCGGGTTGTCGAGCATTTGATGTTTGAGTGCCGCGTCGATCGCCCCGGCCAGCCACCGACCACGCTGCTGGGGCTGAACGAGGCAGCAGTGCTGGCAGGCGGTTCTTTCCGCATGCTGGAAGTGCAGCTTTACGTTGACGCGGAATTGGTGACTACCTATAGTTGCGACGGTTTAATTGTCAGTACGCCGGTTGGCTCGACAGCCCACTGCCTGTCGGCGGGCGGCCCCATCTTGCGAAAGGATTTGCAAGCTTTTGTGATTTTGCCCATCAGCCCGCACACGCTGACCAACCGCCCGGTCGTCGACTCGGCCGACCGCCTGTACGAACTGGTGGTCGAGCGGCCGCACCCCGGCACTTCGCTGGTGGTGGATGGCCAACTGGTGTGTGAGCTGGCCGTCGGCGACCGCATTTGCCTGCAACGGTCGGCTGCTCGCTGTCAATTAATCGAAGTGCCTGGCCACAGCTATTATCGGACATTGCGAAACAAACTCGGGTGGGGCGGGCAGTTATTTCATTAAAATCCGCGCCGCTTGGGCGGCCGCTTAAAAGTTCATCTTCTCGAAAGGACGCGAGATACATGAATCGCATCTGGTTTGCTGGGTTGGTACTTGCGGGCACGATGTTGGCCTCTCCCACATGGCTGTGGGGCCAGTCGCCCGCTAAACAGCCGACTCCGGCCAAGGCGGCAGCCGCCTCTCCCACACCGGCCAAGCCCGCTTCCGTGGAGAAGCCCGCGGAAGGGGCCGCGGCGAACAAGGCAGCGACGGAATCGGCAGCGGCCGAACCGCAGCCATACACGTTGCGCTACAAGTTTCGGCCGGGCGAGGAAATTCGCTGGAAGACCGAGCACCGCTCTCACATTCGCAGCACGGTACAAGGTGTCTCGGCCACGGCGGAGTCGTTCTCCGAGTCGGTCAAGGTGTGGAAAGTTTCGGCGGTTGATGCCGAGGGCAACATGACCTTCGAGCACTCTTTCGCCAGCATCAAGATGCGGCAAAAGCATTCGGGCAAGGCGGAGTTGTCCTTCGACAGCCTGACGGATGACAAGCCGTTGCCCATCTTCGAAGAGACCGCCAAGACCGTTGGAATTCCGCTGGCCGAGGTGACAATGGACCCGCGCGGCAAGGTTGTCCGCCGCGAAAGCAAGCACAAAAGCTCGCGCGATCAGGGCCAGATGACCATGACGCTGCCCGAAAATCCCGTGAAAGTTGGCGAGGAATGGACGGAGCCGCTTGATTACCAGGTGACCGCTCCGGACGGCACCCGCCGGCCCATCCGGGCCCGGCAGGTCTACCGTTTGAAAGCGGTCGAACATGGAATTGCGCTGATCGAACTGGAGACGCAAATCCTCACGCCGGTCAACGAGCCCTCGGTTCAAGCTCAGCTTGTCCAGCAAGAGACCAAAGGGGACGTGCGGTTTGATATCGAACGGGGCCGCATCGTGGGCCAGCAATTCGACCTCGACAAGCCAATCGTCAACTTCAAGGGCGAAGGGAGCAGCATGCATTGCCGCACGCGCTATCGCGAGGAACTGCTACCCGAGGTAGAATCGACCGCGCGGAAGGAATGAGTTAGCCGGTTATCGGACGGCCTTGGGACCAAGCCCCTCCGGGTAGACGGGGGCCCGCAGCGGGCCGACCTTCCAGCCGACGATGCCAGTGTCGCGGTCGATCACTCTCGACAATTGCAGCTCGACAAAGAACGAGCGGAGTTTGCCGTCTTGCTCGAAAGAGACGTGGAACATTCGTTTGATCGTGTCGGTCCCCTCGTGCCAATTCTGGCTGACCACCGCGCAAGGCCGCACATGGGCTCGTTCGCCTAGCACCAGCAGGGCCCGCACGCCGCCTAGTTTGACGTCATCTCGCAATCGGGCGTTGAGCTTGTCGTCTTCCTTGTAGGCCGTCCAGAGGTTTTCGTCGATGGGCAGCCGCTTCGACGGCTTGATCTCTAGTTGATTGGCCTTATGCAGCTCGTTGTGGGCTAAATAGCCAAACCATTCCATGGCAGTGGCATCGGCCGCGGCCAAGAGGTGGGCCTGGCGCGAACTGTAACGTGCAAAGGCCGCCCCGCCGAAGAACATGGCCAGCACCACGCCCGCAATGGCCAGCCGCTGGCCCGTCCAAGTATCGGGGGCGCGAGAGACGGCACGCCATCCCCATATGCCGGTCAGCAGTGCCAAGATGGGCACGACCAGCAGGGCCGAGCTGACGAAGGCAATGCCCGACACGGTCCCCAGCGCCAGACTAACCGCAGTCAGTGGGTAGAGCGCCCGGTAGCCACTTTCACCCCCCTCCGAGATATCGAACCCGGGTGTTAAGACCGTATTGTCAGGCATGCCATCTATCTCTTGAGGCCAGTCGGATCACCGACCGTCCGGGACGAATTTCAACTCCATCATTCGACCGTACCCGCGGTCTGGCAACGTGTCAAGCAACGGGTAAAAGGCCACACGGCGTTCAATGGTCGGATCGGCCCGCGCATAGCAGGGCCTCGGCCAGTTGCAGTGCATCGACGGGCCAATACTCGGGCGGCTGGGGGTGTCGGGTAGGTGTGGAAGGAAGCGTGCGGCAGCTTAGCAAGGCCAGTATCCAGCAATGGGGGACCGCGGGGCGGCCATGCACGGCCCCCAAGAGCGCCCCGGCAATGGCGGCGTTGGTGTCGGTATCGCCCCCCTGTATGACCGTATCGGCCACGCCTTCTTCCAGGTTAGGGGCATTCAGCAGTTGAAAGAAGGAGTTTTGCAAGGCGATCAGTACCCAACCCATTTGGCTGTGGTAGTCCGCCGGCCGCGCGTGAGCCGCGTTCTCCAGGGCTGCCACAACGGCTGGCTGAAAGGCATTCTGGCGGGCCGCATGCAGCGCCGCGGCATGGATTTCCCGCGGAGTTCCCCCGTTGGCGATGGCTGTCGAAACGGCGGCGACATACGCCGCGCAGGCATCCTGGCAAACAGGGTGCGGGTGCGTTAGCCGGCATTCATCGCGGGCCAGGCCGATGGCCTGATCCAGCCGGCCCGATGCGAAAATTGCCAAAGGGCTGATCCGCATCAGTCCCCCGTTCGATTGGCTGGTGCGGCTGGCCGATTCCTCCGCCAACCGCAGGCTTTCGTGGGCGTCTTTGCCACGGCTGGCTGCGCCAACGGCTTGCGTAATTGTGTTGCCGCGATCCCACGCCCGCGGCCACCAATGGACGTAAGCCGAGAGGGCCGCGGCCCGGTCGTAATGGCCCTGGGCGACGATCGAACGGGCCAGCATCAAGGCCATTTCGCTATCGTCGGTCGGCTGTCCCGCCAAGTTGCCCCAGGTGCCGCCGTCGCGCAGTTCGCGGACGCCGTTGGGGTAGCTACGTCGAATCTCCTTGACGGTTTGAAACTCCGTCAGTCCCCCCAAGGCATCACCCGCCAATTGCCCCAACAAGCAGCCCTGCGCCCGAGACAGCATGGCGGCATCGGCCACGGCGCGGCCGCGTTGGGGACGACACAAGCCGTAATGATTGTTGGCGGGCCGCGCCGCTGCCGCGTTTAACAGATTTGCCCATTCGCGAGTACGGAGTACAGCCACGGCCGGGGGCGAGCCGCCAAAGCAACTAAACGGTACGTGGCTTTGTCCATCGTGCGAGTAGGTAACTTCCACGCCCGACGCATCAACAAGATTGCCGCCGGCAGCCCGCAACAGCGCGTGCCCCGCCGCGTAGTCCCAACCCACCGGCCCGGCCAGCGATACCGCCGCCGCTCCGTCACCGGCGGCCACCCGCGCCAGCCGATAGGCGATACTGGGAATGGAAATATACCGGGCGGGCTGTACACACAGCGTGTTGGCCTCGGCCCGTTTGTCGGCATCTTGCGAGACAAACACAATCACCGGGCTGCCGTCGTTATTCTTAGGCCACGGCAGCGGCGGACCCGCCGTTTGAGTTTGGCCGTTCCTGGTGAAGGGGCAACCTTCCGCCCAGGCGATCATATCGCCATCATCGTCCGGAAAGCCAAAGGCAAAAACAACGCCCAGCACGGGCACGCCGCTTCTCAATGCGGCGATGCTAACCGCGCTGCCGCGAAAGCCCTTCAGATAGGCCGATGTGCCATCGTTGGGATCGACCAGCCAGGTCATTTCCGCATGGCCGTTGTCGGTATAGCCCAGTTCCTCTCCGCGATAGTTCCAGGGATACGCGGCGAGCAACTGCTGGCGGATGAGTGTTTCGGCTTCCGTATCAGCCGGGGCATGGCCGCCTGAACCACGAGCGCCGCCGGGCTGATGAAAATCAGCGCGCAACAACGCCCCTGCCTGGCGGGCAGCTTCCACGGCAACGGCCAACGGGGCGGACAGATCGACCATGCGGCACCTGCGCGGCGCATTACCGCCGTCGGAGAGAGTTCCCACAGCACGCGCCAAACACGGCAACCGCTAAGCCTTGGCGGCTTGCTGTTCCTTTTCGTCTACCTTCGCCTTAACCTGGGCGAAGACGACGTCAAAACCGGCTGGGTCGTGGATCGCCATTTCAGAGAGCGACTTACGATCCAACTCGATTCCGGCCAGGGCCAGCCCGTTGATGAACTGGCTGTATCGCAAACCGCGTTCGCGGCAGGCGGCGTTCAGGCGGATGATCCACAGAGAGCGGAACTCGCGGCGACGATTGCGTCGATCGCGGTAGGCATAAACACCGGCACGGACCAGCGTTTCCTTGGCAGTCCGCAGCAATTTGCGGCGTCCACCAACGTACCCCTTAACTTTACGAAATAGCCGCTTCTTGGCTTGAGCGCGAGCCGCGCCCTTCATGCTACGCATGGCTGAGAATCCTCAGTGCATGTCCGCCGATCAAGGCCCGTCCGCAAAGGGGACGAGTTTGGGAGCCCGCCGACGTTATTTGCCCGCTAACTTGTTACTTGCAAACTGTTTACCAGTCACACGCTAATAGCTGTTGCCGGCCAGGGCCATCGTCAGCCGCTTGACCTCAACCTGGTTTACCACGCGGGTGCCGCGGAGATTGCGTTTCCGCTTCGTGGACATCCGCCCCATTAAGTGGCTGGTTCCGGCCGAACGGTGCTTGAGCTTGCCGGTAGCGGTCATCCGGAAACGCTTCTTGGTGGCCTTGTGCGTCTTCTGCTTGGGCATAGTAGCACCGAAAGGTCGAAAAATGTCGTTAAGGACGTGATTATAGGAGATCGGCGCGCGGCGGGAAGGGGGATTCGCCAAAATACGCGCTGTTGGAAAACCAGACTGCTCTTGGCAGCTTGCGGCAAAATGCGCCACAATAGCCGGCAATGCTGTTATACACGCTGCGGTCGCTCCGTGGAACAGGCCGAATTCCCGACCAGGAGGCACGAAAATGGCTCAACGATTCGCGACGTTTATGCTGGTGGCGTTTGCCGTTGGCTCCCCAGCGCTGGGGGCCAAGCCAATTGGCTGGCGTCACGACACATCGGGCAATTTCCCCGGATCTTTGCCCCCCGCCGAATGGTCGGCGGAAGAGCATATCCTGTGGAAGACCAGGTTGCCGGCCGGCAGCAATGCCTCGCCGGTGATTGTTGGAGATAGAGTCTATATCTGCGCGGAACCGGCCCGCTTGACCTGTCTTTCCGCCGACGACGGCAGCAAGATCTGGGAACAGGACCACACCTACGAAAAACTCGTCTCGCCCGAGGTCTGGCAACAGGCACAAAAGGACTTGGAAAGCGGCAATGTTATCCGCCGCCGTTTGGACGAACTTCGCAAGGCAATTGGCGACCTCGATCGGCAATTGCAAGAGAATCCCAAGGATCAGGCCCTCAAAGATAGCCGCCAGGAGTTGGCCGAAAAGATCCAGGGACTCGAAGAAGAGCTAAAGCCGCTTGATCGTTACCGCACGCCCGAGCGTTCAGCCGGATGCAGCACCGCCACACCCGTCAGCGACGGCCGCCACGTTTTCGCGGTCTTTGGCACCGGCGTGGTGGTTTGCTACGACCTGGCGGGCGAGCAGCAGTGGGTGCGCCTATTCGATAAGCCCAAGTTGGATTGGGGGCATACGGCCTCGCCACTGCTAACCAGCGGCCGTTTGCTGATCCATCTGGACGATCTGGTGGCGCTCGATCCCCAATCGGGCGAAACGCTGTGGAGTGCCGAAGTGAAGGCCAACTACGGCTCGCCCGTCCCTTGCCGCGCCGGCGATACTGACCTGGTGGCTACCGCCGGCGGCGATGTCATTCGTGTGTCTGACGGCAAGATTTTGGCCAAGGGGGTCGTCGAACAACTCAGGGCTTGCTCGCCAATCGCCAATGGCTCCACGCTGTACTTCATTCAAGGTCAAGCCCGCGCCGTGCGGTTGCCTTCCGACCTGGCTGCTGGAGGCGAGCCGCAAACGGTGTGGGAAAAGAAGCTATACCAGGACAACTACTACGCCTCGCCGTTGTTGCACAAGGGCCTGATTTACGCCGTCTCGGAGAACCGCGTGCTGACCGTGCTGGATGCCGAAACGGGCGAGGAAGTTTACGAACAGAAACTACGGTTCAAGGGCCGCGGAGCGGTCACTTCCAGCCTGGCGGCCGTGGGGGACCAGGTCTACATCATCCAGGAAAACGGCAACACCAAAGTACTGCGGGCGGGCCGCGAGTACGAGGAACTGGCCGAAAACCCGCTGGAAGGCCTGCGTAGCAGCCCCGTCGTCGCTGATGGCCGGCTGTACATCCGGGGAAACGAGCATCTGTACTGCATTGGCGATTGAACGCTACCCGCGCAAACCAATCGCTTGCATTCGTTTGTCGGTCTCGCGATAGGCTTCCTCGACCCACTCGGCGATGCGCTCGGGTTGGGGGGAGTATTCCAGTTCAATGGAAATCGCCCCGTCGATTCCTAAATCCTTGATCTCTTGAAGGTACGGCGCAAAGGGGACGACACCGCGGCCGGGGGGAAGATCTCCATGCACCTTGCCGTCGCAGTCGGAGATATGGACATGGCAGGCCCTTCCCTTGAGCCGGCGCAACTCCCGCGGCTGCACTTGCGAAAGCACCAGGTGCGAGATATCGATATTGGCCTTCACGGCGGGCTGGCTGACATCGTCCAGAAAGCGGACCATCGTATCGACGCTGTTGACCAGTGACAGCTTGAACGGCTCTAGTTCCAGGGCGATCTCGACCCCCAGCGAGGAAGCATATTCGCCCAGTTGGCGCACCGCCTCTACGCCGGTTTGCCACTGCTCGGCTGGTGGAATGACCTCTTGGTTCCAAATGTATTCGCCCAGCACCAGCAAGACGTTCTTGGCCTGGTACTCGTAGGCCAAGTCCAGGTATTTGCGCACCCGCTCGATGTGGAAGCGGCGAACGCTGGGGTTAAAGTCGATCAAGCCCACCGCCACGCAAGCCAGCGAGACGATCGGCAAGTCCAACCGGTCGCATTCGTCCTTAATCAACCGCCGCTCGCGAATGTCGATCTCCAGCGGATCGACGAAAATATCGACCGTGTCAAAGCCGATTTCCTTGGTCTTGCGCAGCCCGTAAACGGTGGGCTGGTTGGCTTGGACCCACGCGGAATTGATTAGTCCCAATTTCATGCCAGATGGCTCCCTGAAATGCTGGCGGCGGCATGCCGGTGATTATTCGCGGAATCGTTCCTCGAGCAGCTTCTCGGCCTGCCGCAAACCCTCATCGTTAAACACAACCGATTTTGTCTTGCCGCGAGGATTGGAAATGCAGCCCCTTTCGTGCAATCGTTGCAGGGAATCCCAGTCAAAACCCTTCCATGCGCGGCATTCGTCGTGCAGCCCCAAGTAGAGCAAGGCCAATGTGGCGTCGTCAATCTTGCGTTCGTCGAGGTCCATGATTCGACCGATGTTGTGGAATGGCTGAAGTGTGGGAAAAGCAGGGTAGCAAACCACGGAAGTATAACCGCGCCGCGAGCGATGATGAAACGCTGGTGAGAACCACGAATCGAACGAAGGATTAAGTACGAAATAACTTCCCCATCGGAACCTCCCTCTCCCTCTGGGAGAGGGCCGGGGTGAGGGTTTCGTTGTTGGCGGCCATTTCGCCACATCCCCCCTCTCCCCAACCCTCTCCCGGAGTACCGGGAGAGGGGGCCAAGAGGGGAAGTTATTTCGTACTGAATCCGAATCGAACGAATGGGAGTCCGTCGGAACGGTTTTTCGATTTGCCGCCTGCTTCTTTCCCGCCTGGCGAGGTTCCAGCCGGTAATTTCATTCGTAAGATTCGTTCGATTCGTGGTCTTTCATTTTGTGAAGTCCACCACCGTCTTGATCCCCTGGGGCTGCCGGTGTTCGTAATGCCATAACGCTTCGGAGGGCGGCACGCGGGCCGTGATCAGGCGGTCGAGAAGTTGGGGAGTCCCGGCATGTAGCTGGCCCAAATGTTCCAGAGCGTCGTGGAAGTCGCGCGGGGCCGCGTTCACACTGCCCACATGCAGATGGTTGCGGAGCAGGCCGTCGCGCATCATGCGGGCCACGTTTAGCGAGAGTGGCTGCGGCACGCGCGAGGCACCCAGCCAGACCATCACCGCGCGCGACGCCAAGGCATGCGCAGCGGCAACCATGACTTCGTCGCTGCCCGTGCATTCCAGGCACAGGTCGTAGCCATCCCGCTCCACGTCAGCCGGTTCAAATTCGTCCCCCGTGGCTGGCAAGTAGTTTGCGCCCAGGTCTTGGGCCAACGTCGCCCGCGACGAGTTTATCGCATCGCGGCCGTATATGGTGACGGGCCATCCACGGCACCGACAAACCGCCGCGGCGGCAAAGCCAATCGGCCCCAAACCGGTTACCAGCACCCGCGGCGGGTTGGCCGACCAGGCATCTTCCCCCAGCCGTGCCCGTTGCAGCAGCAAGGCCTCATTGGCCCCTTTTTCGGCCACGGCAAAGGGCTCTGTCAGCACGGCATGTGCCCGCAATTTTGGCGGAACCAGGAACAAATAGTGCGGTTGATCGAGCCAGAAGGGCGTGGAAAAGCCATGCTCGTGGACAATTCCCCGTTCCGTGAACTGGCAAAAGTCGAGCATATCGACCCGATGCGCCGCGCCAGCGAACGCCCGCCGCACCACCGGCACGACCAAATCGCCGACGGCCAGATCGGTTACTTCCGGTCCCAGGGCTTCCACGCGGGCCAGGCACTCGTGGCCCAAGATCAAAAAGCTATCGCCGGCGGGTGCCAATGGCTGTTGGGAATGCAAGATCTCGCGATCGGTTCCGCAAACACCCAGTTCCAGCGTCCGGCAAAGCACTTGGCCCGCCGTGGGGGAGGACGGCTCCGGCACGTCGACGAACCTGGGAGCCAACGAGTTAGGAGCAGCAGCGATGCCACGCATGGATGGTTGATCGACGAACGGGGTTGTGGGGAAGAGGAAGCCGAAGAGAATCTTAGCAGAAGCTGGGCGGGAGGTATGAGACAGGAGGTTTGAGGTATGGGGAACTCGCGAAAGGAGGGACCGTTGCACGACTGCCGCGCCGGGTTATCATAAACCACGAAAACAGGGCAAAAATGGGATGTAACCCTTCACCGGCTCTGGTGCGTCGTACCGACAACACTGGGCATGACCGGAATGTTTAGCAACCGAGGTATGGTGACATGCGTTTTGTAATGCTGACAACTTTATTGGCCACACTTTTGACGAGTGCCGCTATTGAAATCTCGTTGGCGCAAGCACCCGCCGCCGGCCATTGGATCTGGTTCGACGAGGGGAATCCGGCGGAGGCGGCTCCCGCGGGCAAGGTTTGGTTTCGGCGGGAAGTGCGCGCTGACGAGCCATCGACCGGTTCGATTCGCATTGCTTGCGACGATACGTTTACGCTGTGGGTCAACGGCCAAAAGATTGGCACGGGTGGCGGAACGGCAACGTCCCGCTTTATCCTCAACGGCATCGTTGATCGTGGGCCAAATGTCATTGCTATCGAAGCCGAGAACGCCGGCGAGCGCGCCGGATTGCTGGTGCTGGGCGAAGTTCGCGGCCAAAGCGGCCGGGCGGTCCCTTTCGACAGCGGCCCGGCCTGGCGCGCCACCCGTACCGCTCCGCAGGGAGAGGCCTGGCTGCAAAGCGGCTTTGATGATGCCGATTGGACGTCCGCCAAGGATTTGGGTGCCCACGAAGAGTCCCCCTGGAAAGAGATCAGCCTGGCGGAAACATACCTGGACCGGTTTCAAGTTCCCGAGGGATTTAAGTTGCAGCGCGTGGCCGAGCCTGACCTGGCCGGTTCGCTGGTTTGCATGGCCTGGGGCAACCGCGGGCGGCTGTTCGTCTCGCGCGAGAAGGGACCGATCATGGTCCTCAGCGACAAGGACGGCGACGGCGTGTTTGACGATGCCACCGAGTTTTCGCCCGAAATCAAGAATTGCCAAGGCTTGTGCATGGTGGGGAGCGCGATGTTGGCCGTGGGGGAAGGCCCCAAAGGGGCGGGCATGTACCGTCTGCCCGACCGCGACAACGACGACAAGGCCGACGAAATTGAACATTTGACGGAATACAAAGGGGGTATTGCCGAGCACGGTCCCCACGATGTTGTGCTGGGACCCGATGGCTGGCTGTACCACAACTTGGGCAACCATGCCTGGATCAAACAGACGCCCGAGCCCAGCAGCCCCATTCGCGCCTATTACGAGGGGGATGTGCTGCAGCCACGTCTGGAAGACCCCAACGGCCACGCCGTGGGGGTTCCGGCTCCCGGCGGCACGATCTGGCGGTTTACGCCCGACGGCCAGCAATGGTTTCTCACCACCAACGGTTTCCGCAACCACTACGATATTGCCTTCAATGCCTTGGGCGAGCTATTCACGTTTGACAGCGACATGGAGTGGGAAGTCGGCATGCCGTTTTATCGGCCGATCCGCGTTTATCACTGTACGCCGGGGGCCGAGTTTGGCTGGCGTAGCGGGGCGGGTAAGTGGCTGCCGTACTACCTGGACAGCCTTCCGCCCGCGGCGGAAGTCGGTCGGGGATCACCCACCGGCGTGATCTTTTACGAACATCGGCAGTTCCCGGCGAAGCATCGGGGCGCGTTCATTGTCTGTGATTGGTCGATGGGGCGTATTCTCTCCGTCCCGTTAAGCCGGGAAGGTTCGACCTTCAAGGGCCAGGCCGAGACCCTGGTCAGCGGCAACCCGCTGAACGTGTCGGATGTGGAGGTTGACCGCGATGGCTCGCTGATCTTTTGCACGGGCGGACGCGGTACGGAAGGGGGCGTCTATCGCCTGAGTTACGTGGGTGAAGGGACGACGGATGCCGTTCCCGCCGCGGAAACGATTGAAGACGCCTTGGCCCTGCCGCAACCCTCGGCACGCTGGTCGCGCGAGTTGGCCGGCAAGATCAAGAGCGCACATCGCGCGCTGTGGGAAGCCCGCCTGACCAAAGCCGCGCGATCGGACGACCCAAACGTGCAGATTCGCGCGTTGACGTTGATGTCGCAAGTCGGTCCGACGCCACCCACGGCATTGCTGATTGATGTCACCACCGCTAAGTCGGCGGAAGTCCGCGGGTTTGCGGCCTTCTTGCTCGGGGACCGGGCCGATGCCACGGTTCTGCCTGCCCTGGGCAAGTTGCTGGACGACCCCAGCCCGATCGTGCAACGGCGGGCTTGTGAGGCTTTGGTACGGAGCGGTCTTGCCGGCCCTCCCGAAGCGTTGGTCAAGCTGATGGGCAGCGACGATCGTTTCGTGCGGTTTGCTGCGCGGTTGGCGCTAGAGCGCGTGCCGGTGGAAAAGTGGCGCAAGCTCGTGTTGGCTTCGACCGACCTGCGCATCGCCACGACGGGGCTGCTGGCTTTGCATCGCACCGGCCCCAAGGGGATATCGCTGGAAGCGGCCCTCGATCGCGAACTGGCATTGTGGGATGCAGTCTGGAAGAGTCCGCGGCCAGAAGACCGGCTTGACCTGTTGAGGATGATGGAACTGACCATCATTTCGGGCGTGCAGTCACCCAACTTGGCCAAGGTGGGCGACCTGATGTTGAACGCATTTCCCATGGGGGCCAGCGGCGGGACCGATCCGGTTGCGCGCTCGGTCAATATGGAACTCAGCCGGATACTGTCGTTCATGCAGGTTCCCGGCGCGGCGGCAAAAATCGTGTCGGAATTGGAGCACACGGGGGACCGCGAACTACAGATTCACTTTTCGCATGCCACGGCCTACTTGGGAGAAAGCTGGGATGCCGACCTGCAACAACGCATGTTGGTCTGGTACGACACGACCCAAGCCTGGGAAGGGGGCCACAGCTTCAAACGCTGGCTGGAAAACATCATGAGCATGCATCTGGAGCGCTACGATCCGGCCGAACGGGCGAAGCTGCTGGCCGATTGGAGCAGCCGGCCATTCGCCACGCGGTTGTTGCTGACCAAGACCGACCCCGATTCCCTGGACGATTTTGAGACCGTCGTCCGCGGCATCATGGCCGATCTGGAGAAGCAGCCCGGGGTGACGGGTGGCGAGGAACTCGTCTCGGCCGCCATCGATGCCCTGGCCAAGAGCAAGAGCAGCACCGCCCAAGATGCCTTGCGGAAGCTGTTCGATGAATCGCCCGACCGCCGCGACCAACTCGCTAGGGCCTTGGCCGCGCAGGCCACGCCGGAGAATTGGCCCTATTTGGTACGCTGCCTCGATTTCGGCGATAGTACAACCTTGCAACTGGCCATTTCGGCCTTACGCAATATCGACCAGCAGCCCGAAAAACCCGCCCCCATTCGTGCGGCCATTTTGGCCGGGTTGAAGCTGGGCGACCAAGGGGGCCAACCCGCCGTGGAACTGCTGAGGAAATGGACGCGGCACCCGGTCGATGCCAGCGCCGACGTAGCCACGGCCTTGGCCGCTTTTCAGTCATGGTTTAGCGAGAAATACCCGGACGAGCCCCCGGCGGCACTGGTCGAGGCCGACATCAGCAAGACCAAATTCACGGTGCCGCAACTGGTGGAGTACTTGGATGTGGACCCCGCCGGACAAGCGGGAGACATCACCCGCGGCAAGGCGGTCTTTACCAAGGCCAACTGCGTGAAGTGCCATAAGTTCGCCGCGGAAGGGGAGGGAGTCGGTCCCGATCTGTCGTCGGTCAGGCGGCGGTTTCAGCGTCGCGAGATTGTCGAGTCACTCGTTAAGCCGTCGCAAGTTATCTCCGACCAGTACCGCTCGATGCTGGTAGAGACGGTCGATGGCCAGGTCCATGTTGGCATGCCTTTGCCCAACCAAGAGGCCGGCAAGGTGGTACTGTTGCTGCCCGACGCCAAGCGGCTGGAGATTGCCCGCGACCAGATTGCCGAGATGAACGCCTCGCCCATCTCCGTCATGCCAGAAGGCATCCTCAAAGACCTGACTTTGGAGGACATTGCCGACCTGTTCGCCTTCCTGGAGACGAGCCGGCAAGGTCCGGCGATCCCCAAATAAGTCGCCGCCAACATGATTCTTGCTTGACTTTGTACACGTTCCACGTTGGAATAAACGCATGAGCTGAAGCGGGTCGCCTGACATGTCGCGCAAGTATGGGGCAGACGGGTGTTTTCTTCCACCACCCGGCGTACAAGCCGCCCCTGGTTTTGGTTCATGGGCCAGTGAAGGTGCGGGCAAGAGTCTTGCAGTGGTTGAATGATCTTGTGAAGAGCCGGCACCCGCCCCACGCGGACGTTTGGCCTTTTGTCGGCCGGCATACGTACCCGGCCGATATTGCCTGAAGCAACCGAGGTCTGGCGGCCAGTGCCTAATCAAGCTTGGGAGAAACCCGATGAGTCTGCCCGCCCGCCACAAATTGTCCATGCAGCATGCCCGCCGTTCTCGCGGTTTTACGTTGGTGGAGATCTTAGTCTCCACGGCCATCGTGCTGCTGCTGATGGGCGTGATGGTTACGATCTTTGCCTCGGTCGGTGAGAACATCCGCAACAGCCGCACCGCGCTGGAGAAAAATGACCAGCTTCGTTCCGCGGTCCTTCGGTTGCGCAAAGACCTGGAAGGCGTAACTTGCAGCATGACGCCCCCTTTGCGGCCAGAGGAGAACCAGGGCTACTTTGAAATCGTGGAAGGGCCGATTGGACCGATTCTTTCCCCAGCAGCAATCTCCCAATACAACCCTGGCAATGGCATTATTCTCGATACGTCCCCGATCGACTGGGACGACTTGCTGATGCTTACCACCCGCAGCAAGGCCGAGCCGTTCAGCGGGCGGTTTTCGTACAAGGACTTCCCCAATACGTCAGCCACGCCGCCCGAAACGCCTGATGGCACCGATGCGAATGGGGACTACAAGTGGCGCACGACGACCATGCAGTCCGATACGGCGGAGGTGTGCTGGTTTGTACGCGGCACGACCTTGTATCGCCGCGTGCTGCTGGTGCGGCCCGACCGTCTGATGGACACCGACATTCGGCCAGATTCCGCGGGCAATTACCCGCTCGATCCTTTGCCTTTAACGACCGGCTTTTACGGTGCCTACGACCTTTCGGTGCGCGTGGCGGGCGGCCCTTACGACCGTGATCCCGGCCTGCAAACACAACTTCCCAACGGCCAGATTGTGCCGAACACCTTGGGCGATTTGACGAAGCGCGAAAACCGCTTCGGCCATCAGCCGTACGTCTACCCGCACGATTCCCGCTCTTGGGGCGCGTTGGGCCTGCCGACGTTGCGTGAGTGTTCCGATCCAACCTGGCCCTTTCCGGTGGCCTTTCCGATTGGCGCGGCCAGCGGCGCGGGTGGCGGCAACAGCCTGTATGTCCAGCACGATTCCCACGTTTACGGTCCCACCGATCCGTTGTCGAAGTCGATTTTCCCACGGTCCTCGAGCGGATCGAATCAACTGCTCTTCGCCGAGGAAGGTACCAGCGGCAACAACGCCTACTACGGCTATGCTCCGTATACGCAATTGGAGCTGAGCGGCTCCATCCCCGAATGCTGGGCCGATTTTGCCGCGCTGACGCCGCGGAGCACGATCGACTATTACGACGCCTGGCAAGCACCTTTTCCCTGGACGCAGACCGACCGCATCACCGGCAATTTGTTGGAATACAACAACGGCACACGCATTGCCGAGGATGTCATTCTGACGAACGTGATCGGTTTTGACGTGAAGGTGTGGGACCCTTACGCCCCGATCATGAGCGATGCAACGACCAACGTGGTTTACATGCCTGGTGACGCGGACTATGTGGCCGCGGTGAACGGTGCAGGATCGACGCACGCCCTGACGGGATTTGGTGCCTACGTCGATTTGAATTACATGCGCGCCAACGGTGACGGCGACGGCGACGGCCTGCCCGACTGGCCGGCGGCGCTGGCCGGCACGAACGCCGCCCTGTCGCTGTTCCGCGGCGCTGGCGGCCCGTTTCCATTTAACGATATCACGGTCTCCGGGCTTCGCGGCTGTCCACCGGGGACTGCCATTCCGGTCGGCGCGGTCTACGATACGGGTTCGACCAGCTACGAGCGCGACGGCATCGACCAGGACCTCGACAACGTCACCGACGAATACACCGACGGGTACGACAACCCCGTGGCCAGCGGCGGTCCTTTGACCAACAATCTGCCCACCGGACTGGGCAACAATGGCATCGACGACGTCAGCGAGCAAGAAGCCCCGCCCCCCTACCCCACGCGGCTCAGCGGCGTGCAGATCAAAGTCCGCATCTTCGAGCCAGAAAGCCAGCAAGTTCGCGAAGTCACGCTGACGCACGGCTTTCAAGATCGGTAGCAAAAGCGTAGCCGCATGGCTCCTGCCATGTTGGCTTGCGTTGAGATTGGCCCGCCATTTCCCTTCGCGCGATTGGAAGTGGACCGTCGATACAGATTCAAGCCGGCACTGCGGGAGCCGTGTGGCTACGGCGCTGGCTGCCCTGCTTCGTAGGGGCGGACCTCGCGAATGCGGGCACGCGGCCGCAGAGGCGCGACCGTCACAGGATCGGTCGGTTGGTACACCGCGACGTTGCCCGCTTCATCGCGGCATTCCAACCGCAAGTAGACAGCGTCGGGCGTCCGCTGATCCAATTGCCACACATAGCGGCCCGTGTTACGCAGCCCCGACGATATGGCCTGCCAGGGACCGCTAGGATTGGAACTGAACGACAGCGAAATGGGCCGCTCGGCCGGCATGGCGTCGCTGGCATCCCAATGAATGATCAATTGGCCGGCCCGTTCGCCACTGCCATGGTCTACCCCGACAATCCGACAGACGGGCGGCGTCAGGTCCACCCGCACCCAAACCTCCGGCACGTCGCCGCTCTTGGGAGGAGCCTCGACCAGGCCGCTGCCGCTTTGCACCAGCACGCGAAAGCCGTACACGCCCTCTTCCTCGACCTGAGCCGCGAGCGGGCTTTGGTTGTCATCGTCGGCACCAAAGGAGATCCACGTTCGGCCATAGTCGCGCGTGCCCCATAGTTCCACGCGGCGAATGCCCCACGGCCCCACCGATTCCACATCGTAATCCAAGCTGAACTTGCGGGTGTTGACCATCCGCGGATGGATGCCGGGGGGAACCCAGTCCGCGGCGCGGCCTTCGTCCAAAGGCTGCGTGCTAAGCTTGGCCCCCACGGCTGGGCTAAATTCAGTTGCGGCCTGGCCGGTACGCGCCCGCCATGCGGTGACAGAGCCAGATGCCTCATCGACCGCCGGCAGGCGCATGACGCGATCGATCGGTTTGGCCGCCGTGCGATAACGCGAACCAGGTACCTCCGCCGACTCGTCGGCGGGCCAGGCCACGGGGGCCGCTGTGGCAGCCAACTTGTTGGCGACGGGCGGCGAAGCGATCGCTGGCCGCTCCCGCGGCAGCGGCGGGGCCGCAATGGAGTTGCTGGCAAAGTCGGCTCGCGGCTGGTCGTTCTGAACTTGACGGTCAAACCGCAAGGCCGGCCCTTCGATCTCAGGTTCTTCCATCTCGGCCGGCCGGAATTCCACCTGGGCCTCGGCCACGGCGGGGTTGCCGGCTTTGTCCTTGACCTCGGCGCGAATCGTATAGATGCGGCTTTGTTGCTCTGGCCGCCAGATGGGCTGGGCGTAAAAGGTCGGTCCCAGCAAATCCGTTGGAATGGGATCCAAGGCCACCGGTTCCCAGGCTTCCACCGAATCGCCAGCCCGAAATTCCAGCTTGACGGTGTCGGCCTGCAAATTGTCTTCGACGATCTTGAGCAGCGCCGATATCACGCCCGTTTCGTCGCAGCGGGCCGTCAGCGTCAATTCCGGCGGGGCCGTATCGACCAGCACCCGCAGTTCTGGCCTTAGTTTGGGGTTCGCGGCGGGCCGGCCGGGGGTGTGCGTCTTGACGGCAAAGCAGAACTCGCCGTCCAACGCCGTGCGAAACTTGAATCCTTTTTCATCGACTTTCACGGACGAATACGGACGCCACGTTTCGCCCCGATCGATGGAAACAAACAGGTCTACTTGTGGCAATTCTTTCAAACCAGGTGGGGGCGGTGCCACCTTGAAGGGGATTACAAACGACTTTTGGCGCGAGGCGATTAACGGTGGCAGTTCTTCGGCGGCGCGCAGATCGTCACCAGGCCCTTGCAGGACCGCCAGACAGATCGCGAAGACGCACAACGCCGGCTTCATGGGGCGGAAAGTTCCTCTTGAATAATCCCTGATCGCAGGAGGTGAAAATCGGGCCGGATAGCCCGTGCAACCTCGACCGATGGATATGCAAACCTTGCGCCAAAACCCTTCTCACGGCTGGCGCGCCGCTGTACCCGCTTGATCGGCTATCGACTTTGGGGCCACTGGCCGTGAGCCAGGCGGGCTGCTAGCGTTACAGTTCCTCTAGACTCCGTGCGTCCAGCAGCGAGTTTGACGATTGGGCAAGGATGGCTGGAATGCGGCTCGACCAGCCGCCAGCGGTGTCTACAATGCGTTTGCGCATGCTGGCAATCGGGCGAGCGTGCCGTGTTTTTTTGATGCGCCGCCTGACCCTGAATTGCATGGTTCACGATCCTCCCCCCGCCGTCATCGGTTTGCTGCTTAGCGGCGGCTTGGACAGTTCTATTTTGTTGGGGCAATTGTTGGATCAGGGCCGCGTGGTACAGCCCTTTTACGTGCGGTGTGGCATGGTTTGGCAGGATGAGGAACTGCGCAGCACGCGGTCGTTCATCTCTGCCTTGGCTTGTCCGGCGTTGACCGAACTGGTTGAGTTCGACATGCCCATAGCCGATTTATACGGCGAACATTGGAGCTTTACCGGCCGCGGCACGCCTGACGCGACAACCCCCGATGAGGCTGTTTATCTGCCCGGCCGCAATGCGCTGTTGCTGGTCAAACCGATGGTATGGTGCCAGTCGCATGGAATTGGGGAGTTGGCCTTGGCCCCGCTGGCCTCCAACCCTTTTGGTGATGCCACGGAAGGTTTTTTTGACGCCCTGCAAACGGCCATGAACCACGATGCCCGGCAGCCGGTGCGAATCGTGCGGCCGTTTGCCGCGTTGCATAAGCGAGAAGTGATGTTGCTGGGGCGCAATTTGCCGCTCGAACAGACATTCTCCTGCATCCGGCCTCGCGGCGGACTACACTGCGGCCAGTGCAACAAGTGCGCCGAGCGTCAGGCCGCGTTTGCATCGGTCGCCTGGCCCGATCCAACGGAATACGCCGCCAACTTCGCGAAATAATCCATCCCTTAAACAACGATTCCTTACCAGGCTCTCCCGCACATGTTCCTCGTTACTCGTGAAATCGACTTTTGCTACGGCCACCGCTTGCTGAATTATGCCGGCAAGTGCCGCTATCTGCACGGCCACAACGGCCGGGCCATCATCACCCTTCAAGCGGAAACGCTGGACGAACGGGGCATGGTGCTGGACTTTTCGGACATTAAGAAGGTGGTCAGCAAATGGATTGACGACAACCTGGACCACCGCATGCTCCTGCACCGCGACGATCCCATGGTCCCCGTGCTGCGACAGCACGGCGAGCCGATTTATCTGTTGGACACCAATCCCACGGCGGAGAATATCGCCAAGCTAATCTACGACTTCACGGCCGAACACGGCTTTCCGATTGTCGAAGCCCACCTGTGGGAAACGCCAAATTGTTTCGCCACTTATCGCCCCGGCGGCAAGGAGACGTGAAAATTGGGGCTGCCGGGTTCGCCAAGAAACGCCCGTGGAAAATTTTGTCTTCCATGCCCCTCTCTATCGGGACGGCAAATCAATGAGTTGCGTCATCACTTCATTGGACGTCCCCCGGCGGCGATGATGCGGCCTGCTACTTCACTTTGCCCATGTGCTTGAGGAACTCCGCGTCGATACTCCGCAAGTCCGCTCCAAAGATGCGGCGGAAATCTTGCAGCCGTGTTTCGGGTTCGTCGACTGTCAGGGCCGGTTTCTCGGCGAGCAGCTTTAAGTACTCGTGAAACTGCTTGGGCCGCTGACGAATGAGGAAGTAGGTCAGCGCCCAGGCCTCGGAGTAGGCATCGTTGGCGGTACGTGTGTCGCGCAGCCGGGTGGAGTCGGCCAGCAGCGATTCCAGGGAATCGGCCGGGCGCCGCGGCAGATACTGGCGAAAACCCGCCAACCGCACGCGGTTAACCGCGCCGATGTTCCGCCAGCCCTTGCTGCTCTTCAGGTCGGGCGTTTCAAAGTACAGGGCGATCCCCTCGCTAAGCCACAGCGGAATATCGGCCGTCCGCGAATGTAAACCGCAATTGAAGGCGATCTGGTGGGTGGCTTCATGGATAATGGTGGCGACGGTTCGTTCGGCCTCGGGCCGGGCCAACATGCGGTTGATCTCGCTGGCCGATCCCCGGCGGTCCCCCTTGTCGCGCAACGATTGCACGCCGGTCAGGTCGTACATGGTCATGCGGTTGTCTTGCAAATGGTAGTAGCCAATGATCTGGCTGGCGGCTTCTCCCAAGACAGGGGCCGCATGTTGCTGGTACGATTCGCCGTCGGCAAACACCACGGCGACCAGCTTGAAACGCGGCTCGTGCAGTTCCAAGCCGCGCTGCGTCCAGTAATTGGTGAACGATTTGTACAGCCGCTCAAACAACGCGCCGCACCATTGGGCATAGGCTTGCGACGTGTTATGGCAAATAACGTAGTGCGCCGTGCTGTAGGCCTCGAAACCTTCCGGCAATTCGGCCAACAATTGCCGCGAGAGTTCGTCGCTGTCCAACGGCACGAATTGCGCGTCATCGCTGGTGTGCGAAACCAGCTCGTCGGGCTGAATCGACCACAGTACGCCGTCGGCCCCCTGCACCAACAGGCCGCCGTCAGCCGCCTGCTCCAGCAACTCGCCCGAAGCGGCTAGCTCCCGGCCATCCCGGCGCAGCACGACATGCTCCACGGCCAGCACCGTGGAGCAGCCAATCGTGGCCGCCGCCAGCACGAATAATACGACACTTTTGGCCATGAAATTAACCGCCCATTCATGCTATTGCCCCTACCCTGCTTCAATCGTACCACACAGGCTCGCCCGGGCAGTAGGCCGATCGCCAGCAAAAAAAGTTGTAC
>JBFWUW010000016.1:0-104239 GCA_050247075.1 Pirellulales bacterium | reverse complement strand
GCCGAAGTTCCCGAGAGCAAGAAGGATGGCAAGATCGCGCGGCACCTCGACCGTGACGACATGGTCGGCAACACCATCGGCACGTTCAACAGCCTGACCGTGCAATGCGCCCAGTGCCACAATCACAAGTTCGATCCGATTCCCCAGCAAGATTATTACAACTTGCAGGCGGTGTTTGCCGCCGTAGACCGGGCCGACAAGCCCTACTTTGACGACCCGGTCCTGACCGGCCAGTACCTGGAGTTGACCGCCACCCAGCGGCGGTTGGTGCAGCGGAAGGCCGCGCTGGACGCGGAAATCAACCAGCTTGCCGGGCAAGAACTGGCGCAGTTGGACCAGCGGCTGCAAGAACTCAACCGGCCGACGGCGGCCCTGCCCGCCGAGTATGGCTTCCACAGCGGCCTCAGCCCGGCGCAAGATACCATCAAATGGGTGCAGGTCGATCTGGGCCAGCGGCGGCAAATTCGCCGGGTTACGCTTAGCGGCTGCCATGACGACTTCAACAACATCGGCGCGGGTTTTGGCTTTCCGGTGCGGTTTGCGGTTGAGGCGGCCGACGACGAGGGCTTTACCCAGAACGTGCAAACGCTGGCCGATCGCACCGCCGACGATTTCGCCAATCCCGGTACCGCGCCGCAGAGCTTTGACGTTGAGAACGTCGCCGGCCGCTACGTGCGGGTGACGGCCAGCAAACTGGCCCCGCGGCAAAACGACTACATCCTGGCGCTGGCCGAGTTGGAAGTCTTCGACGATGAAGGCACTAACCAGGCTCGCGGCCAGCAAGTTACCTCGCTCGATTCCATCGAAGCGGCCCCGCGCTGGCGGCGGACCAATCTCACCGATGGCCTCTACCCGCCGCGCGGTGACGAAAACCGCACGGAACAAATCGCATTACTGCAAGCCAAGCGGGCCGCCCTGCTGGAAGAAAAAGTTCCGCCGGAGAAGCGGGACGAAGCGGCCCAAACCGCCAGGCAACTGGCCGAGACCGCCGCCGCGCTAGCCAAACTGCCCCCGCCAAAAATGGTCTACGCCGGCACCATCCACAACGGCAGCGGGGCGTTCTCTGGCACCGGTGCCCAAGGGGGCAAGCCGCGGACCATCCACTTGTTGCGGCGGGGAGAGGTCGATCGGCCGGCGGACGAGGAGTGTACGCCCGGCGCGTTGTCGGCCATTGCCGAGTTGCCTTCCGCGTTTGAACTTTCGGCCGGCCAGACCGAGGGGGACCGCCGCGCGGCGTTGGCCCGGTGGGTTTCCGATGAGCGTAACCCGCTCACTTGGCGGTCGATTGTCAACCGCGTCTGGCAGTACCATTTTGGCCGCGGGCTGGTCGATACGCCCAACGACTTTGGCCGCATGGGCGAACGGCCCAGCCACCCGGAATTGCTGGAATGGCTGGCGGTCGACTTTCGCGATGGCGGGCGATCGCTGAAGCAATTGCACCGTCTGTTGGTGACCAGCAGCGTCTACCGCCAATCGGCGGTCGGCTTGGCCGAGGCGGAAGAACTTGATTCCGGCAACGTGCTGTTGTCGCACTTCCACCGCCGCCGGCTGGAGGCCGAAGCGGTCCGCGACGCGGTGTTGGCGGTGGCGGGCAAGCTCGACCGGCGGATGGGCGGCCCCAGCTTCCGCGACTTCGTGGTCGAGCACCCAGAGCACTCCCCCCACTACGAATATGGCCTGCACGACCCCAACGATCCGGCCACCTGGCGGCGGTCGGTCTATCGCTTTCTGGTCCGTTCGCAGCCGCAGCCCTTCATGACCGCGTTGGACTGCGCCGATCCTTCCATGCGCGTCGATAAACGCAATGAGTCGCTTTCGGCCCTGCAGGCGCTGGCGATGCTCAACGAGGGCTTCATGGTCGCCATGTCGCAACACTTTGCCGCCAAGCTGGCCGCGGAGGGCGGCGCACTGCCCGACCAGGCCGACCGCGCCTTCCGCGATGCCCTGGCCCGCCCGCCAACGCCCGAAGAGCGGGCCCAACTAGTCGCCTTCACCCAACAGCACGGGCTAGAGAATTTGTGCCGGTTGATTTTCAATCTGAACGAGTTTGCTTTTGTGGACTGAGGGGATCCGCAAAGAACCACGGATAGCACGGATTTCACGGATGAAAACGTAAATGGAGGCTTTCCGAAACCGTGAAATCCGTGCTATCCGTGGTCAATTAATTTTGCCCACGACGAACCCCTTTCGCATCGACGCAACACTGTTTACAGCGTGAATTTATCATGAACGACTCCTCCCTTTCCCGCCGCCAGCTTCTCTCCAGCCTTGGTTGCGGGTTTGGCGGGCTGGCTTTGGCTGGCTTGCTGCAACAAGAAGGTTTGCTGGGGGAGGAACCGACGGCGGACGTTTCCGTGGGCAATGCGGCCATACCATCCGGCCAACCGCGGCCGGGCGTACTTGGCGGCGTGTTGCATCATCCGGCCAAGGCCAAGCGGGTGGTACAGTTGTTTATGGCTGGCGCGGCCAGCCACTTGGACTTGTGGGACTTCAAGCCGGAGTTGGTCAAGCATCATGGCGAGGAGGCCGATTTTGGCGAGTCGGTCGAGGCTTTTCAGAACGGGCTGGGCCCCTGGCTCAAGCCGGTCTGGGACTTTAAGCCTTATGGCCAGTGCGGCAAGCCGCTGGGAGAGGTAGTCGCACCGCTGGGGGAATGCGTCGATGACATGGCCTTCATCCACAACCTGGTTGGCAAGACCGGCATCCATAGCCAGGCCACGCTATTGCAGGCCACCGGCTTTCAGTTGCCCGGCTTTCCCGGCATGGGCTGTTGGACCAGCTACGGCTTGGGAACGCTCAACGACAATCTGCCGACGTTCGTGGTGCTGCCCGACCATCGCGGGTTTGCCTCCAACGGCACCAAGAACTGGGATCCCGCCTTTCTGCCCGGCCAGCACGCCGGTACGGTCATTTTTCCGGGGAAAGAGAACCCCATCTTCGCTCTGCGGCCCCACAAGGCGGGCGGCTACATCAACACCAATAGCGAGGCCGCCACGCAAGGCCTTTTGGCCCGTCTCAATCGCGATCATGCCGAAACCCGGCCGGGCGACTCGCGGCTGGAATCGCGCATTCGCAGTTACGAACTGGCCGCGCGGATGCAACTGGCTGCGCCAGAGGCTTTGGATATCACCCGCGAACCGGCCCACATTCTCAAGCTGTACGGACTGGATCACGGCCGGACCACGTTCGATACGGAAATCAACCCGCTGGAAGAGACCGATTACTTTGGCCGTAAGTGCCTGGTGGCGCGGCGGCTGCTGGAACGGGGCGTGCGGTTCGTGCAGATCTGGTCGGGCAACGACAATGGCTTTCCCCGGCGCAACTGGGACTCGCACGAGGATATCGAGCGCGACCACGGCCCCTTGGCCCGCGGCATGGCGGTGGGGGCGGCGGCGCTCATCCAAGACCTCAAGCAGCGCGGCATGTTGGACGAAACCATCGTGCTGTGGACTACCGAGTTCGGCCGCATGCCGTCGTCGCAAGGGGGCAAGGGACGAGACCACAACCCGTACTGCTTTACCAATTGGCTCTGTGGCGGCGGCATCAAGGGGGGCATTACGCATGGCGCAAGCGACCAATGGGGCTACAAGCCACTCGACCGCTGGCGCCCCACGCTGGTCTACGACATCCACGCCACTATTTTGCACTTGCTGGGCATCGACCACACGCGGCTAACCTTCCGCCACAACGGCATCGACCGCCGCCTGACCGACGTGCATGGGGAAGTGATTGAGGAGATTGTGAAGGGGTAGAAGGAACTGGCTCGGAATCACTTCGGCGTTTTGTTTCCCCTCACCCTTGCCTCTCCCAGTGGGAGAAGGTTTCTTGACGAAGTTATTCCGGGCCAGTTCCCAGGATTATGATTGACCGGGAATCGTCCGACATGTTCAATAAACTCCAGCGTCCCCCGGATTTACAGGCCGTTTCATGAACATCGACAGTACGATCGAGGAATTGACAGCCTTGAGCATTGACGAAAGGCTGAAAGTGGTGGCGGCGGTTTGGAACATCATCGATGCCGACGCCGGACCGCCGGCTTTGTCCGCGGAACTTAAAGCCGAATTAGACCGCAGGTTAGACGCGCACGAAAAGAATCCGGCGGACCTGTTGACGTGGGACCAGGTTCTCGAAAAGCTGCGTGGCCGGTTGTAATGCGCGCACTACGATTCCTGCCCGAAGCGCCGGATGACATTCGCGCCGCCTGCCAATGGTACGACAGCCGGCGGGCCGGTCTGGGGCAAGAGTTCCTGAACGAACTACATTCCGCCTTGGGCAGAGTATCGGAGACGCCGGAAATCTACGGCTCAGGTTACCGCGACGTACGATCCGCTCGCATGCGCCGGTTTCCCTAAGTGGTTCATTTTCGCATGGAAAATGGAACCGTCGTCATTCTGGCGATTGTCTTTGGCGGACGCGATCCGTCAAGTTGGCAAGGCAGGACATAAAGGGCGCGCAATCGAATGGAATCCGCAAAAGTTGTTGCCACGGCCTGGGAGTCGCGCGACGCAACCCAATGGAGTGCCAATCAACGGCTCGCTACGTCCTATGCGATTTGCCAGGCCATATCCCACGGCCTGGCAACTGGCCTCTACCGTTATTGTAGCTTCACCAGTAAGGCTGTCGGAGAACGTTGCTGATGAGGGCAGGTAACCGGGAATTGATTCGATGAGATTGTGAAGGTGTAAATGGAAGTTGGCATGCAACGTAACATCGTGCTTGGTTCCTGGCACACCCATCAGCGTGAAATACGGGGGAAGAATCGGCCGGTTTTCGCCATGTATTCCAGGTATGGCGGGCCGAACCGATCGATCAGCATTTGTTCCTCTTTGGGCGTCCGCACGGCAAGCAGCGTCAGGACGGCCAGACTGGCCGCGCCAATCAGCCAATTGGCCGTCAGCAAGGTTACCGAGGCCATGAGCAAGGCCGCGGTCACATAGTAGGGATGCCGTACCCAACGATAGGGACCGTGCGTCACCAAGGTTGCCTCCGCCTTCGTGACCACGGTGTCGGTCAGATTCTTGCCCAGGCTGCGAAGTGTCCAGTACATCAGGATCGAGCATCCGGCACCCACGGCCACACCGAACCATCGCGCGCCAAGGTAAAGCGGGATGGCCGCCCACTGAAAATAGGTCGGGAAAAAGAGATAGCCCAAGGTGCAGACCCAGAGGCCAAGGCCCGCCAGCCGAAGCAGGGTGGCGAAGATGTAGCCTTCGTCCTGGTGGGTGATCTTCTCGCCGGACGAAGCCGCCCGCCAACGGTGGTACACTGTCACGATCATCGTGAACACGATGACGACGGCCAAAGCGATACGAAAGGGAGTCTCCGGGTCCATCGATTCTTTCTAGGTGTAATGCACCGCCAGCCAGATCGTCGGCTCGTCTGGCGTCGTCCATTCAACACGATGTCTCCGATGGGCCGGGATGTTGACGAAATCACCGGGCCGCATCTCCATCACCTCATCCTCGAATTTGAGCCGCGCCGCTCCCCGCAATACGACGACCAACTCGTGCTGGCCTTGGTCGAACCAGAAGCCGTCCGGCGAGGCATGGCCGTGGGAAACGATCCTCTCGATGCGGACATCGGCGGCTTCGAGCAGGATCGTCGCCAACTCGTTGGGCGGATTCAAGGGGAGATCGGCGAAGAGATTGGTGGACATCATGGTTGCCACGATAGCTTGCGAAAGACAGGATGGCTGCCCGCCCATTCTTTGCTTCCCAGCAACTGTTGGCCCTTCTCAAAGTACGCCCGCAGACTGAGGAGATCGACGTTCTTCCATGAGGATAGGCCTTCACCGTCGCTGGCCTTGAAATCCTTTGGCTCTAGCGAGACGGTTTGCATCTCCTGGCCGCCGTTGAGCTTCACGACCGCCACGAATTCTCGCATTTTTCCTCGATAAGACCGGAAGAAGTTCTCGGTCAGCACAACCACAAGCTCGTTCGGCTGCTCGGCCTGTACCTGCATGGCGAGCCGCTGGCCTGGTTGTCCCTGCCACTTCGGATCGGCTAGCTTGCGGGTGGAGTATTCCCAGTGGTGCGGATTGTCAACCGATAGCAGATACCAGTCCCGCCAGCCGTGGGAGAAGTCATCGATCAGCGAGACTGGCTTGTCGGTGGCCTTCACCGCCACACGTTGCAACTCATCCGGGGCCGCCGTGTGCAACAGGGAACTGGTCGCATATCGCTCGGTCGATCGAGCATGGGGCTCCGACTCGGACTTTTTCAGGTTGTAATGAACATTGGCGAAGGCAAATAGCGGCTGCTCGACGCTCAGCAGCGGCAGTTTGGCCGTCCAGTGGTTGTCACCGGCTTGCTCCGACTCCGCCGACCGCCAGAACCGTGCTCGTGGGTCGGGATCGACGGAGTAGTAAATGTGGACATCGGCCACGACTTGCGACGAATCTGGCATCACCCCCAACGTCGGAACGTGATCGTGCGTGTCGAAGTTCAAATGGGTCGCGGGCGTCTTTGGAAAGGAAAAGCCGCCCTGAAGATATTGATCGAACCAGAGCGGCCTCGTCACGGCGAACTCCGGCGTGAACCGATGATTCATGTGCGGGGTGAAGACATAACGGACGTCCTCGTGCGGAATCAACTCGCCGGTGCGATAGGTGTCATCCATGATCCCGTGGAAGTCGTTGGTCGCCCCCAGCCACAACAGTGGTGTCTTGATGTGCGAGGCATACGATTCGAAGCCAATGGTCGCATTGAACAACTGTACGTCACCATTTGGTATCTCCAGCTTCGCCCGCGGCAACAGCGGCCACGGCTCGGTGCGGAAGCCTGAGCCCCCCACGGAAGGTGCCGACGCCTTCACCCGGCTGTCCGTACCGGCGACGTAGACCGTCAGGCTGCCTCCCATCGAGTGGCCATAAACGCCAAGGCGATCAGCATCGACTTCTGGTAGTTGTTCAAGAAAAGTCAGGCCGCGTCTGGCGCCCAGCGTTAGCAAATACCAGTTGTTGTTACGGGGCGACTCGAACGGATCGAGATACTTATCGCCGGGCTTGAGGTTGAAGTAACCCGGCACGTTCTGCTGCGTCGGATCGACGGCTCCCCAATCCGTGTTGGGGTCGCCATCCTTGGCGTTTTCCATTTCCCGCCCGCCCCAGTTGATCGACAGGCAGGCGTAGCCTCGTTTGGCGTAGAACTCGACTTCATGCAGAAACGCCCGCTGTCCGCCGCCGTGCAGGTGCAGTAGACCGGGCAACTTTTTGGCGACCTTGGGAAAAGCCAAGAATGCCGCCATTCGAGCCGGTTTGCCTTTGAAAGTGCCGATATGGTACGTGACATAGCGATAGACAATGCCGTCTTGCTCCCACCCCCTCACGATGTTGGCATCGAGCGGGTCTTGCTGGGGATCAAAGTCAGCCCAGAGTTCTTCGACCGTGCCGGGAGCCGCCGACGCTTCGGCGGCAAGGGCCGGAATCGGCGACAGAATGGCTAGCAGGACCGCGATAGGGAAACGATTCACGGTGTCACTCCCATTTGAACCATCAAAAACTCGGCCAGATTCTCGGCGTCGTCCGTTCCGATTCGCGGAATACCGCCGTCCAGGAGGTACACGGCGACGCGCTCCAGACCCCACGGGTTTCAGACCCACCCGCCACGGAAGGTATAGTGTAGCCAAGGATCGCGGTGAAGATTTTCAAATTTCACCGTGAACCAAAATCGCCCCGGCGGCGTCTAATCAGCATACGGGCACGATGCGTCGGCCAGCGGGCAGGCGGTGCCGAACTGAACTTTTTGGCAAACAAGGTGACGATTTCCATGTCTTTCATGCGGCTGAGTTTCACAACCGAACGTCAAGGTACGAGCATATTTGCCGATCCATCGGCGAATCCGCTCCCCTTGTACCCGTTCCGTTTGTGACACCGGCCGCTCAGGACCGTTCGAGGCTTAAAAGCCCGGTGTCGCAAAGACATCGGGCTTTTTTCGTCAACGGTCGGAAAGAACCTGGATCGGTAGCTGAGATGGTTTAGCACCTGGCTGAAAACCAGGAGACGAGGATTCGAGCACCTCCCGATCCACTCACCCGCCGTAGCGGGTTGTCGGCCAGCGTCAGGTAATGGTGCCCGCGACGCCATTGGATCTCGTCCACGCCGATGGCCGTGGCTCCGCTCAGGTCGCGATGCACAATGCCCCATCGCACGGCTTGCCGCACGGATTCGCGGACGTGTTCCCAGGTGGTGTGAAATACCGTGGCGACTTCCTGCCAGGATAGCCGCCGTGTCCAGCCGGCCAGAAACCATTGGTAGTCTGTCGTCAGGCGGCTCTTGCCCGTGGCCCAGGGGACTTGCTCGGCCACGAAGCCGCAGCGCGGGCACTGCACTGAACGCGGCTCAGGATGCACTTGTTGGCGGCCATGATTCGCTGAGAAAGGCTACACCTCTGACAGCGGTCGCACGCCACGGCCACAGAGAGAGGCTAGCCGGGGGGCCAGGGGGCGGCAATGAGCACCCCTGGTCTGCGTGAACGCCAGAAACAAACCGCGGCGCTTGCCGCTCCGCTATCGTCCTGCTTACGCTCTACTTACAAAATCCACCCACAAATTCTGCTGAAGACCCGGAATTCTTTGCTTTCTACGATCGCTGGCGCGACGGCATCCTGGCGTACTTTGATCGTCGCGAGACGAGTGCCGCGGTGGAATGCCTGAACAACAAAGCCCGCGTTATTACGCGGCGGAGTTACGGCCTGAAATCGGCCGACCGCCTATGGCGGCGATTGACGTTGGAAGTGAACCACGCCGTCGGCAAGGTCCACCGAAGCGTGGCCGGGCTGCACGCCCTAGCCCGCAGCATCCAAGCCCAATTCAACGGGTATTACACTTGAAAACGGAAGAGCCCTGAAACGTGCTGACGAAAAAGTCGATGATAGCCGCCACGGGCTCCGCCTTCACCCTCAACTTGGGCCTGGCCATCAGATCGTGGAATCGGGCATCGGCGGCCTGCTTGTCTTCCCCCAAGCGGTGTTGAACTCCGGCGGTGGTCGCGCGGCACGCGTTTCTTTCCGCACGAAACGGCGGCTAGCGGCCTTCTCGCCCTGCTATACCTGCCATTAGAATGTCTTTCACTGGAATGTTCGAAATCATTCTCTGCCGGACTTTACCGCCCGCGGAGAGCAAAACCCAAGCAGGCCACGCAATGCACCCATCCGGCCGGATGGCGGAATCGGCAGACGCACGGGACTTAAAATCCCGGGCCCCGAAAGGGGCGTGCGGGTTCAAGTCCCGCTCCGGCTAGTAGTTAGGGCAATGTATTGATTTTTACCGGATTGCCGGGCTAGTCTTCTTGGGTAGCGGCCGACGGAAGGGCGCAACGATGGGCAGCTTATGGAGACAGTCCGTAAAACCGGTCCAGTTGTGCATTGACGGCCTCCATTTGTCTAGCGTCAAAGTCCCGGTAGTAGCGGTTCCAGGCCCAATCGGCGGCAAGCTGAAATGGAATGGCAACGACTGCGCCGATGTTTGCGCCCGCGATCGCGCCAGGGGCTGCTCCGAGGCCGCCCGCGGAACCTCCCATGAAGCCGCCGAAAATCCCTCCTCCGATCGTAAATGCGCCGAAAATCACCGGTCCCGTGGTGCGGCGATAGAATTCACGCCTGCTGATTCCACGGGTACTGTATTCGTAAATAGCCTTTCCAGCAATCGTTGACTCGATCGCAATGGCGGCGAGAGGAATCTTTTTCCCGGTCGTTTTGCCGAGCCAAGCAATACGTCCCTTTCCCAGCCACTTTAACCGAGCCGCGGAGTCCCGCGCGGATGAAGTGAAGTCAAATATCACCTCGGCACTCTTACCGGCTTTTCGATAGAACTCGGGTGTCGTGCGCAGGTGCGAATCCTGGAACATATCCCACGCCTCGTGTGCATACTGGTACGCACTCCAGCCCGAATAAAGCGACACAGCGAAATCCGACAGTGCGATTCCCCGCCCCCCGCGCATTCGCGCGCCCGACTTGGCGTTTAGTCTTGCTGCTTTGGAGAATAACTGCCTATTGCGCGGATTCCGGGCGGTCAGTTCGCGTTCGATATTCCTCGCTTTCCCGGCCACGTTCGTCCGATCCCAGGTTCCGAAAAGGCGCGGATCGTCTGGCTTACCCCGAACATGCGGCGTACGAACCACGCCCGAGACGAGTTGATTCCGTTGGGCGGCCTTGATAAGCCGGGCGGCCGCGAGTTTGTCCGCTTCGGATGCCTTCGACAAAAGAACGAAACGAGCTGACCGGATGCCATTCCGATTCGTGCCCTGCATCGCTCCGAATGTCATCTTAGGCCGTGAAGTTCCTCCCTTGGCCTCAATGTTGAGAATTACCCCACTATGGACCTCTCGATAGATTAAATCGGGGCCTTGGCGGATAATTCTGCCCCGCGACCCCAAGATCATCTGCCATCCTTGCTCTTTGCCGTACCGGGCCCGTCCTTGATTGCCAATCATCTCGCCGAGCCTAATTCGGCCGTCCAATGGCAATGTTTTCCAGATTGATTCGTAGCTGCGCTGAAAGTGGCGATGTTGCGAGCCTAGCGATGCGGAAGCCAGGAAGAGCTTGTGGCCAACTTCGTGGTTAGCGAATCCCGCTAGTACACCAACTTGTTCCCGTGCGGTGAGCAACGACGGCCTTGCGTTATCGCGGGGAACCGGGAATTCGCCGCCTAGAATTGTGATAGGGACGAGCCACGCGAAAATCAAGGCCCACACAAGCGGCTGTATCCTCATTGCTTAGGCTCCAGAAAGTCGCTCGCGGATTTTTTATTACCGTAACGGTTTTCTCGGCAACGTGGGTTTGATCCTCTCGACCGTCTAGACTTTTCCAGCCTTGTTGAAAGGCCCGTTGATATCGTTCTTGGATCGGCATTTCCAGTTGTCCCGGATTTATCGGCAACAGAAACTTGACCATGGCATCCCGCACGCAAAGGTACGCCAGTTCGTCGGTGTATTGCCATCCAACGGTCTTAGCGCAGGCACTATAGATGGCCTTTTGGATTTCTGGAGACAATGCAGCTTCCTTGATCGGTTTAGTGGCCACTCGCTCGAGTTTTTGCCGCAGTGACGGCCATTCCTCAAGCAATGGCCAAGTAACCGGTGTTTGCGGATCCTTGAACGTTTTGAGTTTTTCCTCCACTTCCGCCAGAATCGTGGCGTAGTTTCTCCTTTCGACCTCCTTAATTTGCTGCAGCGCCCATCGCTGATAATCTCGCACAGCTTTGGCTTGGCGGTCTTCCTCATGCCGGGCCGACTCGGCCGCGATCGAAGTTAACTTTTTGCGCACGCCTGCCTCCAACGTGTCTAATTCTGGCCGGTTGTGCCCTTCCAGCGCCAAGGCGACCCGTAGCGTGGTCACTTCACCAAGCAATGAATTCAGGGCCGACTCAAACAGGGCCGGCTGGCTAGCTTCAAGGGCATTCAAGGCGTCGCGCCGCTTCTCAAGGGCCGCCGTCTGCTGGCCGATGTGGCTGGCTAGCAGACGCTCTTGGCATTCCTTGCAAATCGTTTGGTACTCGGCAACCGTATGACCGTCGGCGTCTTTGAATTCCGCCAAAAACTCGCAGGCCGCGAGCAATGCCTCGCTGTCGAGGACAGTCTCCCAGTTTGCATCTTGGGTGCTGGCCAAGAACTCTTGGACGAGCCGTTTCGCTTCAGCCAATTGGCGTTGATGAATCTTCTCCGAACGAGCACCGGCCTCCTTCTGCAAGCGATTCGCCAATTCCACGCAGCCGCCGTCCGGCATGGCAGCGGTCAGTTCCTCGATTCTCTCAACAACCCCATCGATTTCCTCCTTAATATCGTCAGGCGGATAGAGTGCGTCGAATGCCATCGCGGCCCAGCGGACATTGTTTAGGCGCTGCAAATGGCCATCCTCGATCCGCGAATTGTGTCCCGCGACCAGCTTGCCTGCTTCGTTCAGGAAATTGCTTGCTTCGATCTGGTTTCCTGGCCAGCGGGCGATGTCGCTTACCTGGGATTCCAGGCTGGCTAGATTGGCTTCCCAATCTTGAGTCGGTTTGGCTGGCGTGACCGCCTCGACAACGCGGCTCAAGATAATGACCTGTTTTTCAACCTGGCTATTAATTTCTTGTTGGCTGTGCGCCAATTGAGCCAACTTGGCCGACTGACGCGATTGGCCGATCTTCGTCCACAAGCCCAATCCCAGGATGCAAACGACAATGGCCGCCAGGGCACTGGCAATCGGACGGGGAATTGGAACGCTCGAATTGTCCGCCATGTTCCCACCCGGCCAAAATGAAATGAGTATTGAAACGGATGCAAATCCCCGCTTGCCGGCCCATGCGAATAAGAAAACGCAGTGCCGTCGATTGAGTATACCCCGTTTAGAGGGTTCGGCAAGTCGCGCTGCCGTCACCCTTCCCGCCCGGCCAGGGCCTTTAACAGCGGGCAGTTTGGCGAGGGGGCTTCGCCGCGGCGGTAGTGTTGCAGTAGCTCGCGAGAGCGTTGGGCCAGCATTCGCCGCACCTCGCGACGCTCGCCCCGAATGCGGGCGATGGAGAGTTGGTCGTAGGCGGTCGTTTGATGCCGCATCCAGGCGATGACGGCCGCCTCGGCCCGCTGTTCCACCGGAATCCGTTTGGTACGGGCGACGGTACCGCTGCCGACCGGCGTGGCGTGGCTGGCCACCGCATATGCCAGCATATCGGCGAGTTGGGCATGGTTGGCATGAAAGGCCAGAAAGGCCACGACCGCACCCGTGAAATCCTCGACGTAGTCCGCCTGGGCCGCATCGCGGCGTTTGGCGGCGGCGGCTTTCTTCTTGGCAAAGCCCTCCGTGGCCCGCTCGGCCGCCAACTCGGCCCGAATGCGTTCGATCGTCTCCGCCGCCGTCCAAACCCCGCGAGAAAACGTCTTGCGCCCCTTCTTTTCTTGCACTACCCAGTGCGGGCCAGCCGCCTTCACCCGGCGTGTCAGGGCGGCATCACCCGGCGGCAACAGCACCCAATCGGTAGGCGCGGTCAAGACTGTTCCATCGGCCGCTTGAACGGTGTTGCGCGTCGGTCCAGGGCTGTAAGTGGTTGCAGGCATGTGGAAGGCGCGAGGTGATGGCTTAGGGCTTCGACGACGGGCGGTTGATTCCGTTCAGATTATAAGTAACCCGTGGCTGCTTTGACGCCGACCAGGTGAAAATACGTCAAGCATGCCGTGGGACATAAACGCGGGCGCCTGGGTCAGCAGCACGGCGAATGGCGAGAGCCGAGTTGACGAGCCAACCGGGTTGCGCTGCAGGAGCGTCGATTGGCTTTTCTGGTTGGAATGCAACTCCGCTGGGCCTTCCCGGTGGTCAGACGCCAGCCACCCTTTTCCCCAACCACCGTTTACTCCGGCAAACAACGCCGGAGCTTTTCCGCGTGAAATCCCTAAAACGTCGTCCATTCCAGATAGTTGGTCAGCCGCGCCAGCCAGGGGTGGGACCAAGGGTTCCAGGTGGGGTAGCTGACGGACAGTACCGAGAAGGCCAGCAGCACTCCGCAGACGATTTGCCGCCAGCGGCGGCCATCCGCGGCGTCGGCGGCTGGGAGCATTCCCAATGCCCACATTGGCGCAAACCAAAACATCCACCGCAGCCCGCTGGTGGTGCCGCCGTAGTTGCGGTTTTCCTCCCCTTCCATCAAGTAAAATGCCAGGCAAGCCAGGCTGGCCACGCTGATGATGGCGGCGATGGTCCGCAGCGCGTGCCCGCGTTGCCGCAGCGACAGGGCCAGCCCTAGCACGGTCAGCAGCCAAACGGGCGTCAGCGAGAAAATGCCGTGATGCCCGACCAAGACATGCAGTGCGTAACGTGCCCGCGAGGCTTCGCCCTTGTCCACCGTGCTGCGGCCATCCATGCTGCGCCAATAGCTGCTACGGCGTTTGCCTTCGCGGACGTAGCTGTAGTCGTACCAATTGGCCCACGCGCGAACCTCCAGCCGCGGGCCGTTCTCGCCGTCCACCACCTGCAAGGCAAACCGCCGCTGGTCGTTGCTGTCGTCGTCGTTGAGTATCCAGCGCTTTCCCGGAATGGTCGGCTCGATCTCCACCGTTTCGGCTAGGGGCAATTGCTGGGCGGCGAAGAGTTCTCGCACCGCACTCGGCAGGCGCTGCTGGTCGAGTTCTTCCGAGACGGCCTGACCGGGCGTAGCCAAGTCGAACAACACCCTGCCGTCACTGCGCTGCGAATAAGGCACGCTGAATTGCCCGTGCGCGGCATGGTTGGCGGCAAAGAAGGCGGCCCCCACCAGCAGCACCGCCGGCAAGCCGTACAACAACGTGCGGAGGGGCGACTTCCACAGCAAGGCCAGCCCCAGCAGGCCCATCAGCGACAAGGCGGGCAGCTCGTTGGCGGCGGCAAACGCCGCGCACAATCCGGCCGCGGCAAACCGCCAGCCCGACTTGTTCTCGCCGGCCAACAACGGCGCGGCGGCAGCCACGGCCAGGATGGCGGAAATGGCGGCCACCGAATGGTTGTTGAGCGTAATGGCAAAGGTAGTAAGAAACGTGGCCAAGGTGGCTGCGGCCATGACGAAGATGCGTCCCCAATCGGTCGTGCCAAACCGCTCGACCAATCGGCCCAACGCTACAAAAGCCAGCAGCAGCGGCAGCACGTTGATAGTGATCAGCATGAACCGGCCGATCTCAAAAGGGTGCGTCCCCAGCGTGCGTCCCGTGATCTTGTGGATCAGCCAGTATTCGCCCGCCAGCAGCGTGGCCAACAGGGGCGGCTTGCTGCTGTAAAGGTGTCCGTCGTGACGCACCATGTCGATGGTGTCCCAGCCCGGTTCTTGTAGAACATCGTCGATGGCGTAGGTGCCGTGTTCCACCAGCGAGCGCACGGTCAACCAGCGGCTGCGGTCGTTGCCGCTCAAAAACGGGCGTTGCTGCCGCCAGTTGGGCCGCTTGCCGGTCTTTTCATTTTCATCCTTGAGACGACTTTCCAGGGCCAGCTTGTCGATGGAGTTTACCGCCAAAATGCGGCCGGTGATGCCGCCGACGCTGATGGATATCAGGATCAGATAGACACCCCAGCGCAGCCGCGCGGCGGGATCAGTTGGCGGAAGGGGGGCGTCAGTGCGCTCGTTCATGGTCGGGCGCTTCCGTGGTTGCGGGGATGTTTTCGGTTCGCTCGGCGATGGAGTACGTATCGGCATCGCGTCCTTGATAAGCGGTGATCAGTTCGGCCAGGAACCCGATCGACATAAACTGCCCTCCCAGCAACAGGGCCCCCAGCGAATAAAAGAAGGCGGCGCGCTGGTGCAAATGGATGTTATCCGTCGCCGACTCGTTGAGCCGCGTGACGATCCAGGCCGCGGCCAGCAGCGTCAGCCCCAGGCCGCCCAGCCCGAATAACAACAGGCCGATCGTGCCTAACAAGTGCTGAGGGCGTTGCCCGAAACCGGTCAGGAATTTGACGGTGAGCAGATCGAGAAAGCCCTTCACGAAGCGGCGGAAACCGTACTTGGAATAGCCAAATTGCCGCGGACGATGGTTGATGGCCAGCTCTCCCACGCGAAAACCGCGGGCGTGGGCCAGCACCGGCACAAAGCGATGCAGCTCGCCATACAGCCGCACCTCGTCGAAGACCTCGCGGCGGTAGCATTTCATGCCGCAGTTGTGGTCGTGCAGCCGCACATCGGTCAGCCAGCCGACCAGCCCGTTGAATATCTTAGAGGGAAACGTCTTATGCCAAGGGTCGTGGCGGACCTGCTTCCAACCGCTGACCACGTCGAAGCCCTCGGCCACGCGGGCCAGAAATCGCGGAATTTCGTGCGGATCGTCCTGCAGGTCGGCGTCCAGCGTCATCACCAATTCGCCCTGGGCGGCGGCAAACCCGGCGCTCAGCGCGGCGGCCTTGCCAAAGTTGCGGCGAAAGCGAATGCCGCGAACGTGCTGGTCCTCGACCGCCAGACGGCGGATGGCATCCCACGAACCATCGGTGGAACCGTCATCGACATAGATCACATTGAGCGCATACCCGTGCTCGGCCGCCACGGCGCGCAGTTGTTCATGCAGCCGCGGCAGGCTTTCATGCTCGTTGAAGACAGGTATGACAACAGACAACATGCGGTGCCGCTATTGACGAAGGACAGTTGATCGAGGTTGTAGGAGGCGATTCCATCGCCGATCACCAGCTTGGCAATTGCTGTCGGCTACTTACGAGTTCGCCAACCAGCCAGGTACAGGATAACGGAAATAATCAGCTCGGCCACCAGTCCCGCCAATCGCCAGGCCAGCGCGGCCAACAAGGCCAGGGATTGGTCGAGCCCGCCCGATAGGACCAGGAGTTCGGTAAGGGCCAGTTCGCGGACCACGGCACCACCCGGCAAGAAGGACAAGAAACCGGCCACCGTGGCCAGCGCCACGGCCGCCGTGTAGACCGGCAGCGATTCAACAAAGGGGCCCGCCTCGTGTCCCAATCCGCGGACGGTGGCCCACAGGCTGGTGCCGGTGATGGCCCAGCCAACGGCAATCCCTGACCATCCCAGGGCCAAGGAGCCATAACCCAATCCCACCAGGCGCTCTAGATCGGCCGGGTTTTTGCGGCCAATGCGCAGTTGCCACAGCAGCCAGCGAAAAACCGGGGGAAACGTGGGCAACGCGGCCGCGGCGGCCATGGCCAAGGCTATCAGCAGCCACCAACCTTGCCGGGACGAACTTGAAGTGCCCGCGAACGCCAACACGCACACGCCCAAGCCCGCCCCCACGGCCATCATGGTTAGTGTTTCAAAGACGATCGTCACCGTGATCGCCGTCAGCGGTGCTTGCCGGGGCAACAGTCCGGTTCGCAAGACGATAACCATGGCTTTGCCGGGAATGTATTTTCCCAAGTGGCCGATATAGTAGGCCCGCACCGTTTGGAACAAGGAGTTTTCTTGCCCCACGGCGCGCAGCAACCGCTGCCAGAACATGCCGCAGGGCAAGATGCCCAGCAGATACAACCCGCCTGCCGCGCAAAGCCAGGCAGGCTGCCAGTCGATCAGTTCGCGAAAGCCTTGCTGATTGAGTTTGTGGAAAGCGGCCAACAGCGTGCCGCGCACGCCCCACGCCAGCAAAGCCAGAATCGCCAGCTTGGCAAAGCGGACCAGCCAGATTCGGTGTTGGGAGACAAACTGCCTCACGTTGTCTCCCGTGGACGTTGGTTCCAGTCTAGCCCGCGAAAATTGGCAGCCGGGCCAGATAATCGGGGTGGACTCCATTGAGCCAGATGTGGGTGTCGGTGATTTTAGCCGCGGAAACGACCGCCGCGAACTTTGCCGCGACGATTAGCCCCACGATAAAGATCAACATTCCCACCGCAAGCGAAGCGGCGAATGGACCATCGGTGCCAAAAGCGACCCCCACGACGAACGGGATTGCCACGCCCAATAACGCAATCCCCAAGCCAATCAAAATTCCTTTCCTTCGGCGGCGTCGCGCCGCTTGAGAGATTCCAATTTCGATCTTGGCCCGCTTCGTCACAATCAGGGCGACGACCAGATATATCAGCAGGTTGAATAAGATCAGCAGCGCAAACCACGGCGAATGCCAGGAAAGATTGCGAGGCAGCCGGCCTCCTTCCGCCGGCAGATTTGTCTTCACGCAAATATCCGGCAAGATTGCCTGGCGGTGCGTCAGCAATTGCTTGCCATCGCGCCAGATACCATCGAACGGCCCAGCCGACTCCGTCGGGACATATTCGGGCGGCGCGACGGGCGAGGCATACGGGTTGAACCGCGGAGGTTCTTGGGACATGGCTATTGTCTCGCGAACAAGTGCCATACGGAAATCGTGCGGCGGCACCACAATCAGACGTAATCCCTCCAACGATTACCATTCCAGCTTCACCCGGCGCTCTTCCGCGTGGCTGCGGCGGGAGGCATTTACCACCGATAACGCCCGAAAGGTATCATCCAGGCTGGTTGTATTGCGTACCAGGCTGCTGACCGAGCGGTAGAACTGCGACAGCATCAGCTCGCCCACCGGGCGCTCGCTGTCCAACGACTCCATGTGACGCCCGGCGCTGTCAAACCAGATCAACGTAGAGGGGAGGTCGATGAAGGCTATGCCTCGTTCGCAGGCCACTTGCAGCGCGGCGGGAGGACGAAACGAGGCGGCCTCAGGCCAGGCGGCCGGCATGTAACGGCCGCAACTAATCTGGGCCACGGCACCGGTTCCCGGCTTGCCATCCTCGGAAAAATCGAGGCTCATCATTTGGTAGTCTGAATCGGCCTTGTTGCCGGTGGATGCATGCAACATTCCCAGCACGGAGGTTGGCTCAACGCCGACCACATAGCGGCACCAGTCGATAAGCTCGACCAACTCATTCTTGCCTGCATCCTGCGGGCGCTGCAGCTTCTTGGTGGAGTCTTCGGCGGGGACGCGCAAGTGGCAAAACAGCAATCTTGGCTCGCCGATCCGCGTAGCGATGAGCTCCTTCAGGCGGATCGTGGCCGAGGCATGGCGGCGAGGATACTCGGCCATAAATGCAATGCCCGACTTCTCCACCCGATCCTTGAGCAGCCGGGCTTGGTCCAAATCAAGATCGAGATGGGCGGCACAGTAGACCGCTTTACCTTCGTCGCAAGCCGCCAGGATCGGCAGCGCGCCGTACCATTGCCGGGCCAGCAACAGCACGGCATCGACGTCCTCACGGCGGGCCAGCGCGCGAAAGCCGTCCACGGCCTGGGCGTCAAACTCGCGGGCGACATGCTCGGCCAGCGTTGAAACCTGCTCGCAGACTGCGCGCACCTCAAACCGGTCGCTAAGCGCGCGCAAGGCCGTGCGGTGCCGGCTTTCCCAGGCATTTCCTAAACCGACAACGCCGACGCGAAGCTTCATGGTGCTGATCGTGCAAGGGGCGAACTGACAGTCGCCCGCTGCCGACGCTCGGCCAGACGATCGATCCAATCAAAATTAGTCATGGGGCATGATTATAGCGGCGCAGCCGTGACGGCCTCAATCTACTTCGGCGGATTTCGATGATTGGCGGCGATGTCGCCAAGCATCGTTCCCAGAAGGCCGACAATAGCCATTGCCAACGGACCAATTTCGAAGGCCGCACAGGCTGCATCGCCAAATTCATCGACCTGCTTTTCGCCGCCAGACCCTCGCGTTGGCCGGTTGCTCAGCGACGAAAGTACAATCGCAACAACATTTTAACTACAAATGGGGTGCTTGGGATCCACCCAGCAGGGCGGACAAACGTCCACTTCAAAGCATGTTTACGTCAAAATGTATTCTCTCAAAATGCACTACACAAACAACTTAGACGACACACATTTTGCATAACCTAAAGTTTCTGCAAAACCCCTAAATAGTCATTGTATTCGCTGCGGCTGCCGCTAGACTTACGCCCACATGCGTTTGGCCGGAAGGGAGATTGGCCAGGGAAACCGCGCTAAGGAACCCTTTACCGGCAGACAGCAGGCCGCTGCTCTCCGATGTGTGTAGCGGTCTTTCTCGATTGGGGTCCACTTGGGATCGCCATCTATCGCGAGTCTGCTTTGTAGGCGGACGCTGGCTTTTTTGCGTTGCCCAATAGTGACCGGCCAATGTCCGTCTGACTACCCACTCGTTTCTTAGGGAGATTTCTGTATGACGAGCGTGGCTCTAGCTGCCTTGTTGCAATTTTCCGCGTTGGCCGTCGGTGGCAACAACTACGCGCAAGCGTATCGCGAAGCTAGCGAATCGGGACGTCCGATGTTGCTTCTCATCACTGCCGACTGGTGCCCTGGCTGTCAGGTCATGAAGAACAGCACATTGCCGCAAATGGCCCGGCAGGGCGGATTGGAAGATGTCAATCTGGTGATTCTCAATTACGACCAGAACACCGCGCTGTGCCGCAAAATGATGCGCGGCAACTCCATCCCGCAGTTGGTCATGTACTACAAGAACGATACCGGTTGGCGGCGTCGCGGACTGGTCGGCAAGCAAAGCATTGCCAGCGTGGCCTCGATGGTCAAACTGGGGGTCGATGCCTCCATTGCCGCCCGCGCTGACAAGGGCCCGCGCGTTGCCCGTGCCAAAGACGACACGAAGGACGAGTAGGCTGGCCGCGAAACGTCTGCACGCGCGGGTACTTCCACAACGGTGATCCCAGTGCCGGTCCACGGCACTGGGATCACGTCTAACAGTGCCGCTAACTCGCGGAAGATCCCTGCATTGTTGGGGCATTTCTGGAGCGCGCTTCACGCTGGTGAACTGCCGCCGAGCCGATGGACCGGCTACAATGGTGGACCGTCGGACACGTTTTCATCCCGCGGCTTCCTCGGCATTTCTTCTCATGAGCGCACCAAGCCTGCGACCCAGCGTGTTGGCTGCTCGCCAAGCGCTGCTGGACGGCCGGCAGAAGATTCGCCAGCGGCACGCGCAAGGCGAACCTGGGGTCCAGGTCTGCCTGGCTTCGACCGAACTGCTGGACTCGGTCGTATTGGAGCTGTACGTAGCCGCGCTCAAAGACTTGCGCCAAGATGGCCCGTCGGGCCTGTCCGAACAGATTGCCATTGTTGCGCATGGCGGGTTTGGACGCCGCGACGTAGCACCCTATTCCGATGTCGATCTGATGATTCTGCACTCGCCCGATGCGGCGGGCCAGGTCGGCCAACTGGCCGAACGGCTGATGCGCGACGTGTTCGATGCCGGGCTGATTTTGGGGCACAGCGTGCGAACCGTGGAACAAGCTTGCAGCCTGGCTCTGGAAGAGGCCACGATCTGCACCACCTTGACCGAAAGCCGCCTGTTGACGGGCAATAGCCCGCTCTATCGCCGTTTTGTGCAACGGTTTGCCCAGCAATTGTCTCGCCGCGTCGGCCCGCTGCTGGAGTCGATCATGGCGGCCCGCGACGACGAGCGGACGCAGTTTGGCGAAACGGTCTACCTGCTGGAACCGAACGTCAAACGGTCTCGCGGCGGCTTGCGCGACATCCAGTTGCTGCGTTGGACCGGAGCCATCGCCTACGGTGCCGCCGATCCCGATAAGTTGCGGCAGCAAGGAGAACTGTCCCAACCCGATCAACAGGCGATGCGCCAAGCACTGGAGTTCTTGCTGCGGCTGCGCAACGAAATGCATTTCTTCGCGGGCAAGTCCAACGACACACTGGACCGTGGCGAGCAAGTCCGCATTGCGGAGGTATTTGGCTACACCGGTGCCGAAGGGCGGCTGCCGGTTGAACAATTCATGCAAGATTATTTTCTGCACACGGACGCCGTGAGCCATATCGTGTCGCGATTCGTGGCCAACGCCCGGCCCGGATCGCGGATCAAGAAGTTCTTGAACCACATGCTCAGCCGCCGGCAAGACGGCGACTATTTTGTCGGGCCGACGGAGATTTCCTCCACGCGCCAAGGCCGGCTGCGATTGCAAGGCAACCTGGAAGAGATCCTGCGGCTAGCCGACCTGGCCAACCACTCCGACAAAAACATTGCCCACGAGACGTGCGAGGCCATTCGCGCGTCGGCCGACGAGATCGACGCTGAGATCTCACCCGCTGCGGCGGCCCGGTTCTTATCGCTGCTATCCCCCCCCGCCCGCCTGGGAGACTTGCTGCGGTTCTTGCACGAAATGCGCGTGCTAGAAAAGATCATCCCCGCCTTTGAGCATGCCCGTTGCCTGCTGCAGTTTAATGAGTACCACAAGTATACAGTCGACGAGCACTGCTTGCGGGCGGTCGAGCGGGCCACGGCATTCATGCAGGACGACGGTCCCTGCGGCCGAGTCTATCGCCGCCTGAAGAACAAGCGGGTCTTGCACCTGGCGCTGTTGATCCATGATCTGGGAAAGGGTTTTGTCGAGGACCACAGCGAGCTAGGGGCCAAGATCGCCGAACAGACCGCCAGCCGCCTGCGGATGCCCCCGCGCGAATCCCGGCAACTGCGGTTCTTGGTTCACAAGCATTTGATGATGTCGCATCTGGCATTTCGCCGCGACACCAGCGACGAGCAATTGGTGGTCCGATTCGCCATTGAGGTCGGCTCACCTGAAAACTTGGACATGCTGTTTGTACTGACCTGCGCCGATATGGCCGCCGTTGGGCCGGGCGTACTCAACAGTTGGAAGATCGAGGTTTTGGCTGATCTGCACGCCAGGGGCATGCAACATCTGGCGGGTGAGAGCGGGGAGCCGCAACGCCGGCTGCGCGAACTTCCCCAAGCCATCCGCCAGCAGTTGGGCACCGTCGATGACCCATCCTGGTTCGACCGGCAGATCGCGGCCCTGCCGCCAGCCTATGCCTCTTCCAGAACCGTTGAACAAATCGCCACCGAACTGGCTGAGCTGCGGAGATTGCAGCCAGGACAGGTCAACGCCCACGGTAACTACCGGGTAGAAACACAAACGGTGGAGTTCACCGTGGCCACCAACGAGTCGATCGCCCCAGGTGTGTTTCACCGTCTGACCGGCGCACTGTCGGGCAAGGGGTTGCAGATCATTTCCGCCGAAATCAATACATTGGCCGAAGGGCTGATCTTGGACCGGTTTTGGGTTTGCGATCCAGACTCCGCTGACAAGCCGGCACCGGGGCGGATTGAGCAGATCACGGTAGCGTTGCAGGCCGCGTTAACGACGGCCGCCGACACGCCGCCGCAGTTCCGCCGTTTGTGGAACTCTGGCGGTTCGCAGTCGGCGGACCTGCCCCGGCTGCCGACGCAAGTCCGTATCGACAACAGCACGTCCGACCGCTGCACCATTATCGACATCTTCACCGCCGACCGCCGCGGGCTGCTGTACACCATCACCCGCAAGCTGTTCGATTTGGGCCTTTCGGTCTCGGTGGCTAAGATCGGCACCTACCTGGACCAGGTGGTGGACGTGTTCTACGTGACCGACCGCGAGGGCGAAAAGATCGAGAACGACGACCAGTTAGAGCAGATTCGCTCCCGCCTGCTGGAGGAAATAGAATCGTTCAGCCAGCAAACGTTGGATCAAATGGCGGCCAGGTGAGGGGGGCGGTCAACGTTAGACGCGCAAATACTTCACGCCGCTGGCGCGATCCTGGAATTTGCCGGTATTTACGTTGCCATTGGAATATCGCACATCGATTCCGGAGCGTTTAAGCAATATTGAACCGTCATCGTCGCGGTATGGCTCGATGCACCGCACAGCGTTCACGACCGATGCCAGCTCATGCTGCGCCCCGCGTCACGCGACACACGTAGGAATCAGAAGACTTTGTCCGGATGAAACTCCTCTCCCGCGAAGCCACCGTCGCCGAACCTGGTTTCAACCGCTGGTTGGTTCCCCCCGCCGCGATTGCCGTTCACATGTGCATCGGCGAGGTCTACGGATTTAGCGTCTTCAATGTTCCGCTGACCCAGGCCGGCGCGGGCTGGACCATTCCTCAGGTGGGCTGGATTTACTCGATCGCGCTATTCATGCTCGGCATGTCGGCGGCGGTGTTCGGCAAGTGGGTGGAACGCAGCGGACCGCGGAAGGCAATGGTGGCCAGTTGTGCCTGCTTCTGTGGCGGCCTGGTCATTTCCGCCCTCGGCGTAAAGTTGCAGATGCTGTGGCTGCTTTACGTCGGTTACGGCGTTACTGGCGGCATTGGCTTGGGCCTGGGGTACATCTCGCCCGTCTCCACGTTGATCAAATGGTATCCCGACCGGCCCGGCATGGCCACGGGCATGGCGATCATGGGATTTGGCGGGGGCGCGCTCATTGGTGCGCCGCTGGGTGTGAAGCTCATGACGCATTTCAAATCGGCCACTTCCGCGGGGATCGCCGAGGCATTCATCGCCATGGCAATGCTGTACGCGGTTTTCATGCTGGGCGGCGCCATGATCGTCCGCGTCCCCGCCGAAGACTGGAAACCGGACGGCTGGGAGAAAAAGGCACATGTTCGGCCGATGATGACCAACGCCAGCGTCGCGGCCGACGTCGCCTGGAAGACGCCGCAGTTCTGGTGCCTGTGGGTCGTGCTGTGCATGAACGTCAGCGCCGGCATCGGCATTCTCGGACAGGCATCGAAGATGTGTTCCGATATGTTCGGCGTCAGCGCGGCGGTCGGCGGCGGGTTTGCGGGCCTGCTGAGCATCTTCAATATGGCGGGCCGTTTCGTTTGGTCGAGCGTTTCTGACTACACCGGGCGCAAAGCGGTTTATGCCATTTACTTCGTTCTGGGCGGGCTGCTGTATTGTGCCGTGCCGTGGACGCAGATGATCCAGAACCGCGCGCTCTTTGTCGCCGTAACGGCAGCTATTATCACCATGTATGGCGGCGGTTTTGCCACCATTCCGGCGTATCTGCGGGACATGTTTGGTTCTTATCAGGTCGGCGCCATTCACGGACGCCTGATCACCGCCTGGTCCATCGCCGCCTTGCTCGGCCCCAGCCTGGTCAATTACATCTCAACGGCCCAAATTGAAGCCGGCGTACCCAAGGCCGAGGCGTACAGTTCGACCATGTACCTGATGGCGGGTCTGCTCATGATCGGCCTCATCGCCAATCTACTCGTGCGGCCGGTCGATTCTAGACACCATTTCACCGCCTCCGCTCGAGGCTGAACTTATGAAAACCATCAAGCTCGTCATCGCCTGGACTTCCATCGCCTTGCCGCTGTGTTGGGGCGTTTACCAGTCGGTGCGGAAGTCGATGCCACTCTTCATGGGGCAGACACCGCCCGCCGCGGAAAGCAGGCCAGTTCCGTGAACGAAGCTGAAAACCGCGCTAAACAGATCCAACAACTCGATCTTGCAAACGGCCGGCCGGGGCGTCAAGAAAGGACGCTGCTTCGGCCGCGAGAATTCGTTGACCCCGAAACCGCATGCGGGTGACAGGCGCTTGACGTCAGACAGCTTGGTACCGGTCGATGCAGTTCAATTGATTGACGGCGGGCGGCCGGCGAAGCGGCTAGAAACCGTGACCGCGGCGACCATGCATGCGGTCGATGATTGGCCGCGGCAGTTAGCGCAGAGATTGGGCCACAGGCCACGCTAAGAATGCGATGGCGGTTCGTTTAGCGAAAGAGTTTCGACCGACCAACGGAAAGCCAAGAACGGTATTTTTTCGCGTTCAGGCTGGAATCGTTGGCTAGGCGAACCTCTATAAAACGCAACCTGCGCCAGTTGCAGCAAGCTATCCAAAGAAAGCGGATGGGGAGGGATTCGAACCCCCGGTAGACTTATGCCTACAGCAGTTTTCAAGACTGCCGCCTTAGACCACTCGGCCACCCATCCGGTTGTTTGGCGATTATAGCAACATGGTTGACCAGCGGCAGCAGGCGGGTCGGGCTATAGATCGTGCCAGAGTTTGAGGGCAACCAGGCCGGCAACGGTTGCCAGACAGGCGCGATACTCATGATTGCGTGTCCATAGTGTCGCCCGCCAATCAGCCAGGTCCAACCGCGGCAGCGACCGTGGAATGAAGCGGGGGGTGCTGCCCGCATAAGCCGCCCAGGCCGCGCCATGGCTGTTGGCGAGCGATCGCTCTTCTTTCCGCACTTTAAGTACATACAGCCAACTAATGGGAATAAGCACCAAGAGCAGATGCGGGCCGCCGCCAAGTAGTGCGCAAAACCCGGCCGTTAGCCAGAATGACCCGGCGTACAGCGGATTGCGGATCCAGCGATACGGGCCGCGGGTGGTCAGCACGGTCGATTTGTGAAGTGTGCCCGCCGCCCAAGTTCGTAGCCCCAGCCCCAGCCCTACGCAGGCCAACGCGAGCATGGTCGAGGGATCATGCCAGGCTCCAATGTCGCGCGGACGGTGCCCGCCCAGATACTCAGCCGCCAGCAGCGCCAGCACGGCCAACGTCGTCACCAACGCCCGTTTGCGCGTCAGTAGCGAGGCAATCCGCCCAATCGCGGACTGAGCGTGAATTAAGGCCGTGGGGGACGCGGTATTGCCGCCAGACATGCTCGTTTTCTCCCAGGATGGGCTGTTGGCCGGTCCCGCCTCAACCGGCAAAGATGTATATAGTTGGCCCGAATTGCGCCCGTCAATGCGATTCCATGTAGAGCCATCGAGAAAAAATGGTGGATGAATCTCGGCTAACCCAATTGCGAACCGGTCGCCCCGCGCATTACGATACTACCTATAGGGGAATCCAGGCCCGAGTGCCGGCGCATCGCGGGAACAGAGCGAATCCGCTGGCCGATGCCAGTGGTACTAGCCGATGGGCGGCCGTGGGAGGGAGATTGACTGAGGCATGTCTGAGCTGTCGCCGGTAATGCTCGCCAAGAGCGCAATCGACCACAAGGTGCTGACGGAGCAGCAACTTCAAGAGGTGTGGGCGAATTTCGATCACAACAAGAACCCGCCGATGGCGGAGTTTCAATCGTATCTGCTGCGCCGGCAGTTTTTGACCAATTGGCAGCTTGAACGGCTGACCAAAGCCGACGACCCGCTGTTTTTCTGCGGCGAATACAAATTGCTGTATCTGGCGGGCACGGGGACGTTCTCCCGCGTCTATCGCGCTGTGCATGAGCAAACCGGCGACATGGTGGCCATTAAGCTCTTGCGGCGGCGCTACTCGGACCAGCCAGCGCAGGTAGAGCAATTTCAGCGCGAGGGAAAAGTTGGCATGAAGCTGCGGCACGAAAATATCGTGCCGGTCTATGAGTTCTATGGCAAAGGCCACTTGCATTACATGGCCATGGAATTCATCGAAGGGCAAAGTCTGCGGGAGTTTCTCAAGATTCGTAAACGATTTGAGCCCGCCGCCGCCGCGGAAATGATGGCCGGCATTCTCAGCGGCATGGCTTACGCCTTCAAACTGGGGATTACGCACCGCGACCTCAAGCTGACCAACGTGTTGGTCTCCAGCCAGGGAGTTCCCAAGCTGGTGGACTTTGGCCTGGCCGGGGTGGAAGACAAGTCGATCGTGGACGTGGGGGCGACGCAGCCCCCCCGTACCGTTGACTATGTGGGCTTGGAGCGCGCCAGCGGCGCCAAACGCGAGGACAATCGCAGTGATATCTTTTTTGCCGGTGGCATCTTTTATCATCTGCTGACCGGGCAGGCACCGTTGGCGGAAACGAAGGACCGCATCCAGCGTCTGTCACGCAACCGCTACACGGATATCCCGTCGGTACTGCGGGTGGATTCCTCCATTCCCAAGGGTATTGCCGCCGTGGTGGCCCGCGCCATGGAAATATCGCCGCAATTGCGATACCAGACGCCGGCGGAATTTCTGGCTGAATTGCAGGTCGCCCAAAAGCGCCTGGCGGAAGGAAAGGACACGACAGAGCATGTCGGTGAAAGCCCCGCTGGCGGCGGAGGCCAAGACGCGGCTGCGCTTTTCGACCTGTGGGAGTCGCGCGAGCCGGTGCAGCGGGCGGTGATGGTGGTGGAGTCCAACATGCAGATGCAGGACATGCTTCGCGACGGGCTAAAGAAAATAGGCTACCGCGTGCTGATGACCCGAGATCCCGCTCGGGCGATGGGACAGATTAGAAGCGCCACCCCAGCCGATTGCGTGGTCTTTAGCACCTTGGAACTGGGCGAAGCCGCGCTGGAGGCCTTCAACGCGTTCGGCCAATCGGAGGAGACCAAGAATACGCCCGCCGTATTGTTGCTGGGACAGGACCACACCGATTGGGCGTCTCGCGCACGGGTAGGCGATGAGCGGCTGATTTTGACCTCACCGATTAAGATGCGCGAATTCCGCCTGTCACTCTATAAGCTGGTTCCCCCCACCGGTGAAGCCAACACCTCGCGGCCGGGCTGATCCGCCAGACCGCTCTTTTGCTGATCTTCTGGCCGCGTTATGCTGGCAACAGCGGCAACGAGCCGCTGATGCCGACCGTGGAATTCGCTTGTTCGTTTTGCCGGGGATTGCCGTGGACTTTGAGCAGAGATTGGCCAAGGCGGTGGAGAGAGGGCAGCGCGTGGGCGAAACCCAGGCTGAAGCCAACGCCCAAGCCGCGCTCGACGAAGAAGACTTCAAGCGGATGCATACGCAATTTCGCTTGTTTCTCTCGGAACATATCGAGGGCTGTTTGCGCAAGCTGCCGGGCCATTTGCCGGGCTTTCGCTTTGAGACAGTGGTGAGCGAGCGAGGTTGGGGCGCGGCGGTTGTGCGAGATGATTCCTCGGCCATCCGCGGCCGGGCCAGAACTAATCTGTTCAGCCGCTTGGAAATCGTGATTCGCCCGTTCTCGTCGGCGCATATCGTGGAGGTGGCCGCCAAGGCGACCGTCCGCAATAAAGAGGTTTTCAATCGCTCGCAGTACCAGCGGCTGACCGAGGCCGATCCAACCTCGCTGGCCAATCTAGCAGACCTCTGGACGTTGGAATTCGCCGAAATGTACTCGGCCCAGGAACGGGCAGCCCATTGATCACGCCAGCACGATATCGTCCTTGGTGCTGGCGACGATGGCAAAGAGCTCGGCCTGTTCGGCGGCCGGCACATCAAACTTGTCCAGCGTCTGCCGTAGATCTTCCAGGAACGCCTCCCATTCCTGCTCGGTAATTTTCAGATGCTCGTGCGAATCGCGCATAGCGCGGCCGGTATATTTTTGCGGACCGCCGGCGGCCCAGCAAACCTGCTCGGTCACCAGGTACTTGAACCCCGCCCGCGATACGCGGTGATGCGCCTCGTCCACGTTGGGGTTGGCGTTCAATCGCGGGTCATCCATGATGCGGTCAATGAAATCATCGACAACGGCGGCAATGGCATAAACACCGCCAAGCCTTTCATAGAGCGAAGGCGATTCGGGCATGGATGGTTCTCGCGGATAGTCGGGTCGAATGGTCAATAAGCGGCGTGTAGTATTTCCGCGCGAGCCTTTCACCGCAAGCCAGCCAAAGATGGCGGGCTGCGATCATGCTATTCCGTGGCCGCCAACGCCGCGCAGACCTTTACGATTCCCGCTGCCAGCCGGTCGATGGTTTCTTCCGGCTCCAGCAGGATCGGGTGATGCAGCAAGAGCGTTTGCTCGGACGCCAGACGGCTTTGGGGCAGGTCGCCCACGGTACGGCAACGCCGGCTGCTTCTGCGGCTGAAACCGCGAAAGCCCGCGTCTACGGCGATCCCTTCTTGATGCAAATACTCAATCAAAGTCTCGCGAGGAACGCTCGGCAACATTTTGGCCTGAAATTGAAAACCGAGCTTATAGTAACCCGGCCGCGTCCGCGGCAACTGCTGGGCCAATGGCCGAAAGGCCTTCGTTCCGCTTAAATGCTCCAACAATCGCTGTACTCGCTTGGCACGGACGGCGTTTCGCTCGTTCAGGCGGGCCAATTGGGGCAACAGCACGGCAGCTTGCAGTTCGCTGAGGGGAAAGGCGTGGTTGCCTCGCTCGCAATAAATTTTGGCGCGTTGTTGCACATCGGCCCGGCGCGTAAGGATTGCACCGCCACGGCCGGCTGTCAGCAACTTGCTGCCGCCAAAACTCAACACTCCCACGTCTCCCCATGTGCCGGCCGGCCGGCCCTCAACCGTGGCACCAGGACATTGGCAAGCATCTTCCACCACCGCCAGGCCGTGCTGCGCGGCGATGTCCAGCAAACGGCTCATAGGCACAATGCCGCCGTGCAGATGCGAGGCCAGCACGGCGCGGGTCTTATTGCCAATCGCTGCCTTCAACTGCCCTACATCAAGATTCCAATTGTCGGCCGCCACGTCTACCAGTACAGGGATGGCTCTACAGGCCTCGATCGCCCGAAAGTTTCCCGGAAAATCGTAGCCGGCCAAAATCACTTCGTCCCCTGGCCCAATTCCCAGGCCGCGCAGCGACAACTCAACCGCAAAGGTTCCGGAGCAACAGAGCGTCGCGTGTTCCACCTGGTGAAACTGGCATAACTCGGCGGCCAGCCGCCTGCAGCGTTCGCCATGATACCGGCCCCAGTCGCCATCGCCGTAGACTTGTTCCAGGGCCGCGCGAATTGTTTCATCGCGCGGAGGCCAGCCGGGCGGTCCCTCGGGCATCGACTTCGCGCCCCCCATCGCAGCCAGATGCGTAAGACTCGGTGGCGTGCTGGCAGACATCGAAGCGATTGATCCTCGACAAGGACTACGGCGACTCTTCCGATGATAGGGGCTGTTACAGCCGTTTGCTAGCATCGGACGATTGAACTGGAAAACTGGATGAAGAATAGCGATTGCGAAAACTTTGCCCGATTTGCCGATTGCAACATGCGTGCCAATTCTCGAAAAATCCTGGCGGCCATTTAAGCCACACTCTCGACACAACCGATACTTCTCCTACCACCTGTATTTCCCGCACAACGGTACGCGGTCGCGCGTTGCTCATCCCGCACGACGGCCGCGGTCCATGACTGTTGGAAAGACATCCATGGCGCGATTTCGAGCCACCGCTCGAGGGAACTCGCGCAGCCGTCAGGCAATTGGCAAGGGATGGGGTGGGTCCGACGACTAACCGGACTTGGAGCTTCGCCGGAAACCTGGCCGTATTGATCCGGCCCCGGCGGCAGAGTGACCCAATCAGGCAAGGAGGGAATTGTTCATGAGACAACTTCGATTCTTGGGGAAGTGGACCCGCTACTTCTCCTTCGCCGCGATCGCCCTGGCCACGTTGCCAGGTATCTCGGCGCGTGCCGCGCAGCCCTACCGGTCGCGCAATTATTGCCCGCCCCAGAATTGTCCGCAGTACTGTCCGCAGTACGAAGGCGAAACCTGGCAGCAGCCGAACATGGCCGCTCCGGCTGACGGTAGCGACGTGGCACCCCCATCCGAGGATGGGCAGGTTCAAGACCAGGGCCAGCAACAAGCCCAGCCGCAGCAACAGCCTCAGATGAACAACGATCTGAACCTGGCGCCGCAAAACAGCAATTTCCAGGTGGCCACCAGCGGCGAAGGCTCCAACGTCGGCCATATCGGCCGTGCCGACGGTTTCAATCGATTGAATATCTTCGATTCGCAAAGCGCGATTCCCACCAATCGCGTTTACGTAGGTATGCAGTACCTGGACCGTTTCCATGTCAGTAATGATCCGCTCGACACCGACCGAACCGCTTCGCAGGTTGCATATCGCGTGGGTGGTGAAGTCAAGGTGACGGACTCCTCCAGCATCACGTTCCAATCCCAGTACACGGATGTCCGGGGAACGTCCAATATCCAGGGCTCGACTTTGCGCGATAGCTGGGCCAACCCGCAAGTCATGGCCAAACAGGTCGTTTATGAAGACACCGACCTGGTTGTGTCGGGCACGTTCGGCGCGTTGATTCCGATCGGCGGCGTCGATGACGGTGAATTCCGCGAAACGACCACTCGTATCGCGCCCGGCATGCTGTTTTACGCCAACACCTACGACAAAGTCTTCAACTACGGCGGTTTTCAGTTCAGCATTCCGCTGGGAAGCGGCGAGCAGGTCGACACGTTCGATTGGTGTTGCGGCACCGGCTACTGGCTGTACGAGAACTGCTGTTGCTGCGACACGCTGGTCGAACGCGTCTGCGTGCAATACGAAGTTTTCGGCAAGCACACCATGGGAACCAACGTGCAGACGTATCGCGCCGGTGGAATCATCGGCGGTGTACCGCTGGGCATTTCGGAAAACCGCGACATATTCGATATGACCTGCGGTGTTTCGATCTTCCTCTGCAACGGCGTGCGAGCCTCGTTTGGTTACTCGCTGCCGATTTCGCGGGGCTTTGCCCGCCGTCACGAACTGATCGGCACGGTTGGCTACTACTTTTAAGCCCGTCTGGCTGGCAAGTTAGCGAAGAGCCGCGTTTCGCGAGCCGCCGATCCATAGGGGTCGGCGGCTCGTTCTGTTTTTCGGGGAACAAGCGGCCACAGGCCCGCTTACGCCCAGTTCAAGCCCGTCGCCTGTCGCACCCGATGGTCGAAATCGCCCAACAGCCCGCCGACGACATCCCATCCGTCATTCTTGCGCAACTCGATATCGCCCTGCGGGTTGACACGCACAATGCTGTTGTCGGAAACGCCTGCCTTGCGCAGATCCTCGGGGCGCATTTCATCCTTGTCGATCACGCGCAACAGCGTTGCGCCGGTCATCTCGATAAACCGCATGGTTAACTCTTTCTGCATGCAAAGCGGGAAATGCCTGGGTTTGCCACCTCGGCATTGTGTCTAGCGGATGGCGGCTTCGCAACTGTTTCGCTAAAACTCCGCTAGCAGCTCATGGATTTCCAGCCCGCGGTGCGATCGTGGGACTGTCCAAAACCACCGGAGTAAATCACCCATGAAGAAACTAGAAGGAAAGGTCGCCATTGTGACCGGGGCCAATCGCGGGCTGGGCAAGGGAATTGCCCGTGGATTGGCGGCCGAGGGGGCCAAACTTGTGGTAACCGCGCGAGGCGAACCTGAACTATTGACCGCTGCCCAAGAACTAGAATCGGGCGGTGCCGACGTGCTGGCGCTGGCCGCGGACGTTACCGATGAGGACGCGGTCGAAGCCCTATTCACCGCCGCGATGGAGCGTTTCGGCCGGCTGGACTTGTTGGTGAACAACGCCGGGGCCTTCAACGGCGGTTCGTTGGACAAACTCAAGACGGCAGACTGGGATCACGTTATCGCGGTGAATCTGCGCGCTCCGTTTTTATGCACCCGTGCCGCAATGCGGATCATGAAGCCGCAAGGGGGCGGGCGGATCATCAACATCGGCTCCATCTCGGCCCAGCGGGTGCGGCCAAAATCGGCCCCCTATTCGGCCAGCAAGTTCGGCATCATGGGGCTGACCCACGTGACCGCCTTGGAAGGACGCGATCACGGTATCACATGCTGCTGCCTGCACCCCGGCAACATCCAGGTTGAACGGCGGCAGAGCGAAAAGCCCGAAGACGCAGAGCCGATGATGTCGATCGACGAAATCTCGGAGGTCGCCATTCTCATGGCGACCTTGCCGCCCCACGTTGAAATGCTGGAGGCGATCGTCTTGCCGCACCAGCAAATGTACGTGGGACGGGGATAGCAGCAGGACTAATTCATCGCCGTGTGGTCCCCGGCAAAGTAATTGCGCGGGTTGGAGTTGTAAAACAGCCGTCCGATCTCGTCGCCCAGCACTTGGATATACCGACGGCGGAACTGCGGCTCTTGGATGTCTTGCGCCGGAACCCCCGTATTGGGCGGATAGACCGATTGCGGCGGCAGCTTTTCGTACACCACGCTGGCCGAGCCGTCAGTCAGGTCGATGACTTGAACGCGGTAGGCCGCGTGGCCTTGAAAGACCGTCTGGCTCTGTTGCAGCGAGAAACTATCCAGGTCGATGCCCACGACCATGTCGGCCTTCAATGCCTTGCCGATTTCGGAATACTCCTTCCAGGTTCGCTCGTCGGTCCATTCCGCGACTTCTTGCGGATCGACAACTTTGATCTTCGAGACGTTCCCCTGCAGTTGAATACCGACCGATCGCGATAACTCGTTAGCGACGTTGGCATAATTAAACCGCAAATCGGCGGGCGGGCGGCAAACGACCACTACCCGCTTGCCCTTCAGGCCGTTGTACTCGGCCTTTTGATCGTTGGGGTCGATGACGTACATCATCGTGCCGATGGCATTGGCCAGGCAGCCGCAGAAAGGCAGCAGCATGCTCAAGGCCAGTACCAGTTTGCCAAATCGAACGCTTACACCACGACGTGCGCGATCCATCGCTCCGTCCTCTTTTTTTCGCGGAATGTTCTGTAACCAGCGCCCGCGAACTTGCTCGCGGGTCTTTTCTAATCAACTCATGCATTGTCGAGGAATCTTGATGGTTGCCAGCCCTTCCCTCATGGACTGGCCAGCAACATCCGGCAGCCCCAATCAGCCAATGTTACTCCCGCAATCGTCAACGCCAGACCAATCCACACCGGGTCGCTGGGACAGCCCAGCCACCAGGTTCCTCGGACAACCGTCATCAACAACCACGGAAATGCCGCCAAGGCGCACAACGCAGTCATCGCTCCACCAGCGTTGGCCTGGCATGCCCGCACCGGGCTAAGGTGCATCACATGCTACCAGGCCGTTGTCATTCCACACGACGGGCAACGTTTTCCAAACAACTGCATCGACGTACAAGGTGCCAGCCCCAACTGTTGGTGCGTGTCAAAACCTTGCTCCGCCGGACGCAAACAAGCCGCCGTGGCCAGCAGGGCTGCCAGCACCATCGCCGTCGCCCCCAGCATCAGCCGGAGTGCGAGCGACAACGTTGCTGGCCGTTGCTGGCTCGTCGATTTCATGGGATTTTCGGGAAAGGTCGCGGGAGAATAGTCAGGCTGTCTGCCCGCCGCAAGATCGAATTCCGCGCTGAAAGGAGAAACTTGCCTCACATGGCACCGCCGGCATTCTAGCGGCCGCCGCGGGCCGCCCATAGCCAGCGACTCGGCAGGATGGCAATGCACGCAAACAGGTAGTAGAGTATGCCGGCAACGCCTGCACTGCCGATGGCGGCGATACCTGGTCAACCTTGAAGGTTTCATTCCGCATGGCCCATTCGCAATCCGTTTCTCCCAGCCTGGCCTCGCGCTGCGCGGCCGAAATGCTGGGCACATTCATTCTGGTGCTGTTTGGCTGCGGCAGCGTCCATGCCGCCGTGTTGACTGGCGCGCAATCTGGCTTGTGGCAGGTGGCCATAGTGTGGGGCGTGGCCATCATGCTGGCGGTCTATGTCGTGGGGGGAATCAGCGGGGCGCATATCAATCCCGCGATTAGCGTGGCGCTGGCGGTGTGGGGCAAGTTTTCCTGGAAGGACGTGCTTCCCTATGCCGTGGCCCAGTTCTTGGGTGCCTTCGTCGCGGCCGCGGCCCTGTTTGCCATGTACACGGGCCCCTTGGATGACCTGGAGAGCCGCAAGCATGTCGTACGCGGCCAGCCCGGCAGCGAAATCACGGCCATGTGCTACGGGGAGTACTTTCCCAACCCGGGCGCATTGGGTGCAGGCGATTCCGTCTACTCGGCGGAACAGCACGACAAGCTCAACCGTCTGGTTACGCCGCGAACCGCGTTTCTGGCCGAACTGTTGGGTACGCTGCTGCTGGGCCTGGTAGTCGCCGCTTTGACGGACGATCGTCACCACGGGGGGCCTGCCGCGGGGATGGCACCGGTTTTTATCGGGCTGACGGTATCCGTGTTGATCTCGATCATCGCCCCACTGACGCAAGCATGCTTTAACCCCGCGCGAGATTTTGGCCCGCGGGTGTTTGCCTGTCTGGCCGGTTGGGGCAATGTCGCGTTGCCAGGCTCGCGGGGAGCAGCCATCTACGCGGTCTATCTGGCCGCGCCAATCATCGGTGCGGCACTGGGCATGGGGTTGTACTTCCGCCTGCTAAAGAACTGGCTGCCTCCCGCTTCACTCCCCGATCGCCAAGCACGCTAGGGGCACCTTTGTGGAATCGCTCGACGTAGCCATTATCGGCGGCGGCATCGTGGGACTAGCCACGGCCTATCAACTCCTAGGGCAGGGACCCGATCTGCGTTTAGTGGTTTTGGAAAAAGAGGCCGAGTTGGCCTTCCACCAAACCGGACGCAACTCGGGCGTATTGCACTCTGGCATTTACTACAAACCGGGATCGTTGCGCGCCAAGAACTGTGTGGCCGGCAAGGAAGCCATGGTCCGCTTCTGCCAGCAAGAAGGCGTGCCTTACGACATTTGCGGCAAGGTCGTCGTCGCCGTTAACGAAGCAGAACTCCCCGCTTTGGCCCGCATCCACGAACGCGGGCTGGCCAACGGCGTGCCATGCGAAATCATTGGCCGCGAGAGGTTGATCGAGATCGAGCCGCATTCCGCCGGCATCCAGGCCATCCATGTGCCGGGGACCGGCATCGTCGATTATCCCGGTGTTTGCCGGCAACTGGCGCGGCGAATCGAGGGACGGGGCGGCAAGATCGTCTTAAATGCCCGCGTGACGGCCATTCGCCAGGAATCCGCCAGTGCCATCGTGGCCACTACGGCGGGCGAGTTTGAAGCACGGCAAGTGGTGAATTGCGGCGGACTGCACGCCGACCGCCTGGCGGCGCTCGGCGGTCAACAGCCCGCCGTGCAAATAGTCCCCTTCCGTGGCGAATATTACGAACTCAAGGCCGAGGCGCGGCATCTCTGCCGCCATTTGATTTACCCCGTGCCCGATCCTAGTTTTCCTTTCTTGGGCGTCCATTTCACCCGCCTGATTCACGGCGGTGTGGAGTGCGGCCCCAACGCCGTGCTGGCCTTCGCCCGCGAGGGGTATCGCATGCGCGACGTAAACCTGCGCGATTTGTGGCAATCGCTGACCTACCCCGGTTTTTTGCGGTTGGCGGGCCGCAACTGGCGGATGGGGTTGGGGGAGATGTGGCGTTCGCTTAGTAAGGCGGCCTTTGTGCGGGCGCTGCAACGCTTGATGCCGGAAATTCGCGCGGACCAGTTAGAAGCCGCGCCGTCGGGCGTTCGCGCACAAGCTCTCACGCGCGACGGCAACCTGGCGGATGATTTCTTAATCGAGTCGAGCGAACGAATCGTCAACGTGCTAAATGCGCCGTCGCCGGCCGCGACTTCGGCTTTGAACATCGGCGAGTCGATCGCTGCCGAACTGCTGCCGCGATTGGGGTAGCGGCGCAATAAATGCCCGCTACTTGCCGCCGTCGAACTTTTGCAGCGCCTGTTGGGCTAGCCGCGACAAACGCGAGTCGGCATCTTTAGCGGCTTGTTCCAAAGCGGCACGGCTTTCGCCGATGTCGCCAATCTGCCCCAAGGCCCAGGCAATCTTCTGTCGCACCGGCAGATCTTGGCGGTTTTGCAAAGCGGCCGTCAATGCCGGCACCGCCGCGGAGCCTTGCGCATCGAGCCGGCCCAGCAAAGTAGCGGCCCAAAAGGCCACATCCGGCTGCGAGTCGGCAAGGAGTTCCGCGAGCGCCTTGGCGTCGCCCTCGGCGGGCGGGCCTAGCTCCTCCAAAGCAGCGGTTGCCCAATCCTTCACTTCGTCATGCTGATCGCCCATGGCCTTAACTAGGGCCACGGCGGCCGGTTGTGCCGCGGCCGCCATGCGGGCCAGTTTTTCAGCGGTGTTGACACGATCTTGCGGTTGTTCGGCCTGCAACCCCGCCACCAGGGCCATTATCGATGCAGTCATGTTGTAGTTCCGTCCAAATGTCATTAGTCGATCGTGCCAAAATCGTCCCGCAATTGTTGCCGGTCGTAGTCGATCAGGGCATCCAGCACCGGCTGAACATTGCCAGCCATGATGCTATCGAGCTTGTAGATCGACAGGTTGATGCGGTGGTCCGTCAGCCGATTGTCGGGAAAATTATACGTGCGGATGCGCTGGCTTCGGTCGCCCGATCCGACCAAGGTCTTCCGCGCGTCCGACCGTTTTTGATGCTCTTCTTGCCGTTTCTGTTCGTACAGCCGGGTCTTTAGCACCCGCAGCGCCTTGGCGAAGTTCTTGTGCTGGCTTTTCTCGTCCTGGCAACTGACCACAATCCCCGACTCGTGATGCGTCAGCCGTATCGCCGAGGCGGTCTTATTGACGTGCTGGCCCCCAGGGCCGCTGGCGCAAAAGATATCCTTGCGGTAGTCTTCGGGCTTGATGTCTATTTCCACATCTTCCGGTTCTGGCAGCACGGCCACCGTGGCGGCCGAGGTATGAATTCGCCCCTTGGCCTCGGTCTCGGGCACGCGCTGCACGCGATGCCCGCCGCTTTCGTATTGCAGCTCGCGAAAAGCCCCTTCGCCCTCCACGCCCAGGATCAACTCCTTGAACCCGCCCAGCTCGGTGGAGTTCATGTCCAGGACTTCAATCTTCCAGCCTTTAACTTCCGCGAAGTGCTTGTACATGTCGTACAGATCGCGGGCGAACAAGGCCGCTTCGTCTCCGCCGGTCCCCGCGCGAATTTCCATCACGCACCGCGTGCGGGTAGCGTCCTCGCCGCCGATCGTCAGATCCAAAAGCTCCGACCAAGATGCCTCGCGCTGCGCCCGTAGCTCGGGCATTTCGGCCTCGGCCAGTTCCTGCATGTCGGGGTCGCCCCCTTCCATCATTTCCGCCAGTTCGGCGATCTGCAGGTTAAGCTGCTTGAAGCGGCGATACTTGCCGACCAGCCGAGCCAACGAACCATGCTCGCGGGCGACCGCGGCCATCTTGTGGGAGTTAGACTGCACCTCGGGATCGAGGAGCAGTTTTTCCAGCTCTTCAAAGCGTTTCAGTTTTTTTTCGAGTTCTTCTCGCATGGGCGTTGTGATCCGTCAATTTCTCGTGGCCTGTAGGAGGCGATTCCATCGCCGATGGATACGTGTCGCGAGGTTCAATCGGCGTTGGAAACACCTCCTACAACCTTTCGGCGTTGGAGACGCCATTAACAGCGTTGAGAGAAAGTTCTACCGTAAGCGCAGCAAAAAGCCGCGATTGAGGCCAGCCGCAAATGGGGGCGGATTGCACCCGATTGCGGCCCGCTTCGCGCGCGGCTGCGTTGCCTGGCGGCTACGACTCGCCCTCAGTGGGGGTGGGTTCTTTCTTCTTCTCGCGCTTCTTAAGGCTGGCGTAACCAGCGGAAAACTTAGTCTTGAATTTCTCGATGCGGCCAGCCGTGTCGATGTACTTGAGCTTGCCCGTGTAGAAGGGATGGCAGGCGCTGCAAATATCGACCTTCAGCTCTTTTTGCGTGCTGCGCGTCTGAAAGGTCGAGCCGCAGCCACATTTGACCGTGGTCTCGATATAGTTGGGGTGGATGCCTTTTTTCATTTTGGTCCTGGCCGAGGCAATTTCTCTGCGTTAGAGACAAGCTGTTAGCCGCCCATTCCAGCGGCTTTGCAAGTCTCTAAGTCTATAAATCGCCCCGCTTCTAGGCAAGGCCCGCTCGAAAGCGTTTACCAATGGGCCGATCGCTGGCAATTTGCACGTCGGCCCGGCGGATTCAGGCAAGAATCGGCATAATCGGGGCAATTCGCGCTTTCAGCGGCCTGGATGGGCTATTAAACTGGGGGAGCAGGGGTGAGTCGCCTCGTGGACCACTCTCGATTTGCCTAAGCCGGTCAGCCGCATGCCAACGATCTCGTCTTGTCCATTTTGCCAAGCGCAAGTCGCTGTTCCGCAAGGAGCAGTGACCGCGGATGAGGTGCGCTGCCCCCTCTGCCAGGCTCAATATTCGCTGGAGGAAGTGCTGGACATTGCCCTGCCCGAGCTGGTTTTGGTGCGGACGGTGCCCGGTGGCAATCCGCGTCCCCAACTGGTTGAGTCGAACGCGGGTCTGAACGGCGATGCCTGGTCCGCCTCTCCTCATTACGCGGGCGGGCACGGTTTGGCCGCCATCGACGCCGGCCACGACATTGGCAACGGCGCGATGGGATTCGGCCTGGATGCCGATGCCCAGGCGGAACTTGAACCAGCCGGAGATTGGAACACGCCAACCGGGGTGGCGGACGACGAATTTGACTCGGGAGGACCTGGTTTTGACACGGGCGTGGAATACCAAGACGCCGCCAGCACCGGCATTGTAGCCAAGCCAAGCAAGAAGCGCAAAGACGCCAATATGGCCGTGGAAATGCTCAAGGCCATGATCGGCGGTGCCTTGGGACTGCTGATAACCTACCTGGCCTTGCTGTGGTTCATGCAGGACTTCGACCCGCTGCGGATTGGCCCCAAACTTCCACGCTGGATGGTGCCGGACCGGCACGAAGGGCGATGAAAAAGGCGTCAGCGGAGAAGCAATCAGTCTTCCGCTACTCCGCATGAATCTGACGGATGAATTCATCGCCGTGATGGCGCAGGCCGACGCCACTCAACTGTTGCCGCAGCGCCAGGTCTAGCAGCCGGTGCAGCCGCGCTGCGGCCATGGCGGGGGGCAGCCCTTCTGGCCGAATATTTGACAGGCAATTCCGTTCGGCATCGGTTCGTCCCATGCGCGGGCCGAACACCATATAGGCACCCAAGCTGTCAGGCGAACCAAGCCCAGGACGTTCTCCCAACAAGATCACGGCGGCTCGCGCACACAGTAGTTCGCCGACTTCATCCTGAATCGCCACGCGGCCGTGGCGGACCACGATTAGCTGAGCGAGCCGCCAGCCAGACTGTTCCAGCAAGGGCCACCAGGCCGCCAGCAAAGGAAGAACTTGCCGATGGGCCGCCAAGGCCGATAAGCCGTCGGATACAATCACGGCCAGGTCTGGCGGTGTCTTGGCGGTGCATTGGCTGACCAGCCGCTGGCGGCTTTCAGGGCTCAAACGCCGCCCAGCATCTGGCCGTTGCAGATAAGCCGGCCGGCTTTCGGCCGCCGAATCCGCCACGGCGGTTGGCCATCCCAACCCAGCCAGTTCGCGGGCCAAGCCCAAGGCATCGAACTCTTGCCACACGGCATCTTTGGCCCTGGCATGCGCCAACTGAAAATCCAGCAACTCCGCCGTCGGCAAACTCCCCCCAGTCCGGCCCAACGCGATGCGGGCGGAAGTGTTGCTGCGCATGGAATGCCAAGGGTCGGGGATAATGGACGAAGGGGGCGCGAGAGGCGTTCGGTATTCGGAGTTCCCTGCGGCACTCGACATTCGTCACTCTCCAATTTTACTTGATTTTCCTGAACGACCGATAGTGGTCGTGCGTGTAAAACATCTCTCCCCCTTTGCCCGTGACGATGCGCTGCGGGCCGGGGCCCCCCTGCTCCTCGGTGGGATGGACCCATTCCTGGTAGTAACCGGCCGGTTTTCGCGGCAGGCGGCCCTCGCGGTTTTGAAAGGTGCTGCCGTCATTGGCAAATCGCAGGTGCTTGCCCTCGGCAATGCGGTCGATGGTTGGCTGCAAGTCGATCTGGCCGCGATAGATGACTTTGCCATCCAGATCCTTGATGGTTACATTCTCGACGACCACCCGCTTGGGCTGTGGTTTTTCGTCGGGGGACGCCGTGGGGGGGCGCTTCTGGCCGGCGGCGGATGTCGCCTCCTTCGAGCCGCCATCTGGCTTGGAATCAAGCGTGCTGGCGGGCGCTTCCGAGCTTGGGGAAGTTGGCTGCTCCGGCTTCTTCTTGGCGGTCTTGCGCGAAGTTGACTTGGCTTTCGGCTTGGCCGCCTGCTGAGCCTTGGTTGGCGTCGCCGAATCATGGGCATTCGACTCCGCGACATCCGGCGATTGTGGCTTCGTTTCAGTTTGCGCTGCGACATCAGGGGCTGGCCGTGACTCCGACCGCTTCTCGTACCAGTTGTAGGCCACCGCCCCAACGATCAACACCACGATCGCCCCTAGTTTCAACTTCATCGCCCGCTCACGAACCAGATCGGCGGAACTTGGTTCACTCGTACTTCGTCGTCTACGCGGGATCCGCGAGGGTCGAGACATTGAGCAACCTTGTTTGCATGAGTTTTTCGTGAATCAGACCCACTAGTTTATCACCGACAGAGAGACCTTGCAGCCATGCGTCGTGCATTGAATTCCCGCGCAACTCATGCTTGGCACTACGTCGCCTTCACCAAGTAGACAGATTAGAGTTGCGCCCCTTGAGACCCCAACGTGGCATCTGCTAGCATGCCGTGATCCTTGTTTTTCTTGGCCCGCGGTGCGCGGGGTGCCTTTAGCGGGTAAGTGATGCATGGCCGCGACCCCCATGATGCAGCAGTATCACGACGCCAAGGCGGCTTGCCCCGATGCGCTGCTGCTGTTTCGTATGGGCGATTTTTATGAACTGTTTCACGAAGACGCCCGGTCGGCCGCCCGCGTCTTGGGACTGACCCTTACCAGCCGCGAAAAGGGCGAAAACGCCGTGCCGATGGCGGGGTTTCCCTACCACCAGCTAGAAAGTTACCTTCGGAAATTGATCGGGGCGGGGCTGCGGGCCGCGATTTGCGAGCAGGTCGAAGACCCCAAGCAGGCCAAGGGGCTGGTCCGCCGCGAAGTGACGAGGATTGTCACCGCCGGCACCCTTACCGATGATGCCCTGCTCGACCCGCGTGAAAACAACTACCTGGCGGCGGTCGTGCCTGGTGAGCCGGCCGGCATAGCCTGGGTAGAACTTTCCACCGGGCGATTTCTGGCCAGCAGCATTCCAGCGGCCGCCGTATTGGACGAGTTGGCCCGGATTGGCCCGGCGGAATGCCTGGCGGCGGAGGATGCGGATGGCTGCCTGCATCCACCCGACGCGCGGTGGACCGTCACCACGCGGCCGGCTTGGGCCTTTGCGCAACAGTCCGCGCACGAGGCGTTGGCCAAGCAGTTTGGCACGGCGACATTAGAAGGGTTTGGCTTCGACGAAGCGGACTCAACCGCCTTACGGGCCGCCGGGGCCATCCTCGACTATTTGACGGAGACGCAGCGCGGCCGGCTCGACCACATCGACCGGCTGCTGCCTTATCGGGCCAGCACGACGTTGGAGATCGATCAATCGACGCGCCGCAGCCTGGAACTCACCCGCACCATGCGCGACGGCAGCCGCGAAGGCTCGCTTTTAGCCGTACTCGACCGCACCATCACCGCGATGGGTGCCCGAATGTTGGCCGATTGGGTGGCCAACCCCTTGACGCAATTGCCCGCGATCAATGCTCGGATGGATGCGGTAGGGGAGTTGGCGGTGGAAGTTGCGTTGTCGGGCGATATCCGCGGCACGTTGGCCGACGTGTACGATGTAGAGCGGCTGTTGGCGCGGGTGACAACCGGGCGGGCCAGTCCCCGCGACCTGGCGTTCTTGTCCCGCACGCTACGGGCGCTGCCGTCGCTGAAAGCCCGTCTGGCATCGCGCCGCAGCGGACTGTTGAACGAACTGGAAAGCCAGCTCGATCTGTGTCCGGAGATACGCGCGCAATTGGAAGGGGCCTTGGTCGATGATTGCCCGCTCAATAGCCGGGACGGCGGCTTTATCCGGCCGGGCTACCGCCCCGAACTAGACAGCCTGCGGGAGCTGGCAGCCGGGGGCAAGCAATGGATCGCCCGCTATCAGGCCGAGGAGGCGGCGCGGAGCGGCATCAGCAGCCTTAAGGTGGGTTTCAACAAGGTGTTTGGCTACTACCTGGAAGTCACCCACTCGCACCGCGAGAAAGTGCCGGACTATTTCATCCGCAGGCAGACCGTCAAGAACGCCGAACGTTACATCACGCCCGAACTCAAGGAGTACGAGGAAAAAGTCCTCACCGCGGACGACAAAGCCAAGGAGCTGGAACACGAACTGTTTGTCGCCTTGCGCGAGGCCGTCGCCGCGGACACGCGGCGGTTGCTGGCCACGGCCCGCGTGCTGGCGACGTTGGACGTGTTGGCGTCGCTGGCCGAACTGGCCCGGCTGCGGCGATATTGCCGGCCGACCATGGCCGATGAGCCGGTCCTGTCGATCACTGATGGCCGCCACCCCGTGCTCGATATGACCGAGCCGGAGGGGACGTTTGTGCCCAACGATGTAGCGGCCGGGCCGGACGAAGGGCAGATGCTGCTGATCACCGGACCAAACATGGCCGGCAAGAGCACGTACATTCGGCAGGCGGCACTGCTGACGCTGATGGCCCAGTTAGGCAGCTTTGTGCCGGCCCGCGAGGCCACGATTGGCGTGGCCGACCGCATCTTCGCCCGCGTGGGGGCCAGCGACGATTTGTCTCGCGGGCGCAGCACCTTCATGGTGGAAATGACCGAGACGGCGCGAATCCTCAACACGGCCACGCCGCGCAGCCTGGTGATATTGGACGAAATCGGCCGTGGCACTAGCACTTACGACGGCGTATCACTGGCCTGGAGCGTGGTCGAATACCTGCACGACCATATCGGCTGCCGCACGCTGTTCGCCACGCACTACCATGAGTTGACCGACCTCGCCTCGTCGCTGTCGGGGGTCAAAAATCTCAATGTGGCCGTCCGCGAGTGGCAAGAGGAAGTCGTCTTCTTGCACAAGATCGTCGAGGGGGCGGCAGACAAGAGCTACGGTATCCACGTCGCCCGGCTGGCCGGTGTCCCGCGCGAGGTTCTACAACGGGCCAAGGACATTCTGGCCCGGCTGGAGGACGAACATTTGGACGGGCAGGGTAAATCAAAGATCGCCCGCCGCGGCAAGCACCGCGATGGACAATTGCAGTTGACGCTCTTCGCGCCGTACGAACACCCGTTGCTGGAGGAAATCCGCGGCGTGGATATCGATGCCACCACCCCGCTTGCGGCCTTGTCGCTGCTCAAGGCCTGGCAAGAAAAAGCGGCCCAGCGCGACCCCAACCTGGCGGCCAAGCCAAGATGAGCACGTAGCCGCATGGCGGGAGCCATGCGGCTACGTGGCTGCCTGACGTTTGCTGATCGCCACGAAGTCGCCATCTGGCAAGACCATGGAGGTCACGCGGATGCCGAATTTTTCGCCCACCTTCACCGCTTCGCCCTGTGCCACGCAGCGCTGGCCCACCTCGATATCGAGCATTTGGTCGCACGACTTGTTGAACTGGATTATGGCTCCCGGTCCCAGGTTGAGAATCTCGCTAACCGACTGCTTCTTAGATGCTAGCGTGACAATCAGCGGCACGCGGACTTGCAGCAAGCTTTGCGAATAACTGGGAAGTTCCGCCGTGGATTGCGCGGCCCGTCGACGCGGCGGCTGCACTGCTGGCACCGACCGAGGCGTTTTCTGGGCGGGCGTGCCGGCATCAGCGGCTGGCGGCGTTGTAGGGGCATCCATGCAAGAATCTCCAGCGTTCTCACCCCGGTGAGGGCTGTTTCAAGAAAGACCATCGGGCGGCTGCACTATTTCGCACGCACCGGCAGCCACGTCCAGAAGGACCGGTTTCGTCCCCTGTTATCGGCATTTTGCACAACTTTCGCCAACTTTACTTGCGGCAAACACCGTCCCATCCCACATAGCTGATTGCTGACAGCTTCTCCGCTGACTGCTTCTCACGACACATCCTCCTTGCCGAGATAAGCTTCGATCACCTTGGGATTTGCCCTGACTTCAGCCGGCGTCCCCTCGGCGATCTTCGCGCCGTAATCCAACACGGCGATACGGTCGGAAATGTCCATCACCAGTTTCATGTGATGTTCAATCAGGAGCACTGTAATGCTCAAATCGCGAATCTTGCGAATCAGTCCCATCAGGTCGTGCGACTCCGCCGGGTTCATGCCGGCCGCCGGTTCGTCCAGCAACAGCAGCCGCGGTTCGGTCGCCAAGGCACGGGCGATCTCCAACCGCCGCTGGTCGCCGTAGGGAAGATTCTTGGCCACCAGATTGAACTCGTCGGCCAGGCCGACGAAATCCAGCAGTTCCAAGGCCCGATTCACACCCGCCGCTTGGGCCTGGCGCGTGGCCGGCGTGCGCAACATCATGCTAAACACACCCGACGTGAACTTGCGGTCCATGCCGACCAGCACGTTCTCTAGCACGGTCATATTCTCGAACAGGCGGATATTCTGAAAGGTGCGGGCGATGCCGCCGCGAGAAATCACATCGGGCGTCCGCCGCGAACGGTTCCAAACCGACCACGCGCCAAAGGTTCCCAGCAGCAACCCGCCGACCGCCCCCAGCCAGATGAAAGTTCGCCGGGAGCGCCGCGCGTGGTCCAGGTCTGACAACCGGCCAAGCCAGGCCACGGCCCCGCTCCGCGATTGAAAGGTTCTCAGGCTGGCATTTCCGCCGGAGTCGCCCGCAATGGTGAACTTGTCTCCGTCGGCTTGAACCAGCGACTCGGGCGGCGATTGGCGAAGTTGATGGATGAGTTGCTCGACGGCGGCGATTTTTCCCTGGGCTTGTTCCTCGCTCTCCGCCGTGAGTACCGGGATTCCGCTGTCCGCGGGAAAAATGGCCCACTGGCCGCCGCGCGTCGGTTCGACCGTTAGTTTGCCTTGAAAATAGCCGGTGCCGGCCCGCACCGCGGCGGCGTAGGTAAATGGCTGCGTGCCATTGGCCATTGGCCGTTTAATGGCGGCCATGAACAGCAAATCAACGTTGGCCCCGATCATAGCTAGCGCCAAGGCTGTCATCAGGCCAATGGCGGCGCAGGCGGCGGCCACTTTCCAGGTGAAAGTCCGCGTCAGCCTTTGGCCGTCGAACAGAATATGGCCTTCCGTTGGTTCATAGATTCCGGTCACGGCGTTGAAAACCGTCGTCTTGCCCGCCCCGTTCGGCCCGATGATGGAGTAGATCTTTCCCTGCTCGACCTGGAAGCCAAAAGCCTTGACGGCCGTCAAGCCGCCAAACCGCATCGTCAGGTTTTGGATGTCGAGCAGTGGCATGGGGGGCCTCTAGCTTTGTGCGGCTTCTGCCTTGGCCCGTTGCGCTGGCAGTAGGCCGGCCGGCCGGAAGCGCATGGTGAGAATCAATGCCAGGCCGAACAGCATCAGCCGCCAACTGCTGAACAGCAGCCAACGGTTGCCAGAAGGATTGAAGCCGCTTTGCTGGATCCAAGAGCTAATCATCGGCGTCAGGATGTTGTCGAAGCCGATGAGCAAAAACGTCCCCAACAGCGTACCGCGAATGCTTCCCAAGCCACCCAAAATCAGGCAGCAAAGAATGACGATCGAGCGGTTGAAATCGAAGGAGTCGGGTTGCGTAGTGGAGGTTTGCTGCGTGGCGTACAGGCAGCCGGCGAGCCCGGCGATGGCCGCCCCCACGGCAAACGCCGACAGCTTGACGCGGCTGGCATCGATGCCCATGCAGGTGGCGGCCAGTTCGTCCTCGCGGAGTGCTTCCCAGGCGCGGCCCAATCGTGACTTTTCCAGATTGAGCAGCAAGCAAACAATCAGCACCAAAAAGCCCAGCGCCAGGAAATAGAAGTAGCGGTAGTCGATGGCCCAATCGACGTCGGTCACACCCAACATGGTCGGCAACCGGGGGGGTGGGATGGGATTCAACGCACGGGTGCCGGCGGTGATTTCCTCCAAATTTTGCAGCGAATAGCGGACGACTTCGCCAAATCCCAACGTGACCAGCGCCAAGTAGTCGCCGCGCAGCCGCAAGGTAGGCGCACCCAGTACCACACCTGCCAGCCCAGCGGCGGCGGTAGCAGCCGCCAACGACAGCAAAAAACCGACCTGAAATGGATAGGCGGGGACGGTCAGCACACCCGTCACATAGGCCCCGATGCCAAAGAAGGCGGCAATGCCCAAGTGCAACAAACCGGCGTAACCGACCACCACATGCAGGCCCAACGCCAAAATGGCGAAGATGAAAATCTCGGGTGCCCGCGAGGCAATATCGACCAGCGTGCCGTATCCTGGGAAATTGCTCTGCCGATTGGGGGGTACCAACAACGGCAACAATAACAGCACGCCCAGCGTGATCCATTCCAACCGTAGCCAGCGTCGCCAGGGGACATTCATACCTTGTCCCTCGTGCGCGCACCGAGGAGCCCCGCGGGGCGAAAGACCAGAATCACAATCAAGATGGCAAAGATCAGCGCGCTGGTCCAACGCTCGCCCAGGTAGCCGCTGCCCAGCGAGCGGATCAGGCCGATTAACAGGCCACCCAGCACCGCGCCGGGGATATTGCCGATGCCACCCAGCACCGCCGCGGTAAAGGCATACAAGCCGTTACGAAAGCCGACATCCCAGCTAATGGTCTTGATATACAGGCCGTAGACCACGCTGGCGGAACCGGCCAGTCCGCCCCCAATGGCAAACGTCACGGCAATCACCCGATCGACGTTGATCCCCATGAGTTGCGCAGCGACGGGGTTCTGTTCGGTGGCCCGCATGGCCGTGCCCATCTTGGTGTACCGCACGAAGAGGGTCAGGGCGGCCATCAGCGGAATGGTGATCAGCATCACCAGCAAGTCCTTGACGCCGAAGTGAATGGCGGAGGCACCCAGCAGATTGCGGTCGGCCACCAGGGCCGGAAAGTTGCGGTCGGCCACACCGCCCCACAACTGGCCAATGTTCATGAATACAAACGACACGCCCAACGCCGAAACCAAAGGGGCCAGCTTGGGTGCGTTCCGCAACGGCCGATAAACGACCCGATCAACCGCCACATTCAGCGTGCCGCAGAAAACGGTTGAAGCCACCAGCAGTCCCAATATCCCCAGGACCAGCGTGGGGGCAGAGATATTTTCCTGATCCAGCCCCATCCAGCCGACCAGCGTCAGGGCCAGAAACGACCCCAACATAAACAAGTCACCGTGGGCAAAGTTAATCAGCCCGATGATGCCGTAGACCATCGTGTAGCCCAAGGCAATCAGGGCTATCAACGACCCGATCGTCAGCCCCGTCAGGCAGTGCTGCACAAAGGTCTGGCTGGCGGTGGCGCTAGCGGCAGCGAAAAGCATGGAGGAAAGGGAGAAAGGCTGAAGGCGAAAGGCGGAAGGATAAAGTCCGATAGATTCGCGGGCTATCTACCTTTGCCGCTGTCCTCGGCATTTTCCTCTTCATCCGCATCGTCGGTGGATGTGTCGGTGTCGGGTTGTTCCACGTTGGCGGAGATGTTGTCGGAATCGACCGAGGCATCCACAAGTGGGCGGACGAACTCAAACTTGCCATTCTTGACGATGTTGCCGCTGAGCACCTTGAGGGTCGTGTCGCCGTTGCTGTCGAACGACCAGGTTCCTAGCGCGCCGGGAAAATCCTTGATCTTCAAGCAGGCATCGACCACCGCCGCGCGGTCCTTCTTGCCGGCACGGCGGATCGACTCCAACGCCACCTTGGCTGACTCGTAGCCGTAGATGGCATACGCCTCGGGCTGCTTTCCATGTTTTTCAACGTAGCGTTTGACGAAATCGGCACCCTTGCCCGTCAGTTGGTCGGGGGGCGTGCCGCCAAAGGTGACGTAGCAGCGGCCGTTGAGATTCTTCGCGCCGGCCGAGGTGATAAAGGCTTCTTCCATGCAGCCATCGGGCACCATCAATTTGGCGTCCATGCCGGAATCGACGAGATCCTTGGCAATCTGGCCCCCCTTGCTTTGGGTCGTACCACCGAAATAGACCAAATCGGGATCGGACGCCTTGATCGTTGTCATCAGCGATTTGAATTCCAAGGCTTTGGCATCGATGCTTTGATGGTCCAAGACCTCGATGCCGATCTCGCGGCAGCGGGCCGCGAACAGCACGGCGATACCCCGGCCATAGAATTCCTTGTCGTCCAACACATAGACCTTTTTGACTCCCATATCCTTGGCCCATTCCGCCGCCAGCGTTCCTTGCAGGTCATCGGTGGGGACCACGCGCACGTAGGTAATGCCGTTCTTGCGATAGATTTCCGGTTCGCCCGGCTCACCCATGCTCGGTTTGGTCAGGCCCACGGCCGTATTGGCGGGGCTAATCATCAACAGGCCGGCTTGGTTCAAGATGGGAATGGCGATCTTGGCCGCCCCCGAATTGTACGTGCCGATGTAGACCAGAATGCTCGGGTCGCGGGCCGCCTTGCTGGCGTTGGCTCGTTCTTGCTCGGCGGTCCATTGGCCGGCCGAGGCGGTGGCGTCGTCCAGGTCAAGATACTCAATCTTGAATTCGCCCGCTTTGTAATCGACTTCCTCCAACGCCATCTTGATGCCGTTGACGATGGTATCGGTCTGCTGTTTGGCGCTGCCCGTCCGGGGCAGACTGGAAACGATCCGAACGAGGTTAGGATCGCTTCCGCCCCCTCCTCCGTTGCAGCCCAGCAAGGATACGGCGAGCGTTAGCCCGGCCAACAGCGCGGCACCGATCGGAAAAACCTTCATGGCGGCAACTCCTCATCAGATCAACAGTTACTGCCCACCCTCCGGCGCGATTCTAGGGAACGGAGGCGGGAAGGTCAATCAAAGTCGAAAGGCTAAAGGCGAAAGGCTGAGTCCATGCGGTGTGGTTGTGCGCGGACTTGGCACATTGGTTTTTAAGCGCAACCTCGACATTTCCTGTTACAGATTTGTAACCATTCTCCGGCTTGTTGGCTGCCGCCGACGCGACGATACTCCGAACATGGTTAATCCATGCGACGCATGAAGATTCGCGGGCTTGTGCGCAAGGTTCGGCGGAGCGATTTATCACCGCGGCGAGGTAAATAGCCTGCCATTTACTGGCAATTCGCTGCTTTCCAATCAACGCTGTTCTCGTTTGAGCCAGACGCAGCATGAGCGAACCAAGAGCCGTTGAGGTCCGAGGCGACACGCCCGACCCCAGTCTTGCCGGTCTCAAAAAGAACTGGAAGGCTGATCTGCTGTCGGGCTTTCTGGTCTTTCTGATCGCCTTGCCGCTTTGCCTGGCGATTGCCAACGCCAGCGGTTACCCGCCCATCGGCGGCATTATGACCGCCATCATCGGCGGCATCGTGGCCACGTTCCTGAGCAACTCGCAACTGACCATCAAAGGCCCCGCGGCGGGCATGATCGTGATTGTCCTGGGGAGCGTGCTGGCGTTTGAAAAGGATATCGAAAAGGGGGCCTTTCCCACACAGTTGGCCGAGGTGAAAACCTTGGTTGCCGATTCCTCCGCCGCCGCCAGCGCGGAAGCCAAGGAAAGCCCGGAGGATGCCGCCACCCGGTTGGAGAAAACCGCCAAGCGACGGCTGGCTTATCGGCTATCGTTGGGCGTGGCGGTGATCGCGGGCCTGGTCCAGGTTGTGTTCGCCTTGATGCGGACGGGCGTGTTGAGCGAGTTTTTTCCGACTTCAACCGTCCATGGCATGTTGGCGGCGATTGGCGTGATTATCTTCAGCAAACAAATTCATCCGGTAATTGGCTCGCCGGTGAGTACCAGCCTTAAGCCGCTGACACTCATTGCCAAAATCCCCGAAGGCATCATGGGGATGAACCCCGAGATTGCCTGTATCGGCATCATCAGTCTGATCATCATGTTCGGGCTGCCGTTCATCAAGAACAAGTATGTCAAGCGGATTCCCGCCCCCATGTTGGTGTTGCTGGTGGCCATGCCGTTGGCGGCTTATTTCGACCTGGCCGATGAACACGTCTATGAGTTCAATCACGCCAAATACAGCATCGGCCCCAAGTTCTTGGTCGACGTGCCCAAGGACCTGGCCTCGGCGGTCGTCTATCCCATGTTTCAAGGAGTCACGACGACAACCGGCATTTGGTACATCGTCCTGTTCAGCCTGGTCGGCAGCTTGGAAAGTGTTCTCTCGGCCAAGGCGGTCGATCTGCTCGATCCTTGGCAGCGGAAGTCCAATATGAACAAGGATCTATTGGCCACGGGCGCTGGCAATACCCTCTGTGCCTGCGTTGGTGCGCTGCCGATGATCTCCGAGATCGTCCGCAGTTCGGCCAACATCAACAACGGTGCCCGCACGCGGTTCGCCAATTGCTTTCATGCGTTGTTCTTGTTGGCTTTCGTGGTGCTGGTGCCCGGTTTGATCCATCGTATTCCGCTGGCCGCCTTGGGGGCCATGCTGGTTTTCACCGGCTTCCGGCTGGCTTCTCCCAAGGAATTTGCCCACACCTGGAACATTGGCAAAGAGCAGTTGGTGATCTTTCTCACCACGCTGATTACCGTGTTGCTGACCGATCTGCTGATAGGCGTGGCGGCGGGCATTGCCATGAAGTTTCTAATCCATCTGGTCAATGGCGTGTCGCCCCGCGAGTTGTTTTCGCAGCCGGTCGATATTGACGACAGCAACGATCGGGTGATCCGCATTGCGGTGCGCGATTCGGCCATTTTCAGCAGTTGGATCCCCTTCAAGCGGCAACTGGAGTCGATTGATTCCAAGAAGGACGTGGTGGTCGATCTGTCGCAAGCCCATCTGGTCGACCATACCGTGATGGAGAAATTGGCGCAGTTGCAGCGTGAACTCGCCAACGACGGCCGCAAGTTGGAGGTCGTCGGCCTGGAAGGGCACAAGCCATTGTCGAGCCACCCGATGGCCACTCGCAAGAAGGTCAAGGATCTCGACGGCCAGGCAGGCCCTGGCCGCAATGGCAGCGGCGTCCAGGTCGATGATGAGGCCAAGGTGCAACTGTAACCGGGCTATTTGACGGCGTCCGTGGCGGCTAGAATCGTTGATGGGTATTCCCATACCGATTCGCCCGTCACGGCCCCATGATCGAACACGATAGCTCCGCCCGCATTCTGGCAATTGCCCTCCGCTCGCCACAGCGCGGCCCTATGCGAGAAGTCCCTTCTGCCGTGGCCGTGCCCGACAAAGGGCTGGAAGGGGACGGCCATGTTTCGCCCGAGCGTGGTATCACGCTCCTTTCGCGAGAGCGTTGGGCTGACGCAACTGCTGAACTGGGCGTGGAACTCCCCTGGCAAACGCGGCGGGCCAATCTGTTGGTGCAGGGGATTGACTTGGCGGCGGCCATTGGCGGCACGCTGCGATTGGGCGAAGCGGTCCTGCGGATCGAAGGAGAGACCGACCCCTGCATGGTCATGGACCGGGCTCATTACGGCTTGAAGGCAGCACTCACCCCCAACTGCCGCGGCGGCGTACACGGCAGGGTCATACAAGGTGGACGCATCGCCGTGGGTGATGATGTCGTTCTGATCACGTAGCCGCATAGCTTCCCCGAGCTGACGGCTGACAGCCTACCAATCCACAACTCTGTAGCATCAACCCCCGATAAGGGCTAGAATAAGCTCACATGGATCGGTGAACTCAGCAGCCTTCACGATAAGCTTAGCATCAGCCAGTCTTGAGGAGCCTTGGTATGTTGACCGTACTAGGTCGAGCGCAGCGGGCGTGTAGCGGCGTGTCGCGCCGCGAGATGCTGCAAGCCGGCACCGGGTTGCTGGGGGTGTCGCTGGCCAACGTGCTGGCGGCGGAAGCTATGGCGGCCCCATCGCGGCAAAAGGCCAAGTCGGTGTTGTTTCTGTATGTCTACGGCGGGCCAAGCCAGCACGAGACGTTCGACATGAAGCCCGACGCCCCGGACCTGATCCGCGGGCCGTTCAAGCCCATCGCCTGTCGCACGCCCGATCTGCAAATTTGCGAGCACATGCCGCGGTTGGCCGCCATGTCTGACCAGTTCGCCGTGCTGCGGACCTTGAATCACTCTCACAACAACCACCACGCCTGCCACTGGATCAAGACTGGCCGGCCATGGCACTTGCCCGCCACCGTATTCAACGCCACTGACCAGGACTGGCCGGCGATGGGTTCCATCGTGGAATTCGTCGATCAGCACGCGCCGGGTGGCGACCGCCGCGATATGCCCAGTTATGTCTATCTGCCGACGCCGCTGGGCCATTTGCAAGGCTACGACTACGCCGGGCAATATGCCGGTTGGCTCGGCCGGGCGTACAACCCGCTGGCCACCGACTATCGCCGCCGCGACAAGCAAGACAACCCGTATTTTCGTGAGGTGACGGACGAGGAGTTCAACCTCAACATTCAAGGGTTGGCCATGCAGCCCGAAATGACGTTGGACCGGCTCGACCGCCGCCGCCGGCTGGTCGAGCAGTTCGACCAGCAGCGCCGCGAGTTTGAGTCGCGGCCCGTCGTGGGGACGTACGACAAGATTCGCGAACGGGCCTTCACGCTGGCCAATTCCAGCAAAATCCGCGATGCGCTCGATGTCCGTCGCGAAGCGCCGCAAACCCGCGACCGCTTTGGCCGGCACCTGTTTGGGCAGTCGTGCCTGGTCGGCCGCCGCATGATTGAGGCGGGTGCCCGCTTCGTCACGGTTCAGTGGGAAGCCCCGGACGGCTACAGTTGGGATTCGCACATCCATAGCAACGACCTGCACCAGTTCCTGATGCCCGCGTTGGACCAGACGCTCTCTGCATTGCTGGAGGATTTATCGCAGCGCGGCCTGCTGGACGAAACGCTGGTCATGTTCATCAGTGAGATTGGCCGTACGCCGCAATGCAACGCCCAAGGGGGCCGCGGGCATTGGTCGTATACGTTTCCGGCGGTGGTGGCCGGGGCGGGCGTCCGCGGCGGCATCACCTACGGCAAGACCGACAAAGACGCCGCATATCCGGTCGATAGGCCGATCAGCCCGGCGGACCTTTCGGCCACGGTGTTCCATGCCTTGGGGATTGATCCAGAGTTGCGTTTGATGGACCCGCAAGGCCGGCCCGTGCCGCTAACCGACAACGGGCAGCCGTTGTTGGATATTTTTGGCTAACAGTGCCTCTTCATCCCCCCGCGCACGAGGTGCGCCCATGCCCGAGACCTGGTACGTCGAAGTCGCCGGCCGCACGCTAGGGCCGCTCTCGGCGGCCGGGCTGCGGCGCGAAGCCATGGCCGGGCGTCTACAAACCGCCACGCGCGTGCGCCACGGTGCCGATGGAGAATGGGTGGAAGCTGGGAACGTACCCGGACTGTTTCCGACGGATTCGCTACCAGGTCGAGTAATCGCGGACAAAGAATCGCGATCAAGTGCCAACGCCACTGTTGCACCATCAAATTCCCAACCGACCGCGGCAGCCGAAACTGCGACCGTAAGTTTCCACACTGCTACTCCGATACAGGCAGCCTCGCCTAATTGCGCTTTGCCCGATGTAGACTGGGCCGAACCGCCAACCACGGCTACCCACTGGCAGCGCATTGCCCGTCGTTTGGCCGCTCCCTGGTCGGTGTCGTTGGTGGCGCATGCGGCCTTGCTGTTGGTGCTGGGCCTGTGGCTGGTCCCCATGATGGTCGCTTCGCCTGGCGAGGTGAACGTGGTCCTTGACAGCGCCAGCAAACTCTCCCCCGAGGAACTCTCCTCGGCTACGGCAGCCATACCAGCCACAAGTACAGAGGCCAACGCCCTGACGGCCACGGCCAGTGCTTCTTCGTTTCATGCGCCGCTTGCAGATCTGCCACCGCTGAATATCGACCTGGCGGAGATGGCCGCCAGCGATGTTGCCACCAGCTCTCGCGATATGCTGCGCGGCATGAAAACGGGCGACTTGGGGACCGAGTCGCCTTTTATTCCGCCCCGTTCGGCGCGCGAAGGGGGAGTGGCCGCGGCCGATGGCGTGGACGAAGCGGTGGCCGGCATTTTGGGCGATATCGACGGCCGACTGGCGGAGGGCAACTTGCTGGTCGTCTGGCTGTTGGACGCCTCGATCAGCCTGGTCGATGACCGTCGGCAAATCGCCCAGCGGCTCGAGCCGTTCTACCAAGGCATCGGCATCCGCGACAAAAAGACCCAAACCGTATTCAGCAATGCCGTCGTCGCCTTTGGCAATCAAACGAAAGAGTTGGTCAAGCCGACGCACTTCAACGGCAAAATCGTCCGCGCGGTCAACAACGTGCCAATCGACGAATCGGGGCTGGAAAACGTGATGACCGCCGTGGAACAGTGCGTCCACAAGTATCGCGGCCGTTGGAAAGACGACATGCTCATCGTCGTCTGGACCGACGAATCGGGTGACGACATTTTGCGGCTGGAGCAAACCATCCGACTTTGTCGCGAGCAGCGCGTCGTGGTGACGGTCGTGGGTCCGTCGTCCGTATTGGGCAGCGAACGCGGTTCGCACCAATATACCGACCCCGCCTCGGGCTTCAGCTTTTTGCTGCCGGTCAAGCGCGGGCCCGATACCTCGCTGCCTGAGCGCTTGATGATTCCCTATTGGCACGCCAGCTTGTTCAATGCCTGGCAGAAAAACGGGGCCGTGGTGGCCCAGGGGGTGCAAGGCTTTGGCGGTCCCCATCGCGAGCGGCTGCTATCCGGTTTTGGCCCTTACGCTTTGACGCGGCTGGCACTGCAAACGGGCGGCTCGTTCACCTTGCTCGACCGTCCCGCGGACCGCGGCCCCTTTGATCTGCACAAGCTGCGCGACTACCTGCCCGACTACAACGCGGCGGAACATTATCTGCAAGAGACCCAATCACAACCGCTGCGCCAGGCCGTCTCGACCGCTGTCATGCGGACCTACCACGAAGCCTTCTCTCATCCCCCGACGATGGGCTTTTTTGGCGCTGGCGCCATGCGGTACCCGTTTGGCATGTCGGCCGTCTATTTGCCGCCCACACGGTTTCGCGACATGCTAGCGGAATCACTGCCGGCCGAGGAACGCCGCGCGGCCGCCGCGCTGCGAATAATCGAACAGGGTCTGGCCGACTTCGACGGCCAGACCGATTACGAGGCACTCTACGAGGAAGAAGATTCACGCCGCTGGCGCGCCTGGTACGACCTCACCCGCGGCCGGCTGCTGGCGAACAGTGTCCGCTACCAAGAGTATCTGCTGGCCTGCCAGTTGGTTCGCAACGGCGCTGGGCAAAACTCGGAAACCAACCATGTGGTCCTCCGCCCCGCCGAGGAATTTATCTCCCAAGGATCTCGGCAGCGGGCGGAGCAGGCCGGCCGGCTGCTCAATCGCTGTATCGAGGAAAACCCCAGCACACCGTGGGCACTTCTCGCCCAGTGGGAACTCGAATATCCTTTGGGGCTGCGGATCGAGTCGTCCGTCATTCCGCGCCCTCCTCCGGCCGTTGCCGCGCCTGCCGCCGGCGCGGGTGGCGGTGGTGTCAGCCTGCCCAAGCTGTAGGCCGGGCGCGGTTTGTTGTTGCATGCGGTGACTCGGCATTTGCCACCAGCCCTTTCGCCGATTCCAGGACTGCATGAACCTGCTGCTCGTCAACGATGATGGCATCCACGCACCTGGGTTGACGGCACTCGAACGGGCCGTGCAAGGCTTTGGCCAGGCCGTTACCGTCGCGCCCGACAAACATTTCTCGGGCTGTGGCCACCAGGCGACGACTCACCGGCCGTTGCGGCTGACGGAAGCAGGCCCGCGGCGGTTCATGCTGGATGGCACTCCGGCCGACTGTACGCGGGTGGGGCTTACGCATGTGGCGGACGATATCGACTGGGTGGTGGCCGGCATTAACGAAGGGGGCAATTTGGGGGCCGATGTCTACATGTCAGGCACGGTGGCCGCCGCGCGGGAGGCGGCCTTCTTGGGCAAGCCGGCGATTGCCATTTCGCACTACGTACGCCGCAGCCAAAACATTGACTGGGGGCAAGCGGCAAATTGGGCGGCTATCGTACTGCAACGCATCTTCAGCCAGGCCACGGAAAAACGCCCGGCTGTCGGAACGTATTGGAATGTCAATCTGCCCCACTGCGAACCCGGCGCGCCATTTCCAGATATCGTGGATTGCCCGCTCGACGGCAACGCCATGCCGGTCGCCTTTGAACTGCACGAAGGCCTGCTGCACTATCGGGGCAATTACCACCAGCGGCAGCGCACCGCGGGGCACGATGTGGATGTCTGTTTTAGCGGGCGGATCGCGATCACGCGATTAATGTTGTAGGAGGCGATGCCATCGCCGATGGCATGGCCTGGCTCATCGGCGCAAAAACAGCCCGATGTGCAATGGATGGAGCAAGAACTTACTCGCCATTGGGCATCGGGCATGTGTGGAAAGACAGCTCACCAGCAAGTGGTTCAAACCCCCGCGGCGGAATAGGCGGACATACTGCTGAAAGCCGGCTCTTCAGAAAAATCCTGCTCGACCGGCATCAGTTCCGAACGCATGATGCGGACTTCGCCAGGAGCCTCAAAACCGATCGCCACGCGGTTACCGTCGATGCGGACGACGGTCACGGCGATGTCATCATTGATGTAGATCTTCTCACCAACTTTTCTGCTGAGTACCAACATGTCGGCTCCTCCGTGAAGCTAAGTTGTAAACCCCTGCTTGTGATAACCAACATACGAGCAATTGATGTGCCTTGTTCACACTATTTGCAGGGAATTTCTTCAAGTCGCCAGAAGTTCTTGCCGACAAGGGGGTTGACCCTCTGCTAGCATGACGGTCCGTTTCCGCTTGTAGCTAACGCGGGCCGACAGACTGTGCCATTTTGCCAGCCAACTGTATCGCTACGAACCACACTGGCCGTTGCGAAACCACAAGATGGCCGTTCCACGCCCGGTCCTGGCTTTTTGGTGGCCAGTGCCGTTTTCGCTCTTCGCAGCTTGTTTTGACCGCCACCGGCGGATACGTTGGCGGCTTTGCTACCACCGCAAGCGGCGTTATGCCGTGGGGCACTGCGGTCGGTGATATCATCCTTGCAACTTCCGTTCCCCACCGGTACCGAAAATGATCCGCACGAAGCTGTTCGCCATGATGTTCCTGGAGTTTTTCATCTGGGGGGCCTGGCTGCCGCTGATCTTTGGCTATCTGCCGAGCTTGGGCTTTAACTCCCTGCAGCAGTCGCTGATCTTGAATGCATTCCCGGCGGCGGCCATTCTGGCAATGTTCTTCAGCAACCAGTTTGCCGACCGCTACTTCGCGGCTGAACGTTTTTTGGCCATCAGCCATCTGATCGGCGGAGCCAGCATCTTGGCGCTGGCCTGGGTCACGCCGGCCAACATCGCGTCCGCGGGCATGCCCCCCAGCGCCTGTTTCTGGCTGTTCTTCTCGCTGATGTTGGTCCACTGCATCTTCTACGTGCCGACGATCTCCATCACCAACGCCATTGCCTTTGCCAGCATGAAGGACGCCCAGCAGGAGTTTGGCATCGTCCGCATGGGCGGGACGATCGGTTGGATTGCCGCCGCCTGGCCGCCGGTATTCCTGTTGGTCGATTGGGCCAAGGTTCGCGCGGCCGACGCCACCGGTGCCAAAGCCTGGCTCGATGCCGTGTTGGCCAGCCCGCTGGAAGGCCAAGCCATGCAGAACGCCACCGCTTGGACCTATGTGGTGGCGGGCATCGCCTCGCTGCTGCTGGCCGGATTTAGCCTGATTCTGCCCCACACGCCCCCCAAGCCCAATGTCAGTGCCGAAAAGAGCCTGGCCTGGTTGGAGGCGATGAGGCTGCTGGCCCATCCTTTCGTGCTGATTCTGTGGCTGGTGACTTTCATCGACGCCTTTGTCCATAACTGTTACTTCAACTGGACGGGCCGTTTTCTGCCCACGGTCGGCATCCCCGGCAACTGGGTCACGCCGGTGATGAGCGTTGGCCAGGTGGCCGAGATCCTCACCATGGCCGTGCTGGGTCTGTTTCTCAAGCGGCTGGGCATGAAGCTCACCATGACCATTGGCATCTTGGGACATGCCGTGCGGTTTGGCGTGTTCGCCTTCTGTGGCACGCCCGACTACATGTGGCTGATTGTAGGCATCAACATCCTGCACGGTGTTTGCTACGCCTTCTTCTTCGCCACGGTCTATATCTTCGTCGATGAGTACTTTCCCAAGGATGCCCGCACCAGCGCACAAGGCCTGTTCAATCTGATGATTTTGGGCCTGGGCGGACTTGTTGCCAACTTCGTTTGCCCCTGGCTGTTTGACGATGTCTTCAAGATCGGCGATTTGATCGCCGCGGGCGAGAAAGGCATGGTCTTTCAAAAGCTATTCTTGGTACCGGCCGGCCTGGCGGTTCTGGCCGCGGCACTCTTGGTGGTAGCCTTTTATCCACCGAAAAAACCGACCGCCGACGCAGCCTGAGCGTGCCAGGCCTTTTCCCTTGCCGGACGTTTTCATCCTGAGCCCACACCTCCATGCAACCTCCCGCCAATCTCACTCGCCGCGATTTATTGACCTTTGCCGGAACCGCGGCCGCCGGAACTGCCTTGGCTTCGACCGCGTTGGCCCAGCAAGAAGCACCGCCCGCCAAGACGTTCCGGATTGGCGTCATCTCGGCCAGCATCCGCGGCAAGCCGCAGCCGAGGAACGGCCACACCTGGCACTTCGCCCAGTATCTTCATCCCACTTGCGATTTCGACGCCTATCAAAAGCACTACCCGCAGGCCTACGACAGTTTTCGCAAGGTTTACCGCAACCCGGCCTATAACTTCGACCAGTTGCCCTTTCCCGACACCACGATCACGCATTACTACGACGCCGACCCCAGCGTGGCCGTGCCATTTGCCGAGGTCTTTACCGGCGTGCAAGTCGCCGACAACCTGGAGAAAATGGCCGAGGAGGTCGATGCCATTTGGCTGGGAGATGCGTCGGGCTATGGAGAGGATCACTTCGATTTGCTGGCTCCGGCGCTGGCCAAGGGCCTGCCGACGTTTTGCGACAAGCCAATTGGCGGCACGGTGGCCGGCACGCGAAAGATTTTGGAGTTCGCCCAACAGCATAACGCGCCGCTGATGTCGGGCAGCATCTTCCGCCACGAATTTGGCATGGAAGCGGCCCTCCGCATGCGCGAGGCTGGCGAGTTCGGCGAGATCGAGCATGTCTCGGCCCGGCTCCACAGCCGTTATGCGTTGGACGGCTGGATGATCTACGGCCAACACCCGGTCTGGACCGTGATGACGCTGATGGGGGCGGGTGTCGATGCCGTTAGCCTGTACGCCTACAAAGATACCTGCCACGGCAGCATCACCTATGCCGACCGCTACCCTTGCCACGTGTGGTACGGGCAGCCGTATGAACGGTTTGAGTACAACCGCACCGATGTCTATTTCAAGAAGAAAATGTATTCGTTCACGCCATCGATCGCCGACGACTTTGCCTACGGCCATCACTATGAAATGTTCCGCATGGCGGCGACATTTCGGCAGATGCTGCTGACCGGCAAGGAGCCGGCCCCGCATCAAGAGATTTTGGAAGTCACGGCCATCGTCCACGCCGGTGCCAAATCCCTGCAAGAACGCAGCCGCCTGGTCAAGCTGGAAGAAGTCATGGGCTAGCCAATTGACGTAGCCGCTAAGCCCCTGCTTCGCTGGCTCGCAGTGAGGATGGGCCGGCCATTCCGGGCAAGGCCAATCGGCATGGATCAATCGCGCGAGGTTCCAGCCGACAAGGCGGGAGCCATGCCGCGATCGTCGCTTAAACGGCCTCTTCCGCCAGAATGGGCGCCGGTTCCACGCTGGCCGCCGCGCCAGGCAGCCGCACTTCAAACGTCGTCCCTTGGCCGGGCTGGCTGCGGACGGTGATGCTGCCGCCGTGCGCTTCGACAATGGTCTTGCAGATCGACAGCCCCAGGCCGCTCCCTCCATCGGTGCGGGCGGCGTCGGCCCGATAAAACCGCTCAAAAATATGCGGCAGATGTTCCGCGTCGATGCCTTGTCCTGTGTTGGAGACGCTAGCCAGGGCAAAGCCCCCTTCATAGCGCACGCCAACTTCAATGCGGCCTGCGTCGTGGTTGTAGCGTATGGCGTTGGTGAGCAAATTGGTCAACACCTGCGACAACCGCTTGCGGTCGCCCGCCAGTTCGACCGGCTGCGTGGCGGCCTGAATGGTGATGCCGCGTTCCTCGGCCAACGGCCGCACCAGTTCCACCCCTTCCAGCGCGATATCCTCCAAGTCGATGTTTTCTTTTTCCAATATTCCCTGGCCCGCATCGAACCGGGCCAGCGTCAGCAGACCGTCCAGCAGCGTCTTCATCCGCCCGGCCGCACGCTGGCAAGCGGCCAAGGCATCGGCGTACTCGGCACCCGCCCGCGGCCGGGAGAGAGCCAGTTCCGTATGTGCCAAGATCACAGACAAGGGCGTGCGCAACTCGTGCGAGGCATCGGCGGTGAAGCGGCCTTGCTGCTCGAAGGCGGATTGCAACCGGTCGAAGGTGCTGTTGAGCACGGTTGCCAACTGACCCAGTTCGTCGTCGGTCTCACTCGCGTCGATGCGTTCATCCAGGTTCTGGGCGGAAATGGCCGCGGCCGTGGCAGTCATGGCCGCAATGGGACGCACCGCCCGCAGGCCCAGCCACCAGCCGCCGACAAGGCCGCCCGCCAACACGCCTAAACCGGCCAGCGCGATAAACAGGCCGGAAGTCCTCTGCGCCGCCAGGTCGTGCCGCAAAGAGCGCCCGATTAATACGTCCATGTCATATCGCGAGACGTGGACGACTTCGCGCAGATTGCCGCGCGAACGGACCTGACGTTGCGGCAGAAAATCGGGAGGGGTGATATGCAAATTGGGGTACTCGACATCGGGAGCGCCGTCCGACTTGAGCACCACCTTGCCAAAGTGGTCCCAAATCACAAAGTACAGCCGCGATTCGTCCTGGCTTTCAAACAATTGCAAGAATTCCTCGGGCAGCCACAGCCGCGTCTTGCCCTCCTCCGTCGCACCTCCTCCGCCAAATCGCCGATTCTCACCGTTCCGCGGGATACTACCGCGCTGGCCGGCGGTATTGCCGCCCGCTGTCGGAAACGGGAACCGTCGCGAGCGCTGTCCACTTGGGGGGGGCGCTGGCGTGCTGGTATCGTCCGCGGGGGCCACGGTTGCCGTCGCGGTTTCCGAGGAAGCGCCGGGTTGTTCCGTCGTCGCAATGTCTCCTTCCGAGGATTCCACGACGGAGTCGGATGGGAATGCTTCGTCCGGTTCTTTTGCTGATTCGTCGCTTCGCGAATTGGCTGGTTCGTTCTCGTCGTCGGCGGGCTCTCGCCGATCATCGCCGTCATTGGTGGCTGTCGCCCGTCGGCCGGTGCCGGGCTGGTTGCCTCCGCCACGGTTTCCGCCGGGCGGCCGGTAGCCGTTGCCCGGCCAAGGCAGCAGCCACCGCAGGCGGGTCATAATAACGCCGGCCGAGCGGTCCAGCTCAGAGTCGATCTGTTGCAGCCGCGAGCGCCACAACAGATCGTAAACGAGAATGCCAAAGACGCTCAGCACGGCTAGCAGCACCCAGGCATGCCACATCTGCAATCGCCAACGCAGGGACTTAACCATGGATCAGGTACCCCTGTCCGCGGCGCGTGGTGATGAGTTCATGTCCCAGTTTACGGCGGATGTTCGAGACGTAGACATCGACCAGGTTGGAGAGCGAATCGTCCCGTTCGTCGAAGATGTGGTCGTAGATCATGGTTCGCGTCACCAGTGTGCCGCGGTGCATGGCCAGATACTCGACCAAGGCATACTCCTTGGCGGTCAATTCCACCTCTTCATCACCCCGCAAGACCGTGCGCGAGGCCGTTTCGATCCGTACCTCTCCCAAGTCGATCACCGATTGCGCATTGCCTGCCGCGCGGCGGATTAACGCCCGCACGCGTGCCGCCAACTCCGAGAGCACAAACGGCTTTACAAGATAGTCGTCCGCGCCGTTATCCAGCCCCCGCACCCGGTCGGCCACGGCATCGCGGGCCGTCAGCATCAGAACGGGCGTGGGCTTCGATTTTCTCAGCGTTGCGAGCAGTTTCCAACCGTCTACCTTGGGCAGCATCACATCCAGAATGATGGCGTCGTAATCCCAGGCCAGGGCCTTGGCCAGCCCGTCCTCGCCATCGGCGGCGGTATCGACAAAGTAGCCCTCCTCGCGCAAGAAAGTGGCCACCGCGCGGCGCATGTCGGGTTCATCTTCGACGATCAGAGTACGCATGTCCCGGATATCGTGAAAAACTACATTGCGTGCGACGAAGAATTGAATTGTCGCCGGCACGAAAAAAGACGGCGGCGACCCGGCGTCAGGGGGTTTACCGCCGGGTCGCAGACACCGTCTATCTTACCTGCTACGGCCTGCCAATCATCCAATATTTCTGGGCGTACCTCGCCACATCGGCGACTACGTATCCGATGGCTTCCCCGCCGCTGGTTTATCCCCTGGCGACTTAAACCGTTCGCGAATTTTCTTGAAATGCTCCTCCAATTCGGCCTTATTGACCGCATCATCCTTGTCGGTGTCGGCCGTCGAGATGCCCTTCCAGAAGAAGTCGGGGATTTCATCCTTGGTCAGTTTGCCGTCTTTGTTTTTGTCCGACCGCTCAAAGATGGAATCGACCGTGGGCCGCTTCATGGGGCGAAAGCCACCTCCAGGTCCGCGGCCAAAACGGGGCCGGCGGCCCTTTTCACCAGCCTCAGCCTGGGGAGCTTCGGGCTTGGTTGGCTCCGCCTCATTCTTTTCGCCTTCGGCCGGAGCGGCTTCTTTCTTTTCACCTGGATTAGCCTCTTTCTTCTTGGCCTTGCCGCCCATGCGAGCCGCCCAAGCCTTACGGAACTGGGCCTTGATCTCTTCTTGGGTCACCTCGCCATCACTGTTGCCGTCGAGCCTGTCAAACATTTGATTGAACTCTTCTCGGCTAAACTTCTTGTCCTTATTGGAATCGAGACGCGTGAATGGCCCGCCCGCCGCACCGTGCCGACGCGCTCCCGAAAAGCCACGACCCCAACGGTGCCCCCAACCAAATCGGCGATGGCCCCGGGCATGGCGGCCATGTCCACGATGCCAACCGCCGTGATGACGACCGGCCTTACGGCTATGTCCGCGATGATGACCCTTGGCATGGCGGCCATGTCCACGGTGCCCGCCGTGATGACTCTTGGCGTGGCGGTCGTGCCCGCGTCCACCCCGATGATGACCCTTGGCGTGGCGGCCATGTCCACGATGTCCACCGTGATGACCCTTGGCATAGCGATCGTGACCGCGTCCACCCCGATGATGGCCCTTAGCGTGGCGACCATGTCCACGGTGCCCGTCGCCGCGATGACTCTTGGCATGACGATCGTGACTGCGTCCACCCCGATGATGGCCCTTAGCGTGGCGACCATGTCCACGGTGCCCGTCGCCGCGATGACTCTTGGCATGACGATCGTGACTGCGCCCGTCGTGTTTTTTGGCACCATCGTGCCCCTTGCCGTGATGGCCATGTCCACGACGAGAACGATGACGGCTTGGCTTGGCATCATCCTTCTTTTCTTCCGTGGCGGGTGCATCGGCCAGGGCCACATCGTCGGACGTTGTGGCCGCGGCGGTGGTTTCCTCGACAACCGCGGCGTCGTCGACGACAGTGGCCTCGACCACGGAAACGTCACCTGCTACCTCCGTCGAACTCGGCTCAACGGCCGGCTCCGCAACCACAATGACCTCGTCAACGACCACTTCGCCTTCAATGACGACGGCCTCTCCGACGATGACGCTATCCACGACAACGCCGTCGTCCGTGGTTATCACAGCGCCGTCTTCGACGATGGCACCTTCCGAGGTCTCCGCCGGGCTGGCCACGGCTGGAACTTCCAATTCGGTCCCTTCCTCGCCACGGGCCAAACCAGTTAACCAGGGAAAGGCCGCCAAGCCGCAAGCCAACGTCAAAACAGTGCGCAACATTCGGTTACTCCTCCGCAGAGTTAGTGAATCATCCGTAGCCCAAGCATTCGTAATCGAGACAATGACAATATTGCCATCGAGAGTCGGGCGGCTATTGAACCCCGATAGAACCAAAAAGTTCCGCTGTCATCGGAGAGTTTCTGGAACCCGCCCAAGCATTGCTGGCACTCCATCCACCAGTCCCATTTCATGCGGGTTGCCGCCAGAATCTACCGAATCAAACCTTAAACGAATGTGAACCTGGGCAGAATGTCTCTGCGGCCCGTCTTGCTTTCGGCCAGCCAGCCCGCCTGTTAGAATGGGGAGGCAATATCGCACGAGATCGCCCCTTGGCGGATACGGCGCGGGTGCCAGCTTGTTGCGCCCCGCCCCCCGCCATGTTTGCATTTCTTTTCTCAACGATCGAGTCCGCACATGGCGACCGAAGAAAACGTCTCTGGCCAACAGCCCATTCCCGCCGCCAAGCGCAAGATGCTGCAAGCCTGGTACGAAAGCGGCAGCAAGTCCTCGGCCAAGGGAGACTGGGACTACGCCAACGATATGTTTGGCCGCTGCGTGAATGGCGACCCCGGCAACCGTCTCTACGCGCAAAGCTTTCTGGGCAATCTGCAAAAAAAGTACAACAACGACAAAAAGGGGAGCAAGCTGGCCGGTCTAAAGGGCATGGGTGCCAGCGGATCACTGAAGAAGGCCAACATGCAAAAAAACTGGGCCGGCGTGATTGAGGCGGGCACCAAGCTGCTGGAACTCAATCCCTGGGACACCGGCACGCTGGCCTCCATGGCGGCGGCTTGTGAAAACCTGGGGCACGAGGAAGCCCAGGTGGTATGGCTTAGCGGCGCGCTCGAGGCCGACATCAAAGAACCCGAGATCAACCGCTTGCTGGGCCGGGCGCTGGGCAACCAGGCGCAGTTCGACCGGGCCATTATCTGCTGGCAACGGGTGCTGCAAGCCAAGCCGCAAGACGAAGAGGCCCGCCGCCAAACGGCCGACTTGACCGTCAAAAAGACCATCCACACCGGCGGCTACGAGGACGCCAAGAGCAGCACCGACGTGATGGCCAACAAGGAACATCAAAACGAACGGATGGGCACCGGCGGCACCAAGCTAACGCCAGAGCAACAAGCCGAGAAAGCCATCGCCAAGGCCCCCACCGAAATCGCCAAATATATCGACCTGGCGGACCTGCACCGCAATGCCGAGCGCTTTGCCGAGGAAGAAAAAGTTCTGGAACGGGCCTTGCAAGCCTCCGGCGGCGGCGACCTGAATATCCGCGACCGCATCGACGACGTGCAGATTCGGCTGCAAAAGCAGCAGCTAGAAATTGCCTTTCAGCGATACAAGTCCGAAAAAACGCCGGAGGCCGAAGCGCTCGTGCAGAAGATGAAGCTGGAACTCAACAACCGCGAGCTGGAAATCTACCGCGGCCGCAGCGAGCGCAACCCCACCAACGGCGCTTTCAAGTACGAACTGGGGCTGCGCCTGCAGCGGGCTGGCAAGTTCGACGAAGCCATTAAGTCGCTGCAAGACGCCCGCACCGATGTCCGCCGCAAAGGGCAAGTGCTGCTGGCCATGGGGAACTGCTTCCTCAAACTGGGGCACGACAGCCTGGCCATGAAGCAGTACGAATTGGCCGTGGAGGAACTGACGGAACGCGACTTGGAATACAAGAAAGAGGCCCTTTACATGGCCGGACGGGTGGCCGCCTCCAAAATGAAGGACTACGAAAAGGCCGAAAAGTTCCTCACCGAGCTGGCGGGCATGGATTTTGGCTTTAAAGATGTCTCGTCACTCCTGGACAAAGTTCGCAAGATGCGTAATAAAGGTTAATTCGACCTCCGCCGAATTTGGCCGAGTTCGGCGAAATCCCCATTTTAGGCATCCCTTAGACCGCAACGACTCGACATGGCCCACACTAAGAGCGCAAAGAAACGCCACCGTCAAAGCCTGGAGCGCCGGGCAACCAACCGCGCCACCAAGAAATCGCTTCGGACCCAGCTCAAGAAAGTCGGCGACAAAGTCGCCGCCAGCGACGCGGCCGGTGCCAAGGCCGAAGCCCAGATATTGACCAAGAAGGTCGATCAAGCGGCCCAGAAGGGGGTGATCCATCGCAATACGGCTGCCCGCATTAAGAGCCGCACTTCCAAGCGCTTAAAGGCCGCCGCGCAAGCCGCCAAGTAACTTACCTGTAGGAGGCGATTCCATCGCCGATTTCCGTAGAGGCCGTCTCCGACGGCGACAATACGGCTTGTTTTCTCATGGTCGCCGATTTCCTGCAACTGGCCGGCAAGTCGATCGTGGTTTGCGGCGTGGCCAACAAGAAAAGCGTGGCCTGGCATGTTGGTCGGGTACTGCGCGAGGCCGGGACCGAGGTGATCTATGTGGTGCGCTCGCCCGAACGCCGCGATAGCGTGGGCAAACTGCTGGGGAACGCCCCGCTCTACGTCTGCGATGTCGAGCACGACGATCAAATCGCCCGCCTGCGCGATGAAATCGCCGCGCGGCATCCCAAACTGCACGGGCTGGTCCATTCCATCGCTTTTGCCGACTATGGCGACGGGCCGCGGCCTTTTCACGAGACTTCCCGCCAGGCCTTTCTGCGGACGGTCGATGTGTCGTGCTATTCGCTGATCGCCCTGAGCAACGCCTTCCGCGAACTGCTGGATGCGGATGCCTCGGTGGTGGCCATCTCAATTTCCACTACCCGCATGGCCAGCGAGAACTATGGCTTCATGGCCCCGGTGAAAGCCGCGCTAGATTCGTCGGTGGCTTTTCTGGCCAAGTCTTTCAGCCAGTTCTCGCGAGTGCGGTTCAACTGCGTATCGCCGGGGTTGCTGAAAACGTCGGCGTCGGCCGGCATACCTGGCTACGTCGATTCGTACCTGTATGCCGAGCAAGCCACGCTGCGCAAGCAAGCCGTGCAAACCGAGGAAGCGGCCAACGCGGTGGCGTTTTTGCTCAGCCCGCGTTCCAGCGGCATCAACGCGCAGCAAATCGTGGTCGATGCCGGCATGAGCATTAACTACTTCGACCGCGACCTCGTGCGCAAGGCCATGCGCGACGAAATGCCGCAATAGAACGCGCTCATTGCGGTTCTCCAAACAACGAATCTGGCATGCCGCCACACGCAATTGAACGCCGGTTGGAGGACGAATGGCCCGCCGCCGAGTGGAGCGATGTCACCGTGCTAGTGGCCGTGTCGGGCGGGGCCGACAGCGTGGCCCTTATGCGGGCCTTGGCGGCCATTCGCCAGGCAGGGCCGGGCCGGCTGGTGGTGGCCCATTTCAACCACCGCCTGCGCGGGGCCGAGTCCGACGGGGACGAGGCATTCGTGCGAACGCTGGCGGAAGGGCTGGGCCTGCTGTGTGATGTAGGCCGGGCAGAGCGAGCCATTCCCCCTCTTTCTTTGGGCGAGGCAACCAGCGAGGAGCAGACCCGCGCGTTGCGATACGCCTTTCTAGAGGAAGCGGTCGGCCGCTGGGGGGCGCGGTTTGTCGTTACGGCCCACACGGCCGACGACCAGGCCGAGACAATTCTGCACCGCATCTTGCGGGGGACGGGCTTGGCGGGCCTGGCCGGTATGCGTCGGGCGCGGCAGCTCAACGATGGCGTAGCGCTACTGCGGCCGTTGCTCAACTTTCGCCGTGACGAACTCCGCGGGTACCTGGCCGACTTGGGCCAGCCCTTCCGACAAGACGCCAGCAATCTCGACAGCCGCTACACCCGCAACCGCCTTCGCAACGAATTGCTGCCGCATCTGGCGAGCGAATACAACCCCCGCGTCAGTGAGGCCCTGCTGCGGCTGGGCGAACTGGCCCGCGACACTCAAGCGGCTCTGTTGCCGCGGGTGGAACAACTACTGGAGCGCAGCCTGCTACCGTCCTCGGATGGCCGGGTTCACCTTGACTGCCAGGCGTTGCTAGCGGAAGGGGGACAGATGCCGCGGCAAGCACTGATGTTGCTGTGGCGCAATCTCGGATGGGCCGAGCAATCCATGACCCGTCAACACTGGGACCGCCTGGCCGCTCTGGTCCAGCCCTGCAGTCCCCACCAAAAAATCATGCTGCCGGGCAATATCGTGGCCGAACGCACATGCGTATCGCTGGTGATGTACCGGCTGGGATAGACGGTGATTGTTACCGCACGGGCCCTTCAACTCCGCCCGCCATCAGATTGGCTTCTTCTTCCTCGCTTAGCAGAATCTTGGCTTGATAGCCGCCTTGCGATTTAAAGTAGACGATCAAGGCACCGTAGCACAATAGCATGATGACGGGAAAGATTGCCACGGTCATCAAGGCGTTCTTTTTCGCTGCCGCCTGAATGTTGGTGATGATCGACTTGTCCTCGGCGGGTAGCGCCTCGGTCTTTTTGGAATCGAGCGGGCGGTACTCGCCAAAGATGCTGGCTTGCGGCTCGTTGGCGACCTGGTTGTGCAACGCCGGGTTGGCCTTGGCCAATTGCTGATCGACTTCCTTGTCTTGGATATTGCCCAGGAGGGCCGCGCCGACAATGCCCACGCCCAACATGCCCACGCCGCTGATGGCGTTGAGGGTTAGCGCGCCCCCCTTGGGGAACTGTTCGGCCACCACGCCCAGCATCGTCGGCCAGAAGAAGGTCTTGCCCACGCCGTACAGCGTGGCAGCCGCCAAAATGGTGAGGCCGGTGGCCTTCGACAAGGCAATAAGTCCGGCGGCGGCAATCAGGCTGCTGAGGGCCAGCAAACCCAAGGGCGAAATACGATGCACGATCGGTCCCGCGAAGAACCGCAAGATCATCATGATGGCGGAGGTATACACGAGCACCCAGCCGGCATTCAGGCCCAATTGGGTCATTTCCGGTTCCATCAGGCCCGTGATCCAACTGTCAGTTCCCAACTCCGTCGTGGCGAGCGGAATCATCACCAACACCAGGAAGATAAATAAAGGGCGGCCGATGGCCCGGACATAGGCACCGTACCCCAGTAAGATGACACCGCCGATGACTAACTGAACCATTGTCGAAAGCTCAAACACGCGGCCCAATTCGCGCACCATCAACGCCACGACCAGCAAGGCACCCACAATGCCCGCCTCTTGCAGCATCGTCTTGAATGGCACGCCAGCCTTCACCCGTTCGTTCACGGGGAACTTGCAGGTCAGCATGATCAAGCCGTATATGACGGTGGGAATCAGGATCAGTAGCACTTTGTATTGCCACGGCGATTCCTTCCCCATGCCAATGGCCAACAGGCCGGCCAGCACCAGGCCGCCGGGCCACGCGGCATGCAAGATATTCAGCCACTTGGTCTTCTCGCGTGGAAACATGGTGGCCACGACGGGGTTGATAACGGCTTCGACCGTTCCGTTGCCTAAAGCGCCAATGAAGGACGCAATGTAGAGGCTGGTGTAGCCGGTGGCCTTGTACATCATCACCGTTGAAGTGACGTGGCACACAAAGGCAAAAATCATGGCTTTGCCGTAGCCGATCTTGTCAATGATTAGACTGAACAACACGATGCTGATGGCGAACGGCCACAGCCCCGCGCCGAAGATTTCGCCCTTTTGCGTTTCGGTCATGCCGAACTCGATTTGCCAGGTGTCCATCAACGATGCGCGGACGATGAACCCGAACGCCGTGGCGATCAAGGCGATAAAGCAACCGAGAAAGAGCTTGCGGTCTTGGTTCATGGGTAGGGCTATCTCCGCCTTCTATGCTGTCTGTATGAATGGGTGAAAACCAAGGCAAACATGGGCGTGCGCTCACTACATGCGCGCGGCCAAGAGTTTTTTCCGGCGGGACGGCTGAATGCTAGCACCGCAAGGTCCGTCGAGTATACATGCCGCCAATCGCAAGTAAACCTTTGTGCGCAAGAGATTTCTGACGGCCATTGCCCCGTTCGGAATAGGTGGCACAGACAAGCCATTTTGCCTATCCATCCAGCCAGCGATACAGGCTCGCGTGCGGGTACACAGTGAAAATGGCGCGGTGCATGCCGCCAGATTCACGTTCTGGCCGGTTTACCTTGACCCGCACGGGTGATGATCCGTAACATCCGACGATTTTATAGGTTGCGCCAGTCTCGGCGGGGCGAAATTTTGGCCTTCGGTCGAGCGGCAATGCTTGATTTTCGTGTCCCTGCCGGGGCTTTTCGTCGCGGCATGTCGGGTTGTTCGTCTTCATCGCCCAGATTGTTTTGGGGAGTCTCCCTGATCGTGCGTCCGCTTGGCAAAACCTTGAAATGGGGGCTGCTCCTCGTCGTCTTGGCGGCGGGGGCGGGCGTGCCCTATTTGTGGAGCCGGCTGGACAGCGAAATCCGCGTCCGCATCGAGCAAAAATTCGCCGACCATTACGCCGGGCTGCGCGTCCGCGTGAAATTCGCCCAGCTTGTCGAAGGGGAGGGCATTCAGGTACGCGGGCTGACTGTCGAGGAACCGCTGGCCAACGGTGGTTACGAACTGCTGATTGAGGTCGATGAGTTTTTCATCTATTGCCAGACCAGCCTGTCCGAACTGGCCAGCGGCATGCCACAGGTCGATCGGTTTGTCATGCGGCACCCGCGGATTCGGGCGGTGCTGCGGCCCGACGGCAGTTGGAACGCCGCCAAACTTTGGCCTCCTCCCAAGTTCAGTGAAACGCCCATCGATGGCGCTATTGAAGGGGGGAGCGTGGAGATTTTCGGCCTGGCCGACGCCTCCAGCAGCGAGGAACCGCGGCCGCTAGTGCTGCGCGATGTGAATCTGGCGATCGAAACGATCAAGGACGCCACCGGCGCGGCCTGGGGCAAGGAGCCGCGCCGGCTGCGCGGTTCGTTCCTGGGAGACCACCATCGCCGCGTGGAATTCTTGGGCCATGCCGACCTGGCATCCAGCCGTTGGGCCTTGGCGGGCGATGTCCACGACATGCGGCTTTCGCCCGAACTGATTCAATCTCTTCCCGCCCCGCTCGACAGCCGCCTTTCGCCCATTTCATCGTTGCGAGGCCTGGTCAATTTTTCGTTCCAGGTGGGGCACGACGAGGCCCAGCAACCGCCGCTCAAATTCGATCTGAAGGGCCAGATCGCCCGCGGCCGCATCGACGACGCGCGGCTCCCCTATCCGCTGGTCGATCTGAAAGGCTTGTTTCGCTGCACGCAAGCCGGGTTCAACGTTATGGAACTGTCAGCCCACAACGGCCAGACGGTGGTCAAGCTGAATTGCAGCCAAACCGGCTATGGTCCCCAGGCCACCTTGGACCTGCACGCCGAATGCAAACGGCTGATGATCGACCGGCAATCGGTGGAGTTTTTGCCGCCGCAATGGCGCGACAAGTGGCCCATGTTTTCTCCTTCGGGCGAGATCGACGGCAATCTGCACCTGGTGCGGCAGGGGGCGCGGTGGAAGCCCGATCTGTATGTCCGCTGCCGCGGTGTGAGCTTTGCCTACGATAAGTTTCCCTACCGCCTGGAGCGGATGTGGGGGACGCTGGAACTTAAAGAAGAGCGGTTACGGGTCGATTTGCTCGACGGCGGCGGCGGTGAGGCGGTGCGAATCAGTGGCGAGCTGTTTCGGCCTGGGCCAGACTTTACCGGCTGGATCGATGTCGAGGCGCATCGCCTGCCGTTCGATGAAAAACTGTTCGAGGCGTTGAACGAATCGCCGCGGCGTGTGGTGCGGTCGCTGCACCCGAGCGGCACGTTCGACATTGCCGGCCGCGTATGGCGCAATCCAGGACCGGATCAACCGGTCCACAAGCATGCCGCCATCGACTTCAACGGCTGTACCCTGCGGTACGAGAAGTTCGCCTACCCGATCGAGGATATCGTCGGACGGATGGAAGTTGACGACGGGCGCTGGACCTTTGCCCGACTGGAAGGCTCCAACGATGCCGGCCGCATCGTGGCCGAGGGGAGTATTGAATCGCCCGAAAACGGCGGCGAATTCCAGATGAAAGTCATCGGCATCTGCATCGCCATCGAGGACGAACTGCGCGGCGCTCTCAACGCCAGCACGCAACGGGTGTGGGACGAGATCCGCCCTCGCGGCATGATCGATATCGAAAGCCGCGTTCAATACACTCCCGATACGCAAAGGCTGATTGTCTGGACCAAGATCGAGCCGCAACCCGCCACCGCTTCGATCGAACCGCTGTGCTTTCCCTATCGGTTGGAGAAGCTCCGCGGCCAACTGGTGTACCAAGATGGCAGCGTGCGGTTGAGTCGCGTGCGGGCGGAGCATGGCCGCGTAAACTTTGCCACCGAGGGAGAATGCGCCATTGACCCTCAAGGAGGCTGGCGGTTGAGCTTGCGCGAACTGGCCATCGACCGGCTGCGGCCCGACCGCGAACTGCTGCACGCCATGCCCGAGAAACTGCGGCGGGCCGTCATGGCCATGAGCTTTAGCGGGCCGCTCAACCTGGCGGGTGACGTGGAGTTCACCCGCGGCAAACCCGGCACCCCGCTGGCCACCCGTTGGAATCTGTCGTTGGAAACCAACCAAGGCAGCGTGCAACTGGGGCTGCGGCTGGACAATATCCAAGGGGGCGTAAAGTTGGTGGGGGGCTTTGACGGCCAGCAATTGCAGATGCGCGGCGAACTGCAATTGGATTCGGTAATGTACAAGGACTGGCAGTTCACCGATGTGGCCGGCCCGTTCTGGGTGGACGATAAGCGCGTGCTGCTGGGGCGCTGGTCGGAACAGACCGAACCGGGCAAGCCGGAGCGGCACATCACGGCCAATTTGTACGGCGGCCAGGTCGCCGCCGATGGCTGGTCCACCTTGGGAGACGGCAGCCGCTTTTCCGTGCAGGCGGCCTTTTCCGATGGAGACCTGGCAACGTGGGCTCGCGAGAGCGGCACCACGGGCCATCGGCTGAGCGGCCGAGTGTCGGGCGAAATCGACCTCCGCGGCAGTGGCAAGGAACTTTACAATCTGCGCGGCCGCGGCTCGCTGCAAATGCGCGATGCCGACATCTACGAACTGCCGGTGATGGTTTCGCTGCTCAAGCTGCTGAGCGTCCGCGAGCCAAACCTGACCGCCTTTACCAAGAGCGACATCGAGTACCGCATCGAGGGTGAACACATCTACTTCGACCGGCTGGACTTTAACGGCGACGCCGTCAGCCTGCTGGGGGCGGGCGAAATGAATTTCGACAAGGATATTAGGGCATCGTTTCACACGGTGGTCGGCAAGGGAGAATTCAAATTGCCGGTGTTGCGGGACATCATTGGCGGTGTTAGCCGGCAGACTATGCAGATCCACGTTGGCGGAACGTTGTCGCAGCCAGAATCGCGTTTCGAGCCGTTCCCGGCGCTCAACCAGGCGTTGCAACAACTGCAAGTCGACTTGCAACCGCCAGCCACCAGAATCCGACAGTGAACATGATTCCGTCAGTGTGCATCGTGGAGCAATGAAATGAGCTTGATCCCCACCAGCGGCATCGGCCACATCGTGGCGGGCGTGCAGGCGGCGCAAGGCCGCGGCGACCCCGATCGGGCGGCGCAAGAAATCGGCTCGCAGCAGCGCGTGTCCCAACTGGCTGCCGGTGCCGAGCAGGTCAACGGCGAAGCCTCCACGCACGAACGCGACGCCGACGGCCGCCTGCCCTATCAGCAACAAAACACGCGCCAAAAGTCGGCCGATGGGAACGAAGCGGCGTCCGATGCGGATCCATCCGCGCCCTTGCCCAAAGACCCTACCGGGCAAACCGGGACGACGTTGGACCTGACGGGCTGATGCCTATTTCAAATTACCGGTGATGGCGGCAATGAATAGCCCGCCATTGATCAGCAGGCCCACAACTCCAAATAGCCCGCCGCAGATGATGGCGATCCAGGCGTGGGCGGTCCCTTTGCAAGCCGGGTTTTCTTTCACGCGCTTCAGCCCCTTCAGGCCCAAGATAAAAGCGGCGATACCCATGCCAACACCAATGATTCCCAAAAAGGGAATGCAAGAGATCAACGAAAATATGCCTAGGTAGTAGCCCAACAAGGCCGGCGGGTTCTTAAAGGGGATGATGGTCGAAGCGGCACCATCGTCCGGAGAGGGGGCGGTCAGCGTCAGGTCGCCAAAAGTGGCTGCGGCCCGCTGTTCACCGGTTGCCTCATCGACCAAAACCATGTTCGGGCTGATCCGGCCTTCCGTGGCCCACTGCCGCACGGTCGGCCAATCGACGGGCCCGTGCCGTTGGCCGCCCGGCATGATGAGTGTGACTTGATCGAATGGCATGACAGGGTTGGGGGAAAGGGGATAGGCCGAGGGCGAAAGGCTGAATGGCGTTTCCTTCAGCCTTCAAATTGTAGGAGGCCCCAAGGGAAACGGATTTGTTGGTCGCTCCTCTTACTTTGCCTTGAGATCGTAGCAGAACAGATTGTCTTGCTCGCGGAGGTACAGCTTGCCACCCGCCACGACCGGCTGCGCCCAGCTTGGGCTGTGGCAATCGGGTATCTGAAACGTGCCATGTTCCTTGTATTCGGTGGGGGTGGCTTCGATCAGGGCCATCACGCCGTTCTCGTAGCGAAAATACAACTGGCCATCCGCGGCGATCACGGCGGCCGAGCGCTCGCCCGGCCCGCGTCCCTGGTTCCAGACGATCTCGCCGCTCTTCATTTCCACGCAGACCGGAAAACCCTGGTTGTGGCCGTGGCCCATGTAGACGTGGTCGCCAATCAGCACCATGCCGCCGTGGTGGTTTTGCAGTTCGTTGCCTTGCAAGAAATAGACTTCCTCGGCCTTGACCCCCTTGCCATCCTTTTGCAGATGCAACAAGGCCGAACCCGCGCCATAACCGGTCGAACAAAAGACATAATCGCCCTGGACGATGGGCGTGGGGATATTGGCCGTTCCGTTGGCCACGCGGTTGTAGCTCCACAGGAACTGGCCGTCGCTGGCCCGTACGCCAATCACGCCGCGGCCAACAAGCTGTACGTATTGCTTGACGCCGGCGGCGTTGGAAATCATCACCGACGAATAACCGGCCCCGTCTCCCCCTTGGTTGCCAAGGTCGGGGATTTTGGTTTGCCAGATCAGCTTGCCCGACTTCTTATCGAGTGCTACCAGGGCCGCGTTTTTGCCGCCGGGCGTGCAGATCACGCGGTCGCCGTCGATCAGTGGCGACTCGCAAAACTTCCAGCCCGACATCATGTTGCCGCCAAAATCCTGCTCCAGGTGCTTCCGCCATTTTTCCTGTCCATTCTTGGTGGCCAGGCAGACAAGTTCTCCATGCGGCGTAATCACGTACAGCAAGCCGCCATCAATCGTCGGCGTCGATCGCGGGCCGTCCCCCAGGTTGCCGGCGATGGCGGTCTGCCACACCAGCTCGCCATCGCGGGTGTTGACCGCCACCACAAACTCCTTGCCATCCCGATCGCCCAAGGTGTAGACGCGATCACCCACCACCGCCACGCTGGACCAACCGGTACCCATGCCCTTGGCCTGCCAGGACAAGGGCGGCCCATCCTCGGGCCACTCCTTGAGCAGCCCCTTATCGGGAGAAATGCCGTCGCGGTTCGGCCCGCGCCATTGGGGCCATTCTCCCTTCAAAGCCGCGGCAGGCCGCTTTTTCTCCTTGGTATCCGCACCCAGGGCGAGGCAAGAAACGGCCAGGGCCAGGCAGAGGAAGGTGTAGAAGCGGGGCGGGTGTGGCATGGGAAGCTCCGAGTGATGGTGTTCGGTGTTCGGTGTTCAGTTCTTTTGTTTGGCTTTCGGCGCGGGGGTGTTTGTCTGGGCACAAGTCTAATAGCGGCCCAAAATGGGTACAAGGTTTTGAGGTGTACCGGACCATCGCCTTCTGGCGGCTTGGTGGCTAGGCGTGAAACCTCCCTCGCGCTCGGCCCGCCCTCGCCACGGTCGGCGATTCGCGAATTCTTTCCGAATGCGGTTTCAGCTACTTGGAGGGGTCCACGTCAGCTTATGCGGCTAGGGCCAGTGGTGGGCGGCGGGTGAATTGGTGGCCGGGCGGCGTTGCAGATAGCCTTGCAAGCTGCCGTCTTCGCTCAGGCTGGCTGATGTGGTGCCGATTCCACGGACAGGGGAGTCTCTTATTTCGGGCGGTGAACTTCCGGCCGACCTGATGCGACAACCGCTCGAATGTCTTGGCCGAGGGGCCGTGCCCCAAAACATGCTTGAACGTCTGCGCCGCGCGGTCGAACGATCGCGTCTCGCCCACCGCATGGATCGCGGCCGCGATCTATTGCGGCGTCCACTCGCGACCGTCGAAGCCGAGCGCCTTGAGCTGAGGGAAAAAAGCCCGGCGACACGCCGGGCAATCCACCAGGGGGTCCGTGACCGCGAACGAGCCGTCAAGCCCGGACACCGATCGCTCCGAGACCTCGACGGGACAGGCCTTGCCGCAGGTCGGGCACGCGGCGGCAGCGCCTTCGCCAGCGGCGACTTCATGGGACAAGCGGGACTGCGAAAGGCAACTGAGAACTCTCCCCAACTTCTGTCCAACCTCTTCGATCTCGCTGTAGTGAGGAACCTTGTCGAGCAGCCATGCTGGCGCTGCTGCTGGACTTCGATCTCCACCACCTGCTCCTATAGTCGCAACTTTTTTTGTTCCAACAAATCGTAAGCGGCATCCATGCCGTACCTCCCAAAAGGAATCACCCCTCTCCACGCCCACCCAGATGTCGTAGCTTATCACAAGAAACGCAATGCCTCCTATTTACGTTCCAGCCCACTGTCCACAAAGAGCAAATGCTGGCGTGCACCCTACTTGGCGGGCAAACGTCTCTGGACCGGCGTTCTTGCTTCTGACACAATCCCGCCCCAAACTTCTTGACGATTGGGTAGGGTCATGCGTTCTCGCGGAGACACCGCTGGTATTCGGCGGGCCGTTCTTTCGGCCGTGCTTGGCTGCTGCGCGTTAGGTGCCGGCGGATGCGCGGCCTGGCGGGAGGGCGATGATGCCCCGCCCCCCAAGAAAAAGTCGGAAGTTGGCGACTTCCGTCCGCGCGGCAAGGCCGACTTGCCCTTCTGGTACAGTTCCAAATCTCGCGACATCGAGGAAAGCCTGGGCGGCACCGGACATTAACAGGCCAACTCTTGGCCGTTCGCGGCCATGCGTCCGCACGCCCTTGAACCACGGGCCGTATCTGTTAGGAAAGAGGCTTCCTCGCCCGCTTGCCGCGGCGATTCGCCCTTTCTCCTCCTCAACCCGCACCGTGCAAATGGCAACCGAGCAAGTCCTAATCGCCGGCCAATGGCAAAAGTCTTCCTTCCAGCGTACTTTTTGCGCAGAGAACCCCGCAACGGCCGAGGCCCTGCCGGCCGAGTACCCCGTTAGTAATTGGTCTGACTGCGACCGGGCCTTGGCCGCCGCGGCCCAAGCGGCTATGGCCATGCGGTCGCAACCGGCGGAAACCATCGCTAATTTTTTGGAGGACTACGCCACGCGGATTGAAGCCCGCACCGCTGAATTGGTGGCGATGGCAAATCAAGAGACAGCATTGCCGGCTTCTCCCCGCTTGGAGAAAGTCGAGCTGCCGCGGACAACTGGCCAATTGCGGCAAGCCGCCGCGGCCTGCCGCGAGGGCTCATGGCAAGAGGCAGTGATCGACACCAAACTGGGGCTTCGGAGTTGCCTGGAACCGTTGGGACCGGTCGCCGTGTTCGGCCCAAATAACTTTCCGTTTGCCTTTAATAGCATTGCGGGCGGAGATTTTGCCGCCGCCATTGCCGCCGGCAACCCGGTGATTGCCAAGGCCAATAGCTCGCATCCCGGCACAACTCGGCTGCTGGCGATCGAGGCACAGGCCGCCGCGGAGGCGACGGGCTTGCCTGCCGGTGCGGTGCAGTTGATCTATCGCACCGAACATGCCGATGGCGAGCGATTGGTGGCCGACCATCGCTTGGGGGCCACGGCCTACACCGGCAGCCGCGGGGCGGGCCTGAAGCTGAAGGCCGCGGCTGACGCCGCCGGCAAGCCGATCTACCTGGAATTGTCGAGCATCAACCCGGTGCTATTGCTCCCCGGCGCGCTGTCCGCCCGCGGACAGCACATCGCCGAGGAGTTCACCACCAGTTGCCTGATGGGCGTGGGCCAGTTCTGCACCAACCCTGGCTTGGTGGTGTTGCTGGCCGGCCCTCACACCGAGACCTTCGTCGCACAGCTTGCCGAGCGGTTCAGCAAGGCCCCCGTGGGGACGCTGCTCTCCAAGGCCGTCGCCAAGTCGCTGGAGGAAAGTGTGGCCAAACTAAAGGCCGCCGGGGCCGAGTGTCTGGCGGGTGGCAAGCCCGGTGGCGGAGCGGGGCATAGCTATGCCAATACATTGCTGCGCGTGTCGGGGAAGCAGTTTCTGGCCAACTCGCATGGCCTACAGACCGAGGCCTTTGGCAACGAGTCGTTGTTGGTCGTGGCCGATACGCCCGACGAAGCGGCAGCGGTGCTGGACCAGTTGGAAGGCAACCTAACAGGGTGCATTTACTCAGACACCGACGGTGCCGACGATACTTTGCATGACCGGCTAGTACCGCACCTGCGGCCGCGCGTGGGCCGGTTGTTAAACGACAAAATGCCGACAGGCGTTGCCGTCAGCCCGGCCATGAACCACGGCGGCCCTTACCCAGCGACTGGCCACCCCGGCTTTACGGCGGTGGGGATTCCGGCGGCACTGCGGCGGTTTGCCATGTTAAGCTGCTACGACAACATCCGCCAGCCGCGCCTGCCGCTGATCTTGCAAGACAAGAACCCCACCGGCCGGGCTTGGCGTTTGATCGACGGCGCATGGACCCAAGGCGATGTAGCGGCTGGCTAAAGTATTGAGTAGTCAGATTGCCAGTGCCGCGCCTTCCGAACACGGGATACTTGCAACCGCCCGCCGATATCGACGATCCTTCGTCGATGCGTTAGCATCTGGATTGCAACTCCCATGCCAATTCACCAACTAAGGAGACGTTGCCGTGAAGAAGGAAGAAATTCTAGCCAAGCTGGCGGCGGGCGAGATCAAGGTCGAGGATGCCTCCAAACTGCTGGCCGAGATCGAAACACCCAAGAAGGGTGCGCTGTACTGCAAAGTTAGCGCGAAAGGAGCGGTCAGCGTGTATGGACTGCAGCGGATGCCCGTCACTTTGTATGTTGAACAATGGGACCGTTTGTTGAACTTTGGCGACGACCTGCGGCAGTTTCTCAAAGACAACGATGCCAGTCTGAAGCGCAAGGACGGCACCACGCCCGCGTAAGGTAACCTGCCGAAAAGCCGCTTCGCCCCGGCCACCTCACCGGTTTATAATGAACCGGTCGAAATGATTTGCCTGGCTTCGATTTTGGAGAGCTTGCCCATGCGCGCCGCATTGTTAATGCTGTTGGTTGGTGTCGGCTGCTGTTGGTCCGATCAGTCCGTGTTGGCTCGCGGCAAGCATAATCCCACATTGGGGATTGGCGACCAGGTACCCGCTTTCCAGGATCTGCCCGGCACTGATGGCGAACAGCATTCCCTGGCCGATTTTAAGAAGGCCAAGGTGCTGGTGGTGGTCTTCACCTGCAATAGCTGCCCCTACGCGGTGGACTACGAGGACCGGCTGGTCGCCTTCCACGATAAGTACTCTCCCGACGGCAACGTGGCCCTGGTGGCCATCAACTGCAATCTCGTGCCGCAAGACTCGTTGGAAAAAATGACACAGCGAGCCAAGGACAAAGGCTTTAACTTCCCTTACCTGTTCGACAAGTCGCAGCAGGTTCCGCGGCAATTTGGCGCGTTGCGTACACCGGAGTGCTTTGTTCTCGATCGCGAGCGAAAGATCGTCTACATGGGGGCGTTTGACGACAGCCCTAATGCCGATGAGGTCGAGCAGAAGTATGTCGAGACAGCCGTGCAAGATGCCTTGCAAGGCAAATCGCCGGCCGTGACCGAGACACTGCCCGTGGGTTGCATGATCCGGTTCAAGCCCAAGCGAGATTGAACCAACTTCATTCCGCCACTCCAGGCCAACCGTGAATATGCCGCCGGCCGTTCCAATTCCCACGCCCGACGAAAACATGCGGGCGATACTGGATTCACCCACGTACCGCCTGGCGGCGCGCGATGTCGATTTTTTGGCTCGGCCAGAACTGCGTCCCGTGCGAATGCAGTTGGAACTGCTCAAGCCAGAAATGACCATGCTTGAGCACAAGGTGTTGTCCACGATTGTCGTGTTTGGAGGGTCGCGGTTTGTCGAACGGGAGGTGGCCGCCGCGCGATTGGTACTCGCGGAAGAAGCCCTGGCTGCCGCCGACGACGATGCCCACGCGCGGCGCGCGGTGGAAAGGGCGCGGCGGATCGTGGAAAAGTCCCGTTATTACGAGGATGCCCGCGAGTTCGCACGGCTGGCATCGGTGTATGGCCAGCGAACGGAAGTCTGCGACTACGTCATTACAACCGGCGGCGGGCCTGGAATCATGGAGGCAGCCAACCGCGGAGCGTTCGAGATCGGCGCGTTGACCATTGGCTTGAACATCACCTTGCCGGCCGAGCAAAAGCCCAATGCCTACATCTCTCCACAGTTGTGCTTTGATTTCCACTATTTCGCCTTGCGAAAAATGCACTTCCTGCTGCGGGCACGGGCACTGGTGATTTTTCCCGGCGGCTTTGGCACGCTGGACGAACTGTTCGAGACGCTCACCTTGCGGCAAACCAACCGCATGCAGCCTATTCCGGTGATCATTTACGGCCGCGAATACTGGGACCGCGTCATCAACTTCCGGGCATTGGCCGACGAAGGGGCCATCGACGACGAACACCTAGGCCTGCTGAGCTATGCCGACACGCCAGCCGAAGCCATGGAAATTGTCCGCCGCTGCGAGGAAGAAGGCGTATGCTCGACCGAACCGGCCGGCCGGTAGGCCCCGTCTGCCGAACGGGCCTGGGATCGGCGAGGCAACGTCAATTGCGCCGCTTCCGTGCAACTCTCCTTGCCAGGCTCATTCATTTCAAAAGGTTCATCGAATGCGATTCAAGCGGCAAGGCGGGAGCCATGCCGCTACGGCCGGCTGCCCTCATCTTTTCCCTCCCGTCTACTTCTTCTTCCACACATCAACTTCCCGCGAGTTCGACTGGGGCGTTCCTGGCGTGCTGCGGCCTGAGCTGACTTGTTCGAGCAGGAGCTTTGTCAGACGCGCAACGACATCGGGATGCTCGGCTTGCAGGTTGCGGCTTTCCGGCAGATCGTTGGCAAGGTCGTAGAGTTGCACGTCGGGATCGCCCTGGCGGGCCGCTTGCGCATCGTTAGGCTGGCTCCAACCGCCGCTGCCCGGCGTCAGACAGAGCTTCCACGAGCCTTGGCGGATGGCGAACTTGCCGGAAATAGAGTGCGAAATCAGTGTCTTACGAAGTGGCGGCCCATCGCCCGTCAACGTGGGCAACAGGCTGAGGCTGTCTTCGCCCGCGTCGTCAGGGAGTTTGTCGCCGCACAGTTCGCTGCAAGTCGCCATCAAATCGACAAGGCTGACGAGTTGGTCGTTCACTTTGCCGGCGGCGACGCGGCCGGGCCAGCGGACGATGAACGGCACGCGGTGTCCTCCTTCCCACAGGTCGGCCTTGTGACCGCGCAAGGGGCCGTTGACTGCGTGGCCGCGTTCCTTCAAAGCCGGAATGTCGGCCTCGGGCGAGCAGCCGTTGTCACTGGTGAACAGCAACAGCGTGTTGTCCGCAAGTTTGTGTTGGTCCAAGGCCGCCAGCAATTGGCCCAGGCAATCGTCGGTTTGCATCACAAAGTCGGCATAGGCATTCAACTGGCTGCGGCCGCGCCAGCTTTCGGCGGGCGCGATGGGCGTATGGGGCGAAGCCAGCGGCAGATATAAGAAGAAAGGTTCGCCGGCATGCGCGGCTTTCGCCCGCTCGGCAATGTAGTCCACTGCTTTTTGGGTTAGCGTCGGTAAGACTTTCTCGGCGGTGAAGCCTTCCGCGCCAGGCCCGCGGCGTGTTTGCCGTTGCGGCCGGTCGCTGGACATGGCGAGTGAAATTTCCTGGTTGGGGATGGCGGCCACCCGGCCGTTCTCGATAAACGTGTACGGAACCATGTCCAGCGACGCGCTGATGCCGAAATACTCGTCGAACCCCACGCTATTAGGCCCGCTGGAAATTGGCTGGGTGTAATCGACGCTGTGGTGATGTTCCGTCGTCTCGATGGAATTCTCGGGCGGGTCGGGCGTGTTGGGAACGCGGGTCCAATTCATCCCCAGATGCCACTTGCCAATACAAGCCGTATGGTAGCCGTGCCCTTGCAACAGGCTGGCAACCGTCAGGCGGTCTGTCTCAATCAGGCGCGGCGACAGCCCGCCCAACACGCCCGATTGCAGGCGGCTGCGCCAGTTGTATCGTCCAGTCAGCAGGCTGTAGCGCGTGGGGGAGCAAACACTGGAGGTGGTGTGGGCATCGGTAAATCGCATCCCCTCGGCAGCCAGCCGGTCGGCGTGCGGCGTGGCGATCTTGCCGAGCGGGTTGTTGCAGTGAATATCGCCGTAGCCCAAATCGTCGCACAGCACGACGATGATATTGGGCTGGCCATTCGAACCGGCTTTCGTCGATTCGTCCTGAAGTTCAGGCTTCAAGCTGTCCAACGCTGTTTGGCATTCCTGGCGGAGGGCTTCTGGCAGGTTTTCGGTTTCGAGCGCTTGCCGATAAGCCGAGATGGCGGCGGCATCTTTGCCGGCCCCGACATAGGCAGCGCCCAAGGCACTTAGTGTTTTGCCGCGCCAATAGGGCGCGACCAACTCTTCGACGTTGAGCGGGCTTAGTTCGTCGATGGCTGCCTGATGCTGGCCGCGCTGTTGCAATATCGCGGCAACACTGATCGCCGACTGGCAATGTTTGTAGATGTTGCCCCGTCCGTAGACGCGGCGATAGGAGGCGATCGCCTGCTCGTCGTCGTCCAGCAGCGTGGCGTAGGTGTCGCCCAGGCAATGAAGACAGACCGCCAGGGAGTTGCCGTCGGTCAAGTAGTCGGCGGCCAGCAACAGGTCGGCCGCCGCGGCTTCGCCCTGCTTGATGGCGAAATAGGCATGTCCGCGGCCAAACCAGGCCTCGCCGCGAAGGCTCTCGGGCCAATCCGCAAACGGTTCATCCTGAAACTTCTGAACGATTTGCCGCCATTCCCGCTGGTTCTCCAGCAGTTGCAATTGGCACAACTTGGAATACGGCTGAAGGGGAATCCGCTGGGCAAGTTCCATCGCCCGGTCGAATTGTTGGAGTTGGCCGGCGCACATGGCCGCCTGACGCAAGGCATCGGATCTTTGGAAATCGGTGCCGGCGGATGCCAGCATTTGCTTGAACGCGGTCAAGGCAGCTTGGTGCTCGCCGGCCTTTAACAGAGCCATGGCGGCTTTGCGCTGCGCGACATAGTCGCTTGCATCCTCCGCCGCACTTGCCGCGGCGGAGTGCCATACCAACGCCATCAACAGCAGATATTTCATGCCAAATCTCCTGATGATTGGCTAGCGCACGTACAACTTGCCGAACTTCTTGACGACGTGAAAGCTGGCCGTGCTGGTCGGTGAGAATGCCGAGTATTCTCGTTCTTTGGGGCGCATCCGCTGCCGGCAGACATTGAAGTACCAGGGGTAACTTTGGCTTGGTTGGCGGCCCGCCACGCCATACCGGGGATTGAGCAGCGCCTGTTCCTCTCCCACCACGGGAATGCGGACCTCGGCGGTCCATACGTCATCCCCCACATGGCATGCCACTTCCGCGCCGGAGGTCCACAGCGTGTCGATGCCGCTCTTGCGATCCAGGTCGATCCAGGCACCGGCCGGATTGATGGCAAACTGGTAATAAGCGTGGCTCTGCGTTTCGATCTCGATCTCCACGGCATCGCCGTTCCACAAGCTGGGGTCTTCGTTGCGGGCCGTTCCCACATTCAATTTTTTCGTGTCGCGGTCCTGGCAGCGGATGGCGAAATAGATGGCGTCGTCCGCCCAGCCCACCTTGAACGAGGTAGGCATGTAAGGATCTTTGCCGGTCTGAAGTTCGGCCAGGGGATAGGCCGGCAATCCCTCCCAAAACTTGTCGTTCAGCTTGCCGTCTAGCTCGATTTCGGCCTTGTCACGCAAACGGGCGGTGGCCTCGGGCACGCCGGTCCGGCCGCGGGCCAGTTGCGCCTTGAGATCGTCCAACGGCGCGATGTATTCCGCCAGCAAGTCCACGCGCCGGGCAAACACTGTCCCAGCGGGGGCTTCTTCTTGAGCCTGCCGGAGCAATTCTTGCACATGTGTTATCGCTTCTGCGCTGTGGCTGAATTGGCGGCGATTTTCCTCGGCAAAGTCGATCAAGGCTCCCATCGGTTGGGCGGCTGGGCCGTAATACTCCGTACAGTACTCGTCTAGCAATTGCTCAATATCCTGGTCCGCGTTCCACCAGAATCGCGAGGTAACATAAAGATTCAGGTGGTCGACGGCCAGCGAGGCGATACCCTCGGGATCGCGATAAACTTCGATAAAATCGCCCAGCGAAATGCCTCTCAGCGATTGCAGATCCTCGGCAATCGTGCGCGGATAGAAGTACGGCACATGCGGCAGCGTGAAGGGGCGGGCGTGCAAATAATAGTCGCCGGTAATAATCCGGCCCTCGGCGGGCAGCTTGGCCTTCCAAGCCTGGCGCAGATCGACGAACTTCTGGCGTTCCGAGGCATCGACGAACATGCCGCGGTTTTGCGCGATGGTCACAATCAGGTTGGGGCTTAACCGGTCGATCTTCTTGGGGGGCAATAGATAGGCGCCGTAGGCACCGCAGCTCACTTTCTTGTCCGGGTGGGACTTGTAAAGCTCCAGCGCCGCGCGGTTGACGTAGTCCCAGACATAGTCGGAAAGATGCCCCTCCCCGCCGCGCGCCAGGTCCCCCTTGCCGTGGCACAAGTCGCACTCGCACAAGATGCCGTAGCCATCTTGCGGCATCAGCGAGACCAAGGGAGCGTCAATCAGATCGAACATCGTCCGCGCGTACTTCAAGTTGTTCTGAAACAACCCTGGGCAAGAGAGGCAAGGGCGGCTTTCGCCCACTTTCAGTTCGTCGCGGCGGCCATTGGCCAGCAGGTAATACTCGGGATGGGCTGCCCGCACTTCGGGCCGTTCGTAAAGGGCGTTCATGCCGTGCGCCAGCCCCATGCCAAAATCGCCGATCACCTCGGCCGCCTGGCTCCAGCCCATCCGCAACTGCCACAGGGCCTCATCGCGGGTACAGGCGGCGTGCGCAAACATGCGGCCGTACTGATAGGGAAAGCGAATCGCGAAGTCGGGCCGCACCGTCTTGTCGATCTGGGGAAGTTCCAGATTGGGGGACTGGGGAATGACCTCTCCCAACTCGCCCGGGAGATACCAGCGCACGCCTTGCATCCGCAGAAACTCATGGACCGCGTTGAGCGAGCCGCGCCCGTCGCGCGCCCAGATATTCAGCGCGCCGTTGTACTCTTTGTAGAGATTGCCGTTGGCAAAGCTCCATTTTTCGCCGGTCGCCTGGTCCCACTCAGCCAAGAATTCCGGCAAGTCGGACGGGCTGCGCAGAAAAAACCGCGGCAGCACAAAATCATCATCGCGGCCCAACAGAACCAAATAGTCCCTTCCAGACACCATGCGAAAAGCGCCATGTTCCAGCCCATCGTTCGATACCGTCAACCGGTCGGTATGCTCGCTCTGGCCGACATAAATGTGCAGCGGAAATTGAGAATTAGACTGCGCGACGATGGGCAGGCTGGCACCGGTGATTTTTTCCACATGCAGCCGCAATTCCTCGGCAGCCAGACGGACCATCCGCGGCGGTTGCGGCGCAATGACAATTGCCGCCCGCGGTTGGCCCGCTTCCACCAATAGCGGCGCGGCCTGGGCACCATCGCACCAGACCAAGGCGGTGCCTGCCAGCATCAGCACGGCTATCCATTTTGCGGGGTGTTTCATGGTGTTGCCTTTTTGTGTGGCGAACGTGGCGCTGCGAGCGTCAAGCCAGAATAGCCCGCACGGGTTGGGCTTGTTCCACGCCGGTCAGTTTTACGTCGAGCCCTTGCACTTTGACGGCCAGCCGCCGGTGGTCGATCCCCAGCAGATGCAAGATCGTGGCATGCAGATCGTGAACCGTGACGATGTCCTCGGCTGCGTTGTAGCCCAGTTCGTCGGTGGCGCCATGGGTGATGCCGCGACGAATTCCCCCGCCACACATGAACATGGAAAAGCCCCGCATGTGATGGTCGCGGCCCGGCTTGCCTTTGTTGGTCTGCGTCATCGGCGTGCGGCCGAATTCCCCCCCCCAGATAATCAGCGTATCGTCCAACATGCCGCGCTGCCTCAGGTCGGCAATCAGCGCAGCGGTGGGACGGTCGACGTTGGCCGTGTTGCCTTGGAGGAAGTCGATCAGGTTGTTGTGATGGTCCCAATCGCGGTGATAGAGCTGGATGAACCGCACGCCGCGCTCGGCCAACCGCCGCGCCAGCAAACAATTCGAGGCAAAGCTGCCGTCGCCCGGCCGGCAGCCGTATTGCTCCAGCACATGCCGCGGTTCTTGCGAGACATCAACCAGGTCGGGAACCGCCGTCTGCATGCGGAACGCCAGTTCGTACTGCGCCACGCGGGCGGCAATTTCCGGATCGTCCACCAGCGTTTGTTGCGACTGGTTGAGCGATTGCACCGCCGAAACCACGTCTTGCTGCTGGTTGTGAGGCACACCTGGTGGAGAGTTGAGATACAAGACCGGTTCGCCACGCGACCGCAGTTGCACCCCTTGAAACCTTCCCGGCAGCGGCCCGCTATGCCACAGCCGCACCGAAAGGGGCTGAGGGTTGCGCCCCTCGCGCGAGTGCAAGACCACAAAGCCGGGTAAGTTCTCGCTCTCGCTTCCCAACCCATAGACGATCCACGAGCCCATCGAAGGCCGGCCAGAGATCATCGAGCCGGTGTTGAGCAACGTATGGGCCGGATCGTGGTTGATGGCATCGGTCTTCATCGAACGGATAATCGCCAGTTCGTCGGCCACGCCGGCAATATGCGGCAAAAGCTCGGAAAGTTCCGCACCGCTTTGGCCGTGGCGGGCAAACTTGAATTGCGGCCCCATGCAGGTCAATGTTTGTCCCTGCAATTGGGCGATCTGTTGACCGGCGGTGAACGACGAAGGCATGGGTTGGCCGTTCAGCGCGGCCAATTGGGGCTTGTAGTCAAACAACTCCAAATGCGAAGGCCCGCCCGACATGTAGAGATAGATGACTCGTTTGGCCCGCGGAGGGTGATGCAGCGGTTGGACCGCGCCTTTCCAACGCTCTGGGGCAGCGGCCTGGGCCGTATTGGCGGGGAGCATTGACGCCAAGGCCATCGCGCCCAAACCCGACCGGCCGAGAAAAGCACGGCGCTGAAGTTGCGGCAATTCCGGTAGCGTCGTCATGGCGGGCAGCCTCGTGGGGCCGTGTTGTGAGTAACGCCATTCTAACCAGGAATGGCGGCTTCCCGCTAATCGGAATCGGCCCCGGTGACATCTTGTGCCTGACCCGCCACGACCTGGTACGTGCGAACGGTGCGGATCGCTTTTCTGCTGGACGAGAAATAGGTGAATTGCACGCGAACTTGCTCGCCCTGTTGGTTGGCCGCGGGAACCGTGGGAAACCACTCATGGAATTTCACGGAGCCGTATTGTTCCTCGATGGCCGCGCGAACTATTTTTTGTTCAGGCGGAATCGGCACGATTGAATGGCGGTAGATCCACCACAAGGCCGCCGCCGCGAACAAGATTGTGGCGACTTGGCCAATCAAGACCGCATGTTGAAACATGGGCGAGCGGCCCGTGATGCGCCGCCGCGACACGACCGCCATGAAATAGTCGCGAAACAAATCGCGATAAACCCCTTTCAGGTCTTCTTCATGGCTGAGCTTTTGTTGTTTGCCAACCGCCACGGTCGTCATGTATTCGGCAATCGCCGCCGCAGTGGTGGTGGAAGTGCCGCCACGGCCCGGTTTGAGATGGCCCTGCACCAACCGTAGCCGCACCTGGCCCACCTGCTGAGGCGTCGGTCGTGGCGTGTTGTAGATGATGCGCGCCGCGTCGTGGGCCGACAGTTCGGGGCTGATTTGATTGTCCATGGTCGACGAAACCCGTTGGTCTAATGGCCCAGGCCATCCTACGCGCAAAAACCTCGGGCTGGCCGCTGGGAGACGGACAGCCCGAGGTAACAAAACGTCGAACTCGCTAAATGCTCCAAGCTATTGCTTGGTAATATCGTCTGGCAGCATTTCCTTGCCCGAACGGGTAGAAAGGGCACGCCACACGCCAATATTGATATTGTCGCTGATGGAACGAACCGAACCGTCAACCATCGAGACGTTCACATGTCCTGGAAAGTAACCGCGCGAGGTCGCGGCGATGTACGTGGGATAATCGTCGGTGGTGCTAGTATTGCCGGGGCCCAGACCGACGCCTTCTTGGTGGTTGGTCCAGTCAACGTCATAGGTTCCGGCAACGCTATTAAGCGTGCCCGTGCAAAGCACGCGCTCGTTAGGCGTAAAGACCGTGGTGAAACCGGAATGATGCCCGCGGCCGTCGACCCATTCGGTGTGACCGCTGTCGCGGAGCGTGCCATCGTTCGGTAGCGAGCAAATGCTGGCCAGCGTAGGCGGAGCATCGTCGGTCTGCGAGGTCGAGTTGCCATTGCGATGGTACGGTTGCCACGCTTTGACTTCGGCAAAGGCCAAGGTGTAGCTCATGCCGTCGAAGAAATCGCCGTCGCGTAGCTTGCTATCGGGGTACGCCGCGCCGTAGCCGCCCCGCTTGGTGACCGGATCCCACACGAACCACGTTCCCAGGTTCACCGCGTAGTTGAACGGATAGTGCTGCTGGGTGGGGTTGCTGGTCCCGCCCAAGCGGGCTTCGTCGCGGGGTTCCGCCGGAGAAACATAGGTTGGCACGCGAAGCGAACTCAACTGTACAGACCGGCCATCCGCTTGAGTTACTGTACCAACCAAGTTGTACGGCAGGTCATAGTCTATATTGCTGGCGATGGCTTTTTGCTCCAGGTACGGCAACATGAGCGCCATGATCGACCAACCCGCCACGTTCTGTTCGGTGGTGGCCATCTCCGATACGTCGGGCGATTGCCAACTCGGCGGAAAGTACTGTTTGGCGGCATAATGGTTGTTAAAGGCCAAGGTGATTTGGCGCAAGTTGTTTTTCGAGGAATTGTCACGGGCCGCGTTGCGGGCAGCTTGAATACCAGGAATCAACAGGCCAATCAGAATGCCGATGATGACAATCACCACCAACAATTCCACGAGCGTAAAGGCTCGTTTCGAAGCAGAACGTTTGCGGAGGCGGGACATTTCGAGAACCTTTCTCAATGAAATTTGACCTAGAAGGCACAGCCATGAAATTGAGACTCAGTATCAATTTCACTTACGCAGATTCTAGCTACAGCCCGCCCCATGTCAACGGTCCAGCCAAAAAAACCAAGAATTCTGGCAAATACGTAGCCTCACGGCTCCCGCCGTGCAGGCTTGATACGGCCTGGTCGCGGGCCTTTTGGGATAAGGTTGCTTGGCATGGGGTAGCGAACGCGACTGAAGCGAGAGGGTGTTCAGGCACCTCGCCGATGGATGGGTAAGGCAAATTGGACGTCCCAGTTTTTCAGCGATTTACCCCCGTTGACCAATCCGTTTGGAATATCCACTCCGCTGGGCCATCCGATTCCCGCTTGGTTACTGGCCCAGCCACTCGCTATTTTCAGCCCAAGACTGGTACTCGCGCGCATAAAAAAACCGGCCGCGGCATTGTTTTGTGCCGCGCCCGGTCGAATCGAGTTTTGATCTTTGGCCGCCTTAAATCTGGTCCGCCGCGGGCACTACGAAAGGTGCCCGGTATTGGCGGGTCAGCATGGCATTGGCCGATTCCTCGCCCAAGGTCTCGGTCTTGGAATCGACCGCCAGCATCTTGCCGAACTGCACCTGGGTCTTGTCCAGGTTGACGTCGTTCTGCGAGAGATGGTCCTTAAAGCGGGCGAACGTCTCGCGGGTTTCGTCGTTGGCCTCCAGGCGGCTGGTGGCCTCAGCCACGGGAATCGTCTGGCCCAGGCGGTAAGAGATATTGCCCAAATGGCACAACGCGCTGGAAAGATGGCCCTCCAAAATATCGGCGTTGAGGTCCTCCTTTTTGCGGCTGCGAACGGCCGTAAGGAAGTTGCCAAAGTGGTTGTCGTCTCCGCCCCCCTTGGTGAAGCTGGTCTGCACTTGCTGGCCGTTCTTATCGAAGACCACGCCGCCATCGTAGCTGGGGATTACGGCATAGCCTTCGCTGCCGTAAACAATCAGGCCAACCTTGGCCCCCTTGTAGTCATCGGTCTTCAGGCCGCGGACCTCGAACACCAGGTTCTTGTCGCCATATTTGTGAATGTTGACCTGCGTGTTGGCCGTTTCGCCCGCGTCCTCATAGCCAAACCGGCCGCCGTAGCTAACCACGCCTTGCCCCAGATCGTTGACATTCAGCGCCCAGCGGGCCAAGTCCATCTGGTGAATCCCCTGGTTGCCCAAGTCGCCGTTGCCGTAGTCCCACATCCAGTGCCAATCGTAATGGAACTGAGGACGGGTCAGCGGGTTCATCGGCGCGGGCCCGCACCACAGGTTGTAGTCCACGCTCTTGGGAACATCATACGTCCCCTTGGCCCCGATGCTGCCGCGCGGCTTATAGCACAGCCCGCGGGCCAGTTTGACCTCGCCCAGTTTGCCGCTGTGGATGTATTCCATGATCTCCCGCATGCCGGGGTTGCTGCGGCTTTGCGTGCCGGTCTGGCAGATGCGGTCGTACTTGCGGGCGGCCTCGACCATGCGGCGGCCTTCGCTAACGTTGTGGCTGACTGGCTTTTCGCAGTAGACATCCTTGCCAGCCTGCATGGCCCAAATGGCGCACAGCGAATGCCAGTGGTTGGGCGTGGCGGTGGAGACGATGTCGATCGACTTGTCTTCAAAGGCCTCGCGCATGTCCTTGACCACCTTGGGCCGGCGGCCTTGGCGCTTCTCGACTTCCTCGGCCCGGCTTTCGCCAACGACTTCATCCACGTCGACCAGATAGGCAATCTCGGTATCCTTGCGGCCCGCGAAAGCCGCAATGTGGCTGCCGCCGCGCCCGCGCACGCCCACTACGGCCACCAGCAGTTTCTCGTTAGGGCTTTTGCTTTGAGGAGCTTCCTCGGCGGCCAAAACCGTCGAGGCGGAACCAGCTGCGGCCAAAGCGGCCGAAGCCAACAGCGAATCTTCCAAGAACCGGCGCCGGGTCAAGTGCGACATGACAGGGACTCCGTAAGGGGTGGGATGATGCAGGGTGGAGGGGGTGGGGCAATAAGTAGTACGGACTAGCTTACCAGACCGCATGGGTTGTTGGCCAGTTTTTGTCCATAAACGGATTCAATCCGTGTCCCGCGGAGGGCGGCCGGTGTCGGGCGGGCGATTGCCTCGGCGGCGGTCTGTCTGTTCCGTGCGGGCGGCTTTGGCCAGGCCCGCCGAGGGAAGGCTGACGTGCAGTTCCTCATCGTAGGCGGCCATGTCGGGCAAGGCCAACTCCGACCGGTGTTCCGGACAACTCCAGATCACCATGTCTACATGCTCATTCCAACTCTTCACGCGGAACAACAGCACCGCCAACACCGGCACCATGAGCATCAACAGGGCCGTACTCCAACCGGGCATGCAGGGTGCCAAGATGGCGAACAAAATAAATGTTGCCAACGCCCCCAAACCAATCTGCACCGGGTACTCAAAGCAGCGGACGTCGGTCGAGTACTTCTTCTTTTTCAGATCGGTCTCTTCGCCGCATTTCCAGCACTGGACGGGCAGATCGAGCTTCCAATCGAAGCCGACCCGGTTCTCCCGCGAGTTGAATCGAATCAGGCGCTTCCGCTCGAACGGGTTCATCAACCACGGCAGCCAGACCCGCAGATTGACCCATGCCCGATGCAGGCCGGGGCGCATTTTATCGAACTGCTTGCTAACGAAACTCGGCGGCCGTTCGGCCAAGTCGGGATCGTCGTCGGCCAACGGTGCCAGATCGGGCCTGTCCGCTGGAGTGGGCGCAGGCGGGGGTGAAGGAGCCTTCGAAGGCAGGGGCGGATCGAGGCCCAGGTCATCGTCATCCATATCCATGCTTCTATCGTACTCCCCAGGCGCAGCCGGTCCAGAGAGGCAGCCGCGTCAACCGGCCGTGGCGTGGGCGTCCAGCCCACGAAAAGCCGTGATGTGCGCTGCCATGCACTACGGCCGATACTTTCACCGCTGGAAGCGTGCCTGGCCAGTCATCGGCGACAGAGTCGCCTCCTACAGCCAAACAGCTCACCTGCAGGCCCTTGGCACGCCGCGAACCGCTCCCCTATGATGCACGGTTGAGATCCGCCACTTTTCCCAAGCCATAGCCAGCCCCATGACCAAGCCTCGTACTCGCGGCGAAGCCTTCGCCGGACTCTCGGTTGCCATCACCACTCCGCTCAAGAACGGCCAGGTCGATTACGATCTGCTGCGCCAGCAAGTGGAGTTTCAAGTGCAAGCCGGCACCCGCTGCCTGTGCCCGGTGGGGACCACGGGCGAATCCCCCACGTTATCGCACGAAGAGCACGAGCGGGTGATCGCCGTGACGATCGAGACGGCCGCCGGCCGCATCAAGGTCATGCCCGGAACCGGATCCAACAGCACGTCCGAAGCCCTGCGGCTGACCAAATGGGCCGCCAAGTGTGGAGCCGACGCGGCCCTGGTGGTCGCTCCCTACTACAATAAACCCACGCAGCAAGGCTTTTATCTGCATTACAAGGCGCTGGCCGAAGCGGTCGGCATCCCCATTTGCGTCTACAACATACCAGGCCGCACCGGCAAGAATATTGAACCGGAAACAATCGCCCGCATGGCTGAGTGTCCCAATATCGCGCTGGTCAAAGAGGCGACGGGTTCCATGGACCAGGCCTCGCAAGTTTGCGCCCTGACCGATCTGACGCTGCTCAGCGGCGACGACAGCCTGACGCTGCCGTTGATGTCGATCGGCGGACGGGGCGTGATTTCGGTCGTCGGCAATATCGTGCCGCAAGACATGATCAAGCTCATCGCGGCTTTCGACGCTGGCAACCTCGTCGAGGCTTTGTCCTGGCATCAAAAGCTCTTCCCCCTTTGCCGCGATATGCTGGGCATGTCTACCAACCCCATTCCCATCAAAGCCGCCATGAAACTGCTAGGCCGCGACACCGGCGAACTACGCCTGCCGATGACACCCTTGGAAGAAGCGGATGAGAAGAAGCTAAGGCAGACGCTGGTCAATTACGGAATGATGTAGGCAAGGCGGAAGGCGATTAGCACTCAGCCGTCAGCTATCAGCTTCTTGGCGCAGGCTAATTGCCGATGGCTGGCAGTTATTCCCTGAACACTGAACACTGAACACTGAACACTGAACACTCCCCTCCTCGCTTGGCTCTTCGAATACCCCACGCTCAACGGCGGCGAGCGGTCTTTACTGGCCTGCCTGCCCGCTCTGTTCGCGGCTGGTTTCAGGCTGTTGGCTTTGGCGCCACCCGCCGGGCCGCTGGCCGATGCGCTGGCGGCGGAGCGCCTGCGTTTGGTGCCGGTGCAATGGCGCGATGCGGCGGGGCGGCGTCGGTCCTTGGAGCAATTGCGGGCGGAACTGGCGGGCTTGCTGCAATCGCTACGGCCAAACCTGTTGCACGCCAATAGTTTGTCGATGGGCCGCCTGTCCGGGCCGGTGGCGCGGGACTTAAAGATTCCCAGCTTGGCCCATTTGCGGGACATTGTCGGACTGAGCGCCGCGGCCGTGGCCGATCTGAACTGCCATGCCAGGCTATTGGCGGTATCGGCCGCCACTCGCGACTTTCATACCGCCCAAGGGGTCGCGGCCGATCGGTTGCATGTCCTGCATAATGGCGTTGATCTCGGCCTGTTTCGCCCCCGCCCCACCACGGGTTGGCTCCATCGCCAATTGCAATTGCCGCGGCATGCCCTGCTGGCCGGCACGATCGGGCAGCTTGTCATGCGCAAAGGGCACGACGTACTGGCGGCCGCTGCCGTTGAACTGGCGGACCTGCCTGACTTGCATTCTGTGATTGTGGGAGAGCGCTATTCGGGCAAGGCGGAAGCCGTTGAGTACATGGATCGGGTATCGGCCACATTCGGCCACGCTGGACTGGCGGGCCGGGTACACTTCTTGGGGAATTGCAGCCAGGTCGAGCTGTTGCTGCCCGAGCTGACGATGCTGGTCCACCCAGCGCGGCAAGAGCCGTTGGGACGTGTGCTGCTGGAAGCGGCCGCCTGCGGCCTGCCCGTTGTGGCCACCGATGTCGGCGGCACCGCTGAGATCTTCCCCAGCGGCCAAACGGCGCGGCTCGTTCCGCCCGGCGATAGCATGTTGCTGGCCGCGGCCATTCGCGAACTCGCTGGAAACCAGCGGGAGCGGGCCGCCATGCGCGTTGCCGTTCGCCACCGCGCGGAAGCGGCCTTTGACATTCGCCAGTCAGCCGCCGGATTGCTGCGACATTACCAGGAAGTTATTTCTTCGCCAAACTCGTAGGGTGGGACAAACGGACAAATGGTTCTTCCATTCGAGTACGGTTTGTCCGCGATGTCCCACCGAGTGCGACCGCGATCGCGAGTGATGGTGGGACATCGCGGGTACGCCGGTTACAAGTTGCCGGACACAATGCCGCTTGTCCCACCCTACAATTGGAATCACCCATCCCACAACAATCCGTTCCGCCATCCTTAATTCGGCAGCCGCATGTCGGGCACGCCAGGCGGAATTGGTTCCACGCCGGCGGGCAGCGGTTGCACGGCACCGGCCGGGATGACGTAGTTTTCCCCGCGGTTGGTGGCCCTCAGGCTATCCGCTCGTCCGAGCAGTTCCTCGGTCGGAACAAGCCGCTGCGGCTGCATGGCAAAATCTAACTGGCGTTCGTCGCGAACTTCGTAGGGAATTAGGTTCTCGGCCACAAAGTCGATCGGCACGTACTGGTACCAAGGGGGCGGAATGTTGACCAGCCGGGTTTGCGTTTCGTACCCGTCCTTGACCAGCCGGATCTCCCGCGTGCCGTAATAGATAAAGTCAGTCGAAACCGGCGTCGTGCCGAGTTCGTAGTTGTCCACGTAGACCAACGCGCCGGGCGGGTTGCTGCGGATGGTCATGCGCCGCTGCACGCAGCCCAACGAACTAGCGCACGCGACCGCTAACAAGAGCCAAGAGCCCATGCGAGAAAGGCGTGCGGCGCAAGCGGAATAGTTTCTGGTCATCGCGCCAGGGGGCAAGGGATCGACGGAATTAGGCGGAAGAAGGTCGCGGAGTATAGCGAGGCTCCACCGCGGCATCCATAGCGAATCGGGGTGGTGCCCCCTTTGACTTCCCCATTTCTTCCCCCCAAAATGTGGCCCATGCGCGCTTCTAGTTCCGCCGACTCCAACGCCGTCGACACGCTCCCCACCTCGCATGGGCGTGCTTGCGATGCTTGCGGTTCACCGTTGGATGAACACGACAAGTTTTGCCCCGCCTGCGGCACGACACATAGCCCGCCGCCGTTGCCGGCCGCGCCGCCGGCCGCCAGCCCGCAGAAGCATTTTCGCTGCGATAATTGTGGGGCGGAAATCGCTTGCGATCCCCGCCAGCGAAGCTATGTCTGTCCCTTTTGCGATTCCACCTATGTCACCGAATTCACGCCCGAGGTGACAGGCAAGCAAGCCCCGGAGTTCGTGATCGGATTTACCATCACGCCGGAACAAGCGCAAGAGGCGTTCTTGCAATGGATTGGCGGCGGCGGATTGTTTCGGCCCGGCAACCTGCGGCGGGCGATTGTGGCGGACAAACTCAAAGGGGTCTATCTGCCGTTCTGGTCGTTCTCGATGTTGGCCAACAGCCAATGGTCGGCCTCGATTGGCGAATACTGGTACCGTACCGAAACCTACACCACGATCGAAAACGGCAAGACCGTTACCCGCACCAGGCAAGTGCGCGAGACTGAATGGTGGGGCCTGTCGGGCCGATTTCACGAGTATCGCAGCGGCTACCTGGTGTCGGGCAGCCGCGGGCTGCCGCAAGGACAGGCCGACCGGATCATGCCGTTTCACCTGGCCGCCCTCAAACGGTACGAGCCTTACTTTCTGGCGGGCTGGCTGAACGAAGAATACAGCGTGGAAGGCCCCACGGCGCTCGAGCGGTGCAAGGCCGAGTTCCACCGCCGCCAACAGGCAGACATTTCTTCCTTCTTGCCGGGCGACACGCACAGCAACCTGGATGTAGCGACCCATTTCAGCGACATCAATTCCGATCTTATCTTGTTGCCGGTCTATCTGTTGAGCTATCGATACCAGGACCAGGTCTATCGCTTTTTGCTGAACGGCCAATCGGGCCGCATGGCCGGCGATCGACCCTACTCCAAACCGCGGATCGCCGCCGCCGTGCTGATTGGCCTGGCGGTGATCGGCGCGATAGTGTTGGCCGTATTGTGGTTGAAGCGATAGTAGCCTGTTTCAATCATTTCCCCGAAAACCCAACATTGGCAGGGCCCAACTCGTGAGCAACGATTTCAACCCTTATCAAAGTCCGCAAAGCGGTTCGCCCGGGTTGCCACCCCCTTCGGTCGGCGGCATTCCGCGCGGCAAGCGTTACGCTTCCGGTGCTACGCGGGCCTACATCGTCATGGTGTTGACCGGCCTGACCTTGTTCGCCAACTTGCTGGCGGCCGGGTCGGGCTTCATGCAACTTCAATTGCTGCAACGTGCACAGGCGGGCGCGGCAATCAGCGAAGAAGAGGCGAATGTCAATGACACGCGCGAAGTAGCGATTGGCGTCTTTCAAATCATCCTGCAGATTGCCCTGATTGTCGTGCTGCTGATGTGGTTTCATCGTGTCCACTCCAATCTGCCGGCGCTGGGTGCCGCCGGTTTGCAGTACACGCCTGGCTGGGCAGTGGGCGCGTGGTTCGTGCCGATCTTGAATTTGTTCCGGCCCATTCAAATTGCCGGCGAGATCTGGCGGGCCAGCGATCCCGAAAATATCCGCCATAGCGATCCCAGATATTGGAAAAACCAGCCCGGCTCGGCCCTGCTGGTGCTGTGGTGGAGCGGGTGGATTATTTCCAACATCGTTAGCAACGTCAGCGCGCGGGCTGCGATTGGGGCCGAAACCGTGCCGCAACTCATCAACGTGACGGGCCTGTCGATCTTCGCGGCGTTGCTCGACGTGTGGCCGGCCATCTGCCTGCTTCAGGTCGTCCGCGAGATCAACCGGCGGCAAGAAACCTTGCATCAGTCCCTGTGCGATGCCGTTGCCGCGGGAAGCTCATCGCCCGGCTTTCGTCCGCCAGAGCCTCCTCGCGACTGGTCGCATTTAGACAACGGCTGATTTCCTTGCCGCGTCGCGGGAGAGGATTTAGCCGTTTTATCTCACCGCCACCCTTTAATGTTTGCCGGTAAGTTTGACCAAGGCCCCATTGTGACGTAGGGTTCCCTTGCGGCTGGTGTGCCCCGCGTGGTTGATACGGCTTTCGGTTGGAGGTTCTTGCATGGCATCTCTGTTGGAGATTCCCTACATGCCAGCAGGCGCGCAGCCGGTGCCGGCGGCGGAAAATGGCGTTCGGGCGCAAGTGCAAGGGTTGCTGGCCGGGCTGTATGGTGAGGCAAGCTCGGCCCATGCCCGCAGTGGAGAGCGGTTTGCTTTTCCCCGGCTGGTCTATGTTACTCCCGCCGAAGCCGACGGCCAGCCAGGCCGCGTGGGAACCTTCGTCGCGGCGGGGCGGCGGGTCAGCGAACAGGGCCTGGGGTTCTTTCATCCCGATCCGATTCCCTATCGCGAGGTCATTGTCTCGCTGGACGAAACGATGGGCCAGTGGCGCAGTTTTCTCATGGAACTGCGGTGGTGCAAATTCATCCGCGAAAGCTGGTACGAAAGCGGCGGGCGGCTATTGAGTACAGTCCCCACGCCTGACTTTCCGCGAGATTGGCCAGGGAGTTGCCGGTAGGGCCTATGCCGTCAAAATTCGCCAATTGGCCGTAGCGTGGGCCTTTAGCCCACGAAAGGCCGGGATGTGGGCTAAAGCCCGCACTATCCCCGGTCGCGGCGCTAACTCGTGGCGGCCACGGCGGCAGCCAGTAGCTCGCTGAAGCGGAGGCAGTCCCGCAAGTCCTCGGCAATTCGCGGGTGTGCGAAGATACGGACTCGTTTGACGTAGTCGTCGAATTGCTCTTGGGCCAGCGTCCGCACGACGGGCGACACCTCGGCCAGCGGCCGAAACCGCTGCTCCTTGCGAAAGTGGACCTCGACCTTGAACTCTACCTCGCGCTGCATCGGCGGGGCATCGAACAGGATCTCATCGGGTGCCACCACCCGGCCCAGTTCCACACCCACGCGGCGGGCGAACTCCTCGGCACAGGCCGCCAGCCAAGGATAAGGCCGCCTCGCCAGCCGGGCGTAGTACTCCGGTTGCTCGAAGATGCTGTATTGTGCCACCCGCTTGTACATCCGGCGAACCGGGCCAAACAGGCCGGCCAGCAACTCGCCCGCCCCCGACTGGCCACCCGCGGCCAGCAGGCTTTCGATCATGGCCGGCTCGGTCTGGCGAAACAGCCCGTCCAGATCTAACTGGCCGTGCAGCCGATAGAAAGCCCGCTGCAACATGGCCGTGGCCGAGCGGACACCGTGGTGCCAGTAGACCTCGCTAAACATCACATAACGGGCGAAAACCATCATTTCGGCGGCGGTCTTGCCTTTGTCGCTGATCGCCAGCCCGTCCCCCGTCTGGTTCAGGCAAAGGCTGCCGATCAGCCGCCCCTGGTCGAAGTTGCGCCCGTAGGGCACTCCGGCATGCAGGCTGTCGCGGGCCAAATAGTCCATCTTGTCGATATCGATGGGGCCCGAGAGCAGGCTTTGCAAGATGCGCGAGCGTTTGTCGCGGGGCTTTTCCGAAAGCAGCGTCACGATATCGCGGGGCTGGATCCGCCACTCGTCGCGAAGCGTGTCGGCGATTTCTCCCTCCAGCAAGAAACTGTTGGCGAACAACTCGTGATGCGGCACGCTCGGCAGGCGGATATCTTCAATGGGGTGGCAGAACGGCCAATGCCCCAGATCGTGCAGCAGTGCCGCCACGATGAACAACTCGGCATCGGCTGGGCCAATCACCGCCACGAACCGCGCGTCGCGCGACAGTTGTTGCAAGAACAACAGCGCCAGCCGGTAAACCCCCAACGAATGCTCGAACCGCGTATGGATAGCCGCCGGATAAACCAGCGACACCAGCCCCAACTGGCTGATCTTGGCCAGCCGGCGAAAATCGGCCGCGTCGATTAGCCGGCGCACCCGCGGCGTCAACGGCACATCCGTCTCCGGCGGAATGCGGACCATGCCGGCTCTGGAATCGAGGCCGGCGATTTCAGGTATGTCGCGGATTGACAAGGTTTGCCGTGTGGAGCGGGTTGGATTTGCCAGGGAGCGGGGGTAAGGCCGATCATCATGAACGACCAAGTTTAACATGCGGCGACCGCCTATTTTAGGCGTCCCAGCTTGCCCTTGCGACGGACGATGTTTTTGTAGTCCCATTGGATATCGCGCGCCTTCGCCAGCCACCGCTTGAGCGCACGAGTATCGACCTGGTCTGCCGCGGTATACCGTGCCTCGGCGGCCTTGAAGCTACCCTCCGGTCGCAGTCCCTCTTCGTCAAACGACTGCCCGCTCCAGAAAAGCAAGCGAACGCATGGCTTGAGTTTGCTGTACCCGACCACGGGGTTGCCATCGAGAAACCAGACTGGGTGCGCGTGCCAAATCTTGTTTTCGGCGTCGGGGAGATGCTTGTCGATCTGCGTTGCAAGCAGATCGCAAATCGCTTTGTCGTCCGGTGTCAGTTTGTCATTGTAGGCAGCGGTGTCTGGAAGCATGGCAGGCGCTCAGTTCGTTGTCAGCGCAAATGACGGACGGATATGGGCGGTCGGAAAAGGGCGATCGATTGAACGCGGCCGGAACTAACCAGCACGCAGTATCCTCTCCATCTTGCGTCCTTTCGCCAGTTCGTCCACCAACTTATCCAAGTACCTGACCTGTTGCGTCAACGGGTTCTTTATCTCTTCGATTCGATACCCACAGATGACACCGGTAATGAGGTGCGCATTGGGGTTTATTTTCGCGCCTTGGAAGAATTGTTCAAAGGTAACTTTCTTTTCCAGAAGCTTTTGCAGCTTGCTTTCGCTATATCCTGTCAGCCATGTGATGACTTGATGCAGTTCCTCTTTCGTTCGGCCTTTCTTCTCAATCTTTGCAACGTAGTGCGGATACACCGTAGCGAAGGTCATTTTGGCGAACCGCTCGTCGTGGCTTGGCGAGTTTTTCATTTCTCGTTACCCATGGTTTGCTTGACCAGCGACGTCGGGTGTCGAATGTTTTGAACTTCAGTCGGATAGCTTGGACGGGCAGGTGTCGCCCCGCCATTGCGGGAACTGCTGAGATTGTACTTCGGGATCAGGTGGGGTTGCGAGGCGAGGCTGACCATGGGGCGCGGAAGGTATGGTCGTCAAGGTGACGCGGGGGTGTCGCGGGCAAGGAACGCGCGCGGCATACACGGCACATCCGTCTCTGGCGGAAAGCGGACCATGCCGGCTTTGAAATCCCGGCCGCCTGTTCCATTTCAAATTGTGGAACAGGTAGCCAGGTTAGTTTTCTCCGCGAAAACATGGGGGTTTGGAGATTGGGCACGGCATTACCTGTTTCAGTGGCCTTGGGGGGCATCGGTTGCTGGTCCGCCTTACCTCGACCAATACGGGCGTCATGGACGAGGTAAGCGGGGCATGGGTAGGCCTGGAGTGGCTGCGCATTGCGCGGCAGGTGCGTTTTTGGGGACAGCGCGACCCATGGACGTACAAGGGCCACCTCGGCGTACAGAGACGCTTGCACTATTATAATAAAATTAAACTATTTTTCAAATACTTAACTAGTATTATTATTGCCACGCATGGAGAGCGGCAAAGGAGGCATTCCTACCGTGGGCATTGAGGGAATTGCCGCTGGCTTGCCGTGTTCAACATGCTGCTCCATTTCGTCAATCAGCCGGCAACCGCAAGTCGATCGCATGGACCGCCTGGGTACCGCTGGTAAGGTCGGTAATGGTAATTGTCCACGCGCCGGACGGGTCATTGAGGGCTGGCGTGAAGGAGAGCGACAGTCGGCCATCTTCGGTGCAGGCAAAGTCGCTGTACTCCGTGGGTTGGCCCGTCGGGTCGGCAAACTCTACTCGCAACGGGTGCTGGCCCCGCACGGGACGGTTGTTGGCTTCAACGACTTGCAGGCGGATTGTCCGCGTCTCGCCCAGCCGCATGGAGGCAGGGGCGGAAATGTGGATGCCACCAATCGCGGCGGGCGAAAGGGCGATGATGGTGCCGCCCGTCTCGCCCAGTTTCACCGGAAAGGAGCTTTCGTCTTCGCCGGCCTTCAATTTCAACCGTTGGCCGGCCAGCAGGTCGTAGGGCACAAAGCGGCCGCGTTTGTGCCGCACCCGCACGTTCACGGTTTGTGGGACCAGTCTTTCCATCACGGCTTGGTGCGGGCCGGTGATGTCGTCGTAGTCGCGGCGGTCGTTGGCCAGCACCAGGTACCACACGCCGTGCTTTTCCAGCACATTAATAAGGACGTCGTGACGGTCGCAATGGACTTGCGGGTCGACCTTGTCGTGCAGTTGCTGGCGAAGCTGGGCGGCGTAGCTCTCCATGATGAGCTGGTCTTGCCGCGCGGTGACGCCGGTGACTTTTTCCATCTCGGACTTGCCAGGCACAAGGTGGTCGTCCTGGCCCGCCGCCACGTAGATTTCGCCCGTGGCGATGGCATTGGCGTTGACCTTGCGGCGGTGGGTGAAATCGAAGTCAAAACGAACCGCGCCGGGGATATCCGCCGCCAGATACTGGTCGGAAATTACCAGCCCGCCGCGCTGCTGAAAGGCGATAATGCGGTCGAACACAGTCTTGGTCAGCACTTCGCACTTGGGCAGCACCAGCACATCGTAGCTATCCAGCCCGTAGCGCTCGATCGACTCGTCGAAGACCACATCGGCGTTCAGATGGGCCATCGCCAACACGGTGTAGAAGTGAAAGCCCTGGTAATTAGGGTAGCCCAGCAGGCCGGGAGAATTGTTGTACAACCGCGACGAATCAGACGTGAGCAGGGCGATTTTCCGCGGGGCGACCTCCAGCGAACGCAGCAGCGGGCCAAACGGAAGAAAGACCTTTTCGTTGAGCATGGCCAGCGCATCGAATGTCCGCCGCGACCCGGGAAATTCATCGCCGAAGTAGCGGTCGTCGAGCGCGTAATAGCCAATCGCTTGCGGAGCGCGGCTGAGATTGATCCAAGTCGTCTCGATCAGTCGCCCAGGCCCCATTCCCTGCCAGCGCTTGTCCACCGCTTCGGGAATCACCTCGCCAGGGTAATTCAACAGCGTCACTACATGTAGCGGCTGCTGTCCCGCCGGCTTGCACACGGCCCGCAGCGACTCCACATACAGCATCAGTTTGGGGTCGGGGTTGGTGTAGGTCCAGGTCGAAACGACATCGCAGCCGGGGAACATATCCAACAGGGCCACGCTGCGGAACGGATCGCTCATGAACTTTACGTCGGGCCGATGTCGGTGGACCGTCCGCGCCGCGCGCTCCACCGCCAGATGCACGCCGTTGCCGCGCTGAAAGACATAGCGGTGATACCGCAGTCCGCGGTCATCGTCGGCCAGCACGCCTGGCGCGACGTAGTTGGGCTTGCCGATCTCATCGAGGGTGAAGCCCAGCACCTCTTGCATTTGCCGCTGCCCGCCGGCGTTGCCGTTGTGGTAATACAGGTCGTCGATGAACTCGGCATCGACAAAAGCGTACTTGAGATTGGGAAAATCGCCCATTTGTTCCATCATCAGCCGATTGGCGAAATTCTGCGAAGCCGCGACCTCGGGATGAAACGGATTGAAGTATTCTTGGCCGTTGCGGCCGGCTCCCTGATAGCGCGTGTCGTCCGTGGGATCGACGGTTGCCGCGGGGGGCGTCGCCGGCTGTTCGCCCGTCGCGGGCCGCGGTTCGACCAGCGGCTTGGCACCACGGGGAAGGACCAGGTTGTACTCGCGATGCCACAGCCCGACCGGCGAATGGACGATATCCATTCCGCGCCGCAAGGCCCGCTCTAGCGACGGGCGGACGGCCTTCAGTCCGGCGGCCGGGTCGGCCCCTGGCGGCGAGTAGGGAAAGACCGGCCCACCCGCCATGGTAAAGCCCAGGTCTTCCGGCTTGACCTTCCAACCGCTGTGCGTCTCTTCCAGCGGTCCGCCATAACACCATTGCCACACATCTAGCCGTTGCCCACTGGGCTTTCGGGCGATGAGCACGGATTGCTCACCCTGGGCGACGGGCTGGCCGTCTTCCGCGAAGATTCGCACCGACAGCGGGTATTCCTCGCCCGACCGCAGCCGCCCGGTGGCAACTTGCAGCGTGACAATCTTTGTTTCGTTGGGTTGTAGCGTTGGCAGCAGGTCATACACGATCGGCGCGGGCCCCAGTTGGACTTCCACCCGGCCACCAGAAATTGGCGTCTCATCCGCGTTCTTCGCGGCCAACCGCAGCGGTATCGCCTCGCCCCGCTGATACGTGGTCCGCGGCAGTTCGAGTGTCAGTTCCAACTCCGCCAGCGCCGGGCGAGAGGCCATTGCCAAAATGAGAAGCGGGCCAATTGCCCAACGATTGATACCAGCCATGTCTGCCTTTACGTGAAAGGAGAAGTTGTACCGAGGCTGCCGCATTTGCCTCGATGTCGCACAATAGTTTAACGCGCCGGCGGCTGCCTGGGTGCGTGGTGAAGTCGAGGAGTACATAACGCCGTTGGAGTATAATCGTCCTCC
>JBFWUW010000015.1:0-105023 GCA_050247075.1 Pirellulales bacterium | reverse complement strand
TTCCTCGGCCAGCAACACCACATCGGCCAAGGCCCGGCGGACCTCGTCGGCGGGAGTTGAAGCGAGCGTGAGGGAGAGGAGGAGGGAGAGCATGGGGGGTAGTTTTCGGTGTTCGGTGTCCAGTTTGCCGTTTGTAGGAGGCGTTTCCAGCGCCGTTGGCGTTCTCCTTCTCCCTTTGGCTGAGGGCCGGGGTGAGGGTACTCGCCTGGGCGATCTTTGGGCGTTTCCCCACTCCCCAACCCTCTCCCGGAGTACCGGGAGTGGGAGCACGCCATCGGCGCTGGAAACGCCTCCTACAGCTTCCGGCCCACAGCCTTTCGCCTTTCGCCTTTAGCCTTTCCCCACCCTTCCTCCCGGAATAAAGACCCACACGCCTGGCGTCTCCACCGGCGGCGGCGGTGGTGCTTCGGCGGTTTCCAGCATGCTGGCGGGGTTGATGAGGCCGTAGCCGTAGTTGGGGTCTTGGCCGCCGGGACCGGCGTCGGTGGCGGTGCGGCGGAGGTGTTCCAGCAGGTCGGTTTGCGTGCGGAAGGGAGTCTTGCCGCCGCTGTGGCGATGCTTGGCCAGCGTCAGCGCGACCACGCCGCTGACAAACGGCGCGGCCATGCTGGTGCCGCTGAGCTTGGCGTAGCTGCCGTTCAACCAGGTCGAAACGATGTCTTGCCCCGGCGCGGCAATGTCTACCTCTGGCCCACGGCTGCTGAAGGGCGAGATTTGCCCGTTGCGGTCCACCGCCGACACCGCCACGGCCATTGGCAGCCGCGCCGGGTAGTTCACGCTGTTGGGCCGGCCGTCGTTGCCCGCCGCGCAGATTACGAACCGCCCCTGGTCCACCGCTTGTTGCAAAGCCCGATAAATGGCCGTGCTGGGCTGCCGGCTGCCAAAGCTCATGGAGAGAATGTCGGCCCCGCTCTCCACCGCCCAGCCAATGCCGCGGGCGATCGCCGCGTCGCTGCCGCTGCCGTCGTCCCCCAGCACCTTGGCCACGATCAGCCGGCAGTCGGGGGCCACACCCACCACGCCCACATCGTTTTGCCGGGCGGCAATCGTGCCGGCCACATGCGTACCGTGCCCGTTGCGGTCGATCGGCCCGCCGCGGCTGGCGGTGAAATCGCGGGCCGCCTCAATGGCATCGCCCAAGTCGGGGTGGTCCGCATCGATGCCGGTATCCAGCACGGCCACCTTCACGCCGCGGCCCCGCGACTGCTTCCAGGCCTGGGGAACGCGGTACAGGTTCAAGCTCCAGTCGATCGTTTCCGACAACGACAAGAAGCGGGCTTCGACACGGAACGGCGGGATAGAGTAAGGCATGGGGAAAGGATGAAGGCGGAAGGATGAAGGATGAGAAAAAAGACGTGGGAAGGATTGAGGCCGTTTAGCCGCGACCCGATAGGGGAGCGGGAGTTGGTGTTCCGTGCGGGAAGAGACTCGGTTGGGAGAACCCCCGCAGTTCGCGCAGCAGATGGATCAATTGAATGACTAGCGGCAGCCAATCGGCGAAGTCGGCGGCGTGCAGTTCGACCGCGCCGTTGGCGGCGGCCATGCGGATGGTGTCATCGGTGGTCCGCTCCGCCGGCGTGCCCAGCGCGTACTGAACGATAGCCAGCACGATGGCGAAGATGCCTGGCTCGGCCAGAATCCGCCGCAGCCTGGCGGTCCAAGCCGGATCGACTCCGACCATTTCGGCCAGCCGCAGCAACAGTTCCAGCGATTGCCGCAAGCCCGGCTCGGAGACCAGCGGATCGCGAATCTCTCGCAATCCGGCCAGCAGAGCCAACAACTCTCGAATCTTGTTCCAACGAGGAAATTCAACCGTCATTGTTTGTTCTCCCAGAGGTTGTGTAGCCGGCAAATCTTCTGCCTTGCCGGCTTGATGTGTGCGCGATGTTCTTCTCCCTCTCCCTGTGGGAGAGGGCCGGGGTGAGGGCTATCGCGTGGACGATCCTTGGGCGATTCCCCTCTCCCCAACCCTCTCCCGGAGTACCGGGAGAGGGAGCCATGTTGCTACGGCGATTTCGTCCGCAATGCCGCCGACTCGCGCAGTGCCGCGATGAGTGCCAGGCGGTCGCCGTGGCGCTGCTCGCGTTCTTGCAAGAGCGCCTCGAAGAACACCGCCCGCTCTTCGCGGCAGGCTTGCCGCGCGGCGGCCAGTTCCGCCCTAAACTCGGCCACCAGTGCGGGCAGCGTGCGGCTGGCCGTATGCCAGGCGTACCAGCCCAAGATGGCCGTGGCGGTCAGGTTGCCCAGGTCGGGCGCGGCTTCCGCCAGCCGCCACACCGGCCAGGCCAGCATGGTCTCCATCATTCGCATCCGCCGCCTCCCTCTTTCGTTTGGCCATCAGTCGCCAACCCTCGCCACGGAACGCATCCTAGTGTACGTTTGTATCTATTGCAAGTATAAAAATGTTCAAAATTATAAAATATTATCCGTGCCTTACAAACGTGCGGCAGGGGCCGCTTGGAATCTTGCCCCGTCCGCGGCGCCCCGTTTCAGACATGGGAAGATCACGCATCGAAGCGGACCGACGACACGCACACTTCGCCGGCGGCGTTTCACATCCTGGCTACGGCCGAATTAGTGGCGGCCATCGTCGCGTTTCGCTCCGCGAAACGGCGCCGGCGGCGAGAGAAATCGAGCGACACGGGCAGGGTGGCCTTGCTAACGAGAACCGCCAGATCGATCTCGAAAGTTAATGTGCTGTCCCGCCTTCCGCCCGACGCCTTTTCGCGGAGCGAAAAGCGACACTAACTGATTCGACGTCCCTCGGGGTATACAACGGTGAATCGTGCATCCGTACCCAGGTTGCGCTAGCTTCGCTCGCGACCCTGGGTTTGGTTGTAGAACGCCTTCGGCGTAGTGCTCCCGCGTTATCTCCAAAATACCTGGCCCCCATTTCCCCAATCTGGCACTTTCGTCGGGCGAAGAGTACGATGCAGGGGAATTCCACGGTGACAGCGGACTGGGCGTGGCCAGGCTTTGAGCAGGTGGCAATCGGCAATCCGCGAGGTTCGTCATGAAATGGGCTGGCCGTCGGGAAAGTGACAACGTGGAGGATCGTCGCGGCCGGCCCGTTGGCCGCATGGCCGTGGGAGGGGGCGTGGGCATGCTGTTGCTGATGCTGGTCGTCTATCTGGCGGGGGGCAACCCGCTGGCGGTGCTGCAACAAGTGCAGCAGCAAGGGGGCGGGCAGGCCCAACAGGCGGGGCCCGATGAAGGCCAAGACGACGAAGCCAAGCAGTTTGTCAGCGTGGTGCTGGCCGATACCGAGGATGTCTGGAAGGAATTGTTCCGCCGGCACTTGCGCCGCGAATACCCCGAGCCGACGCTGGTGCTGTTCACCGGACAGGTGCAGTCCCGCTGCGGCATCGCCGGTTCGGCGGTCGGCCCCTTCTATTGTCCCGGCGACCAGCAGGTTTACCTTGACCTGTCGTTCTTCGACGAACTGCGCAGCAAATTCAAGGCGCCCGGCGATTTTGCCGCCGCCTACGTGATTGCCCACGAAGTCGGCCACCATGTGCAGAACACACTGGGTATCATGGACCAGGTGGAAGACCTGCGCGGACGGATGGGCGCGCCCAAGAACGAATCTTCGGTGCGGTTGGAATTGCAGGCCGACTTTTTGGCCGGCGTGTGGGCACACCATGCCCAACAGGCCAAGGGATTCTTGGAGCCGGGCGATTTGGAGGAAGCCCTCACCGCCGCCAATGCCATTGGCGACGACAAACTGCAACAGCAAGGCCAGGGTTACGTCCGGCCAGACTCCTTCACCCACGGCACCTCGGCCCAGCGCGTCCGCTGGTTCCGCCGCGGTTTTGACACGGGCGACCTGTCGCTGATGGACGAATTGTTCAAATTGCCCTACGAACGGCTGTAGCCGTATCGCGGTATGGAACGCGATCCGACGAGAAGGGTGGCTGGCGTCTGACCACCGGGAAGGCCCAGCGGAGTTGCATTCCAACCAGAGAACCCTATTGAAGCCGCCCCCGGACAACCCGGTTGGAACATCAACCTCGCTGGGCCATGCGCTTCGCTTCTGACCCAGCCACCCCTTTCCACGGCCTGGTTGATTGATCGTTTCGCTACCGGATCCGCGGGTCAAGACCCAACAGCGCCGTTACCCTGGCACGCGGTCGACAAACCGGCAGCCGACCAGTTGGTAGGTTGTCTCGTGGACCACGCTGGCCTTGAAATGCGTCAGGTGGGGGGGCGTCCCCAGGGCAACCACCAGTTCGTCGCTTTCGGGCGGCGTCAGCGTCAGATAGCTAAAGCCGGTCGCGGACAGGTCAAAGCAGCGCACTTCGCGAAAGGCCGCCTTGTCGGGCATCCGTCCGCCAAACACCGGCGCCACCCGCTGGATTCGCTGGTAGGCGTGACGGTCGTGCATCCGCTCTTGCGGCAGCGCCGGCGCGGAAAGCCGGTGGACCATCGAGAAGAATTCCGTATCGTCGCGGGTAGCGTCGTGCATGGCGTGGCTCGAGGGAGAAACGAAAAAACCCAGCCGGCCGCGCAACCGCGGCCCGCTGGGAAATATGTACGTCGCAACCCGCGGCGTGGCAAAAAAGCCACGAAAACCGCGATGGCCCATGCCGAATGTAACGGTTGCGCGGGTGCGTTAGGCCGGGTTGATCTTCACCTGGCTGTCGGAGGCGATATTCACCCACACATGCACGTGCGGTTCGCCGCGGAAGTACCAGACGAACGACGGGCCTTCCAGCCGCCAGCAATCCCACACGCTATCGTTGCCCAGGTCGCCTTCCTTGTAGAAGGCCAGCGAGCATTGTTCCAGCCCGCCTTGGGCTTTCAGGCAGGCGGCGACTTCGTCACGGTCGCTTTGACGGTAAGGCTCTACCAGCATCGCCAACGTCTTTTCGACCTGGCCCATTTGGTCGGCCGACAATTCCGACAGGGGAATGCCCGGCCGGACATCGGTACGGAAGCCAACGGCGTTCTCTTCCGGCAGATTGGCGACGAGCGCCGCTGCCCGCTGCTTGCCGTCGAGCATGGAAAAGACCTGGTTGGCTTGCAGCGCTTGCGGCCAATACACATTTCCGGGATGGTCGGGGGCCTCGTCGAAGCCGCGGGCCGCGTGCCCATAGAATATGGGTCCGCCAAAGCAGACGTTCTCGGTGGTGTTGCCGTCACAGCGAATCGTCATGTGGCGGCCGGTCATCACAAACTCAAACTTGTCGCTGCCGGGCTGGCCAAAGATGGCAATGTTTTGGCTCTTGCCGTAACCGCCGGCGTCGTCCTTTAGCTGCTGGTCGAGCCGGGCGTGCCAGTCGGGGTGGTAGATCCCCTCAAAAATGTCGCGGATGATCCGCTTCTGGTCGTTGGTGTAAAAATCGCTGTCGATCACGCGGTCGTTAATGTGCCAGTTGTTGGAGATCCGCGTCCGCAAATGGCCGCGCTTGGGGTCTTGAAAGTCCCACTCGTAGCAGACTTCTTTCTTTTGGGCCTCGTTGAGCGAGTCGTACAGCAGCTTGACGGCCGTCTCGGCGGCAGGCGACTTGGCATCTTCCGCCCGCGACAGGCCGGGCCAGGTGCCGGCGGCAGCGGCGGCTACGCCGGCGATTTTGAGAAACTCGCGGCGATGGACGGCATCGGCATCGTGGTTGCAATCGGGACAAGGTCGTGCGCGGTCGGTCATGGGTTAATCTCCTGGCGAAGCGGGTTAGGTGGTCTGCCGCAATTCGTTCATGCTAACATACAGCGCGGAACGGGTGAATGATCGCCCTTCGCGCCCAGACATTGAACGATTGTCCGTCTTCCAGATACATGGTCTTCGTTCTACGCCGAAGGCGTTTTACAACCCAGCCCAGGGTCGCAAGCGCAGCGAGCGCACCCTGGGTCAAGAGTCACGAATTGCTTAAAAACCCTGAAAGGGTTTAACAGGATAGGCATTCCATGTCTCAGTCTCTAACGCGGATTTTTGTTCACATCGTATATTCGACCAAGGAACGCAAGCGCTTCTTGATCGACGAGGGCTTCCGCCAGCGAGTGCATGCCTATCTGGCCGGCATCTGCCAGAACCTCGATTGTCCGGCGATCATCGTCGGTGGCGTTGAAGACCATGTCCATGTCTTATGCCGATTCGGAAAAACGATCGAGGTTGCCAGATTGATTCGTGAATTGAAGCGAGAGTCTTCCAAGTGGATAAAGCGTGAGCAACCGCGGTTGGGTGCTTTTCAGTGGCAAGCCGGATACGGAGCCTTTTCGATTAGCCCGGGACATGTTGAGAACCTCAATACCTATATTGCCCACCAAGTCGAACATCATCGGAGCGAGAGTTTTCAGGATGAGTTCCGAAGGTTGTGCAAGAAGTATGGCGTTGATCTCGATGAGCGATATGCGTGGGATTGATGCCAAATTGCCAATGCCAGTTGTGCAACCCCTTCGGGGTAGGAATTCAGTTGGGGGCCAAGTTTCCCAGGGTGCGCTCGCTGCGCTCGCGGCCCTGGGCTGGGTTGTAAAACGCTTTCAGCGTACTCTCACCGCCGTATTTGCAATCGTCTACCTCCGCTTGTCCCACCCTACCGATATTGGAAACCGCGCCATGCAAAGCAAAGCCACGACCGTCGCACAGTACCTGGCCGAACTGCCGGAAGACCGCAGGGCCGCGTTGCAAGCCGTGCGGAAGGTGATCTTGAGGAATCTAGATAGCGGCTTTGAGGAAGGCATGCAGTACGGCATGATCGGGTACTACGTGCCGCACCGCCTCTACCCGGCCGGCTACCATTGCGATCCCCGGCAGCCGCTGCCGTTTGCGGCGTTGGCCTCACAAAAAAACTACATGTCACTGTACATGATGTCGGAGTACGGCGACGAGCGGGCCGGTGCCTTTCAACGGGCCTGGGCCAAGACCGGCAAAAAACTGGACATGGGCAAATGCTGCATCCGCTTCAAAAAGCTGGAAGACCTGGCGCTCGACGTGATCGGCGACACCCTCCGCAAGGCCACCGCCAAGAAGTTCATCGCCTTTTACGAAACCGCCATCAAGGGAAGCCGCAAGAAAGCAGCGGCGTCGGGCAAGCCGGCAAAGAAGGCCAAGTCCGCCAAGAAGCCGAAAGTTAAGCCATCGACGGCAAAGCGGCCAGCCAGCAAGCCCCGCGGCAAGTGAGGGAGGCAACAGGCGGAAATGGGCGGGCCGCCTTCGTCAACGTCGCTTTTCGCTCCGCGAAAAGGCGGCGGGTAGAGGGCGCGACAGCGCACTGTCTTTCAAGAACCGATGCGCCGGTTTCTGTTGGTAAGGCCGTGCCAGCCGTATCCGCCCTTTTCTCTCGCGACCGGCGCCGTTTCGCGGAGCGAAACGCGACAATGCGGCTGTCCCATTGCCTTGCGGTTCCTAGAAGGCTCCTCCGGGGCAGGACTCTTCTAGGTTTTCAAGCGTCAGGGCAATCGCCTACGCCCACTTCAAAGAGAAATAAAAAATAGTCAAAAATATGTATTGACAACAATACAGATGTTCACTATCTTTCAAAGACCATGACGACACCTGAAGCAACCGCCGGCAGCCGCGCCAAATTGGCCCAGGTCGAAAGAGCCTGGAGCGATTTGCTGGCCCAGGCCCTTCGCCGCGGGTTCTTCGGCTCTGTCAGCCTGGAGCTGCAAGTCCAAGACGGCACGATCCAAAGCGTGCGGAGAAAAGTCGAAAAGGTGGAGAAATAGGGAATGGGGAGTGTCGAGTGTCGAGTGGCGAATGACTGAAAACTGAAAACTGAAAACTGAAAACCAACACCGGTATCTTGCGGAGCCTGCCAAACCAGGTATCGCGCGGAGCCCGCGGCTGGACCACGACTGGTCCGCTGGCGGGCTCTTTTTTTTATTGCGCCCGTCCCATCCTCCACCAACAACCAAGAGCTGAGTGCTGATGGCCAACAGCAGCGGGATGATTTTCCAATGCCGATGGGTGCGTGTAACCCGGTGCCATCGGCGTTGGAAACGCCTCCTACAAACCGCGGCGTCGGAAACACCTCCTACGAACTGACAACTGACAACTAGCAACTTCCCCCAACTTCCATCCAAGGAACAATCCATGCACGAAACATTCCAAGAATTTGTCGATTCTCGCGGTCTGGCGGTGCGGGTTGATGCCGCCGCCGGCGTGGTCCGGGGCGTGAAGATTTTGGGGCTGACTTCCCGCAATGGACGGAGTTACCGGCCCGAGGCCCTGGCCGCCGCCGTTGGCCTGTACGAAGGGGCCAAAGTCAATGTGAACCACCCGCGCGGTGCGCCGACGGCCCCGCGGGATTACCAGGACCGGATCGGCGCGATCCGGCAGGTCGCTCTTCGGCCTGGTCAAGGATTGTTCGGGGACCTGCACTTCAATCCCAAGCACGCCCTGGCGGAGCAGCTCATCTGGGATGCCGAACACGCGCCGGAAAACGTCGGCTTTTCGCACAATGTCGAGGCCACCACCAGCCGCCACGGCGGCCAGGTGATCGTCGAGTCGATCCGCAAGGTGCAATCGGTCGATCTGGTCGCCGACCCCGCCACCACGCGGGGCCTGTTTGAAGCGGCGGAAGGTTCCGTCGCGCCCCACAACGGCAGCGCCACGGCGACGGAAGGCGCGGCCAACAGCACGGGCAACCAGCAACCAGCCAGCCTCTTGCTGGCCACGGCCACGCTGGAGGAACTGCGGCAGCAGCGGCCCGACCTGGCCGCCGCGTTGCAAGGCGAGCAAGCGCAACAAATCTCGCGTCTGCAAGAAGAAGTCGCCCGCCTCACCGCGTACTTCACCACCAAGCCGCAATCCCGCGAGCAATTCCTCCCGCAACCCGCGGCCCCGCGCACCGCCCGCGACTTCGCCAAGGCAGTGATGGGGAAAGGCTAAAGGCGAAAGGCTGAAGGCAGTAGGAGGCGTTTCCAACGCCGATGGCGCGATACTCCCTCTCCCGGTACTCCGGGAGAGGGTTGGGGAGAGGGCGCGGTGGCGCAAGATCGTCCACGCAACAAGCCTCACCCCGGCCCTCTCCCAGAGGGAGAGGGGGAAATACGCCCGAACTGGACAGGCTGAAAGCTGATAGCTGACGGCTGTAGGAGGCGTTTCCAACGCCGATGGCCGCGCGTGACCCGATGCCATCGGCGTTGGAAACGCCTCCTACAAACTGAAAACTGACAACTCAACACTACCACCCCCAGGAGCTACCCATGTCTGACGTAATGCGTTGGCGCTACGGCGAAACGAACCCCGTGATGTTGCCGGTCGATGCCGGCACGGTGATTGAAATTGGCGACCTGGTCTATCTGGCGACCGACGACGCCCGACCGGCCAGCGCCCAGGCCGACCAGTCGAGCGAGGCGGCCAACCAGGAACTGTTCCACGACAACTTCGCGGGCGTGGCCATGCAGCGCAGCCGCGATGGCGACACCGGGCCGATCCGCGTGGCCACGACCGGCGTGTTCGATTTCGCCTGCCCCAGCGGCACGTTTGAAGTCGGTGCCTTGCTGGGCGTGGACGAAGCGGCCAGCGGCACCGAGCTGGAAGACCAAACGGTGGCCGCCGTCGCCACGGCCAACCTGGCCATCGGCCGCTGCGCCCGACGCGTGGCCACGGCCGACACCCGCGTGCTGGTCGATATCGTCAGCACGGTATCGCACGGAGGCCCGCAGGCGGCAGCCTAGCATTTTTGATTTTCGATTTTTGATTTTGGATTGAAGGAGTGTTCGGTGTTCGGTTTTCAGTGTTCAGAGAATTGCGCGGCGGGTTATGTGAAGAGGAATATCCCTACCGCCCCATCCGCCGCCGACGAACCACTGATTCCGAACACCGAATACCGAATACCAGCAACCAAGAACTCTCTCACCTACTTGGAGCAACATATCCATGCCAACCATCAATTGTCGCGAACTGAAACGGCGTTACGAACTGGACGGGCCAAGGCGGACGACGGCCCATCTTAGCGAGGCGCTGCAAGAGGGCCATCTGCGGCCCGAAGATTTTAGCCTCCGCGATCTGGCCGAGAGCCTGATCCCCGACGGGCACCACTGGGTGCGGCAGCTCGACCCGCGCACGTCGGGGGGAGTGAACCTGTTGGAAGCCGGCGACGGCGTCGATGCCACGGCGTTTCTCAACATCACTGGGCAGGTCGTCTATTCCAAGATCATGGAGGCCTACACGCAAGAGGCGTTTGTCGTTTCCAAGCTGGTTGATACCATTCCCACGCGGCTGGACGGCGAAAAGATACCGGGTGTGGCCCGGCTGGCCGACGACGTGGGCGAGGTCGCCGCCGGCATGCCGTACCCGTCGCTGGGCTTTGGGGAGGACTACATCGAGACTCCCTCCACGACCAAGCGAGGGTTTATCGTGCCGGTGACCAAGGAGGCGGTCTTTTTCGACCGCACGCACCTGGTCCTCAGCCGGGCGGCCGAGGTCGGCGAGATCTTGGGCCTGAACAAGGAGAAGCGGCTGTTGGACCTGGTGATTGGCGTCACCAACAACTACAAGTGGCGCGGCACCGACTACAATACTTATCAGGCCGCCACGCCGTGGATCAACGTCAAAGCCAGCAACGAGCTGGTCGATTGGACCGATGTCGATGCCGCCGAGCAGCTCTTCGCCGACATCTTGGATCCCCACACCGGCGAGCCGGTCTTGGTACAGCCCGACACGGTGCTGGTGATGCCAGCCTATCGCCACGCGGCGCATCGGGTGTTCAACGCGCCGGAGATTCGCTACACGGCCAGCGGCGCGGCGACGACCACGCTGGCGGCCAACCCGCTGGGCAACTACCGCGTGCATGAGAGCCGGTTGGCCTATCGCCGCATCGTGGCCAGCGGGGTGGCGGCGGCCACGGCGCAAAAGTACTGGTTCATGGGCGACTTCAAAAAGGCCTTTGCCTACATGGAGAACTGGCCCATCACCGTGGCCCAATCGCCGCAAAACAGCGAGGCCGAGTTCAACCAAGACATCGTCGTCCGCTTCAAGGCCAGCGAACGGGGGGCGGCGGCGGTGATGAACCCGCGTTACGTGGTGAAGTGTACGGGATGAGGGGAAAGGATGAAGGCGAAAGGCGAAAGGATGACGGTTGTAGGAGGCGATTCTAGCGCCGATGGTTGGGAATCGCGATGCTCCCTCTCCCGTTACTCCGGGAGAGGGTTGGGGTGAGACACGTAGGGTGGGACAAGCGGGCATCGATCGCCCATGTAGAGACGCGATGTCCGCGATGTCCCACCACGACACGCCTTGGATCGTGGCAATGGTGGGACATCGCGGTGATGCCGTGTTGTCGTGGTCGACCGAATGCCGCTTGTCCCACCCTACGCGACATTTCTTATTTTCAGATCCTCAACGAGGCCAATCCCATGTCGGATTCAGAAACGGTCGCCGCGATCCGCTCGCAGACGTTGGCGGCAATGGCTGCCATGACGGCCGACCCCAAACCTTCGTACAGCATCGACGGGCAAAGCGTGGCCTGGAGTGAATACCTGGCCCGGCTGCAAGCCACCGTCGATTGGTGCGACCGCAAACTGGCCGACGAGGAACCATTTGAAGTTCACACGGTGGGAAGAACGTGAGGAAAGGCAGAAGGATGAAGGCAGAAGGATGAAGAAGAGCGGTGGTGGATGCCGCCTGGCTTACGCCAGGATGCGAACTAGTTCGGCATTCGACGCTCCCTATTCCCCATTCGACACTCGGCATTCAACACTCGACACTCTTTCACGCCCGCCTAACCATGACCACGCCGCTCTCGCTCGCTGACCAGTCTGTCTTTGATGGCACCGAAACGGTTACGTTGCGGGCGCGGGGCGAGGTGGCGGGGCCGTTGGTGGCCGGGGCTTTGCGCCGTCAGGCGGTGCGGCAAGAGGCCCAGCCTGGCGACGGAACTTGCTTGTCGGCCGATGTCCGCTGGCACTTGCCGGCGGGTGGATTGCCCGACGAGCCGCTGCCCGGCGCTACGATTGTCGATAGCCAAGGCGAGGTCTGGACCGTGCTGGCCGCCGAGTTGCAAACGCTGGGCAGCCGTTACGTTTGCACATGCCGCAACCTGGCCATCGCCGGCGGGCTGAACGAATACGTCACGCTGCAAACGGCCGTTTGGACACTCGAGCAGCACGGTGCGCCGCTGGCCGCCTGGTCCCATGCCGGACCTCCGCTGCGTGCCCGGCTGCAACTTCAAACCGCCGAGCCACAATCACCGCACGGCCAACCCGGCCTCTCTCGCCGCTACCGCATCTACCTGGCGGAAACGATCCCCCTCACCGCCAGCAGCCGCTTCCTGCACAACGGCATTCCCTACCGCATCACCGGCCACCACCAACCAGAAAGAATCGACGCCCTATTCGTGGTGGAAGCGGAAGAGATGAGGAATGCCGAGTGTTGAGTGCCGAGTGTCGAATGAAATTGTAGAAGACGCGGCAACCTAATGGCTCCTTGATTCCTAATTCCTCATTTTGATTCGACACTCGACACTCGGCATTCAACACTCTGCCACTCCATCCTCACGGAGCAACCATGCCATGTCCCTCTTTCTCGAACGCGCCCTGCACTCTCTCTGGTCTAGCGACTTTTCGTTGACTTCGCTGGTGCCGTCCAGCCGGCTGTTTACCGGCGCGGCGGCCGATGGCGCAGGGCTGCCGTATGTGGTGCTGACGCGGTTGGGAAGCAAGCCTTCGTCGCGGACCAGCAGCGGACGGACAATCGACGAAACGGCCGTGCGGTTCACTATTTGGTGCGGCCGGCTCGACGCGGCCAAGCAGCTCGCCGCCGAGATCGCCCGGCGCTTCGACCGTCTCTCCTTCCAGCTTTATGACATCCACGTTCTCAACTTTCATCGCACGCACGACACGGCCGCCCGAGAAGCCGACGGCATCTGGCAACTGGCCATTGACTTTGTCGCGCTCAGCGAGGGCGAGGGAGAAGGCTGGAGGCTAGAGACCGGAGGCTAGAGCCTGCGGGCTGTAGGAGGCGATTCCATCGCCGATGCCGGCAGGCTGTAGTCGGTAGGAAACGCGAGGCTCCCTCTCCCGGTACTCCGGGAGAGGGTTGGGGAGAGGGGATGCGGGAAAGATCATCCACGCAAAAACCCTCACCCCGGCCCTCTCCCAGTGGGAGAGGGAGAAGGCTATCGGCGTTGGAAACGCCTCCTACAAATTTCCGAACACCGAACACCGAAGACGGAAAACTGAAAACTAACGACTACCAACTCCCTTCCCCCCGGACCCTTCCATGCCTACTACACTCGCTTGCGAACTCCGTGCGTCCCTGGCCTGGCTGTTCCAGGATGCTCTCGATCTTTCCACCGTCAGCGATGCCTCAAAGCTCGATTACAGCCAGTCGCTGGCCAATGGCGTGGCCGCCGACCAGGCCGATCAGATCTGGCACGATCAACGCACGGTGGCGGCCGGGGCGGATGATGATCTCGACCTGACGGCGCTCGCCAGCTCGTTTTTTGGCGGGTCGATCAGCATCAGCCTGGCCCAGTTGAAGGGCTTGTTGCTGGTCAACACTTCCTCCACCGCCGGCGACAAGTTGCGGTTGGACTCCTCGGTGGCCAACGCCTGCACCGGCCCCTTCGGCGGCAGCGCCAGCAGCCAGATTGAAGTCGGTGCCGACAGCCCTTTGCTGTTGGCCAGCAAGAAAGATGGCTGGCCCGTCACTGGCGGCAGCGGCGACATCCTCCGCATCCACAACCCGGGCGGCAACGCCATCACGTACAAGATCGTGCTGGTTGGCACGTCGAGCTGAGGGAAGTGTCGAGTGACGAATGCCGAGTGTCGAATGAGATTCGACGCGACGCATTTTCCATTCGACACTCGGCACTCAACACTCGACACTTCTCACCATTCCTATCACCTATCCATCAAGAGACCTCCCATGTCCACGTTTTCCGGCAAGGACGGCAAGGTGCTGATTGGCGGCACTTCGCTGGCCGACATTACCCATTGGTCGCTGCGCACGCTGTCACACAACTCGGCCTATGCCAGCAGTTCCACCGGCGGCCACAAGAAGCGCGTGCCGGGCATCAAGGATGCCAGCGGCACCATCGCCTTCAAGCTCAACACGTCCGACCCCATCACCGACGACTTTGACGAAGGAAGCAGCGTGACGCTGCTGTTGCACCTGGACGCCACGCGGTACTACAGCGTGCCCGCCGTGATCGACGCCATCCGCCTGGAGGTCGATATCGACAGCGGCCAGGTCGTGGGGGGAGTGGCGGAGTTTTCGGGCAACGGGGCGTGGACGAAAGCCAGCTATGCGTGATTTTGGATTTTCGATCTTGGATTTTTGATTGATTGCGGGAGGCGGCCGTGGGTCGATGGTGCGATTCGTCGGGCGCGGGTGGATACTTTGCCGTGGATGGGCGGGAGTATCGGTTGCGGCCGTTGCGGCTGGTTGATTGGGGAGAGGTCGAGCGGGAAATGGATGCGCGAGAGGAGCCGTTCGATGAAGTGCTGCGATACGTGGAAACGCCGCCTGGCCGGGAATTGGCTTTCTGGCTCAGCTTGCGGAGAGAACAGCCCGACGTCACGCGGGACGTGTCCCGACGATTGTGGCGGCAGGCGCATCAGCAATCGGACCGCTTGGTCCGGCTTTGGCCGGCGATCCTCGGCATTCCACCACACCATTCGGCACTCGACACTCCACACTCGACATTCACGCGCCTTCGCCTCTTGCACGGCTGGACTCCGCAACAGATTAGCAAGCTGACGCTGCCGCAGTTGCTGGCCTGCCTGGAAGAAGAACCAAGCGGCCGCCGCACCGTCTGGATGACGCCGGCGGAAGTGCGATCGCGGCAAGCCATGTCCAAAGACCATGCCGCCGGATTGCCTCGGGCGGGCCAAGAATGTTCGACCAGTTCGCGGACAGGAGACAATGCAGCCAGCGGCCCGCCTCACGGTGCTCTCAATCAATTCTCGCGGCCGCCATTTCGATCCGATGAGGCACTCGGCCAGTTCGCCCAGTGCCTGGGTGAAGTGCGACAGACGTTGCGCCGACTGGACCACCGCGACGAGGTGCCCCGATTTGCGCAGCCGGAAGAGAGCTAAGTGCCAGGCCGGAGTTGAATGCCGAGGGTGAAGAAGAGAAACCAAAACGGCCTGTAAGAGGCGATTCCATCGCCGATCATCCTGAAGGAGGCGTCTCCGACGGCGAATCAATTAGCGTCGCTTTTCGCTCCGCGAAAAGGCGTCGGGTAGAAGGCAGGACGATGCATCATCTTTCCATGACCGATCTGGCGGATTTCGTTGGCGAGTTCGTGCCACCCGCGGCGCACTTTGCTCCTTGCGGCCGGCACCGTTTCGCGGAGCGAAACGCGACGATGTTCGACACTCGACACTCCGCATTTGACATTCATTTAGGACTCGTCCATGCCTGCCTTTGAAGAACTCGACGACTCGCCCCGCTTTCATATTACCGAGTACGGCACTTCGGCCGTGCGGCGGTTTCTGGTGGCCTGGCCGCAATGGCAGGATTTCGCCCGGCAGTTGGTGGGCAGTTTTCAGATCATCGGGGGCGGGTACTCGTTTGTGCTCCCCAGCCATCTGCTGTTGAACAATTTGATCGTGTCGGAACTGACGGTCGATCCCTGGCCGGCCGATCGCATCACCAGCGGGGCGTTGTTCTCGCTCGGTTCGTCCCCCAACGATTACCCCCACGCGCTGGTCACGGCAACCTATCGCACCATTTACGACCACGACAACCGTCCCCGGCCCGACCTGCCCGACGTGCCGGCGGGCACCATCTTGACCTACGCGGCCGACCTGGGGGCCGAATACATCACCGTGCCGGGCCGGGTCTGGCAATGGGCCGATCCGCCCGACAACCCCAAACTGCCCGACGATGTAAACCCCGGCCTGCTGCTCCCCAGCGGAGCGTATCGGCTGGTGTGGCGGCGCGTGGCCCAGCCGCCCTGGACCGCCATCCGCTCGCTTCGCGGCAAGGTCAATCATGCCTCGTTTGTCGGTGCGCCCGCCGGCACGGTGTTGTTCTTGGGTGCCAAGGTGACGCGCGAGTTTCAATTCTTGGAGGAAGGAGGCTTTTGGCGCGTGGAGTATTCCTTTCTGGAAAGCACGCGCGAGCTCTCGTCCGGCGGCAGCGGCGGTTGGAACCACTTCTACAAGCAACAGGCCGTCGCCGGCGAACACTGGGTCGCCATTCAAGACGAAGACGGCAACGCCCCCTACCGCGCCGGCGACCTGACCGCTTTGTTTCAGTTTGAATGATCGAAGTGTCGAGTGAAGGGAGTGTCGAGTGACGAATGCCGAGTGTCGAGTGACAGGCAGGAGCACTTCACCGGTTTCACTCGACACTCGACACTCCACACTCGGCATTTCCGTCATTCCACACTCGACACTCCCCATGCTTCAACTTCCTCGCGTTTTGCCGGGCCAGCCGATTACGGCGGCCGCTTTCAATGCCTTGGTCGAGGCGGTCAACAGGCTTTCAGCAATTGGCGGCAGTTACCCCATTGAGGTGCGGCGGCATCCGGCGGGCGTGCAGATCTCGCTGGCCGTGCAAGACCGCGAAGCCCTGGTCGAGCTCACCTCGTCCCTCTCCGGCGGCGGCAGTGCCACGGCCAAAATTCTGCACTTCGACGGCAGCACCTGGATCGACGCCCAGACCGACCCCATCCGCGTCCACGACGTTATCGGCAGCATGGAAGGTAACGTCAGCGACCACGCCCTCTGCCGCTTTCACCGCCAAAGCGGCCGCTGGCTCGTCTGGCAATTGGAATGCTAGGGAAAGGCGAAAGGCTGAATCACATCAATCCAAAATCGAAAATCAAAAATCAAAAATCCCATGTTTCCCTGCTGTTGTCCCACCGACTCTTCCTCCCACTCATCCGCGGCCTTGGCGGAATGCGTGAGTTGCCTGCCAGGCACCACGCCGGCCAGCTACCAGATTGATGTTGTCAACATGCGCGACCGGTTTGCCGTGCTGTGCGAGGAGTGCGAACTGCTGGATGGCAGCTATGTGGTCCACCCCGTCGGAAGTTGCTGGTACGCGGTGGAGTTTCCGCCGGTCTGCGGCTACTACCGTCTGGAACTGCTCGTTGCGCCGGGTGCCTACTACGTGACGTTCATCCGGCTCGGCGGCAGTCCCAGCACATTGGGTTACGACCGCCTGGGTCTGAGCTTCCCCCGCGATTGCCGCGAACACGCCCTGCCGATCCTCGCCACGGGCGGACCCGGCCACTGTGACCATTATGCGTCCACCGTCCAAATCACGGCACTGTAGAGGAAAGGCGGAAGGATGAAGGCGAAAGGCTGAAGCAGGCGATTCCATCGCCGATCGCGGGCGGCGCACTGCCCCCTCTCCCGGTACTCCGGGAGAGGGCTGGGGAGAGGGGGATGCGGCAAAAGACGGTCCACGCAACAACCCTCACCCCGACCCTCTCCCAAAGGGCGAGGGAGAACGCAGTCGGCGATTCCATCGCCGATTCCGGCAGATAACAACCGCCATCGGCGATGGAATCGCCTCCTACAAATTTCCGAACACCGAACACTGACAACCGCTAGCTTTTTACTCCATGCCCTGCCACTTCCTCGCCACCTCTACCCCGGCTCTGTACCGCTGCCAACGGTGCGGGCAAACCGTCTCCTCGCCACACCCGCCAGAGCGGATTCATAGCCGCTGTGAAATGGCGGATGAGGCGAATGCCGCGCTGCCAAGTTTGGCGCGGCGCGGTTGGAATCTGGCCCAGGCGCTGGCCGCCTTCGTGGCCGATGGCCTGCGCACGGTCGATGCGGGCCAGTACGCCGAGCGCTTGCACATCTGCCAGTCGTGCGAGCAGCGCCAAGACGACGTTTGCGGGCGCTGCGGTTGCCGGCTGTCATTGAAAGCCCGCGGCCGCGCTTTCGATTGCCCCTTGGGAAAATGGCCATCGGCATGAACCACCTGTTCCGCTTTCCGCACGGGCTGGGTGACGCCGTGCAATTCACCGTGGTATTGCGGCATCTGCAACAGTTGCGGCCCGGTTGGACCATTGACATACAGGCCCGGCCCGGCGCGCATACGCTGTTCGACGGCCTGGCGCGTGCGTCGTTTTCGCTCGATGCAACGCTCGACCTGGGCCGGTACGACTCGGTGCAGGATATTCCCTGGCCCGAGCCGCAAACGATCTACCCCAACAGCCCCAGCACCAAGGCCGAACGGTCGCTGCGGGAGACCTTCGGCATCGTCCCGAATGAACGGCTCTGCCGTTACCAGGTTCGTCCTTCCGCGGCGGCCGGGCAGCGGGCCCGCCAATACTTGTCGCGTGTCACGGGCGAACAGCCCGATGCGGCGGGCCGTTTTCCGGTAGCGGTGATCCATTACCAGGGGAACTCCGCGCGGCGGCACAAGAACCTCGACGAGCGAACGGTCGCCGCCTTGTTGCCGGAACTCGTTCGCGGCGGCGTCATGCCATTGCTGCTCGATTTCGACGGCCGCAGCGGATTGCTTGGCCAACACACCCAGGCCGGCGCTATCAACGCGGCCCGCGACGATGCCTTGTGGCCCAGACGGGGCCAGGGTGACGGCGCCGTGCTGGCCGCGTTGATCGCCCAAGCCCGGCTGTTCGTCGGCATCGACAGTGGGCCGGGCCATATCGCCGGTGCGACCGATACGCCGTCCATCATCGTCTGGCGGCGGCATCACCCGTTGCACTTCTATGGGTTGTCACCGCGCGTCGTGCATCTGCTGCCCGACGATTGCGGCAAATACTTGCGCGGCGACCAATCCGCCGCCGCGCACTACTTTGCCGCCCGCTACCATGCGCGCACCTACCGCGACCTGAAGCACTCGCTGATCGGCCTGGCCCGTGAACTTGTAGGAGGCGATTCCATCGCCGACTACGCCGCGGTGCATTCCTCCACCGTCAAACCAGCTCCCCTGCTCATCGACTGCGACCACTGGCTGCGGGCCGAACATCGCGCGGCCGATGCGGCCGTCATCCGCGAGGTCTATCTCGATGACTGCTACCGCTGCGGAGAGCTGGCCGCGCGCCCGCGGACGATCGTCGATATCGGCGCACACATCGGCGCGTTTGCCCGGCGGATCCACGGGCAATTTCCGCGGGCGGAACTGGTTTGCGTCGAGGCCAATCCGGCCAACATCGCCGCGCTACAGGCCAACGCCGGCCCCTTCGCCACGATCATTCCGGCGGCCTGCACTTACGAACGCCAGCCGCAACAGTTGCTTTCCACCGTGTTCGCCGGCTCGGCCAACACCGGGGCCAGCCGCCTTACGCCCGAGGGAAATTGGTCGTGGGATCGGTCGGCCTACCGCCCGGCGGGCCGCGTCCACGCCGTCACGCTGGAAGCCCTGCAAGACGAACGGGGCTGGCGGCGGATCGACTTGCTCAAGCTCGACTGCGAAGGGTCGGAGTTGTCGATCCTGGAACAATGCGACCTGTCGCGCATCGGCCAGATCGTGGGGGAGTATCACGGCCGCGAAGCGTTCGACCGGCTGATACGGCGGCGGTTTTTCGATTGGCGGCTGCGGACCAGCGGCCAGGGAGAGATCGGCCTGTTCTGGCTATCGCCGCCCCATACAGGCCACGGAGCGGCACCGGCCTCGTCATTACATTCCGCGGCCGCCAGCTACGCGGCCCGTTGGAATATCTGCAGCGACTGCGACCAGCTTCAAGGAGCTTGCTGCACCATGACCGGGTTGCATGCCCGCCGCGAGGGACGCAACCCCACCGGCCGCTGCCCCATGCGCCGCTGGCCCGGCGAAACGCGGCCCGACGGCCATGAGATCCGTTTGCTGCAAGAACTCTTGGCCACGCCTTGCGCTCGCGGGCCGTTGCTGTTGCGTTTTCCGCACGGGCTGGGCGACCATGTGCAACTCACCAGCGTGCTGCTGCACATGCGGGCGTGTTACCCTGATTTGGAAATCGACGTGGCCTGCCGGGCCGGCGCGGAAAGCATGCTGGCCGGCCTGTGCCGGCGGGCCATTAGGTTGGGGCAAGAAACGGCCGACGGCTACGCTTTGGCCGTCACGCTTCCCTGGGCGGAACCGAACGCGGCCTACTCCGATTCCCCCAGCACCAAGGCCGAGCGCTCCCTGCGCGAAACTTTTGGCCTACAGCCGCGGCCGGACCTTTGCCGGTACGAAATCGCCAGCGATCCGGCGGCGGAGCACCGCGTGAGCCGTTTCTTAGAACGCATCTCCGCGGGCCCGCGCGGATTTGTGGAACCAGCGGCCACGCTAGCCCGCTATGTTTTGTTCCACACCCAAGGCAGATGCGGGCGAAGATTGAAAGACCTGGACGATTGCGTCACGCGGGCAGCCATGCAAGCCGTTCGCGCGGCGGGCTGCCTGCCGCTGGTGCTGGACTGGAGTGGCGGCAATCTAATGGTCCGCGAGGGAATCGCGGTGGATGCCGCGGCGGACGAAACGCTCTGGGAGTCCGCCGGACAAGGCGACGGTGCCACGTTGGCCGCGCTGGCGCGGCGGGCGGCGCTCTGCGTGGGAATCGACAGCGGGCCGGGGCACGTCTTCGCGGCGACTTCCATTCCGGCCATCATCGTCTGGAAACTGCTCCACCCGGTGAACTACTTTGCCCCCACGGCGAATGTCATCCACTGGGTACCCGCCACGCACGGCCGCTTCATCCGCGGCCGCCGCCACATCGGCGAAGCCTACTTCGCGGCCCACTACCGCCACCAAATCTACGACGACCTGGCAACAGAACTCCCCCAAGAAATCTCCCGGCGGCTGGGCACAAACCAGTAGGGTGGGACAAGCGGAATTTGGTGGACCATTGAAATAGGGCATGCCCGCGATGTCCCACCATCACCCGCGAAGACGGCCGCAATCGGTGGGACATCGCGGGTAGACCGTCGTCAAATGGAAAAACCGATACCCGCTTGTCCCACCCTACGCCTTCATCCTTTCCGCCCATGCCCCACTTCCGCAACCTCCGTTCCACCGCCTTCAATCTCGACTACTACCAAGAACACCAGGCCGAGGGGCTGGACTATCTGCATTTTGGCGATTGGCAGCGCAAATATGGCCGCTGGCTGGTCGATGTGTTTGGCCTGCGCGGTCAGCCGCTGCTGGACGTGGGCTGCGCGTGCGGATCGCTCACCGCAGGGCTGGCCGCCTCCGGTGTCGCGGCGCATGGCGTGGACGTAAGCGAGGCCATGATTGAAATGGGAAGAAAACGAGTCTGGAGTGACGAGTGCCGCGTGTCGAATGATGCGGATGCCGCACACAGCTTGTCGCTGCATGTGTGCGATGTGGTGAATCTGCATCTGTTTGGCGAGGGGACGTTCGCGTTTATCCACTCGCATCAGAGTGCCGAGCATTGGCAGCCGCGGTTGGTGCCGCATGCTCTGGTCGAATTGCATCGCGTGGCCCGGCCGGGCGCACGGTTCTTTTGCGTCCTCGACACGGCGGAACTGGGCCAGCGGCAGGGCCGCGACCTGGCGAAGGAGGACCCCACGCACGTCTGCATCCGCCCTCTCGATTGGTGGCACCAGCACCTGGCCGCCGCCGGCTGGATCGACTGCACCGAGGACTACCGCCACCCGCTGCTGGAACATGGCTGGTCCTACCTGCCCGACCACGACTGGGATTGGTGGGCGGTCAGGAAAGGATGAAGGCGGAAGGATGAAGGATGAAACGTAGCCGCAAAGCTCCTGCTTTGCCGGCTTGATGCGCGAGTGGTGTTCCATTTCCAAGCGTGGTTGCTGGCAATGGACCATCGTACTCGACTCAAGCCAACATGGCAGGAGCCATGTGGCTACGTAGCCATGCCGGCTTAAAACGGCGGCGCTGTTGGCGCGATGGTGGCTGGGCACGATATTATAAAGGCCTCTGAAATCTGCTCCCCTTGTTTCTTGCACAGGATAATCGCGGATGATCTGTCATAAATGTGGAGCCGACGTGGCCGATGGAAGCGAGTTCTGCTCGAAGTGCGGCGGCCCGCTCACTCCAAAGGCGGAAGCCGCGGCCCCGATGTCGGGCAAGGAACGTTATCAACAAGCCGTGGGACATCGTGACAAACCCGACGTGGCCGAAGAGGAAGTCTGGCAGGGAACTTACTCCTCCAAGGCGATGCTGGGGGGCTGGGTCGGCTGCATCCTGGCCACCATTGGCGGCATTGTGTTGGGCGTGATGTTTCCGCCAGCTTGGATCGGCGTGGCCATCGTCGTGCCGCTGCTGTGGCTGTTGCAAACCGTGCTGCTGCTGTACCGCCGCATGAGTGTCCGCTATCGGCTGACGACCTTCCGCTTTTTTCACGAACGCGGGCTGCTGTATCGTCTGATCGATCGGGTGGAAGTCATCGACATGGACGATATCGCCGTCTCCCAGGGTCCGATCGAACGGATCATGGGGACCGGCACGCTCACGATCACCTCCAGTGACCGGACCAGCCCGGAACTGGTCGTGCCCGGCATTGCCGACGTCCGCGACGTGGCCGCTCAAATCGACCATTTGCGGAGGTCCGAACGAATGCGCCGCGGGTTGTCGATCGAGGCGATCTAGGGTAGATCGTCGGAAAGTTGGGGGCCCGCCATTCACCATCCCATCGCGGGCGATTGATGTCCAATCCCTCCCCCTCGCCGCCGCTTCCGCCGCATGGCGACACCAACGACGCCGGGCCGCCAGGGCTTGCTAGTCGCATCCGCTGGCTGATTTTTGCTCTGTCATGCGCGACGAGCTGGGTGCTCTACCTGCATCGCTACACCTGGAATTTCATCGGCCCGGCGCTGCGCGAGGAGTACAACTACACGGTTGACGATACGGCCTGGATGGCGACCGCCTTCAACACGGCCTACGGCATTGGGCAAATTCCCGGCGGCATACTGTGCGACATGCTGGGGGCGCATTATCTGCTGGCCGCCTTGATCTTGGCCTGGTCGCTGTCCCTGGGCGTATTGGGCCTGGCCAGTCCCGCCTGGATGTTGTGGAAGCAACAAGTGGCCCTGCGCATTCCTTGGCTGTCGATTAATTTTTCGCTGGCTGTTCCCCCGTTTTTATGGGGGCAGCGGTTTGTGATGGGCCTGTCGCAGGCGGGTTGCTACCCGACCTTGTCCAAGGTCTCGCAAGTTTGGTTTCCGGCGCGTATTCGCACGTTTTTGCAGGGCTGGGTAGCGTCGTTTTTTGGCCGGGCGGGTGGGGCCATGTCGCCGTTTCTGTTTGCCACGGTGTTGATCGGCTGGTGCGGCTTGCATTGGCAGTCGGCGCTGGTGGTGCTGTCGGCCGTCGGCGTGGCCTTGGCCGTGCTCTTCTTGTGGCTGTTTCGCAATTCGCCGCAAGAAGACAAGCGAGTCAACGACGCCGAGCGGGCCATCATCGACCAAGGCCGCTTGCCAGTCGCGACCGGCAAGCATGCCGTACCGTGGCGGCGGCTGCTGACCGACCGCAACGTGCTGATGATTGTCGTCATGCAATTCCTGGCGGCGGGGGCGGATAGCTTTTACTCCATCTACCTGGGCGAGTATTTCTTGAATGCCAAGGGCCTGAACATCGCGCTGGCGGGCGGGCTGGCCACGTTGCCGTTGTGGGGCGGGGCGTTTGGCGGCATGTTGGGGGGATTCTTGAACGATATGTTGATACGCGCGGTAGGACGCCGCTGGGCGAGAAGCATCGTTGGCGGTACTTGTCCCGTGTTGGCGGCGGCCTTATTGGTAGCGGTCATCTCGCAACAATCGGCCGTGGGGGCGGCGCTGGCCTTGTTCGCGGTGAAGTTCTTCTTCGACATGGGCCAGCCCACCGTGTGGGGCGCATGCACCGACATCGCCGGCAAGTACACCGCCCCCGTCTTCAGTATCATCAACACCTCTGGCACGGTCGGCGGCGTGGTGATGGTGCTGGTGATCGGCAAAATCGTCGAGTACTTCAAGACCGTGTCGCCGGGACCAGCCGGACCGGTCGAATCCTTTAACTACACACCCGTTTTCATTCTGCTGGCCGCCGCCTATATCGGCAGCGGACTTTGCTGGCTGCTGATAGATTGCACCCGGTCGCTGGACCAACGGAATGTTTCCCAAGAGGAATCGAACAACTTGTAGCGGGCGTCCCGAGACGACGAATCAATTAATGTCGCTTTTCGCTCCGCGAAAAGGCGTCGGGTGGAAGGCGCGACAGCTTATCATTGTCCAAAGACCGTCCGACGGTTTCCGTTGGTAAGACCGTTCCCTATTTCCAATCCCCACCCCTCACGGCCGGCGCAGTTTCGCGGAGCGAAACGCGACGATACTTCAGGACACCCCATGAAAATCACGCACGTTCAACTGCATGCCGTGGCCGTGCCGCGGTTGTATGCCACGCAAATCGCGAAGGCCGGGGGCGAGGCACGCGGCAAGGTGGAAGTTTCTCGCTATATCATGGTGAAAGCCACCAGCGATAGCGGCCTGGCCGGTTGGGGAGAAATGTCCGATGTGGAGCCGGAGGACTACCCGGCGCTGGGTGCCTATCGCGAACGGCTGGAAAAATTTCTCATCGGCCGCGATCCCTTCGATGTGCAGTCGCTGCATGCCGATTTCGACGAGGCCTTTCCCAAGGACGAATCGTCCGCGCCCAATCAGGCGGCCCGCTGCGCCGCCGACATGCTGTGCCACGACCTGCAAGGCCAACAGGCGGGCGTGCCGGTCTACCAGTTATTGGGGGGCCGGCAGCGGCCGGCGGTGCGGGTGTCGTGGGTGGCGTACATTCGCGACGATCTCAAACTGCTCCGCGAGGAGATCAAGCAAAAAGTCGCCGAGGGCTTTGACGCTTTCAAGCTCAAGGTGGGCGTCGATTTTGACTTGGACGAAGCCCGCCTGGCGGCCTTGCGGGAGGCGGCCGGAACTGGGGCCAGTATCAAGCTTGATCCCAACGAAGGCTGGAATTTTGAACAGGCGGTGCGCAACATCCGCCGCTTGCAACGCTTTGAACTGGACGGCGTGGAGACGCCCGTCGCCGGCCGCGGGGCCGAGGATCTGGCCCGCCTGCGCAAGCTGGTCCAGGTGCCGTTGCTGGAACATGTCAGCACGCCGGCCGCCGCTTTGGAATACCTCAAGCACGATTCGCTGGACGCTTTCAACATCGCCACCACCAACAGCGGCGGCATTGGGCCGGCGCGGCTGGTGGCCGACCTGGCCCAAACGGCCGGCGTGGGCCTGCTGTTGGGCAGCACGGTGGAACTGGGGCCGGGTACGCTGGCCCAGTTGCATTTGGGGGCCTCGATCCGGCAGCTCACGCTCCCTTCCGACCTGATCGGGCCCGGCATGTTGCAAGGGGACGTCCTTACCACGCCGCTACGCTACGACCACGGCCGTCTAGCCCCGCCCGACACGCCCGGCTTGGGAATCAAAATTTCGCCAGAGCTGCTGGAGAAATACGCCGACCCGATGGCGATGGAATAGCGGCGGAACAGCGAGGCAAAATTGCAGCCACCGACAAACGCCTAAAACGGAATGTCGTAGTCGCGTTCAGCCGTAGCGTCATCGGGCCGCGGATTTTCTTGGAAAATTCGGGGGAAATCGTCGTCCGCCCGATCGAGATACTCATACATCCCGTTCTGCAGCAGCCAGATCGGATCGGCCGAGCGGAGCATGCGTTCTTCTTCTTCGAATTCCTTCAGCGTGGGGGGGCGCGGGACGCGCTTTTGCTTGCCGTTGATGAAGATAATCATCGTTTCCTTCCGCCGCTTGCGCCGAAAGGCGCGCTGGGCGGAGGTCAGCTTCTTCTTGGGTTTGGCCATGGTGTTCAAAGAGGTGAGGAATTGTCGAACGCGCTCACTCATTCTTCTGATTTAGCCGCCGCCCGCAATAACGCCTGGCGGATTTTCCGCTGATTGCTTCTCCGTCGTCCGCTTCTCCACTTGGCCTCTCACTTCAACCTCGCACCCTCCGCGAATTTGTGCAAATCTTGCCCTTTGAGCACGGCGGCTAGCATGTCGGGCAGCTTGTCGGGGATGCAGCCGAAGCAGGGCATGCCGAGCTTGGCCAGCTTTTCCGCCAGGTCGGCGTTGTAAGAGGGCTGGCCTTGGTCGGAGATGGCCAACAGGCCGATGGCTTTGACGCCGCTCTCCAGCAGGTACTCCATCCGTTTGACGAAGCGGCCCTCGTTGGGGCTGGTGTCGTGCAGGTCGGCCAGCAAAATGTACAGCGTTTTGGCGGGCGTGTGCATGAACCGCTCGCAGTAGCAGGTGGCTTTCCAATAGTCCTCGGCACCGCCCAGTTGTACGCCAAACAGCAGATCGACCGGGTCCGAGCAATGTTCCGTCAGATCGACGATGTCCTCGTGGTTGAAGGCCACCACATGCGTCTCCACGGCCGGCATGCTGGCCAGAATGGCCCCCATGATGCCGCCGTAAATCAGCGAGGCATGCATCGAGCCCGACTGGTCCATGGCGATGATCACGTTCCACTCGGCCTGCCGTTGTTGGCGGCTGAAGAAAAACGTGTGCTCCGGAATGATCGACTGCAATTCCGGATTGTAGTTCTTGAGATTGCGGCGGATGGTCCGCTTCCAATCGAGGTTGGGCAAACTGCGAAACGGGCTGTACCGGTTGCGGTCCAACGAACCGCGAATGGCCTGCGCGAACTTGCTTTCCAACCGTTTCCGCAATTCCTCCACCACCTTGCGGACCAGCTCGCGGGCGGTCGCCTTGGCCTTTTCCGGCACCAGGTTCTTGAGCGACAGCACCGTGCTGGCCAGGTCGATGGAAGGTTCTACCTTGGCCAGCATCTCCGGCTCAAGCAGCAGTTCCTTCATGCCCCGCCGCTCGATGGCGTCTTTTTGCAGCAGCACCACGCAGTCAGAGGGAAAAAAGTTGCGAATCTGGTCGAGCCAGCGGGCCACCCGCGGAAACGACCGCCCCTTAACCGCGCCATGCTTGCTCCCCGGCTTGGCCGTTTCCCACTCCTCGCGGCTGATCTCTTCCTGGCTGTCGCCGCCGTAAATGGCCTCCAAGGCTTCATCCATCTCTTGCTGCTCGGCGGAAAGCCCGCAACCGCCGGGGCACATGCCCGCCAACGGCTCTTGCGAGTCCTTCCCCAGAATCAGCCGCCAACGGGTGAGTTGTTCGGGGGTGAAGGTGGTGCTCATGGTTGGTTCACAAATCGCCAAAGTCGAAATCGTTGATGTCGTCCAGCGTTTTTTCCTCGGTCTCCGTGAGGGGCTTTTCGATCAGCTCGCTGGCGGTGTCGGCGTTCAGGCCCCAATGCTGGCCCAGGTTCTCGGCGATGTGCCGCTTTTCGTTGGCGCTAAAGCCGCCAAAGGCACGCCGCAAAAAGACCAGCGCCCGCTTGAATTGGTCGTCGTCCAGCGAGGCGATATAGCTGGCAAGCTGTTCCCACAGCGTCTGCCGCGCCAACAGCGCGTAGCGGTTGCGGCGGGCCAGCCCTTCAAACCAGCCGGCTCCCAGGTCGGCCGGCACCCCCGGCGAGATGCGGCGAGAAACCTCGCGGGCCAATTCGTCGTTGGCCATCAGGCCCCGCTCCAACAAGATGGCGCAGGCATAGCCCGACAGCAGCGGGTTGCGGTCGTCGGCATCGGCCAGCCGCTGCAACTGGGCAATCCACAGGCTTTCGTCCACGCGGTCGTGAAACTCCAAGCCCGTCCGGTTGAGATCGTCCATGCCGGCCAACATGGCTTTGGCCGCCTCGATGTCGCAATTGGCCGAGGCAAACAGGGCCAGCGCCCCTTGCACAAACAGTTCATCCACCAGCGGCAGCAGCGGGGCAGCATCAAACTTGCGGACATCGCCGTACCGCGCCACCAGGCCCAACCGCCAGGCCGCGTGGGCGATGGGCGTGAAGTCGCTGCTGGTGGCGGCCAGTTCTTGCAGCCGTTGCCGGGCCAGTTCCATCGACTTCATCAACCCGCACTGGCAGGCATCGCCGACCATGCTCGCGGCGGCGTCGATCGAACCGCATTTCTCCAACAGCGTCTTGAACTTGTAGGCCGTGGCCAGCTCCACCGTCTCGCCCAGCAAGACCGCCTCGACCAGGGCGATCTCGCTCTCGGGCGTCCACTGCAAGGCCCACTTTTCCTTCCAGTTGGTGGCTTGCTCGCGAGTGGCCACGGGCTGGGCAAAGCCAATTTCCAACACGCGCAACCGGTGAAAGAACGACGACCGCGACAGGTCCAAAAAGGCCGCCTCGGCCGACTTCGCCTGGCGGTTCTCGCGCAGGTCCAAGACCATTTCTTGCGGCACGCCGGTCTTGTATTTTTCCAGCTTTAGCCGCGCCAGTTCGCGCTCAAAGTCTTGCTGAATCGAGGTCTGGCTAACTCCCTTGGGCAGCTCGCCGATGGCAGTCCCCACGTCCACCTTCACCAAGGCATCTTTGATGGAGGCCAGTTCCCCTTGGCCCAGCAAGGTCACGGCCGCGTCGCGCAAGTCGGCCAAGGTGGGGGCCAGCCCTTGCTTGAGGGCCGAAAGCGTGCGGGCCAGACGCACGCCGTCGATGACTTCGGCGGTGGAACGGTGGGTGCCGCCCTCACGCAGGTGCCGCGCCACCCGCGACAGATAGCCGCTGGCCAAATCGTGGAACTCGCCCCGTTCCAGCGCTTGCCATAGCAGCTCGTAATAGGCGGGTGCCCGGTTGCCCGCCCCGTAGCCCGACTGCGAGGAGAGCTTGAAGTAAGAATACGGCATCAGTGTGAGCTGGCTCGACCTACTGCGCAGCGAGGCCAGCTCGTCGTCGGTCATGGCGGGATAGTCGCCGCATAGCACCGGCGCATGAAAGGCGCCCACCACCGCCACGATCTTGTCGGGCGCATAGCCGGCGGCGATGGCTTCTTCAATTCTCCGCCGCATGAAAGCCTCGCGGACGAGGTTCTCAGCCCGCCACCGCGGCGTGTCTTCCTCCAATTCGCGCAAGGCCAGTCCAAACTCATACGACGCCAGGCGATAGCTGCCTTCGGCGGCGTTGTGCTCGTAGTGGCGTTCCCAATAGGTTTCGTAGTCGTTCTCGCCCGCCAGTTCGGCGCAGCGCTCGTAGAGCGATCGCCGCGGCTCTGGCACGGCGATCGACGGCTCCGGTTCTTCCTCGGCGGGCGGTTCCTTGGCGCGCTCGGCCGCTTCGCGCCGCGTGCGTTCCAGCAGTTCGTACTCCACGTCTTGCAGGCCCAGGAAATGTTCCGACGACAGGTCGATAAACTCCACCGCCGCCTTGTTCTGCTTGGCCCAGCGAATGGCCTGGTACTCGGGGCTGTAGGCCGCCAGCGGATAGACCAGCGTGCGGACGGGCAGCGTGTCGGTGTAGGCCAGAATGGCGATTGGCGGGCGCGTGGCCGCGCGGGTCATGTCGGGGATCAGGCCGTTGGCGTCGTTGAGGCCCTCGATCAATACAATCTCCGGGCGAAGCTGCTGCAAATAGCCGCGTAACTGCCAGGCGCCCATCGGCGAGAGATGCCGCACGCCAAAGACGTTGATCCGCCAGCTCACGCGTTGTGCTCCGCGCAAGCGTTGAACAACGGCCGCCACTCGGCGCCGCGCTTCTTCAGCACGTTGGTCAGGTACTCTTGCCAGGTGCCGCGGTCCTTCTCCTCGTCCTTGACGATCGAGCCTTGCAAGCCGGCCGCCAGGTCGTGCACGGCAACCTGGCCCGACCCAAAACTGGCCGCCAAGGCCATGCTGTTGGCCAGCACGGAAATCGCCTCGGCCGTGGAGAGCACGCCCGAAGGTGTCTTGAGCTTGTTCTTGCCGTCTAGCGTCTGCCCGATGCGCAACTCGCGGAAGATGGTCACAACCTTCTCCACCGCTTCGTCCGTGGGAACTTCGGCCTTCAGATCGAGGCTGACAGCCAGCTCGCGAACGCGGCGGCGGACGATATCGACCTCGGTCTCCAGCGTGCCGGGGCTGGGCAGCACGACGATATTGAACCGCCGCTTAAGGGCCGCCGACATATCGTTCACCCCGCGGTCGCGGGTGTTGGCCGTGGCAATGATGGAAAAGCCCTTCCGAGCGGGGACTTCCGTCAGCAACTCCGGCACGCTCAGCCGCTTCTCGGACAACAGCGAAATCAAGGCGTCTTGCACTTCCGACGCGCAGCGTGTGATCTCCTCAAAGCGGGCCAGCGTGCCGCTCTCCATGGCGCGAAACACGGGGCTTTTGATTAGCGCCTGCGGACTGGGACCATGCGCGATGAGCATGGCGTAGTTCCAGGTGTAGCGGATCTGTTCCTCGGTCGTGCCGGCCGTCCCTTGCACCACCTTGGTCGAGTCGCCGTTGATGGCCGCCGCCAGATGCTCCGAAAGCCACGACTTGGCCGTCCCCGGCTCGCCAATCAGTAGCAGCGAACGGTCGGTAATCAGCGTGGAAATGGCGATCTCCACCAGCCGCGGGTGGCCAATATACTTGGGCTTAATCTCCAGCTTGCCCGCCTTGCCGCCGCAAATGTAAGTATGCACGGCCCTGGCCGACATCTTCCAGCCAGGGGGCCTGTCGTGCTTGTCGTCGGCCACCAGCGCGGCGATCTCCTCGGCATACAACGTCTCCGCCGGGGCACGCAAATCGCCATCGCCCATGCCTTTGTCGTCATTCGCGGACTTTTTAGCCATGCGGGTTAAGCCTGTATTACGAGGGTTTTAAGGTGGGGTCGGACGAAATCATTGCAGAGGCCACAAATAGCCGGCGGTGAGGACCACGAATCGAACGAATCTAACGAATAGGATTTTCGTATCGGCGCGACTCTCCATCGACGCCCGCAGCCCGATCAAGCATGACACGCTTCACGGCAAGACAACTCATTCGTTAGATTCGTTGGATTCGTGGTTCTCCTCAGCATCTTAAAACGGCTTAACCACGTTTCATCCGTTCTGGACAATTGCCACAAAGCCAAAGACGGCATTTCTTGTTTCTGCCCGCACAGTATGGAAAACCACGAATCGAACGAATCTAACGAATAGGATTTTGGGATTGGCGCGACTCTCCATCGACACCAGGGGCCTGATTATGCTTGCCACGCTTCACTGCAAAATGACTCATTCGTTAGATTCGTTGGATTCGTGGTTCTCACCAATGTGGCTGCAAGTGCATTAAACTTGCGGATTTGCACTGTTGTCATTCCGTTCCAATATCAAGCACGGTCCCTTTGTCACCGAACGATGCGCTCGTACTCAAGGGTCGTTCTCGATCCAAAGTTGACTAACAGACCCAGGCGGTGGCCGGTTGCCTTTAAGTAGTTGTGTACCTGCGCGCGGTGGTCGTCGGTAAGTTGTGACACTGCTTTGATTTCGACAATGATCTTATTGAAGCACTCGAAGTCGGGCTGATAGCTCTTCCGCAGCACCCGCCCCTTGTACGTCAACATGAGTTCCGCGTGTTGCCTGAACGGAATGGCCCGAAGTGAGAATTCGATCTCCAGGCATTCTTGGTAGACACCCTCCAAGAACCCGCTGCCCTTGTCATTGTAGACTTCGAAGCAGGCTCCGACGATCGCATACGCCTCGTCCTTGTAAATGAGGTCCGTCACCGCTCCCCCGATTCTCAGTTGTCGCGAATTCCGTGTCAAAAAATGGTGAACCACGAATCCAACGAATAGGATTTTGGGATCGACGCTGCTCGCTATCGACGCCAGGAGCTTGATTATGCAAGGCACGCTCCACCGCAATAATCTCATTCGTTAGATTCGTTCGATTCGTGGTTCTCCCCAGCATCTGCAATGATCTTCACCGCTCCACGGCAATTGCCACAAAGCCTAGGCCGGCACTTGTCGCTTCTGCTCGCAAATTTTGGAGAACCACGAATCAAACGAATCTAACGAATAGGATTCGGGATCGGCGGTTTGCTCCATCGAGGCCATGAGTGTGCGGTCTGGTGGCACGCTCCACCGCAATAGTCTCATTCGTTCGATTCGTGGTTTTCCCCAGCATCTTCGACGATCTTCATTGCGATAAATCCATTCGTGGTCAATCTCTCCCACAGCCCATTCGGCAATCGTCATTCTTCCTTGTTCTTCAGTTGCGTTACGTAGTCCAGCAGCGTATCGACGGCTTTGTCGGGCAGCGTGGGGAGCAGGGCTTCTAGCGCGGGCAAGGCCGACTTGGGCAGATGAGGAATGAGCTGGCCTAGCGAGTAGAGGCCGTAGGCGTGCGTTCCCTTGGTGGTCTTGGCGATGGCCGCGATGAGCAAATCGGTGGCGGCCGGGTGCTGCATTTCGATCATCGTGCCGAGGATTCCGCTCAACTCCCAGGGGCTTTTGAGTTTATTCAACATTTCGGCGCAGGCATGGGCCAAAAACTCACCGGCCGCCGCATGGCCCGGCTTCGCCAACGCTTGTACCAGTTCCAGTTCCTGCTGCTCAACCGCCAAATCGAGCCAGCGGGGATCGAACTTCTGGCGTTGGCCGTCGCCCGCCCTGGCATGGCTAGAAGAAAAGTAACGCCGCCAATGTCCATCTTCCCCCACGGCTTCGACGATTTCCGCCCGTTTCTCCGCGGCGTCTCCGCGCTTAGGCTTCTTGCCCCCCGGCAATGCCAGATAGGGACTAAACTCGTCGTAGACTTGCGCGGGAGACCAGGCCTGCCAGGCCGCCCTAAAGGCGTCTGACAATTCACGGCTAGAAAGCGAAGTATGGGCCTCGGCCAGCGCGGCCTTTGTTCGTTTCGATCCGGCAGCCATGGTCGCCACCAGCCGCTCCTGAATGTCTTGCCCGCTGACATCCCCCTTGATGGCCGACAGTTCTTCCCGCCGTTCAAAGCAAGCCAAGAGAAACTTTTCCGTCAGCTTGTCGTCGCGATCGCGCAGGCATTCCAGTTGCGATACGAACCGCTCTCCCTGCTGCTCGACTTCCTTCTTGTCCTTTTTCTTGCCGTCCAACAGCAAGTTGAACTGCGCCTCCGCCGCCTCCAAGATCGCCCGCAGCAGTTCGGGGCTTTGGCTCTCCCTCAGCGGCACGATGGCCAAACCAATATCCTTGCCGGTGAATGCCGTCCGCAGCGCGGCGACCGCCTCTGGGCTGTTCGATCGTGAAAGCCCCCGCAAGGCCGCCCCCCGCACCTCCTTGTTCTTCGACTTGGCCTGGTCGAGCAAGAAGGCCACATCGTCGGGCGATTCTCCCAGGCACTCGATGGCACCGACCTTGACCTCCTTGGATCCTTCTTCCAGCGCCCGCTGGACCGTGTCCCGCGTCCCCGCGGGGTCTAACTTGTGCATCAAGACCAGCCTGCGCACGTTGCCGCCGCGCCCCTTGGGGTCGAACCGGGCCCGCAGTTCCGGCAAAATGGCCTGCCCGTACATCGGCAGAATCTGCTCGCCGACAAAATCGGCGATCTCCGAGTACGTATCGTCCAGCGCCCCGATGACCGCCTTGATCAATCGCAGGTCGGCAAAGGCGCCCCGCTGGTGCGCTTCTTGAATGATTTCCATTCGGCCCGAGCCGGTGCTGGTGAGCGCCTCCAGCAGCGGCTTCAACACGCGGGCGGAAGTCTGCGTGACGCTCAACCCCAGATCGACGGTCTTAACCGGCTCCAGCGTCCCCTTGATGCCGGTTTCTCCTTGTGTGTAGAGAATGGCGTTGACCAGCGTGCTTAGTTCCAGCAGCGCCTCGGCCGAGGTCTTGTCGGTACTCTCGACAAGTTGCCTGGCGGCTTGGGCCAGCTTGGCGAAGACCGGGGCTTTCTGCCCGGCCTGTTCCAACGGGGCGATCAGCTTCTTCAGGCGGAAGTCGCCCGGCGCGACGGCGCTGCCGGCAATCGCCAGGCGGCGGACTTCGTCGTACACCTGCGTCAGGACGGGAATGCTCATAGGGTCAGGCGGATGATTCCGGTGGTGGTCACAAGGCTCAGCGGTTTGATGCGCAGTTGGCGGCTGTCCAGATCGTGCCGGAAGCGGGCCACCAACGTTTGGTCGGCAAACAAGGCCGGCGGCAACAGCGGCAGCAGGTGGCAACTGGGGGGCTCTTCGCTCATGCCGGCATCGGCCAGCACCAGCCGTTCCCCCTGGGCATCCTCGGCCACCAGCGCGCCGTCGATCTGGCCGATGCGGCGGAAGTTCAAGGCGAACACCGGCTGTTTGTCGGCCAAGGGCCCCTTGATGTGCGACTTGACCTCTTTCACCACGGCGGAAAAATCGGCTCGGCCCAGGCTGCGCACCCGTTGCAGATCGACTGGCTCCAGCGGCCGCGCGGCCAGCCCGTCCCAGCGGATGCGGGGGTTCATGCCGCCAGGGTAGACGCACAACTCGGCCACTTGCGCCACCTGAAAGAAACTGTCGTCGCTCTTGATGTATTTGACCGCTTTGTAAGGGCGAAAGTTTTGCGTGATCTGAATGGCACCGGTTGCCAGGTTGATCCAGATGCCGCTATCGACAAACTCCTGGCGGGCCACATCATCGTGCGAGTTAAACGCCAATTGCACCAGTTCCACATTCGCCTGCGCCAGGCCCGCCTCTTTCAGCTCGCGCAGTTGCCAGGCCTGCCCCAGCCAGGCGGCGATGCCGGTCTCTGTCTCTGGCTTGAGGTCGGCATCCTCCAGCCGCCGCTGCAGGTAGGCGCGGCCTTGCCTGGCCAGCGAATGCAGCCGGCCCAACTGGTCGAGCGCATCGCTGTAGACCGCCTCGCGCTCCTTGGCCGGCAGTTCCTCGCCCCGGTCGGTCTGAAACAGCCGCGTATAGTTGTGCAGCGCGGCCTGTGCGCCGGGCAAGAAGGCATTGCCCAGTTGCTTGGCTTGCTCCTCGACCTCGTGCGCGCTCTTGGCATTCATGTTGCCAATCCCCAGCCGCACCAGGTCGAACGTTAGTTTTTGCAGATGGTCGATTCCTTCCAACTGGGCTTTGATCTTTTTGGCCAGCGCCCCTTTGTTGACCACCTTGGGCTTGTCGGCCGCTTCTTTTTTCTTCTCCACCCTCGCCGCCGATTTTTCGCGCTTGGCGGAAAGTTCCTCCGGAACGTCGGCCGGGGTGAATTTCTTTCCCTGGGCGTAGGCAAACAGCAGCCCCAGCGAGTGCTTGCACGGAAACTGCCGGCTGGGGCAATTGCAGCGATAGACGGGCGCTGCCGGCGCGGCGAAATCGGCCGAGCACAAGTAAGGCTGCTTGCCGCTCCCCTGGCATTGGCCGAACAGCAGCGTCTCGTCGGCCGAGCGATGCAAGGCCAGGAATTTATTCTTCAGTACCAGCCCCCGCCCGTTCTTGGCCGCATCGACATTGGGCGCGGCGGCTTCGACAAAATCCTCGCTAATTTCAATCATGGCTCGCCCGCCAGCCTGGCCAGAAAACCTTGGTAGCCACCGCAGGCCGAGATTATGAGGGTTAGCCAATAATCGGGCAACTTTTCGTCGCGCGACAAAAAATGGAAAGCTGGCCGCCTGTGGCTACGCTCGTTCCAAGGACGTCGAAACCGCTCCCCTTCTCAGTAAGCAAAGAGCCCCAATAGGCCGAACGCGGCCAGTGAGATGGGGATCGGCAACAGAAGGAGAAGCCATGCGGACCGACGCGGCCGACTAGCAAGGTTCATCACCGCCGTTACAAAATGGACGAGGCCTAGCCCAAGCCAGAGGAACATGAGGATGAGGCCGAATTGCTGGCCCCCAGAAACGCTCAAATCATTCCATTTGATGAAGAAGGGTACGCTGAAGAATGCGGCACTAGCTCCCAGATACAAGACGACCCCTTCGATGGCGGCCCTCGGCAGATCTTTTCGCTTGAACATCGCTTGTTGCGTACTTCCAACTTCGTCGCCTTCCACAGGCTACCGCGTTCGGAAGCCTCCCGCCACGGGCCGACAGGAATAATCGTCCATCGCGGAAGACTTGGGAATCCGGCGTTTATACGAAGGCGTTACCCCGCGCGAGTTAGACCTGGCCCTTCAGGCTGGGGCGGCAGAGAGCAGCCTTGGTTTTGGCCCGTGGATGCTACCAGACAATCGGCAGCCGGCTGGTGTAGCGGGCCAGCCGGCTCTTGGCTTCGTCAAAGCCAATCATCGTTGCCGCCATGTCATGATGGATGAAATCGTTGCGAATCTCGCGGACATGATGGACGTCGTCAACCCAGGCACTGGGGATTGCCAGCCGGTCGGCGATGCGGTCCACCAAGATCTCCATGACGGGCTTGGACGGGCGGATTTTCGCCAGCCAATAGTCCCGCAACACGCCTTCAAACCGGGCGAACGGACGAACCAGGAACGTAAGCTCAAGATTGTTTGAAAGCCGTGCGAAGTCCGCTTGTTCCAGCCGGGTATTGGCCAGCAGCGCGGGCGACTGGGCCAGGGCGGTTCTGAATGCCGCAATGGAAACGGTGGCCGCCGCATGTTCACCGGCAACCTCTTCGAGCCGATAAAACGCGTCGGCGCGATTCATTCTTCCTTCTGTCCCAAGGAAGCCAGCGTCCTGATGAACGTCCGCGAATCGAACGGCTGGCGTTGGGAGGAGTTCTCCGGAATCCACAGCCGCCATTGATTTTTCTCATCCCGCGTCACCGGGACGGAATGCAAGCTGGGCACCGAGAGGATGTCAACAACACCGGAGCTGCCCGGCGCAAAGCGGGTGATCGGTTCCAAAATGAATTGATGGTCCGCCGTGCGGATCGTCAGCCTGGGCAGCGGGTAGGTGCCCAGCAGCGTGTCCGTTACCATCTTGGAATCTCGCCGCACATGCCAGTGCTGTTCCTTGGCCCAGGTCTCCACGGCGTCCACCATGCCATGCACCGCGTGCGTCCACTCAGGGGCCACGATGTCGTGTACGGCGGCTTCAAGCTGGTTTAGTGATTGCAATCCCTCTTGGTACTGCTCATCGCTGCTTGGCCCATTTGAACTTGCGCGGCTGGCGGCCGAGCGGAATTGCTCAACCGCCCGGGCCAAGTTGTGCAACAAACCGGGATCGACATCTTGAAAGTCGTTCTCACGGAAATTCGCTACGACTCTTGGAGTCAACCAAATGTCGCTCCGGACAGATGCCGGCTGCCGCGCCATCCGCACCGCGCGGCGGACATCGTTGATAAACGTTTCTCGCGACATGCTGAACCTCCCGCCAATTGTCAGGCAATGCGGCAACCCCACCATTCTATCCTACCAACGAATGCGCCAGGTGCATCAGATGTCGGTCTGTTTTTGCCCCGTTCAATCCAACGGATAAACCCGATACTCGTCCGTGGCTTCCAGCAGGGTGCCGCCAGACAAGGCTTCTAGTTGGCTGACGCGGTCGATCTGTTCCTGGGGTCCACAGACAACCAGGTAGCGGGCACCTTGTTTTTGGCATGCGGCTAGTTGGGCCGGCAAGTCGGGATCGTCGGGTGACAGGGCCCACCCGGGGTGATCGCAATAGTACAGCAAGTCGATCGTGGAACCGTGCAGGGTCACGATCGGTTCGCCAGCCGGCGCGTGACGTTGCAGCGCCGCGGCCGCCGCCAGTACGCCGCGGTCCTCGGCAGGCGTGGCAAAGGCGGGCCGGGCGGCGTAGCGGGCGGTGAACAACAGGCCCAACAGCAACAGGCCCGCCACGGCCCAACGTCCCAGCCGCCACGACTCCTGGATCTTCCCCCAGCCCAGCCCGGCCATCACGGCCAGTGGCGGCAAGATCACCAGTTGGTAGTAGTTCATCTCCATGAACTTCAGCGGCAAGGCCGCCACCAACACGGCCACGCTGGCCAGCCAGGCCGCGTGACGCCGTCCCTCGCGATGCCAAAAACCGGCCGCCGCCAGCAGCAACCCAACCGGTGTCAGGGCCACGCCCGCCAGATCGCTCAGCAATTTCCGGTAAAACGCCAACTGGGCCAACAGCGGGCTGGGAAAGCCATGTACGCCCGCGCTGTGACGGATGGAATAATAAACGCGAGCCGCGGATTCCCGACTAGGCGCGGCGATATGCCAGGTGTTGGCGTACCAGAGTATGGCAGGCAGGGAGGCCAGAAGGAGAAAGGCGAAAGGCGAAAGGCGAAAGGCTGAAAGCTGAAAGCTGAAAGCTGACAGCTTCTCCGCTCGCCACACCAGCGCGAACAGCGGTAACAATATCACCAGCATGTAGATTTTTGTTAAAAACAACAGCGCCAGGCAGCCGGCGGCAGCGGCCAGCCAGATACCGCGGCGGCTATCGAGCCAGCGCTGCACACCGCAGAAGGCCGCGATGGAAAGACAGCCGACGGAAGCCTCCAGCATAAAGCTTTGCCCGTAGATCAGGCTGACGGGCGACAGCGCATACACGGCCGCCGCGCCGCGGGCCGCCGTCTCGCCATGCCACCGCCGCACCAACCAATACAGCCAGGCCACCGCCAACAGGCTCCAGGCGACCGATGTGCCGCGGCCCCAGGCATCCAGCGAACCGCCGCACACCTTCCACAACGCACCGGTCACATAGGCCGACGCCGGCCACTCCACCAAATGCCAGGCCCGTTGGCCCTCCGCCAGCAGATCAACCGTCGGCCGCGAAAGCTCCGCCCGCCCCAGCGCCCAGTTGCGGGCGATCATGGCATAGACCACGTTCTTGGTGGCAAAGTTGCCCAGCAACGGCCGGGCGAGGCCGGGCAAGCGGATAAGGGCGGCAAGGAGCAGCAGGGAAAGGATGAAGGCGAAAGGCGAAAGACGAAAAGCCGGCGGCTGATAGCTGATAGCTGACAGCCGCTCCGCTGGCATCGTGCTCGCCATAAGCTGCACACAGTGGGAAGAACGGGCAGGTATTTCGCGGCGGGTTGCGCGGTGAACCGTGCCGGTTGGGAAAAAAGTGCGGATTGTGCCGCCTAATCGGCCGAAATATACCGTCAGGCCCGCCAGCCGCCGAGAGCAGTTGCCTCGGTGGTCCGCGTGCCGTTGTGCCACATGCGGGATCGGCCGAACGTTGCCGGCGGACGCCGGGAAAGGTGGGGATATGTCGCGGACTTATTTGGCCAGTCTGGCCGTGCTGTTAGCGGCGGTATCGTCGGGTTGCTGCATGTGCAGTGCGCCTTACGACTACACCGCGCCGGTGTACGCCGAGTATGCCGAAGACCCCAGCGTCATGGGGATCGACGACCGCTACGGCTCGGCCTTCAGCGGCGTCGGCGCGGAGTATTCCACCGGCTACGAGGAACATGCCGCCGGCTATGAAGGGCAGATCATCGACGGGCAATCGTCGGAGATCATGACCGATGAAACCGAAGTCGGTCCCGCTCCGGCGGATGACTACTACGAATCCGAAATGGAAGCCGCCCCACGTTCCACCCGCCGGCCCAACATGCACAGCGCATTGCCTCGGGGCCGTTGATGGGCCGCGTGACTGAAGGAAAGGATAAAAGAGGGCGAGCTAGCGGAGTCGATCGCGAGCTGGGGCAATGGGTGGCTGGCGGCTGACCAACGGGAAGAGGGGTGAGACTTGAGACTTGAGACTTGAGGCTTGAGGCTTGAGACTTGAGACTTGAGGGACGAGGGGGTCATGGGTGGCTGGCGGCTGACCAACGGGAAGGCTTAGCGGAGCGGCGCTCCAGCCCGCATAGCCAATGAACGCTTCCCCAGGCCAACGCAGTTGGTTACATCAACTCCGCTGGGCCATTCGCTTCGCTGCTGATCCAGCCACCCCTCGCCACGACCAGGTGCCGCCTAAGCTGATAGCTGACTGCTTCTCCGCTGATTGCTCATTCAGCTACCCAGCGGCTTGCGCATACCCCGGCCATTGCGCCGGGTCTTGCCGGTAGAGGTTTTGCAGAATTTCGTACAGGTCGGTGTGTTGCTGGCGAAGTTCCAGGGGGCGGCCAAAAAAACATTCCGAGGCGACCGCGAAGAATTCGGCCCGGCTCGATGCGCCGTATTGGTCCAACAGCGTGGCCCGGCCTTGTTGCGTTTGCCGGACCAGCCGGTTGTACTCCACCCGCACCACATGGTCCCAGCGGTGGTACTCGGGCGAGGTCCGCAGCGGCGGCGTGCCGTCCATGTCGCCATCCAACCCGTCCACATGGTGGGCAAACTCGTGGATCACCAGCAAATGCCCGTCGTGCGGCTGGCGGCCTCCGCGCAATGCCTCGGCCCAGGTCAGCACGATCGGGCCGCGTTTCCAGGCCTCCCCCAGCGTGGCGACTTGCTCCTCCACCACCAGTTGATGCTGCCGCATTTTCGGCGGCTGAGTGTAGGTGTTGGGGTAGACCAAAATGCTCAGCAAGTCATCGAAGCAATAACTCTCCTCCACCCCCAACAGCAACAGGCAGGCCTGCGCGGCGATGGTGACTTGCACTTCGTCGTTGATCGGCTGATCGGCACAGCCGACCCATTTCTTCTCCGGCACGAAGATCTTGATCCGCTCGCGCAGCTTCTCCTGGTCCTCGGCGGTCAGCAGCGCATAGAGCCGCACGTTCTCGGCAAGAATCCGCTGCCACTCGCTGGGGAACGGGGCAGCCCGCCGTTGGCGGCGGCGACGGTTGCGAAGCCAGGAGAAGATCACGATTGAACTACACCAAACCCGTCAGCGTGCCGGTGGCGTCCTGGAATTTGTCGCTCTCGACCCCCATCTTTTGGATCAACGTCAACAACACGTTAGATAGCGGCGGGTGGCGGTCGGCGTCGAACGCCAGATGCTGCCCATGCTTCAGTCCAAACTGCTTGCCGCCGGCGACCAGCGTGGGCAGGTTCTTGGGGGAGTGGTCTCCCCCTTCGCCCGAGTTCATGCCAGAACCGTACAGCACCAGCGTTTGGTCCAGCATATTCCCCTCGCCCTCGCGGGTGGATTTGAGGAATGACAGAAAACGGCCCAGCCGCTCCAGGTGAAAGCGGTCGATCACCCCCAGCTTTTGCAACATGCCGGCATCGCCGCCGTGGTGCGATAGCTCGTGGTGGTTTTCTCCGCCGCCGCCGTAGCCGCCCGCCTCGCGAGACCACTCGAAGGAGATCACCCGCGTGGTGTCGGTCAGCAGAGCCAGGTAAGACACCTCCAGCATTACGTCCAGCCACATCGGCCGGTCGTGGGCGTTGCCGGGCTGGCTGGTAAGCTGCAAGCCTTGCGGGTCGATCTGGGGCTTGGGGACATCGACCCAGGCGGTCATGCGTTCCACCCGCTGTTCGGTCTCGCGGACGGAGTTGAGGTATTCGTCGAGCTTGCGTTGGTCGGCCTTGCCCAGGCGGCGGTCCAACGATTGGGCCTCGGCCAAAACGCTATCGAGAATGGAACGCCTTTCGGCGTAGCGCCGCAGCGTGGCCTCGCTGTCGCTGTCGCTGTCGGGCACAAACAGCCGCTCGAACAGCCGGTTGGGCGAATTCTCGGCCGGCAGGGGCGTCCCTCCCCGGTCGAACGACAGCGTATGGCTGTGGCCAGCGCCGCCGGTCCCCGAGGAATCGGAAAGCTGCAACGAGGGAAACCGCGTCTGCTTGCCGTGCAGTTCCGCCACCACCTGGTCGGCCGAAATGGTGTTGGTGTAGTCGGCCCCCGGCACGGCTTTCAAATGGGCACCCGTCAGCCAGGTATCGGCCCCGCTGTGGCCCCCTTCGGAATGCGGATGCCCTAAGCCCGACAGCACGGTGAAGTCCTGGCGATGCTCGCGCAGCGTCTCCAACGTGGGAGAAAGCGTATACCCCGGCCCGCTATCCGCCGGCATCCATTCCTTGATATTCACGCCGTTGGGTACATAGCAGCAGACCAGCCGCGGGTGCGGGCCAAGAGACTCTTCCAACGGCCGATATTGCGAAGGCGCAGCCCACGCCCGCGGCAACATGGCATCCAGCAGGGGCAAGGAAATCGCCGCCCCCAACCCGCGTAGAACGTGGCGGCGAGAGAGGGGATGGTCGCGAAAAGTAGGCATGGCACACCCAGGCAAAAGTTCAAGCCCCACACGAGTTCAAGGCCCACGCGGGCCGGGCAACCGGCCCCAACAATCAACCTCCCCGATTATCGCCCCCGCCGGGGCTTCTTACCAGCGGGAAATGCGAGTGGCTGGTGAAAGCTGACATTGGCCGCGTTCTTGGTTGCCAGGAGTAGGATCGGTCCTCGCGGGCGCGGCTCCATCGCCTATTTCCCCAGCCTTTTCAAGGCCCGGCCGTTCTTGGTGTTGACCTTGTTCAGAGCGGCTTGAAAGGCCTTCAGCCGCTTGGCGTCCGTCGCGGGCGTTATCGTCAGCGTTTGGCCGTCGGTGCTGATCTCCAGCGGTGCCGTGGGATCGATCTTCAACAAGTCAAGGATCGGCTTGTCGATCACCAACGCCCAACTGTTGCCATGCCGAGTCAGGTTCTTAATCATGCGCACCTCCCAGGCGAGAATATTCAACGTATATACAATGTATAAACATCCTGGGGTGCATGGCAAGACGAAAACCGGGGGCGGACCATCGGGACTGCCATCGCCGTGATTTCACCTATCGAAAAGCATCGCTCCGGCCCAGCCGCGGGTTTGTTCCGCTCCGTTCTTGATCTCAGCGGGATAGATGTCTTCTCCCGATTCATCCAGCAGCAACGTGTAATTGCCGCTGCCGCCATCGGGATGATAGTCGGTGTTTTCCTCGGTTCGGCCCACGCCCCCTTGATATTCGTCATTACCCAGCTTGTCATACAGAAACGCCACCGCCGCGTTGTGGGCTTCGCAGACGCCACTGCCCGCGGCGGCCTGGTACTTGTCGTCGCCGGCCAGATCGCAGATGCCGGCCACCGCCACATCCCAAGCGTAGGCAACCGCGGCGAAATCGGCTTGATAAGTATCGTTCCCCTCATCATCCAGCACGAAGCCGGCGGCATAGTGGCAGCCAAAGCCAGTCCCCCAGCGAACGAAACGGGGCACGGTTCGTTCGGTCCCGTCGAAGTTCTCGCGCGTCGCTCCCAATCGCTGGTCGTTGCCGCCTAAGTCCCGACAAATTCCCGCCGCGAACCAATACCCGCCGCCGTGGCTGAAGTAGTCCGCCTCGTAGATATCATCGCCGCCGCCATCCAGCAGCACGCCAATTCCTCCGTTGGCGACACCTCGCGGGCCGACACCAACACCTTGCGACCAGCCGCCAAAGCCAGGCGAATCGTCGTATCCACCCGAGTATTTGCCCCCCGCGAAGTAATGATCGGCCCCCGCCAGATCGGCCAGCATTCCGCAGCCCAGCGGCCCGCCGACACCCTGTGCCAGAAGCGCCGCGCGATACTTGTCGTCGCCCGTTCGGTCGAGCAATAACCCATAGCCGCCGGTGGCCTGCCCTTGCACACGGCGGTCGCCCAAATACTGGTCATCGCCCGCCAGGTCCAGCAGAACGCCAATGCCGCAAAGCGCCGAGCCTTGGGCGATATCGGCCGCGTGGTAAGTGTCGTTTCCGGCCAGATCGAGCAGCAGCGAGGCACCGAGAATTGCTCCTCCCTGAATGCCCGGCTGCTCACCCCGATGGACGTCATCCCCCGCGAAGTCGATCACGATCAGGACGGGCCGCTTCTCGGTGGTTGTGCCTTCGAGGTAGGTGTCGTTCCCACCCAGATCAACCAGCACCGCCACATCGGCCATCTCGTCAAGGTTGTACTCGTTCGCTTCGGTGCCGCCGACCAGAATGGGCCCGTGGGGAGTCTCCAAGCGTTGATGCAATCCGCCGGTCACGCCGGCAACCTGGGGCGTGGCAACGGCGGCTTTCATCCTCGCCACGGCGGCCAGCAGCTTTTCATCGCGCACCTCGGCCAGCGAGAGGGCCGCTTGGGCCAGTGCGCGTCGGTCCATTTTCTCCAAGAGATCGGCGGTCCGGCGGCCCTTTTCTTGGTCGACAAAGCAATGGCCAAACTTCAACTCTCCGGTGGTCTGGGCATACAACAAGGTTCGCAGTTCCGCTAACTCCGTCGGCGGCAGCGGCGCTTGTGCCGCTAACAGTGATTGTTTCACCAGGCCCACCAGGCCAGCCAGCTCGGCCAGTGGATCGGCGGAAGGGGCTTCGCGCGTTGCGCTTATGGGCTTGGGTACATCGAGCCGGGCCGCCATGAGGGCCAATACATCCTGAACGTCTTTATCCGAGGAGGCCGCCTGGGAGATTTCTCGCGTAAAGTCATCCACCGCGCCGATCGCGTCTTGTGGGGCCAGCACCAGTTTTTCGACCCATGACAAGCGGCAATTGCCCGTCTTGTCGCTAAACGTCTTCTCTCCGCGGCTCTCCTCAAATCGCCGGGCGGAATAGAGAAGATGATTCTTAAACTTCTCTTCTATTCCTTGCCGCGCGCGAGCCTGGGCGAACTCCTCGCTGAGCATGCTCCCTAAAGGGGATGGAGCAGGCTCTTCGGCCAGCAGGCCCGCGGCCAGGCAGGACAATCCCACGATGAGTGCCGCGCGACAATATTTCATGTTGGAGCCTTGCCTGGAGACTGTTGACGACAGATAGCGGTACGGGTCTCGTGAAGGTCGAAGGGTCAGAAGTCGTTGGTACGAATTTGAAAGTAGCCGGGCCTACGGTGTACGAGCCAGGCGAAAACCAAGATCGTCACTGCGGGTGATTTGATCTCCGTAACCTCGAAACGCCGATCGGCATCGCAGGGCATTTCCCCACCAGTCGCCACCACGAATGACGCGGCGCGATCGGGGGTCTAGTTCGGGGCGGCTCGTGACATAGTGCTTGGGATACGACGTAAGATCGTAGAAATCCTGGCACCATTCGCCGACGTTGCCGTGCATGTCGTGCAGGCCGAATGCATTGGGCAACTTTGAGCCGACGACTCGCACGGGTGTGCTGCCCGATTCGAACCCGAACCAGCCATAGTCCGCTAGAATCGCGGGGTCGTCGCCAGCGTGAAAGTGCGTGTTTGTGCCGGCGCGAGCCGCGTATTCCCATTCAGCCTCCGTGGGAAGTCGGTAGCCCTTGGCCTGGGGCAGCAACACCCATCCCGCCTCCGCGTCATCGCGAAAACTGACCGGCAGGCTTTCCTTCTTGCTTAACCAGTTGCAGAAGGCGACCGCGTCGTTCCACGTAACCTGCGAAACCGCGGCGTCCGCGTGTTGCGCGAAACCGGGGGAACGCCAATCGAAACCGTTTCGCTCATCGGCGGAGGCTTTGTTGGGGTCCGCGGAGTTTCCCGTTTGCAACTCTTCCGCCTGAGTCCGATAGCCAGTCTCCTCGACGAACTTGCGAAACTGGGCAATCGTAACCTCGGTGTCCGCCAGGAAAAACGGATCGGCGATCCGCATTCGATGTTGGGGCCGTTCCCCCTCGCGAATCCGTTTTCGGGTGTTTTCGTCGACCTTGAGTTCCGCCGCCAACCGCAGTGCGGATTCAACCTGTTCGTCGCTGCTCCCCATCTGAAATTCGCCGGGCGGAATGAGAACCATCTTGATATCAAGCGAGTTGGCCGATTCAACCGCCACGCCGAGGTGTTTACCCCATGCCGCTTGATGGACTCCCGCTTGTTCCGCGTCGAAGGGTGCAATGGCGGAAATGGGTTTGCCAATCGAGGAGTTTTCCGGACCAGGCTCCGTGGACTGGGCGAACAGCGTGGACGCCAAACAGCCAATCGTCAGTGATCCGCACCACATGAGGAACCAGCCAATTCTGCCAGGCATTGTCTACTCCAGGAGGCTTGGGCGAGTCGGACATCGGAACAGCTCGAGACGGTCTAACGTAGCACCTGGACTATTCTAAGCACACCGCGGGCGGTTAATCGGGTTTCGGCTCGACGAATCCGAACTCGGCAAAGAATGCCATTTTCGCATCAACGGTTGTTGACGTATAATGGCGGGCGGAGTTTCACCTGTTCGCGGGAGCTGCTGATGCTGACGCTGAGCGATACTCGACCCGACCGCAATTGCCAGGGCTTGGCGCGGCGCGATTTTCTGCGCGTCGGAGCGTTGGGGCTGGGGGCGCTTGGCCTGGGGGGGATGGACCTGCCCGGTTGGTTGGCGGCGCGGGCCGTGGCGGCGGAGTCGGGCCAGCGTGTCTCGCTGGTGCGCGACAAATCGGTGGTGCTGCTGTTTCTGCAAGGCGGCCCGTCGCATATCGAGTTTTTTGACCCCAAGATGTCGGCCCCGTCGGAGATTAGGGCGCAATTTGGCGAGGTCGCCACCGATCTGCCGGGCATTACCTTTGGCGGGCATTTCTCGCGGTTGGCCCGGCTGACGAAACATTTTTCCATCGTCCGTTCTTACGGATCGAACAACTCGGGCCACACCTACCAAGAGGTCGTCAGCGGCGGTAACAAGCTGAAGGCCTCCATGAGCGCCGTGTACGCCCGCGTGGCGGGAACCAACCATCCCACGTTGGGCACGCCCCGCAATACGCTGGTGCTGCCCGAGGCGGTCGAGGCCGGCCTGAAGCTGCGCGGCAATTTTGAAACCAGCGCCCTTCCCACGCTGACCGATCCCGGTTCTTTACCGGCCCACTACCGGGCCTTCGATCCGCAAGGCGGGGGCGAGATCAAGCAGAACATGCAATTGACGCTCCCCCGCGAGCGGTTCGACGACCGCCGCTCGTTGCTGAGCGGGCTAGACCAAATGCGGCGGCGGCTGGATGCCAGCGGCCAGTTTGAGGGCGTTGGCAAGTACCAGCAGCAAGCCTTCGACGTGATCGCCCGCGGCGTGGCGGCGGCCTTCGATCTGACCCAGGAATCGCCGGCCACCCTGGCCAGGTACGATACCAGCCACCTGTTCAACAATGCCGAGGCGCAGCGCTGGAACGACATGCACCGCTCCACCAATTTGCTCGGCAAGCAGATGTTGCTGGCGCGGCGGCTGTGCGAGGCTGGTTGCGGGTTTGTGACCGTTTCGGACTGCGGCTGGGACATGCACGCCAACGGCAACAGCCCCAAGTACATGGGGGGCATGGAATGGCTGGCTCCGCAGGTCGATCATGCCGTGGCGGCCTTTATCGAAGACGTCCATGAGCGCGGCCTACAAGACAAGATTCTGCTGGCCGTGACCGGCGAAATGGGGCGCACCCCCCGCATCAATCGCGACGGCGGACGCGACCACTACGGCGAACTGACGCCGCTGCTGCTGTCGGGCGGCGGCCTGAAGATGGGCCAGATCGTGGGCGAATCGGACAGCCAGGCGGGCCGCGCTATCGGCATGCCGTATCGGCCGCACCATCTGCTGGCTACAGTGCTGCACACCTTGCTGGACGCCAGCGAGCTGCGCGTCACCCGCGGCCTGCCGCGGGAAATCGTGCGGATCATCGAGGACCATCAGCCGATCGCGGAGTTGGCATAGGAACCGGCGGGAAAATCGCGGACTTGGTGGGACATCGCGGATAAACCGCGAATGAATGGGGAGCCGATATCCGCTCGTCCCACCCTGCGCGATTTTTCGCCAACAATCATGCAGCGGGCCGGGCAGGTTGTTTATCCGGCATAATCGCTGGCGTGGCGTTGCCGGTCGCTGGCCAGGGGGGGAATTTGCGGGCAAATTCATGGGATAGAGCACTTGGTGAATGGCCGTTCATCGCGTATAGTTCTGTTACCGGCCCTAACAAAGCCGGACATATCCAGTGGACTAACTGCCAGTCAGCCATCGGATAACCGCCAGGTGTCGATGGCTTTTATTGGACGCGGCCCGCGTCCGGCGTCTTTCGTCCTGGATCCCTCCTAGAAGAACTCCCTCCCGCGGTGCCGTGCGGCCTTTGTAAGCTGTGTGCGGCGCTTCGCCGGGGTCAATATTGGCGTTGCCCGCCCCGTGTGGCGTGGCGATAGCCCGTTGACCGCGCGAGGCACGCGAGTTGTAGGACCGCATCGCTGTGGCACGTTGCCCTTACCAGGCGACTCGTGCTGTTGCTGCGTGTCCGTTCGCACCGACAACGAGATTGGCAAGACTTTTTGCCAACCGCGGGAAAAGTTCTTGGAAAGAATCAATTGATGAGTTTTGAATCGCTGGGGCTCGCCGCCCCAATCCTGCGGTCGGTCACGGCCGAGGGTTACACCATTCCCACCCCCATTCAAGCGCAAGCCATTCCGCTGGTGCTGGAAGGGCACGACCTGTTCGGCTGCGCCCAAACCGGCACCGGCAAGACGGCCGCCTTTGCCTTGCCGATCTTGCACAAGCTGTCGGCCCCGCCGGCGCAAGGCCAGCCAGCCGAGAAAAAGCCGCGGCGGATTCGCGCGTTGATCCTATCACCCACCCGCGAGCTAGCCCAGCAAATCAGCGACAGCTTTAAGGCTTATGGCCGCAATGCTCCGCTGCGCAGCACCATGATCTACGGCGGGGTCAACCAAAACCCGCAGGTCCGGGCGCTGAAGGCGGGTGTCGATATCGTGGTGGCCACGCCCGGCCGCTTGCTCGACCTGATCAACCAGGGCTACGTTGATCTGCGGGCCGTGGAGATGCTGGTGTTGGACGAAGCCGACCGCATGCTCGACATGGGCTTTCTGCCGGACATCCGGCGGATTGTGGCCAAGCTGCCGCAACAGCGGCAAACGCTGCTGTTTTCGGCCACCATGCCCGACGACATCCGCCAACTGGCCAACACCATTTTGAAGAGCCCCCGCAGCGTGCATGTCGCGCCGGCGGCCACCACGGCTGAACGGATCGAGCAGGTCGTGTACTTCGTGGCCAAGCGTAACAAGCCCGCCCTGCTGAAGCATCTGCTGCGGACCTCGGCCAGCGGCCGGACTTTGGTCTTCACCCGCACCAAGCATGGCGCCGACCGCGTGGTGAAAGATCTGATGAAGGCCGGCCTGAAGGCGGCGGCCATTCACGGCAATAAGTCGCAAGGGGCCCGCAGCCGGGCACTGGCGGAGTTTCGCTCGGCCGCGGTTCCGGTGTTGGTCGCCACCGATATCGCCTCGCGCGGCATCGACGTGGATGAAGTTTCGCATGTGTTCAATTTCGATGTTCCCCACGAGGCCGAGACCTACGTCCACCGCATTGGGCGCACCGCCCGGGCCGGCGCGTCGGGCAAGGCGGTTTCGTTCTGCGACCACGACGAGCGCGGCAATCTGCGGGCCATCGAACGCCTGATCCGCCAGTCGATCGAAGTCGGCACCGACCAGCCCAAGTTCGCCCAGGCGGACAACGGCCCAGCCGAGAAAACCGCGGAGGGCGGCAAGCGGCCCGCCGGCCAAAAGCCAGGCCGCAAGTTCGGCGGGCACAAGAGCGGCGGTTACAAGCCAGGGGGCTACAAGTCGGGCGGCGGTGCGCCGTCTGGCCGCAAGCCGTTCTTCAAGAAGAAGTCCAAGAAGCCGGTGGCCGCAGCCGCCAGCCAAGGCTAGGGCGGAGCCAAAGATTAACTTATGGGTGCCACTGGCGGCTTGTCCGCCAGTGGCACCAGTGCCATGTAGCGCCACCGGCGGACGAACCGCCAGTGGCGCCCTGTCCGGCCCAATATGCAACGATGCCTGTCGCAACCCTCTAAAGGTTGCGGCAGGCATTGTTCGTTTCCATGCCGACTCTCGGCACGATCAAGCAGGCCCGCCCGGTTGCCGCCTGTCCGCGTATGGCGGAATCTTTGCCGCGGGCGTTGCAATCGATGCTGAAGTTGGTATATTCCCAGACCGTGGGAAATCAGCCCACTAATGATGATCAAATCAAGTTTTTGTGGGAAATCAACCCAAACAACTCACTTCAAACTTTTCATTGCCACGGAGGATCACCCGGCGACCAGGATGGCTTAGGCCATGTCGCCCAACCGGCCCAACGCCCGTATGTCCGCCGAGCAGCACGATTTCATCCTGGGAGAGTTTCAGCGGACGCTGGACGAGCGGTTTCGCTTGTCGCTGCCGCCGGAACTGGCCGAGCGGCTGGCGAAGGAGGGGGAGGACTGCGTGTTGGCCAAGGAGCGTACCGGTTGCTTGAGCCTATGGAACGCCGCGGTTTGGCAAGCCCGGCTGAGCCAGGGATTGGATGTGGTGCAAAGCAAAATGAAAGCCGGCAAGCTGGATGGCCGATTGACCGATGTGCAGTTGTTGGGCCGGTTGCTGTCGACCCGCCATCGCACGGTGCCGTTGGCCGCGCGCGGGCGGCTGCTGATACCGGAGGGATTTCGAGAATTTTTACAGGTGCCGGCGGGCGGCGAATTGTTAGTGGTGGGAGCAGCGGTGTGCGTGGAGATCTGGCAACCGGCCGCCTGGCTGGCTTACCTCGACCGCCGCATGCCGCGGTTCAGAAAACTGTTGGACCGTTTGTCGGAATAGGCCCCTCGTCGAAACAGACGAAGCCCCCTTTCATCCTCGCGAACAAATCAATCAGAACCAGCACCGATAACCCGGCTTCACGGAAGGAGCCGGGCTATCGACACCGACGCTTAACAAGCGGCTCAAATTTCCTGCTTGGCCCCCCGATGTCACCCGGCGCGGCCGAGTATTTGCCACGGACGGCCAGATCGGCATGGATGCCGCTTTTTATTCTTTCTTACCCAGCTCTCGGCACTCTTTGGCGCACTTGCGGCACTGCTCTGCACAGGCCTGGCAGGCCTTGTCGTCTTTGTGCTTGGCGCACTCTTGCGAGCACTTTTCGCAGGCTTGCGCGCAAGCCGCGCTGATGATGCCATCCAACGGCCCGCCGCGGGCGGCGATCTTCTGGCAGGTGCCGCAGATATCCGCGCAGTCCAGGCAAAGCTGGATGCAAGCGTGACGGTCGCCTTTGCCACCCGCCAGTTCGTCGAGGCAAGCCGCCACGCATTTCAAGCAGGTCTTTTCGCAGTCCTTGCATACCCGGCAGCAGGCATCGGCATCGCCGTCATTCGCCGCGCGGGCTTCCCGCGCGGAACAGGCCGCCAGAGCCACGGCCGCCGCCATTAGAAATCGTTTCATCGCAATTCTCCTGAAGCAAGGAAAAATAAGGTAACACTACGGCTTACCATTTCGTTTCGCGGTTTCCTCGACCAGGCACAGGCCGCGTTCCAAGAGGACCATTACGCAGTTGTCCAGAATGCGATAGAGCCTGTTGTTTCCGTCGCGGCGGCAGGCCACGATCTTTCGGTCAAGCAAACGCTGCAACTGGTTGGAAACGGCCTGCGGCTTCATTTCCAGCGCGGCCGCCAGGTCGATCACGCAAACCTCGCCACCTCGGGCCATCTCGTGCAGCAGCCGCAGGCGCGTGTCATTCGCCAGCACCGCGAACAGGGCTTCCATCTCCAGCGCGCATCCGCCAGAAATTAGTGGCCGCTCCCGCAGGCAGGCTTTTTCGGAACACGGTGCGGGGATTGGTTTTGTCGTTCGTTTGGCCATGCGCAAGTTTCCCTTCATCGCTATTACACTATACAGTGTAATAGTGGCTGTCAAGCGGAGTTGGCGCGGCCGATGCATTTAGAGACCGCACGGCCCCGCTCTCCAGGCCGAACCTCATGGGCGATCCGGCCCTCCTTGTGTAAACTATCCCGCAACGACGGTTTATCACTTGGCAATTCTTGCGCGGCGTTTCCCTCATGGATATGGACAAGCTTGTTTCGCTCTGCAAACGGCGGGGTTTTCTGTTTCAGTCCAGCGAAATCTACGGCGGCCTGAACGGCTTTTGGGACTACGGTCCCCTGGGCGTGGAGCTTAAACGCAACATCAAAGAGGCCTGGTGGCGCGACATGGTCACCGGCCACGACGACCTGGCCACGTTGCCCGGCGCGCCGGAACCGTACGAAATGACCGGCCTGGACTGCACGATCATCATGCACCCGCAGGTCTGGAAGTGCTCGGGCCATTACGATTTGTTCCACGACATGATGCAGGCTTGCCGCCAGTGCAAGCGGCTGTTTCGCGCGGACCATGTGTGGGAAATGTTGCGCGCAAGTGATTGGGTCAATGCCCTCGCGGAAGCTTGCGGTTCGTTCGTGACGGGCGACCTGATTGCCGTGGAAGGGCCAAGCTTGCTCAAATGGGCAAAATCAAAAGGCCGGAAACTCGCGCCTGGGCTAGCCTTGGTCCGAAGTCCAGAGGTGACACTTTCGTGGCTGTCGCAAAGGCTCAAAGAAAATCCGCCCGATCAGCCGCTGTCGATTACGGAGTTGCTGCAATATGTCGCGACCGAACAGCTTGCCGCGACGGGCCTGCAAACACCATGTCCGCAGTGTGGCGGCGACTTGATTGAACCGCGGGAATACAACCTGATGTTCAAGTCCCACGCTGGCGCCTTGGCCGGCCAGGATGTGGAAGTTTTCCTGCGGCCAGAAACGGCCCAAGGCATTTTCGTCAATTTCAAAAACGTCACCGACAGCACGCGGGTGAAGATTCCCTTTGGCATCGCGCAGGTCGGCAAGTCCTTCCGCAACGAGATCACGCCGCGCAACTTCACCTTCCGCTCGCGCGAGTTCGAGCAGATGGAGATCGAATTTTTTTGCCGGCCCGACTCCTCTCGGCAGTGGTACCAGTATTGGCGCGACCGCCGCATGAAGTGGTACACCGACCTGGGCCTGTCGAACGAGCGCTTGCGGTTGCGCGAGCACGACCCCGACGAGTTGAGCCATTATTCCACCGGCACGGCCGATATTGAGTATGGCTTTCCCTTCTTGCCGCCGGGCGAATTTGGCGAACTGGAAGGCATCGCCCATCGGGGCGACTTCGATCTGCGCAGCCACATGGAGGGCAAGCTCGACCCCAAAACGCGGCCACTGGAGGTGGAAAAAGACGCCGACGGCAAGCCCAAGCATCGCGGCAGCGGCAAGGATTTCTACTATTTCGACGAAGAGCAGTGGGCAAGAGCAGTGGAAGGTGGATTAGCTGATACGAAAGAAAACAAGCGCAACGAAAAGTATCGATACTTGCCGCATGTGATTGAGCCTTCCGCCGGTGCCGATCGGGCCACGTTGGCCTTTCTCTGCGAGGCGTACTGCGAGGACACGGCGCCCGACGAGAACGGCAAGCCTCAAACCCGCACGGTGTTGAAGCTGCACCCGCGGCTGGCTCCGATCAAGGCGGCCATTTTTCCGCTGGTCAAGAAGGATGGCATGCCAGAGATCGCTCAAAAGATCTACCGCGAGTTGAAGCAGGACTTTAACGTGTTTTACGACGAAAAGGGCGCGGTTGGCCGCCGCTACCGCCGCCAGGACGAAGTCGGCACGCCCTACTGCATCACCATTGACAGCCAAACGCTGCAAGACGGCACGGTCACCATCCGCGACCGCGACACGCTCAAGCAATGGCGGATCAAGGCTGACGAATGCCAGGCCGAGATCAAACAGCGGTTGCGATCGTAAGGCCGGAGCCACTTTGGTAGGACCGGCGGCTGGCCCGCGGCTACAATGGCAGGCGTATGACCACTCCCCTCGACCAGAACACGCTGCTCGTCCGGGCCTTGCATGACAGGTCGCTGGGAATGGTGTTGGCCGTAACGGGCGGGGGAAGCGGAGCCATTTCGGCCTTGCTCTCGGTGCCTGGGGCATCGCGAACCGTACTGGAGGCTGTCGTGCCTTACTCGGCGGCGGCCACGGCCGATTGGCTCGGTTCGCCGCCAGAGAAGTATTGTTCCGCCCGCACCGCCAGGGCCATGGCGGCGGCCGCTTTTCAGCGCTCGCTCGATCTGGGCGCGCGTGGCGATCCGCCGCGGCCTGGGGGGCAAACGGCCGGTGTGGGCTGCACGGCCAGCCTGGCCAGCGATCGCCCGAAACTGGGTCCGCACCGCGCCCATGTGGCGGTGCAAACCGCAGCCGCTACGGCCACCTGGTCGCTGGAACTGGCCAAGGACCGCCGCACGCGGGCGGAGGAAGAGCAACTCATCGCCGGGCTGATCCTCAACGCGCTGGCCGAATCGGCCGAACTGGAGCAGCGCGTGAAACTGGGCCTGTTTACCCACGAGGAGATCGATGTCGAACTGACCGCCGCGCCGGCTGCCTGGCAAGAACTGCTGCTAGGCCGTCAACCATTGACCGCGGCCCACAACGCGGGCTTCGACCATGCCGAGGCCGCCGTCAACGGCCGGCGGGCCATTTTCCCCGGCGCGTTCAACCCGTTGCATGCTGGGCATCAGCAGATGGCGGAACTGGCCGGCCAGATGCTGCAGGCGGCGGTGGAGTACGAGATTTCCATCGTGAATGTCGATAAGCCGCCGTTGGATTACACCGAGATGGCCTTGCGCAGCGAGCAATTCGCCGACAATCAGCGGCTGTGGTTTTCGCGGGCGGCAACGTTTGTGGAAAAATCACGGCTGTTTCCCGACGCCACGTTCATCGTCGGCACCGATACCATCGTGCGGCTGGCGGCACCCCGTTACTACGGCCACGACCAGGCCGCCTGTCTGGCGGCGATTGCCGAGATTGCCCAAAACGGCGGCCGTTTCCTGGTGTTTGGCCGCAGCGGGCCGGCGGGGTTTGAAACGCTTGCCGATCTAGACCTGCCTCCGCCTCTGGCCACCCTGTGCCAAGAGGTGTCGGGCGACACCTTTCGCCTAGACATCTCCTCGACGGAGTTGCGGCAAGCAGCCGAAGGAGGCTAATAGCCCGTGCCATCCGTAGGTACCGCCGAATGCCGTTAGGAACGACCGAAAAATAACTTCTCCATCAACTCCTCTCCCTCTCCGGGAGAGGGCAGGGTGAGGGAAAAGAAAACTCCGAAGTTATTTTTCGGTCGTTCCTTAGCCGTCGGTCAGTTCGGTGGAGACTTTGACGATATCCGCGAAGCGGGCGACAAAGGCATCCAGGACTTGGGGATCGAAGTGGGTGCCCCGGCCTTTTTGCATCATCTCCAGACAGCGCTGTGGCGGCAGCGGCTCTTTGTAGGGGCGGCGGCTGCTGAGCGCGTCGTACACATCGGCCACGGCGGTAATACGGCCCTCAATGGGAATAGCCTCGCCCGCTAGTCCATGAGGATAGCCCGTGCCGTCCCATTTCTCATGATGGCTAATGGCGATGACGGCGGCCATGCGCAAAATGGGCGACTGGCTTTGCGGCGATACCGCCGGTCGTATGGATGGCCGCTCATCGCTCGGCATGCATTGCAAAATCTTCTGGCCGTATCGGCAATGTTGCTTGATGACGGCCATTTCATCATCGGTAAGCTTGCCTGGCTTATGCAAGATGGTGTCGGTGATGCCAATTTTGCCTACGTCGTGCAAAATGGCGGCTTGAGAAATCAGCTCCACCCGGGCCGGGCTGAAATTGAGCTGCCGGGCAATGATGCCGGCATAGCGGCCCACCCGCAGCACGTGGTTGCCGGTTTCCTGGTCGCGATATTCGGCGGCGGCCGCCAGCACCTGGATAATCTCCTGGCGCGAGCGGTCGAGTTCGGCGGTGCGAAGGTGGACTTCTTGCTCCAGCCGCGTGGAGTAAGCGGCCAGTTGGTCGTGGTGGGCCTTGACGACCAGGGCATTGCGAATCCGGGGGACCAACTCGGTCGACTTGATCGGTTTGGTCAGAAAGTCGGTGGCGCCCAGGTCGATCGCCTCTTGTTTCATGCCATCGTGGCCCGACGCGGTCATCATGACCACCGGCAGATGGTGCAGATTGCGGTCTCCGCGAATGACCTCCAAAATGTTCAAGCCGCTGACGTGCGGCATCATCACATCCATCACGATCACGTCGGGCTTTTGGCCGCGAATCATGTCCAGCGCCTCGCGGGGCTCGGTGGTGGTGATGAAATTGCCGTAGCCGGACTGTTTGAGATACTTTTGCACGACCGCGATGATGATCGGTTCGTCATCCACGATCATGACCTTGCCACTGGTCGTCCGCTCGCGGGGGCGCAATAACGACTCCGCCGGCAGGTCCGCGACCGACAGTTCTGGCGAGGGCATGCCATCCGTGCCGCGCCAAGGCGTCACGTCGGGCGATTCCGCGATAAGAAGGTCGGTCTGGTTCACGGCTATTGTCTTGAAGTGGGGTTGGATTGGCCTGGGTGCGGCCACGGTGTCTTGGATCAGGTGGAAGTGGCTTCCTTCATCGCGTGCGCCAGGTTCCACTTTTCGCAAAGCGCCATGGCCAGCAGCAAGATCTCCGCGCCATCGCACGGTTTTCGCAATAGCAGCAGCCGGTCAGAGCACCCCAGCCGCTGCACAATGTCTTGGGCGGAATAGTCTGAGTAAGCCGAGCAGATGACAAATTGCATTTCAGCATCGAGCGGCCAGATGCGCTCGATCGTTTCCACTCCGTCCATTCCCGGCGGCATCCGCAGATCGACAAAGGCCAGCGCGTAGGGGCAGCCTTCCCGCCGCGCCTGCAGGGCCATTTCCAGGCCCTCCTCGCCTTGCGAGGCCGAGTCAATATCAAAGGCGTCGTCAGCGCCCGATGCGCGGCCCCCTTCCACTGGGCCAAACAGCACCGCCTCCTTGGCGTCCAGCCCGGGATGGACCGGTCTGCCGCCAAGAATCTTGCGGAAATCGGCATGGATGGATGGGTTGTCGTCGATGATCAACACGCGCCGGTTCTTGGACCACTGCATGGCTTAATCCACCTCGTGCTTATTGCGTTTCGTACGGCCAATGAGCCCAGGCCGACCAACGGAAGGCCGAAAGCTATGCCATTTGAATCGTTCACAAAGGATCATTATCCAAACGATCCGCTATAAAGGGCAATTCCAGGCGAAACGTAGCGCCTTTTCCGGCACCGTCACTGCGAGCCTGAATGGAACCGCCCAGTTCTTGAATAATGTTCGCGCAACTATGCAGGCCAAATCCGTGGCCGTCGCGTTTGGTGGTAAAGCCGTGCGCAAACAGCTTCGCCAGGACTTCTTGCGGGATGCCGACTCCGTTGTCCCGAATCTCGACAAAAGCCCGTTGTTCGTCGGCCTGGCCCAGGCGGAACTCCAGCCGGCCGCCGCCCGACGGTTGAGCCAACTGAATGGAGTCGGCGGCATTCTTGATGACGTTGAGCAACACTTGCAACAGCCGCTGGCGGTCGGTAACGACGCATGGAATCTCTTCGTAATCGCGGATGACCTCGATGTTGTTCCTGGCGATGGCCCCGCCCAGCAAGTCATCGACATCGGCCAGTAGCGCGTCCAGGGCCACGCTCTCCCGCACATTGCACAACATGGCGTGCTTTTGCTGCGTGGCCACGACGGCGTTGATATGTTCCAGATGGCGGCTCAACAGGTCCAGTTCGGACTGGATTTTGTCTTTTTCCTGAAGCAGCGTGTCGGCCACCTCACACAAATAGGGGAGCAACACCCGCCCCCGTTCGTCCTTGGCCAGATAGCGGTCCAGGCCGCCTTGGTGCTCGCAAAGCAATGCCAGGGCCCGCCGCAGCGAGGCCAACTTGGAATCGCGCACGGTATACGTCAACAGGTTCACACCCACATTCACGCTGTTAAGGGCGTTGCCGACATTGTGCAAGACCTCGGTGGCAATCTCGGCCTTGCCCGATTGGTAGCGCAACTCCGAGGCTTGCTGCGCGGCGGCCAAGGCTTGGGCTTGCTGGTCTACTTGGGCTTCCAACTGGTCGGCGCATTGAATGGCATGATTGTAAAAGGTCTTGGAGACCAACATGTTGCGGACGCGCAGCGCCAGTTCGCACGGATCGACCGGCTTCGTCAGGAAATCGCTGCAACCAGAGTCGAGCGCCTCGCGCCGCGTGGCCGGGTCGTTTTGCGCCGTCAAGATAATGACCGGCAGGCACTGCCAACGTGGTTCCGATCGAATCTCATGCAGCAGTTGTAACCCGCTCGTCCGCGGCATGACAATGTCCATCAGCAGCAGATCGGGCTTCTCCCGGCGGAGCATGTCGAGTGCTTCATCCGGTTCGGTCGTCTTGACAAAGTTGCCGTAGCCGAAGCCGCGCAAGTGCTTTTCGACCGCCATCAGGTTGACCGATTCGTCGTCAACCATCATCACCTTCGAGCGCTTCACATAGGCATACACCTTGGCCAAATCGACGGCGGCCTCGTTGTCGGGCGGCGACGTGGAGGCTTCGCGCGTTGGCTCGGCCTGGCCGGCGCGCGGCGGCGCGCCAGCAACGGGCTCGATGGGTGGTTCGGTGATATTCATGGCGTCGGAGTCGCTCGTAATTATTCGTCGTCGGGCGGCACGCGGATCGACCGGCCCCGTCACGCGGGCTGGCGACCACCGTCCAGCCAAACTCTAGGCCAGAAAACGTTGCCACGACCGGCGAATGGGGGATGACGCGCCCTGGCAAAGCGGTGTTGTAACGATTGTAGGGGGCGACATCGCCCTCAAACCTAGGAGACCGCCGGCGAGCAGGTCCGTTCGACGACTTGCCGCAAGTCGCCAAGAATGTGGGCCACTTGCGCGGCGTTCCGTTGCTGGCAGCATGGCCCAAGTGCCTTGGCAAAAGGCGTAAAATCGTCATAACCGGCCACCACGCCCGACTTCTTCAGCCAGCGGGCCAGCGCGGCTAGCGAGTCGTAGTCGTTGGCCGCGGCTGCCTGTTCCATCAGAACCAGGTTCTCTTGAAGCTGGTCGACGAACGCCTCGACCGCCGACTGAAAGCCCAGGCCCGCCTGGGGCAAACTGGAGGAAGGAATTGCCGAATCAGCCTGCCTCGCTGGCCTCGTTTCCTCCGATGGCACCTCCGCCGCTGACGGCAAATTGATACGGGCCGCCATGTTTTCCAAGCGGCCAATGAGCACGGCCCATTGCGGGCGGTCATCGGCATGGCAAGCCTGTTCCAACTCGCGGGCCGGTTTAGTGAAGGCATCGAAACCGGCGGTTCCACCCGAGCCTTTCAGCCAATGGGCCAGCAGCGCCAGTTCCTTGCCATCGCCCCTCGCATGGGCCTCGCGCATGGCTGCCAGTTTGCGGCTCAAGCTGGCGGCAAAGCTGGTGGCGATGGCCAGGAAATCGAGATCATCGAGCGGGAATTCGCATTCGATGGGGGAAACGGAGAAGCTGTCAGCGGAGAGGCTGTCAGCTTCGGATGCTTCCTCCTCGGAATGTTGCGGTTCGGTATGGCCAGGTTGCTCGGTCGCGGGTGGCGCATCGGCCACGGGCGTCTCGGCCACAACCACGGGTGCTGGCGGTTGAACCGCCGCGGGCACAACCACTGGCACGGCATCTGGCACAGGGCGAACGGCCTCAACCGGCGGCGACGGCTGTGGCTCGATGGAACCCCGCGCGCTTGTGGCGGCCAGCACTTCCGCCAGTTTGGCCAGCAGGCGGTCAATGTTGATCGGCTTGGTCAGAAATTCGCTGCATCCGGCGGCGCGGCATTTTTCCTCGTTCCCCTGCATGGCGTGGGCCGTCAGCGCGATGATCGGCAACTCGTAGCCCGACTGGCGCAGCGCCGCCGTGGCGGCGTAGCCATCCAGGACCGGCATTTGCATATCCATCAGAATCAGGTCGAAGTGCTGGCTCAAGGCGGCATCGACGGCCTGTTGCCCGTTTTCCACCAGCACGACTTCCACGCCCGCCCGGCGGAGCACGAGCTGGATCAAGTTGCGGTTCGATTCGCCGTCGTCGGCCACCAAGATCTTGGCCGGCGGCAACCGCAAGGTCTGCTTCCCCTTGGCCGACTGCTGGGCCACCTTGGCCAGCGCGGCCTCGGTTTCGATCAGCGGCACATCGGCCAACGGGCCAGGGTTGATGGTGACGGTGAACGTGCTGCCTTGGCCTAGGGTGCTGGCCACGCTGATGCCCCCTCCCATCGCCGTGGCCAATTTGCGGCTGATCGCCAGGCCCAGGCCCGTCCCGCCAAAACGGCGGGTAATGGTCGAATCGGCCTGCGAGAAAGGGTTGAAAATCCTCTGCTGGTTCTCTTCCGAGATGCCAATGCCCGAGTCGATGACATCGATCGCCAGCAAGGCCGCCGGGCCGTCGCCGGCCAGCCGGGCCACGATTTGCACCTTGCCCTGGTCGGTGAACTTGATGGCGTTCCCCGCCAAATTCATCACCGTTTGCCGCAGCCGCACCGGGTCGGTCTGGATCGTTTCCGGCAGCGGGCCGTCAGTGCGAAACTCCAGCCCGATCGCTTTTTCCTCGGACTTCGACCGCAACAGCGTGACGACTTCCATGATGATTTGATGGGGCGAGCAGCGCTGCTGCTCCAGCTCCATATGGCCCGACTCAATCTTGGAAAGGTCCAAGATGTCGTTGATCAGCGCCAGCAGATGTTCGCCGCTGGCATGGATGGTATTGAGGTAGTTCTGGCGGTCCTGGGTCGATTCGTCAAAGCCGCGGCGGAGGACATCGGTAAAGCCCAGAATGGCATTCATGGGGGTGCGGATCTCGTGGCTCATGCAAGCCAAAAAGTCGCTCTTGGCCCGGTTGGCATCCTCGGCGACTTGCCGGGCCACGTTCAAGCCCTTCTTGACTTCCTCCAGTTGTGTCACGTCGTCGAAGCTGACCAGCACGCCGCGGTACTTGCCATCGTGCCCCAGCACGGGCGAGGCATTGGCGATCAATATCTGCGTGGGATGGTCCTTGCGGGCCAGGCCCAGCATGATGCCGGCCTGGGGCGACTCGAGCTCGATCGCCCGCACCCAGGGGTACGACTCCAGCGGTTCGTTCTCCTCGTTGGCCACCCAGTTGAGTTTGTCGGCGGCCAGGCCGATCAGCTTCTCGGGGGCGCGGCCGATCCAAGCGGCAATCGCCTGGTTGGCCAGCACGATCCGCCCCTCGCGGTCGATCACCAACAGGCCCTCGGCCAGCGAGTCGAGTGCCGCCCGCACCCGCTTGGGGACCGCCTTGGAGGGATCGAGATGCTTGAGCATCCTGCCGAGATAGAAAAAGAACAGCACGTAGCAACCGGCCGCCACGAAGACCGTCAGGCTAATCCAGGCGTTGGAAAAACCGGCGGTAGTAGCCGTGTCGAGCGGTTGAAAGCGAAGCTCGATCGCTCCCCATTTCTCCTTGCCCGACCGCAGGGGCACATGCACGTTGGAGCCGGTCGAACGGTCGTCCGCACCCAAAGTCCACTGCGCGGCATGGTCGCCAACTTCCGTAACCAACTTGCCGTTGGCTTGCCGCAGGCCGGCCGACAGCAGGCCCTCGTTGCGCTCGACGATTGATTGCAGCAGATGCTCCAGCCGCCGCATTTCGCCGCGGGCCAGATAGTCCGAGCCGCACATGGCGATCGTCTCGCACAACTCGGCCCGGCCAGCCAGCAGGGCCGATTCGCGCTCCGGCACCAGCCCAATTGTCATGGCCGTGCAGAGGACGCTGACCAGAATGCAGGCCAGGCCGAAGGTCATCCGCGATCGCGCGGTTACGAACATGGAAATGCCGAGTGAGGAGAGTGTCGAGCGCCGAGTGCCGAGTGTCGATTGGTCTTGGTTAGGACGGTTGGGGTTGGGTGGCGGTTTCTTCTTTGGTTTCGTTGGCGGGGGTTTTCTTTTCGAGCATCGATTCCAAGGAATCGTCGTCGTCCTCGCCCGCGCGGCCTTTGGCGTCGGACGAACCCTCGTCGAGGTAGTCCAGCACGGCCATGGGATCGACCAATTGCCAGGCCGGCATTTGCGCCAACATGCTGGTGACCAGCCAGCCGCCGCGGATCATCCATAAAACGTAGCCCACCGTGAGCGTGCCGGTGGCCCCAGCCACCGATCCGGCGGCGACGAACGGCAAACGCGAGTTAGCCGCCAGGTCGCGCTGCATGTCGATCAGATCGCCCCATAACAAACGATCGTCATAAACCGACTCGTAATGCTGGCTGGCGGCGTCCGCGGCGGCGGGGGGCACTAAATTCCGCACAACCCGCTGCACCGCGATATTCGATGATAAGTCCAGGAAGACTTGTTCCGCTTGGGGATCGGCCTCGGCCTCACCCGCCAGTTCGGTTGTCGTCACCGAGCCGGCGTCCGATCCGCCACCCGCGTGCGCACGGGCAGGGGGCGGCGCGGCGGCGTCATGGGCCGCCTGCTTCTGGGCCACCCCGGCTCCTTGGAAGGATGGGCCGTCATTAGCCTCGGAATCACTGTCGGAGGAATCAGCCGGGGCCTCGGGTGCGGCGGCCACTCCACCCAGGCCGGCGGCGACTTCAATCGTCACCGTGCCACTGGCCACCCCGCCGTTGCCATCGCTGATCTGGTAGGTAAAGCTGTCCGGCCCGGTATAGGTGCCGTTGGATCGGTATTCCAGCGAACCATCGGTCCGCAACGTCAACGTGCCGTGGAGCGGGCTGCTGACAATCGTCAGCGTCAACACGTCGCCATCGGCGTCGAAACTTCCCAAGAGAATATCCGGCGGCAAGATGGTGAGTGTCTGATTGTTCGTGACGGCAAAGTTGCTGTTGGCCGCGACGGGCGCGTCGTTGACCGAGTTGACCGTGATGGTCACGGTGGCCAAGTTGGAGTTCAGCGCGCCGTCGCTAGCGCGATAGGTAAAGCTGTCGAACCCGTTGAAGTCGGCGTTGGGCGTGTAGCTGAACGATCCATCGGCATTAAGGTTAAACGCCGCGGCCTTCGTCGGTCCCGTCACCAGAATGGCGGTGAGGGGGTCACCATCCGCATCGGTGTCGTTGGCCAGCACTCCCGCCGCCGCGACATTCAACGTGTTGTCTTCATTGACGGAGTAGCTGTCGTTACCAGCCACGGGCGCATCATTCACGTTGTTGACGGTGATGGTCACCGTCGCCAGGTTGGAATTGGCCGTGCCGTCATTGGCCCGATAGGTAAAGCTGTCCGTACCGTTGAAATTGGCGCTTGGGGTGTAGTTGAACGATCCATCGGCATTCAATGTGAATGCCGCGACGTTGGCCGGCCCGCTGACCAGCACGGCCGAGAGCGGGTTGCCGTCCGCGTCGGTATCGTTGGCCAGTACGCCCGCCGCCGCGACATTCAGCGTGTTGTCTTCGTTGACGCTGTAACTATCGTTGGCTGCATTCGGGGCGTTGTTGCCAACATTGATGGTAACCACCGCGACGTTGGAGTTTCCCAACAAGTCGGTTGCTCGGTAGCTAAACGTATCGGTCCCGACAAAAAAGAGGTTGGGCGTGTACAGGTACGATCCGTCGATACTAAACAACAGCAGGCCGTTGCTAGGGCCGGACACAAGCGATGCCAGGATCGCATCGCCGTCGGCATCCGTGTCGTTGCCAAGTACGCCTGGCGCGGCAATCGCCAAGGGGATATTCATACTCGTGGCATACGTATCATTAGCGGCCACCGGAAGATCGTTCACGGAAGTGACGGTGATCGTGACCGTGGTGGAATTGGAGTTCTCCGAGCCATCGTGGGCAAAATAGGTGAAACTGTCCGTGCCGTGGAAGTTGGCATTGGGCGTGTAGCTGAACGAGCCGTCGGCGTTCAACGATAGAACGCCGTTGCTGACATCGGTCGCCAGAACCGCGCTCAACGGGTCGCCGTCCAGGTCCAAGTCATTCAGCAGTACACCGGCGGCAGCCACGTTGAGCGTGCTGTCTTCGTTGACGAAATGGCTTTCGCCCGTACCGAGGGGGGCATTGTTGATGGCCGTGACCGTGATGTTCGTACTGGCGCTGCTGGTTCCGCCGTCTCCATCGCTAAGCTGAAACCGCACCGTTCGCGGCAGCGTGCTGGGAGTCGCGGAAACATTCTGGAACGTAATATTGCGGGCCAATGCTTCCACGGCCGAGGGAGTGGCGTTGGCATTCAGCGTGACCACCAAGGGAGTGCTGGCGTCGCTGCCGCCGGTGAACACGCCGATCATGATTCCGCCATAGGTGACATTGGCCCCCAACAGGCCGATCTGGCCTGGGCCCAGGCCTTGATCGCGGATGGCCAACCGGTCGTCGTCCGTTCCTCCTCCGCTGAAAAACACCGTGAGCTGGCCGGTATCGAAGTCGGTGGAATCGGGATCGCTGACACCTGCCCCGCCATCGATGACCGTGGCCGGATCAAGTTCCGTGTAATTGAGCGTTCCACCGCTGAGCGTCAGCGTGGGGGCGACATTACTGCCGCCGACGTTGATATTGATCACATCGCTGTCCGACTGGGCACCGCCAGAACCGGTGTTCCCCAAATCGTTGGTGGCCACCGTTACAGTCGCCAATCCGTTGAAGCCGGTATTTGGGGTAAACACCAAACCGTCCAGCACCGCGTTGACCTGCGCTAGCGTCCCCGTAAACGTCATCGTGGTATCGCGCGTGCCGTCCCCCACCGTGAAGACCAGGCCGCTTGGTACCGTAAAGCGCTGGCTAAAGACCCCAAAACCGTCGCCGGGCCCGTTGCCCGTCCAGACCACCACAAAGCCGCCGCCGGCGTTCATGGCTACGGACGAATACCGCTGCTCGCCCGCGGTGGTGGTGTTGACCAGCGTCTCGCCCCCCTTGGCCGCTCCGGCTGAGGTGTACTGCCGGGCGTACACCCCGTCTTTATCGCCGTCTTGATCGTGGCTGGTCCAGGTGATGACGAAGTCACCATTGACGCCCACGGCCACCGAGGAATCAATTTGCTCCTTGCTGGTCGTCAGATTGACCAGAAACTCTGTCCCTTGGGCGACACCGGCGGCATTGTAGCGCTGGGCGTAAACGCCCCAGTTGTCGCCGTCCTGGTCCTTGCTGGACCAGGTGACGACAAAGTTGCCATCGGCATCCATGGCGACCGAGGAAAACTCTTGTTCCTTGGCGGTGGCGCTGTTGACAAGGAACTCGGTTCCCTGGGGAATGCCCGACGCGTCGTAGCGTTTGCCATAGATCCCCCAGTTATCGCCATCCTGATCCTTGCTGGACCAGGTGACGACAAAGGTGCCGTTGGCCGACATGGCCACCGAGGAGGCTGTCTGGTCTTTGGCCGTGGTGCTGTTAACGCGGAACTCTCCCCCTTGGACGGTTCCGGCCGCATCGAAGCGCTTGGCGTAGACGCCCCAGTTGTCGCCGTCCTGATCCTTGCTGGACCAGGTGACGACAAAGTTGCCGGCATCGTCCATGGCGATACTGGCACCGAGTTGTTCTTTGTTGGTGTAGGTGTTGACCTGGAATTCGTTCCCCAGGGCCGTGCCGGCGGCATTGTAACGGCGAGCGTAGACGCCCCAGTTCGAGCCATCGGTATCCTTGCTGGACCAGACGATGGCAAAGTTGCCCGCGTCATCCATGGCCACCGACGAGTGGACCTGGTCTTTGTTCGTCGTATTATTGACGCGGAACTCGCCTCCTTGGGCCACACCGGCGGAGTTGTAGCGCTGCGCATAGATTCCCCAGCCGTGGCCATCCTGGTTCTTGCTGGACCAGGTGACAACATAGTTGCCGCTGGGGTCGGTAGCGACAGCGCGATTCGTGCCAAAGTCGTTAGTCGTGGAACCGTAGTAGCCGCCATCGACCGTCGCCTGGTCATTGCCAGTTGTGCTATTGACGCGTGCTTCCCCGCCCGTTGCCGTCGCGGTGTTCGACGGCCCCCCCAGGGTCACGGTGCCGTTGGTAGCGGTCAACGTCACCTGGACGGGCGAGCCGCCCGCATCGATATCGCTGATCGATATGACGTTACCATTGGCGGAGTTGAAGGTCAGGGGCGAATCTTGCGGTGTGGCCTGTACGCCGGGAACACTATTCAAAGGCCCATCGTTGACCGCGTCGACCGTAATCGTCACGGTGGCCAGATTAGAATTGTTTGTTCCGTCGTCGGCGTAATAGGTGAAATTGTCGATGCCGTTGAAGTTAGCATTGGGGGTGTAGCTGAAGCTGCCGTCGGCGTTCAGCACAAATGCCGCCGCGTTAGCAGGACCAGCGGCCAAGATCGCCGTCAGGGGATCGGAGTCGGCGTCGGTATCATTGGCCAGTACGCCCGCTGCCGGCACGTTAAGCGTATTGTCTTCATCCACGCTGTAGCCATCATCCACGGCCACCGGCGGGTTCGGCCCCAAGGTGTGCCGCCAGTCGGCTTGCGCGGCTGTTCCCAACAGGCTGGCGGTCTCGATCTCGCCGGTCTGGAACTCCAGTTCCCAATCGCCCGCGAGCCGCACATGGCCCGTGGCGTTGGTGCTGGCGGCGACGTCGGTCCCGGTGAGGGCCGAGAGTGATTCCGCCAACATTCGCCCGGCGTCGTTGGCCGCGAAATCGCAACCATAGATCAGCAGGTCACCGCCGTCGCGCAGGGCCGCGTTCCAACCGGCGATGCCACCCGCGTAACCGGCCAGGTTGCCGCCGTTCAGCCAGGTGCCGCCCAATTGCAACTGCCCATCGGTGCCGTGCGACACCAGGTGGATGGCATCCAAGTTGGAGTAACCCGCCAGAATGCCGCTGATTTGCTCGATGCCGTCACGGTGGGGGTCCAGCAGATAAACTTCCAACTCGCGGCTGGGAATGGCGTTCCGCAGAATGTCGTTGACGAGCTGTTCGTAATCGGCGGTCCCCGTATCGGCAAACACCAGTTCCATCCGAACCGCTTCCGGAGTCTGGCCGGGCTGAGAAGATCGCGGCGAGGCATCGCTGAAGCGAAACCCACTGCCGGCGTCGCCCTCATCGGCCGCATCGACCGGGCTATCAAAGGCCGCGGCCGTCTGCGCCGGCATGTCGGTCGGTGGCATGGCCGGGTCTTGGCCGGCAGCCAAATCGCCCAACGGCGTAGCGCTCATCAAAACACGGTCCTCCAGCAGCGCCCAATCGAGCGCTGGGCGGGCAGGTTCGCGAAGCCGTGTGGCGAACGGACTAAACATGCGCTAGATCCTTACCGTTTCCAAGCAGTTGGATGGGATCTACCACATTGCCAGAATCTAGAAACACGGGGGCTTCCGTCCTGGAACCCTTGGCCGAGCTGGCTGCGCCATTCAAATAGGCGCGCTGGGCGGAACGGCACAGGTCGAGCAGTTCCACCGTCAATTGCACCAATTCCTTGACGTCGCTTTCCTGGCGCGCGGCCTCGTGCAGTTCCCCGGCCACCGCGGCGATGTCGCTGGCCTGAAGCATATCGGCGGCTTGCCGCAGACGGCCCGCCAAAGTGGCAATGCTGCCCATGTCGCGGCTGTCGAGGGCCTCGGCCAGGCGTTCGATTTGCGTCCCCAGGCTCAGCGCGGCGGCATTGGCCGTTTCCGCTTTGACCGGCGAATGTTGGCCCTCGCGGCTGATCACGCTGTCGATAAACCACTCGGTCAGGTCGGGATCAAACTGGCGGGCTGCGCACCGCCGGATTTCCGCAAAGGCCTGTTCCCGCGATAGCGGCTGCCGGTACGCGGCCGGACTGGTCATCGAATCGTAGGCATCGGCAATCGCCAGGATGCGGGCCGACAACGGAATATCGTCGCCCGTGGGAAGTTCGGGCCGTTTGGGATTGCCGCCGAACCAGGCACGGTAACTACGGATAATCTCCACCAACGTGGGGCTGGAGAAGGCCGAATGGACGATCTGCTCGCCGATCCGTTCGTGCGAGTCCATGACCTGCCATTCCTCATCGGTCAGTTTGCTCGGCTTGAGCAAGATAGCGTCGGGTACACCGATTTTGCCGATATCGTGCAGCAGCGCGGCAATCTCCAAATGGTAAGACTGGCTGGCCGGCATCAGCCGCCGGGCCGCCGCCACGCACAGGTCGGCTACGCGGCGGGCATGGTCGGCCGTGGCCTGGTCGCGATAAGCCAAGGCGGAGACCAACGCCGTGACCGCCTGAAACGGAATGGTGGGATCGCGGTTTTCTTCCCCCACGGCGGATGTGGCCTTGGCCTGCTTGGCCGCCGCTTCGCCCGACTGCTCGAAGGCGGCAATCTCGTCGGCGGCCTGGTCGAACCGCACCGCGCAGTTTCGGCCGCGGCGCTTGGCGACGTACAGGCACTTGTCGGCCTGGTCGATGAGCTCTTGCGGATTGTTCGCGCCCAAGCCGCGGCTGGAAAGGCCCAGGCTGGCCGTGACGGCGATGCCGTTGAAATCGGTGGACTCGATCGTCTTGCGAATCTGGTTGGCCACGGTCAAGGCGTCGTCCAGCCCGGTGTGGGGCAGCAACACGCAGAACTCCTCGCCGCCGTAGCGGCAGACCAGATCGCTGGGCCGGCGGCCCTTGCGGAGCTGTTCGGCCGCTTTTTGCAACACCATGTCGCCGGCCTGGTGTCCGTGCGTGTCGTTGATCGACTTGAAATGGTCCAGATCGACCATGATGCAGGTCAAGGGATAGCCGTGCCGCGCGGAAGTGCTCCACTGGCTCTCGAAATCGACAAAAAACGACCGGCGATTGAGGCAGCCCGTCAGCGGGTCGCGGGCGGCCAACCGCTCTAGTTCCTGGTTTTGCTGTTGAATTTCGTCGCGGGAATGGCTGAGCGCGTCGAGCATTTGGCGCAGTTCCACGCGGCTCTGTTCGAATGACGTGACGTCGGAAAAGCTGGCCAGTGCGCCGCGCTGTTTGCCGTCATCGCCGAAGATCGGCGTGGCGCTGACCTTCATGATGCACGTCCGGTTGTACTTGCCGCGGAGCGTGAGAATTTCGTCCAGTTGCGGCGTCCCCTCGTTCAGGGCGCGGTCCCAGGGGTAGCCTTCAATCTTGAGCCGCTTTTCCTCGGTATCGAAGGGGAGTTCGCTGACCTTCCTGCCTGTCAGTTCTTCCGCCGCGACACCCAGGCTATCGGCGAAGGCCCGGTTGGCCAGCAGAATGCGCTGTTGTGGATCGAGCACCAAGAGCCCTTCGGCCATGCTATCGAGCGTTCCACGGACGCGCCGCGGTATCACCCGCGACGGATCGAGATGTTGCAGCATCTTCCGCAAATAGGCAAAGAACAGCAGATAGGTAGCCGCGCCGGAGAACAGCCCCCAGGCCACCAAGGGGTGCCCGGCCAGCCAGCCCGTTGCCGACGGCGGGTCGCGAAACCGCAGTTCGACCTGGCCCCACTCGGAGTCGCCCGACATCACCGGCACGCGCATGTGCGTGGGGGTCGATGGTTCGTCAGATGGCAGGTTCCAAACCTCCGCGTGGGGACCGACGGATATCAACAACTCGCCGTCCGGCCGGCGAATGGCGGCCGATTGCAAATCCTCGTTGCGGTGGACCAGCCCTTCCAGCGATTGCTGCATCGTCCGACGGTCGTTGCGGCTGGCCAGCAGCGAGCAGTTAATGGCCAGATTTTCGCACAGCGCAACGCGGCCTTGGACAACCGCCGCCTGGCGATCGGGAAACATGCCCAACATATAGGCCAACATGCCGACACTGACCGCCAGGCAGATCAGGCCGAAGGCAATGCGGGTTGTCGCGGAGATTGTCTTCATGAGCTTAGCTCGTCGCTTTCTTCGTCTTTCCAAGTGCCGCCCGCCACGGCGTCGTAGATTGGCAGCGGGTCCATGAATCGCCAGGCCGGCAGTTGAGACATCACGCTGCCTAGCAACACCCCGCCCTTGATCGTCCAGAATGCGTAGCCGGCCGTCATGGCCAGCGATGCCACGGCCACCGTGCCCACCGTCAGCTTCAAGGTTCCGTCGCCTTCGTTGACGGCCCGCTGCAAGTCATCCAGTTTCTGCCAGAGAAACCTCGGTTCGATAAAGGAAAATGCCAGCGGATCGGCATCGGCTGCCACCCGCAAGGCTTTTTGCGTCGATTGATTCGCGTAGTAATCGGCGGCGAAAACCAGCACGGCCTTTTCGTCCGCCGATACATTCGGTGTGGCGACGATGGCAGGTGCCTCGGCATGGCTATCGTGTGAAACGCCGCCCCGGGGCCGGGTGGGCGTTGTGGCCACGGCCAAGGTGAGGACCGGCGCGGCGGCGGGTTGCGATACGGGGGCGGGTGCCTCGTTGGAGTCGTCTTCGTTGGGTGCCGGTGGTACGTCAATCGCCGATGCACCGCCGATCGCGTGGACGGCGATCGTCACATTTACCTGCTGGCTCGTTGCGTTGCCGTCGCTGACCACGTAGACAAAACTGACATTGCCGTTGAAGTTGTTGACGGGCACATACGTGAACGATCCATCGGCCTTTAGGGTCAGGCTGCCGCTACTGGGCCCAGCAATCAGAACCGGCGAAAGCGAATCGCCATCCAAGTCCGTGGCCCCAGTCAACAAACCTGGTGCCGATACGGAGAGCGTTTGATCGCTATTGATGGCGTAGGCCGCCCCGCCGCCAGCTACTGGCGCGTCATTCACCGCGTTGACCGTAATCGTCACGGTGGCAATGTTCGAGTTCACCGTGCCGTCGTTGGCTCGATAGGTGAACGAATCAGTACCGTTGAAGTTGGCATTTGGCGTGTAGCTGAAGGAGCCGTCGGCATTCAGCGTCAACAGTCCGTTGCTCGGCCCAGCGACCAGTACCGCCGTCAGCGGGTCCAGGTCGATATCGGTATCGTTCGTCAGCACGCCGGCCGCGGCGATATTCAGCGTGGTGTCTTCGTTGACGCTGTAAGCGTCGTTGTTCGCTACAGGCGCGTCATTCACCGGATTGACCGTGATCGTCACGGTGGCGATGTTGGAGTTCGCCGCGCCATCATTTGCCCGATAGGTGAACGAATCAGTTCCGTTGAAATTAGCATTCGGCGTGTAGCTAAACGAACCGTCGGCATTCAGCGTCAACAGGCCGTTGCTCGGCCCGGCCACCAGCACCGCCGTCAGCGGGTCGAGGTCGATATCGGTATCGTTGGCCAGCACGCCAGCGGCGGCGATGTTCAGCGTGGTATCTTCGTTGACGCTGTAGGCGTCATCCGTCGCCACCGGTACGTCATTCACCGGATTGACCGTGATCGTCACGGTGGCGATGTTGGAGTTGGCCGTGCCGTCGTTGGCCCGGTAGGTGAACGAATCAGTTCCGTTGAAATTAGCATTCGGCGTGTAGCTAAACGAACCGTCGGCATTCAGCGTGAGCAAGCCATTGCTCGGCCCGGCGACCAGCACCGCCGTCAACGGGTCCGAGTCGATATCACTATCGTTCGCCAGCACTCCAGCGGCGGCAATGTTCAGGGTGGTGTCTTCGTTGACGCTGTAGGCGTCATCCGTCGCCACCGGTACGTCATTCACCGGATTGACCGTGATCGTCACGGTGGCGATGTTGGAGTTCACCGTGCCGTCGTTGGCCCGGTACGTGAACGAATCGGTGCCGTTGAAGTTGGCGTTCGGCGTGTAGCTGAACGAACCGTCGGCATTCAGCGTGAGCAAGCCATTGCTCGGCCCGGCGACCAGCACCGCCGTCAACGGGTCCGAGTCGATATCGGTATCGTTGGCCAGCACGCCAGCGGCGGCGATGTTTAGCGTGGTGTCTTCGTTGACGCTGTAGGCATCGTCCGTCGCTACCGGTACGTCATTGACCGGATTGACCGTGATCGTCACGGTGGCGATGTTGGAGTTCACCGTGCCGTCGTTGGCCCGGTACGTGAACGAATCGGTGCCGTTGAAGTTGGCGTTCGGCGTGTAGCTGAACGAACCGTCGGCATTCAAGGTGAGCAAGCCATTGCTCGGCCCGGCCACCAGTACCGCCGTCAACGGGTCCAAGTCGATATCGGAATCGTTCGTCAGCACGCCGGCGGCGGCAATGTTTAGGGTGGTATCTTCGTTGACGCTGTAGGCGTCATCCGTCGCCACCGGTACGTCATTCACCGGATTGACCGTGATCGTCACGGTGGCGATGTTCGAGTTCGCCGTGCCGTCGTTGGCCCGATAGGTGAACGAATCAGTTCCGTTGAAATTAGCATTCGGCGTGTAGCTAAACGAACCGTCGGCATTCAGCGTCAACAAGCCGTTGCTCGGCCCGGCGACCAGCACCGCCGTCAGCGGGTCCAAGTCGATATCGGTATCGTTGGCCAGCACGCCAGCGGCGGCGATGTTTAGCGTGGTGTCTTCGTTGACGCTGTAGGCATCGTCGACCGCGACAGGTACGTCGTTGACGGAATTGATCACCAGGCTGGCGGTGTCGGTGGCCGAGGAAAAGGCTGTCGTGCCTCCGTTCACGCTCGTATCGGCCAATCCTCCATTGCCTCCGCTGGTCTGGTCCCAAGCCCGGAAGGTAATGGCCGCGGCCAAGGTTCCGTTGTAACTGGCGTTCGGCTGGAAATAGATGCGTGTACCGACGTCGGCGGCCAACAGACGGGCGTTGTTATTGGCCACGGCTCCCAGGGCATTCCAGTTGCCGCCGTTGTTGGTCGAATACCACCAACTGCCGTTGCTGGTGTCAGCCGCGGTCACAGCCATGCCCAGCAATGCGCCGCTGTCCACGTCGGTGACATTGTCGACCTGGCCCGCCGGGTTGGCAAAGTCCACCAGGGCGGAGACCAGCGTCCCTACCGCGCCGCTGGGAGCGCCAGAGTTCTCGTCTTGTGCCACCAGGGCGGGATTCTTGCTATTGTCCAACACCGGAGCATCGTTGACGCTGGTGACCACGATCTGCGCCGATGCCGAGTTGGCCGAGTAAGCCGTCGTGCCGCCCCCAGCGCCCGGGTTGGCGTAGTTCTGTGTGGCATTGGTGGAGGCGGTGCCGGTGGTCTGGTCCCAGCTTCGATAGCTAAACGTGGCCGTCTCGCCGTTGGCCTGGTCCGGGATGTACCGCAGTTGGGTCGTGGCACCTAGCAACAGGGCATTCGTGGCCGAGACCGCTCCGAACGTGTTCCAGGTGGCGCCGTCGGTGGAGTACTGCCACGTTCCGTTGCCGGTCATTCCGGTGATGGCCATGCCCCGCACGGCACCCGTATCGACATCGGCCCAGCCGGTGGCGTTGACAATGGTCGTGACGGTCTGCGCGGCCGAAGTCGTATCTTCGTTGACGCTGGCGTAGTTGTAAGTCGCGCCGTTGGTGATGGTCGGCGCGTCGTTGACGCTAGTAACCACGATCTGGGCTGATGCCGAGTTGGCCGAGTAGGCCGTCGTGCCGCCGCCCGCGCTCGGGTTGGCGTAGTTCTGCGTGGCATTGGTGGAGGCCGTGCCGGTGGTCTGGTCCCAGGCCCGATAGCTGAAGGTGGCCGTTTCGCCATTGGCCTGGTCGGGGATGTACCGCAGTTGGGTCGTGGCGCCGAGCAACAGGGCGTTGGTGGCCGAGACCGCTCCGAACGTGTTCCAGGTGGCGCCGTCGGTGGAGTACTGCCACGTTCCGTTGCCGGTCTGTCCGGTAATCGCCATGCCCCGCGCGGCCCCCGTATCGACATCGGCCCAGCCGGTGGCGTTGACAATCGTGGTCACGGTCTGCGCGGCCGAAGTCGTATCTTCGTTGACGCTGGCGTAGTTGTACGTGGCGCCGTTGGTGATGGTCGGCGCGTCGTTGATCGACGTCACCGTCAGGCTCGCCGTGGCCGACTGGCTAGAGTAAGCCGTCGTGCCGCCCCCCGCGCCCGGATCGGCGTAACCGGGGACGGCATTGGTGGAGGCGGTACCGGTGGTCTGGTCCCAGGCCTTAAAGCCGAAGGTGGCTGTTTCCCCATTCAGTCCGTCGGGGATATAGCGAACCTGGGTAGTGGAAGTAATCAGCAAGGCATTGCTGGTCGAGACCGCCCCAAAGGCCGCCCAGGTGGCGCCATCGGTGGAATACTGCCAGGTGCCATTGCCCGTCTTGCTGGTGATGGCAATTCCCTTCTGCGGGCTGCTATCCACATCGGCCCATGACGCTCCGGTCAAGATGGCATCGGCCGTGGTGCCGTTGGAGGTCGTATCTTCATTCGTAGCGGCCAGCGTGACGGTCGCGGAATTGGTGATCGTGGGGGCGTCGTTAACTGCCGTAATGCTGACTGTGCGGCTATTGCCGGTCTGGCTGACGGAGACATCGTCCAACAGCAATTCAATCCACTCGTCATTGGCTGTCGATTGATTGCCGTAAGCACCAATCACCACGGTGTGGGCCCCGGCCGTTACGTTCAGGCGAATGGTTGCTTGCCGCCAGCCAGAGCTTTCCGTGCCGCCGCCATTGTCGTTTCCGACCATGTGAAAGACGGTATTGTTCGTGTCGCTGCCATAACGGGTGCCATCGACCGTCAACACGACTTCCCCGTATTCGTCCGTCTCAAAGCCCTCGCCCATGTTCAGGCGGTAACGCAGGGAAATCACGACTTCGCCGGCAGACGTCGCATTGAAGGTATTCGACCATCCGCCCGACACCGCGCCGGCGTTGGGGCCAGCCGACAGGTAGACTTGCAGTCCGCCGCCGGTAAAGCCGCCAGCCGCCTGATACACGCCGTCGGCCTTGGTGGGATCGGCCGTGCCAAACGGGTCGTCCATATAGGAGAACCCGTTGGTCCCCGCGGCAAAGTTCGCCGTCAGCAACGTTGTCTGCGCGCCAGCATTACTGTTTACGGTCCCGTCATTGACGACAAAGGCAATCACGCGAGCAGTCGTATTGGGCGCATCGCTGGTGTTGTGATAGGTCACCGTTCTCAGCGCTGTCTGGTAGTTGGCCGCGGTCGTGGTTCCCGAAAGCGTCAAGATTCCGGCCACCGCGTTCCAACTCCCCGTGATTCCCAACTGGTTGGTAAAGGCCAGCACGTCTTGTCCATTGATATACCCCGACGCGATGGTCACGGTGGCGCCGGTGATGTTGCTATCAACATCGGTAACGATCAGCCCAGAATCGATCGCAATCGTGCTGTTCTCGGTATACGCCAGCACCGCCGCCGTGGCCGTTACTTCCGGCGGGTCGTTGACCGCGTTGACCGTAATGGCAATGTTGTCCACGTCGGTCAGCGTCCCGCCAGAACCGGTATTCCCCAGGTCGCTGGTGGTGATAGTCAACGTAGCGGCGCCGGCGTAGTTGGCGGTGGGGGAATAGCTCAGTCCCGCCAAGGCCAGGTTGATGTTGCTGACACTGCCAGAGAACGTCATGGACGAATCGGCATTGCCGTCGCCCGTGGAGAACGTCAAGCCGCCGGTTCCGCCCAGGCTGAGCGTGCCATTGGTGACGGCCAATGTCACCTGCACGGAAGATGCGCCGGCATCAATGTCGGAGATGGAAATGGCATTGCCATTGGCGACGGTGAAGACCAGGGCCGCATCCTCATCGACCGACTGCGCGCCGGGCACGGTGTTGGCCGGCGCGTCGTTGACCGCGTTGACCGTCAGGCTGGCGGTATCCGTGGCTGAACTGAACGCGGTCGTGCCGCCGTTGGTCGTCGTGTTGGCCAGACCGCCGTTGCTGCCACTGGTCTGGTCCCAGGCGCGGAAGGTAATCGCACTGGCCAGTGTGCCGTTGTAATTCGCATTCGGCTGGAAGTAGAGCCGTGTACTTGCATCGGCTGCCAGCAACCGGGCGTTGTTGTTGGCCACGGCACCCAGAGCTGACCACGATCCGCCGTTATTGGTCGAGTAGAACCAGGACCCATTGGCGGTGTCGGCCGCCGTGACGGCAATGCCCAACTGCGCGCCGCTGTCGGGATCGGTGATGTTATCGACCTGGCCGCTGGGAGAGGCAAAGTCAACCAGTTGCGAGACCAGCGTCCCCACCGCCCCAGAGGGCGCACTGGCGTCTTCGTTGATGGCGCTCAAGGCCGGGCTTTTGCTGGCATCCAACACGGGTGCGGTGTTCGGTGGCGTGTAGGTCACCGACAGCATGGGCCGCTGGCCCGCCGTCCCGTACTCCGACGAGGCGAATTCCCAACCGTTTGTGTTGTTGATGACCAGGGCCCAACCGTAGTTGGTCGCCCCATCCGACCAGGCCTGCAAGGTGCCGGTTGAGAGCGTAAAAGTTTGCAAGCCGGTCGAGGTTGGCGAGCCTAGTATGCTGTCCGCGGTGCTGTTGGCCTCAATGTTATTGGTTTGCACGCCGCTGCCCGACGTGCTTAGTGAGTTCCATGTCGAGGCTTCGCTCCAGTTCACCAACATCCGGTGCAAACCGACCTGGGATCCCGCAGTTGATGCTTCGGTGACGTAGACCGTCAGACTGACCGAGGTAATCGTGGAGCCAAGCGGAATTTGCCCCACGCCATTGCCAAACAGATTGTCGAAACGAATCAGGCCCTGAGTGACCCCACCGCTGTCGTCCAAATCAACGCGGATGCTCGCATCATTGCCGTAAGATGTAGTGGGGTTGCCGGCCTGGATTTCCGTATCTTGCGTGCTGGCATAGCCGCTGCTGCCTTCCTGGAAAGTGGCCGTCGCCAACGTCGACCACCAATGCGCTTGCAAATCGGCCGAAAAAGCCACGCCCGCATCGATCTGGCCAACGGCATATTCCAAGAACCAGTTGCCCCCCAGCGACTCATGGCCGGTGGCATCCGTACTGGCCGCCACGTCGGCACCCGTCAACTCGGCGAGCGATTCGATAAACGTCTGGCCGTCTTCGTGCGCCGCCAGGTCGCAGCCGTAGAACAAAATGTCGGCGTCGAACGTGAGGTGGTCGCGCCAACCGACCAACTGGCCGGCGTAGCCCCCCAGGTTGTCCAGGCTCAGCCGGATGCTCCCTAGGCTGACCGCGCCATCGGTGGCGTGCGACACGATGTGCAGCGCGTCGATATTCTCATAATTGGCTAGCGCCTGGCTGATCTGTTCGATGCCGTCGCGGGTGCCGTCCAACATCACCACTTCAAACCGCCGCGATTCGCTCTGTTGCGACAGCAAGTCATCGACAAGCTGCTGATAGTCGGAAACGGCCGCATCGATAATCACCAACTCAATCCGAACTTGCTGGGCATCGGCCGTGGACTGGTAGCGGAAGTCCATGCCACCGCTTTGCGCCGCGGTATCAGGCGTGCTGGCGTCCAAGACAGATACATCGTGATCGCCGGCATCCGCCGTCGCGGTTACATCGGGCGAAGGCGCGGCAGCCTGGTCGGCCGGATCCAGCCCAGGTTCCACGCCAGGCAGCGCAGCGGCGATCGGCGACGCGCTCATCATCACGCGCTCTTCCAACTGCCCATAGTCCGGAGCGGACCTGGGTGGTTGCATTCGCAGTGCCTTTTCGAGCTTTCGCCACATTTCCATCAGGAGCCTTTCAATTCGTTTACTTCATTCAAGCTTGATCCCATTCCCGACAAACCCGCCTGGCCAAGACGGACTGCGCTACGTTGTTAGCCAGCCGCGCAGCGCGGCCAGCGGCGCGCAACGGGCCGATACTCCCCTACGCAACTATATGTCGCGGTTGGGCAACATGGCCGGTGCCAGGCACTTAACCGACCCCACCGCGGTGTGCCGATCCGCACGTCTAAAATCGGCTCCGCGACCGCGATATTCGTCATAACCGCTACCCCTCTCCACGCTCTGGCCGCAAGTTTGCGGGTGGTAACGCTTGTACCCGCGATAGCGAAACCTTCGATTGTGCGGGCCAATCCCACTATTCCGTGGCATCCTAATGGCATGGTGTTGCCGGCTAAGACCGGCCGATTTTCTGGATGGGGCTATCCCTAAGGTGGCATAACCGAACGGATTGGACCGCTGGCCGAATGAGTGAGGCATGGAAGTTTCTGGCGAAGACCGTCGCTGCACTGGCCATTTTGGTCTTAGTGACGGTTCTCTTTGCGCGGACTCCCTCTCGCTGGGATCGGAAAGCATTGCACGCCACGGTTGATCGTGCTCAACCGCGCCACCACCAGTCGCCGCCTCCCGTGCGTCTTCCACCCATTGATCCCCCCGCCGCGCCCGTGGCCGCCGTACGATCGTCCAAACCGCAACCAGAAATACAGCCCCAGCCGGCACCAGTTCCACCGACGCCGCAATTGGTCGCGGCCAGTCCCAGCGCCCGCGTCACCGGCGTCCACAGTCTGCCCGAATGGGAAGGCCCCGCCCTGACGGTGGAACGGTTGCCGCTCGTCCGGCAGTCGACGACACCGATCTCGCCGCCAGCCGCCGCGGCCGAACCGCCGGCGGGATCCTTCCCCTGGTGGGAGCAGGCCGCCTTGCAGCCGCTGGGCCACTCCACCCGGCCCCTCTCCGTCGATGTGAACTCGCTGATTGTGGACTCGCTGCGCTATTCGGCCCGTGTGAAGGCCATCAGCGACAACGCCATCATTGCCGAGACGGCCGTCATTCGCGCCGATGCCGAGTTTGACACGCGAGCGTTCATGGAGTCGAAGTTTGTCCGCACCAGCGTCCCCACGGGCAGCACCTTGGAGGCCGGCTTTAACGTGCCGCGGCTGCGCGAGGAGAACTGGTTTCACAGCGCTGGCCTGCGCAAGAAGAATACCTACGGCGGCAAGATGGAGGCCTCGCAACGCTACGGCCTGCGCGACAGCAACTCCAACTTCTTCTTCCCCTCGAACCAGGGAAATGCCCGCCTGACGCTCAGCTACAACCAGCCGTTGCTCAACGGGGCGGGCGTGGCCTACAACACCAGCCTGATCGTGCTGGCCAATCTCGATACGCGGATCGCCGCCGACCGCTCGGCCGCCGAACTGCAAGACCACTTGTTGGAAGTCACCAGCACCTATTGGAAGATGTATCTGCAGCGGGCCACGCTGTTGCAAAAGCAGCGGCACCTGGAACGGGCCGAGTTTGTCCTGACGCGGCTGGAACAGCGCCGCGAGGTAGACGCCCTGGACAGCCAGATCGCGCGGGCCAGGGCCGCCGTGGCGCTGCGGCGTTCGGAAATCATCCGGGCGGGCACCGCCATCGGCAATGCCGAATCGACGTTGCGGGCCTTGGTGAACTCGCCCGACCTGCTGGCCGACCGCACGCTGGAACTCGTTCCCATGCAAACGCCGATGTGCAACCACATACCGATCGACCTGCAGCGGGCGGCCTTGACCGCCTTGGAGAACCGGCCGGAGATCGACGCGGCCACGCAAGAAGTAGAAGCCGCCCGCGTGCGGTTGGGCGTGGCCAAGAATGAGTTGTGGCCGGTGCTGGATGCGGTTTTGGAAACCTACGCCAGCGGGCTGCAAGGGAACTACGACATCGGCCAGTCGCTGGCCGACCAGTTCACCACCGGCGAACCAAGCTACACGGCTGGCCTGGTGTTTGAAGTCCCCCTGCAACGGCGGGCCGCCAAGGCCAACAACGTCCGCCGCGAAGCGGAACTGCGGCAAATGGCCAACCGGCTGCGGGCCACGATGGAAACGACCAAGTCCGAAGTGGAGATCGCCGTCCGCGAGGTGGAAACGGCCTACCGCGAGATGGTCGCCAACCGCGAGTCGATGCTGGCGGCGCAGTCCGACACGCGGTATTGGCAGCGCCGCTGGGAAGAGTTGCCGGGCGACGACCGCGCCGCCAGCCTGCTGTTGGACGACCTGCTCGATTCGCAAGACCGGCTGGTGTTTGCCGAGAATGCCTTCGTGCAAGGCCAGGTCAATTACACCTTGAGCCTGGCCCAGTTGAATCGGGCCATGGGAACGCTCATCAAACACGAGCGGATCGTGCTGGTCCGCAGCCAAGAACAGGGTCTGCCGTCGATCTCGTTTGAACAAGATGCCACCATGCCCACGGAGTCCGCGCCGCGGCAGCCGATGCAGGCCCGCCCCGCGCCAACCCGTGCTACAGCCCCTCGTCAACCGGCGCGGCCAGCCCATGACTAGCCGTTCCGCCTTCGCCACGGCCATGCGGCTGTTTGGGCCGAAAGCCGGCCGCCCGCGAGCCACCGACCGGGCCTTCGTCGACCAGGTGCGCGCGGAGGTGGAGCCTTTGTCACGGCTGTCCAACACGGGCCTGCGGGGGCAGGCCGCGTCGCTGCGGCGGCAGGCGGCCGCGGGACTTATCCTTCGCGATGAAAGTCTGCTGGCCTCGGCCTTTGCCGTAGTGGTAGAAGCCGCGCGGCGCACCTTGGGTATCGAGCTGTACGACGTGCAGTTGCTGGGGGGCCTGGCGCTGGCCCGCGGCTCGATCGCCGAAATGCAGACCGGCGAGGGAAAGACCTTCACGGTACTGCTGCCGGCCTGTATTCATGCGCTGGCGGGACAAGGCGTGCATGTGATGACGGTCAACGCCTATCTGGCGGCTCGCGACTTTGAGCAACTGCTGCCGGTTTACCAGTTGCTCGGTTTCTCGGCCGGTTTGATCGACGCCGACGCCGATGAAAGCGCCAAGCGGGCAGCCTATGCCTGCGACATTACTTATGGGCCGGGCTACGAGTTTGGCTTTGACTACCTGCGCGACCAGATGGCCATCATCGGCCGCCGCCAACCGGCCTTGGGAGAGGGCTTCCGCCGCCAACTGCGGGGGCATGCGCTGCCCGCGCCGCGCCCCATGCAGCGGGGGCATGCGGCGGCCATCTTGGACGAGGCCGACAGCGTCATGCTCGACGAAGCCACCACGCCGCTGCTGCTTTCGTCCAGCGGCGGCACGCCCGCCGCCAATGCCGATGTCTATCGGGCCGCGGCCCAAGCCGCGGCCCGGCTCGTTCTCGACCGGCACTATACCATTGATGCCCCGGCCGAAACGCTACGGCTGACCGCGGAGGGATTCCGCGCGTTGGCCCAACAACCAGGCAGCGTCCCTACCCGCGGGCTGGAACGCCCTTGGCCCGCCTATATCGAACAGGCCTTGCGCGCGGCCTGGCTCTACCGGCCCGACGTACATTACATCGTGGCCGACGACGAGATTCGGCTGGTCGATCGCCACACCGGCCGCATCTTCGCCGACCGCACCTGGCGCGACGGGCTGCATCAAGCCGTGCAGGTCCAGGCGGGCGTTACCATCACTTCCGAGACAAAACCAATGGCCCGCATCACCCGGCAGCGGTACTTGCGGCTATATCCGCGGCGCTGCGGCATGACGGGGACCGCGCGCGATGCCGAGCGCGAACTGCGCGACCTGTACGGGTTGAACGTGGTGGTGATTCCGCCGCACAAGACTTGCCTACGGATCACCTTGCCGATCAGGGTCTTTGCCCATCAGGCGGCCAAAGAGCGGGCCGTGCTCGATTCCGTGGTGGAGATGCACCGCACGCGGCGGCCGGTGCTGGTGGGAACCGCTTCGATTGAAACCAGCCAGCGGCTGGCTGCCATGTTGGAGTTGGCACGCATTCCACACCAACTGCTCAACGGCAAGCAAGATGAGGAAGAAGCCGCCATTGTGGCCGGTGCCGGTAAACAAGGAACCGTGACCATCGCCACCAACATGGCCGGCCGCGGGACCGACATCAAGCTGGGGCCGGGCGTGGCCGAGTTGGGAGGGCTGCATGTCATCGCCACCGAGCCACAAGAGTCCGCGCGGATCGACCGGCAGCTTGTCGGCCGTTCCGCCCGCCAGGGTGATCCTGGCTCTTGCCAGATGTTTGCGGCCGCGGACGACAACCTGCTGGCGCGGCATGCTCCGGCCTTGGCCCACAAGCTGCGCCAATCGGCCAATATCGAAGGCGAAGCTCCGGCCAGCTTGGCCCGCGAGATTACAGAGATACAACGCCGCGTCGACCGCCAGCAGGCCGAATTGCGGCGCCGGTTGTTCGACCACGACGACTGGCTGGAAGAAGTCCTGAACGACCTGGCATCGTCGCGGTAGCCAAGGATTCGGTACGAAAAAACTTCCCCGTTTGGCTCCCTCTCCCGGTACTCCGGGAGAGGGTTGGGGAGAGGGGGATGTGGCGAAATGGACGCCATCAGCCGGCCCTCACCCCGGCCCTCTCCCGAAGGGAGAGGGAGTTCGCATGAGGAAGTTATTTCGTATCGGATCCCAACGGCCTGGCTGATACGAGCCGTTTTCGCGGGTGATCTTCCACGGGAACAAGCAGACGAGCCTCGGTGCGGCTTATTCCTTGGTCGCCGGCGCACTCTCGGTTTCGACGCCGGCATCTGGCTTGGCGGAATCACCTTCCTGTTCCTCCACCGGCAATAAACCGCTCAAGTCTTCCTCGGCCACGGCTGAATTGATCCGCGGCGCAACGGGCGAGTTGGACCGCGATTTTTCCGTGGGAACAGTCACAGGCTGCGCGGCGGGTTCGTCCTGGGTCGGCTTGGCTGGCGTGGCGGAGTGAGGGGCAGAGTCGCCCGGCGCTTCGGTGGCTGCCGGCGTACAGCCGGCAAGCCAAACCAAACAAGAACAGGCAACGAATTGCGATAGATAACGATGCATCCAACTACCCGCGGTTAAACCGGCCATGAAAAAAGCCACCGCACGTCGCGCGGACGTGCGGTGGCGCAGACTACCAACTATTCAAGTCGCAAATTTGCCATTTGGCAATGATTTACTCTTCGTCGCTGTCGGCGTCGGCGTCATCAGCGTCGGCATCGTCAGCAGGAGCGTCCGCATCGGCGTCGTCTGCAGGAGCATCGGCGTCGGCGTCGGCATCGTCAGCAGGGGCATCGGCGTCCGCGTCATCCGCGCTGTCTTCGATCGGCAGATCGCCGTCCTTAGGCTCTGGGGTGGGACCGGCATCGTCGGCGGGCATGTCCTCGTCGGCGTGATCAGCGTGGTCGGCATGATCGGCGTCGGCGTCAGCCGGGGTGTCGGTGCTGGGGGTGCTGGCGGCAGGGTCGGGCTTAGGCGTGGCAGGCGGCGGAGCAGGTGGCTCGCAACCGGTCAACATCACTAAAAAACCCAACATGGCAATCGCGGCAAAAGTCGTCTTCATTCCAGGTTCCTCTCAAAGGAAGTGTGAACTCAACCCGTATCTCGATGCAAACCTTCCAACGGTTTGTGCGGGTTCATCCCATAACGGCCACCAAAGGCCGCCACCGCCAATAACGGTCGGTAGTAGCAAGAGTCGGCCCGCGGCGGTTTTATTCCCCCCTGGATGAAACTTTTGTTAGAATTTTTAGAGAGGCTCCTTTGGCCCCCCGGCCAGTTGGGATTCGGTACGAAATAACTTCCCCTCTTGGCCCCCTCTCCCGGTACTCCGGGAGAGGGTTCGGGAGAGGGAGATGTGGCGAAATGGCCGCCATCAACCAAACCCTCACCCCGGCCCTCTCCCAGAGGGCGAGGGAGGTTCCAATGCGGAATTTATTTCGTACCGTATCCTTAGGGCCGTTTGCCAAAAAATTTGCCCTATTTCTCCCCAAATAGCGCCGCCGTCGGGAATAAATCCTCCCACGGATGGGTCTATACGTGTGGGTCTACTATGGATCAGCAACCCGTTGATGTCTGCCTGGAGCGGCTCGTGGCCGAACACCACATGGTGGTGTATCGGTACGCGTACCGCCTGAGCGGGTCAGCGGCCGATGCGGAAGACCTGACGCAGCAGACCTTTTTGCTGGCGCAGTCGCATTTGGCGCAGCTTCGCGATTTAGGTTCGGCCCGTGCCTGGCTCTGTTCCATATTGAGAAACGCCTACCACAAGGCTTGCCGCCAGCGTCGTCCGCAGTCCGCGGCCGATCTGGACTTGCCGGTGGAGGAAATACCAGCGGAGGCGTGCCAGGAAGAATGGTTCGATGCCGAGCGATTGCAGCGGTCGCTGGGCGAGCTTCCCGAGGAACAAAAGTCCGTGCTGCTGATGTACTACTTTGAGGAACGATCCTACCGGGAGATTGCAGCGGAGTTGCAAGTCCCCCTGGGAACGGTGATGAGCCGGCTGTCGCGGGCCAAGTCCCATTTGAAGGACCGGCTGCTGGAGACCGAGTTGCACGGGGCCAGCGGCCTCTTGGACGGATCGAACATCGACCGAGGTTAACATGTACGACGAACTCGATGCCGACAGCCGCTACCACGCCGCGGATCGCGACGCGCCGCACCCTGTCGCCAACACTTCCGGCGCGAATGCGCCGCGGCAGCGAGAGTTTTCCACACGGCTGGGCGATGCCTTGCACGAAGTGCCGGTCCCGGCCGGTCTGGCTGACCGCATCCTGACGCGCCTGGCGGTCGCATCGTCGGCCGATCAAGGCACTCCCCAAACCTTGCCCCAACAGATCCGCGCGTCGCTGGATGCCGCGGGCCCTAGCGCCAGCGAGCATGCTCCACGGCCGGCCAACCTCGATATTCATCAACCCGTTGGGCGGCGGTCGCGGCGGCTATGGCTGGCGGGGCTGTTATCGACCGCGGCGGCGGCCGTGCTGGCTTGGGTCGGCTATCAATATGCCCGGCCGGTTTGGCCCGCTCCCATTCTGCTGGAACAGGTCGTGCTGTTCCACGAGCACAATACCGGGCAGTTTGTGCCTCGGCAAGGCAACCCCTTGGCGTTCAGCACAATCTTGAATACTCCCACGAATGAGCTGGCCGGCCAGCGGTTGAGCGGCCTGCCCGGCCGCTTTGGCACCGTTTACGAATTGCACTACAAGCGGGCACAAGCCACGCTGTACGTGGTCGATATCCGCGTCCGCGGGCTGCCGTCGTCGCCCCCCACCCGCCCCGATCTTTCGTCGGGCGGACATGCCTCCGCGGCCTGGCAAGAGTCGGGTCTGGCCTACGTGCTGGTTGTCGATGGGGGCCTGCGGCAATATCAGCAGATCGTGCCGCAACACGGCATTGCCATGCAGGTCGCGGCCCGCTGAAAAGACGCAGCCGCAAAGCTCCCGCTTTGCAGGCTTGATGCGCCGAGCAACGAGCCATTTTGGGACGCGGCTGCCCGACATGGATCACCGAGCACGGCTCAAACTACAAGGCGGGAGCCATGTAGCTACGTTACCCTGGCCCCGTCTCCCTCAGAGAAGAGACGGGGAGCGGATGTTGAAAATGGAGCACCAAGGCTGACTTGAGCTACCGGGCGGCAGCCGTGCGGCGAATACTACTACCGCGTGGCGGTTGAGCGCGAGGCGAAGCCGCGGGGCGTGGCTACTTTCAGCGGCGGACGGCGGTCGCTGCGGTTGGGGCTGAAGGCTGGCTTGGGCTTTTGACGCGGCACCTCGTGCGATGTCAGATGCCGTGCATCTTGCGTGTGACGCTCGCTGGCCAGCTTTTGCAGGAAGTCGGGCGAGGCCTTGTCCAACACGATGATCTCGCTTTGGGCCTGGGGATTGTCCAACGGGCGGATGATGCAGATCACCTCCGCGCCCGATCCGCGGCTTTGCAGTTCGGCCAGCACGGCTTGTTCCTCGGACGACAGCCCGGCACCACCACGGCTGGCGGCGGCGTTGGAGGGCCGCACGATACCCCGCGGCGCGGCGGCCCGCTCTTCGCGCGGTTCGGAGTCGGCAAACGGGTCGCGCGGTCCGCTGGTGGTGGCCAGGCCTTTGCGAGGGGCGGGCACCGCCGCCAAGATGCCTTGCGGCTCGCGGTAAATGTCGCTTAGCTTGGCCTTGTCGAGTTCCGCATGGACGGAAGGCAAAGCCGCGTACAGCCCTTCGTCGTCGGTCGGATCGGCCGCGTTGCAGACACCAATCAAGTAGCCTTCGGCATTGAACAGCCCGCCGCCACTGCGGCCCGTCACCGGTTGGCCGGCGACTTGCAGATTGGCTGGTCCCAAGAACTTGTTCAACCCGGTGACATGGCTGGGGCGAGGGCTAGGGGGCTTGCCGTTGTCGCAGCCAATGCTGACCACGCGGTCGCCCGCCTGCGTATTCAGGCCGGTCGGCCCCACCGGAATCGCCACCAGGGCCTCGGTGGTGCGGATCGCCACCAGCCCCACATCGCTCTTCAAGTCGTAGTCGATCAACTCACCGGCCAGGCCCTGCGGAGCGCCAGGCCCAAACAGGTCAACGCTGATCGGCCCTTTGCCCTGGGAATCGCGAAAGACATGTCCGCAGGTCAAAATCAGGGCTTCTCCGTCGCGAGCGTCAATGATCGTGCCCGACCCAAACGAGTGGCCCTGGGCGTCGTCGATCTTCAACCGCACGCTGGCGGCCATCAGCCGTTGCAGCAGTTCGGCGGAAATGCCCGGGCCCTTGGCCGCGGGACCAGCATCACGGGTAAAGGGTGTGGTCAGCGCGGGGGCCTGGCCAGACGCCGCCGCTACGGGAAAGGCAGCCGCGCCGTCGCGACTGGGCCGGGCCTTTTCAAACATCCGCTTGAGTTCGTTGAGCGTGCAGGGGCCTTCCAGCCGGTCGACCTCTTCGCCATTGACGGTGAGGACAAAGCAGGGAATGGCCTGCACATGGTGCTTGGCGGCCAAGGCGCGGTTCTGGTCGATGTTGATCTTGCTGACGGGGTAGCCGGCCTCGGCCAATTGATGCACCGTGCTGTCCATGCGTTTGCACGGCCCGCACCAGTCGGCGTAGAAGTCCAACAACCTGGCATCGCTGCCCCCTGCCGCCAAAGCCAAGACCGCCATTTGTAGCGCGAGCATGCCGCTTCCCTCCGTGGAAGTAAATCGAGCGTCACCGCGGCGACGCGCCAACGTGTTGCTTGTGGCCCGGGCCGATGGGCGGAAGGAAGCGGGCTCACCGCACGTCCGCCAGTCAGGCGGGAGGCAGCCTCGAGAGCAACTTCCTTGTCGCTGTTACGGCTCAAGCCAGACTGTCATGGCGGTGTCCGGCATCCTTGCCGGCGGAACGAGCGAGGCCCGTTCAAGCCATGTCAGGTCGAAATCCAGATAGTTCAAGAATTGTGAAGTGCAGAATCTACGATGGCCTGTGCAATTTCTACAAGAGCAAACCGTTCAAGCTGGGCAATCCCTTGTCGCCGGTAGGCGTCTATCCGCCGTATTCTTGTGTTTTCGGCGGTACTTGGTTGCCGCTTGGTAAGGTGAAGCCTTGTCTGGCAGGCTGGCAACGCTGAATAGCATTTGCCGTGCCAAGAGCTTTTCACCCCCCGATGTTTGTCGCTTGCTGGCAATGCCATCGTGGCCAAATGGAAAGGTGGTAGCGACCTGGCTTTCGCCCTGTCGCTACCACCATTTTGAAAGGTCCACGGCGGGTGCCGCGCGGTTACTATCGGCTCACATCGGCTAGCGCGGGGGCCAACGCGCGAACGAACTCGCGATCGGTCGGGCTGAGTTTTTCCAACGGCACGCCAATCCGCACTCCGTTCTCTTTGCGGAGCGAAACCTTGCCCGCCGCCAGATTGACGGCGACCAGCACGGCCTTGGTCTGGTGCTTGCCGGTGGCGTCGGTCCACATTCTCCAGAGCGGTTCTTCAGCCACGGCCGACGTGGCCAAAGCCGTATCCGTTGCAGCCGAGGCAGCGGTGGAGGTGTCGTCTTCGGGAGGGACGGGAGCCTCGTCTTCGGCCGGGGGAACATCATCAGCGTCTTCGTCCGGGTCCGCGGCGGGAGCGGGAGCTGGTGCATCATCATCATCGTCGGCAGGCGCATCATCGTCGTCAGCTGGTGCATCATCTTCCGCCGGCGCGTCTTCATCGGCAGGGGCATCGTCCCCTTCCTCGGTCATCTCTTCTTCTTCCGGCGCGGGGAAATCCTCGCGGGTAGGCAGGTCGTCATCGGGGGTGGCCGGCGGAGCGGGGACGTCATCGGTGGCCCCTTCATAAGGTGCTGGTGGCGGCGGAGCCCAGTCGGTGTGGGCTGGCTGCACATCGCCCGCCGGATACTGCGCGGCCGGATAACTGGCCGCGGGTACCGAGCAGCCCTCCGGCCCGCAAGCCGGAGCGTAGGACGTGCCATAGGACGGTTGGCAATAGGTCGGTTGGCAATACGTAGGCTGACAGTAGCTGGGGGCACACTGTTGCACGCAGGGCCGACAGCAACGCCGGCTGCGCCAGCCGCGACAGGCCTGGGCCGAATCGGCGGCTACAAATATCGCGATCGCCAACAACGCCAAGATGGCTCCCAACCTTTTCATAATGCAGTCCCCGTAATATGAAATTCAGTGAAGAAGTTGCAGGCCCCGCAGTACTTTGCGAAGCCGCTGCTCTTCTTAAACTACCCAAACATCCTGAAGGCCCGATATTACCCGAACGCTAGCCACCGATCAACGGGCAAAGTCTGATTTTGAGCAACGGCCAGCGGGGACCGCAAACAGCGGGCAAAAGCGCAGGGCCATCGAGATGCATGTGGAAAGGCGGAGGGATGAGGTATGAGGTATGAGGGATGCAAAAGGGCGAACCGAATGCGGCGATGGCTGGCTGGAGAGAAGGGTGCCTGGGTCTGACCAACGGGAAGGCCCAGCGGAGTGGCATACCAACCAGGAAAGCCAATGGCTTGAGCCGTCAGCGGAGAAGCTGTCAGCCATCAGCTAGTCTGCCATCCGTTCGTGCCGGCAGTTCTAGGGTCCGCGGCTTGCTGGAGAGAAGGGTGCCTGGGTCTGAGCAACGAGAAGGCCCAGCGGAGCGGCATTCCAACCAGAAACGCCAAGAAACGCCCCCTTAGGAACTGGCCCTTAACTACTTCCCGATTTCAATCGGCCCCCACGGACCCAGCACTTCCGCAATCAACAGCCCCGGTAGGGGCGATAGTTGCGTCGCCATGCCTACTGCCGCCCCTACCGGGGCTGACGACGGCTTGTGTGGTGCCGTCCACCTCGGGCTCACGCCCCAGGCTATTGACTGCCGCCCCTGCCGGGGCTATCCCCTTGGAGCAACTCCTTGCCAATCCGCGTCTTCCAGCACTCCACAACGGATAGTTAATTTGGACCACCATCCTTAGGGCCATACGGTTGGATCGTCAAACCACTGGGCCATGCGCTACTGACCCAGCCGCCCCTGCCATAGGCAAAGCTGATGGCTGACCGCTTCTCCGCTGACGGCTCTTACGCCGGCGGCATTCAGCCAAGAGTGGCGAAGCCGCGAAAGACAAGCATGACCCCGACGGGATTCGAACCCGTGTTGCAGGCGTGAAAGGCCTGTGTCCTAGGCCGGCTAGACGACGGGGCCGGGCGGCGAAAAAATCGCCACAACAGCCTTACGGTATAGCCCGCTGCGCTAGCCGCCGTCAAGGGGTGGAAGGCGTAGCTGGCCAGGAGCATGCCGCCACGATCCTCTCTTCATCCTTCATCCTTATCCTCAAACCTTCCCACCGGAAAACCCTGCTCGTACGAAATCACATACTTGCCCCTCGGCGTTTGGTATTCAATCGGTTCGCGGCGCTCAAAGTCATTCGCGCCATCGCGGGCCAGGGCCTTGTCGCTGTCGGGCCGCAGGTAGGGGCCGGCAAAGCGTTCCACAATTTCGGTGCGGTTGCCCAGGCTGTGGCCGGTGCCGGTGAGGACTTTGCCATCCAGATCGGCCTGCGTGATGAAGTGCGGCTCGATATCTAACTTGGCGTCTTGCGCGTTGGCCACGAAGGCCCGCTTGTCGGCCGCCGGGCAGACGTTGTCGTCGGCTCCATGCACCACCACGATCTTGGCCGTCGCCCCCAGCTGGTGCATGGTTTGTAAATGTTCGGGGTGGCCCGCGAACCGTATCGCCTGCATGTCGGGCGACAAATACCTGGGGCTGGCCGGGTCTTGCTGATAGCCGGCATTGAGGCTGCTGCCGCCGGGCAGTCCAAAGGCCACATCGTCGGACAGTTCCGCCATGCCGCACATGTCGATGGCGCAGGCCAGCGTGCGGGGGGCCAGTTTGTTGACCATCAAGGTGACGTTGCCCCCCCCCGATCCGCCCGCCGCATAGGTCCGGCCGCGATGAAATTTCACCTGGCGTTGGGACAAGCCTGTCTCGACCCACCACAAGGCCCGCAAGGCGTCCAAGGCTTGCACGTAGCCAAAATCATAGGCTTTGTCCGGCGCGGCCTCGTTCCACGGCCCGCTATGCAGGTAGTCCAGGCTGATCGCCACCACGTTGTACCGCTGCGCCAAAACCCGCGGGTCTGCCGTGCCGGCCGCGGCCGTGCCGCCCCAGTTGTGCAGCGTGAGCATCAAACCGGTCCCCGGCCCGACGTTCTTCAATTCTCCTTGCGGATACGCCACGTAGACCCGCACCTGGCGAGGTTCCGTGGTCCCCTCCGCCGACTGGGCCGGAATATCGGCCGAGCCATCCTTATCCGGCAGCGCGGGCCATTCGCCAGCCCAGGCCGCCGTGGCCACGCTAGCCAATACAAACAGGCATGCCCCGATTTGCAACGATGTTCGTCCCATCATGGTGTTTTCCATTTTCAAGAATCGCCGACAAATGCAACGCCGCGTTCTTCATCCTTTCCTCTTCCGCCTTCATCCTTTCGCCTTTCGCCTTTCCCTTTACAATAGCCGGCAGCCACGATGCGCCAACAAAAATGACGTTGAAGAGCCGCGTGGCCAGGACGTTCTGTTCGTGGGGCCAAACGAATGATGGAGTCCCGCTCATGCCAGCCCCCCGCTTTCTGGTGTTCGATATCGAAAGCATCGCCGATGGCGTGCTGGTCGAAAAGCTGCGATATCCCGGCCAGAACCTGGGGGCCGAGGCCGCCGTGGCCCGCTATCGGGCCGAGCTGCTAGCCAAGCATGACAGCGATTTTATTCCGTACACCTTTCAGATGCCGCTGTCGATTGCCGTGGCCAAGGTCGATCAAGATTTCCACCTGCTCGACCTGGTGACGCTGGACGAACCCCACTATCGCTCGCACGTCATGACCGGGCATTTCTGGCGAGGGTGGGAAGCCTACAAGCGCCCCACGCTGGTCAGCTTCAATGGCCGCACGTTCGATATCCCGCTGTTGGAGCTGGCCGCGTTTCGTTACGGGCTAAGCATTCCCGGCTGGTTCGCCCTGCAAGCCAAGACCTACGACCAGCCGCGCAACCGCTACAACATCGAGGCCCACATCGACCTGCAAGAACTGCTGACCAACTTCGGCTCGACCCGCTTTACCGGCGGGCTGAACCTGGCGGCCAACTTGCTGGGCAAGCCCGGCAAGATGGAAATCCAAGGCCACATGGTGCAAGACCTGTTCAACGCCGGCAAGGTCGCCGAGATCAACGACTACTGCCGCTGCGACGTGCTGGACACCTACTTCGTGTTTCTGCGCAGCCGCGTGCTGCTGGGCCAGCTTACGCTAGAGGACGAACGCCAGCGCGTGGAGGAAACCAAGACCTGGATCGAAACCCGCGCCGCCGACGTACCCGCCTATCGCTGGTACCTCGACCGCTGGGGCGACTGGCACGAGCCGGAGGAAAGAATGAAGGCGGAAGAATGAAGGCGAAAGGCGAAGGCTGGCTGGAGCAAGGGGTGGCTGGTGGCTGACCACCGGGAAGCCCCAGCGGAGTCATTCGCTGGGCTGCCGGTCCAGCCACCCCTCGTCTGGCTCGCATAAAATGGGACGATTCGGCATGGGAATGAGAGCCGGTTGTGTGGCTGCTTTTGTTTCATGGGCGGAAATGCCCGACTGAAGATTGGCCTGTAAGGCCAACGGATTCTAGCCCTGGGTCAAGCGACAAGGTCGCGCAGACCCAGGGTAAACTCGCCGAACAATTCGTCGTAAGGCCCTGAATGGGCCGGGGAATCACTGCCGCGTATCGTCCCGTGGCCCTACAGGCCACACGACGGAATTTCTTGAAGGTTGACCCTGGGTTTCGTGGCGTTGCCACTCAACCCAGGGCTGGAATCCTTCAGCCTTTCAGGCTGTTCGCTGCTAACACCTCTGCCGCTGCCGTGGAACAAAACCGGCGTACAAATTCCGCCCGCGGATTCCAGCGAATTGCGCCTACGATCACCCCGCGGCCCGCGGTTTGGGCAGCGTTGGCAGGCGGTCGCGGGCGATCTGTTCGCCGGCTTGCAGATCGCCGTCGTAGCGCTGCACGACGGGCACCCCCACGGCCCAGCGCGAGCGGCTCTGCGCCAGCATGGCCTGGTTGAACGCGGCGATATAAATGGCCGCCTCGCCCGACGGCAAGCAGCCCTCGGCGGCCGGCTCAATGGCCACCGCCCGCGGCGGAACATCGCTCGGCCCGCGGGGCTGCCAGTCGCGATACTCCACGATCCAAATGCGAAACAGGCCGCTGATTTCGTTCGAAAACTTGCGCATACGTCACCTCTTTCTAAATTGAAGAATGATAAGAGCCGTCAGCGGAGAAGCTGTCAGCCATCAGCTTTTCGCTCCTCGGCTGATGGCTGACAGCTTCTCCGTTTCTCTCCGAACACCGCGCTCCCCTTGCTTTCTGCCGCACGGCCATATACTATACATACGTTTACTATTCGTCAACACAAAAAGGTGACAGTTTTAAGAAATCTGTTTCGGTCTTTATGCACTACTTTTGCAAAGCGCGGCAAAGCGGCGGACGACAGCCCCGGAAGGGGCGGCAGTCAATGGCCTTGGGCGTTAGCCCAAGGTCGTTCGACCACACGCCACGTCGTAAGCCCCGGCGGGGCGACAGTAGTCATCGTCGCGCGACTATCGCCCCTACCGGGGCTTACGACCTTCAATTGGCGGCCTCTACCTCGGGCTTGCGCCCGAGGCTATTAACTATCGCCCCTGCCGGGGCTATTGCCAGGAGAACGGTCGCGGGCCAGTTCGTTTCGTGCCATTGATTCGTCGAACGGAATGGGTGCCTGACGCCAGGAGATCGAACGCCTGTAATTCCGGAATTACCGGGGAGCTAACTCCGCCATGCGCATCGACTTGGAACTTGAACCCGATCTGGCCGGCAATCTGCGGCGGCTGATGGCCCGCTTTGGCCTGACGTTGGATGCGCTCGTCGCCCAGACCGGCCTGGACGAGCGAACGCTCAAGGGCATTCTCAATGGTCGCAATGACCGGCCGCACGCCCGCACCCTGCACAAGCTGGCGGCCGGGCTGGGCGTGCCCGCCGACGAGTTGTTTCAGCACCCGTCGCTGTTGGCCCATCGCGAGTTCGACCGGGCCACCAACCCCGTGGTGGACGAAGCCATTGCCGAACACCCGCGACTGTTCGCGGGCTGGTCCGCCGCCGATTTTGACGAGCTCTACAGCCGCTTTGGCGAAGGGGGCGGGCTAACGCTGGACGGAACCCTGGCCGTCGTGCATTCGATGAACCAACAGCGCGATTCGCTCGACAAAGCCGCCTTAATCCTGGAAAGCAGCGAGGCGGAACTGCTGCGACAGATTATTGAAACGTTGTATGAGAGGGTGGTGGTGAAAAGTTGAAAAGCGGAGAAGCCGTCAGCGGAGAAGCCATCAGCCATCAGCAAAAAACAGAAAGCTGATGGCTGACAGCTTCTCCGCTCACTTCCACCAATACAGCGCCAAACCTAGCAACGTGCAAACGCCTAGCGTTACGCCCAGCCCGCGTTTGAAAACGAAGGTTAATAGCAGGCCGATGACGGCGATGCCGCAAGTGGCTGGATTGGCGGAAGCCAGGTCGGGCACGAGCAGCCGCGCTCCGGCGATGTGGTGTTCCTTCACGGTGGCAAACAGCATGCCCGGCTGCAAGGCAAACCACACCGCCAGATTCAGGACCACTCCCACCACGGCCGCCGTAATGGCCGACAGGGCCGAGCTCAACAGTTTGTTGCCCCGCAGCCGTTCGATGTACGGGGCACCGAGAAAGATCCACAAGAAGCAAGGGACGAACGTCACCCAGGTCGTCAGCAGCGACCCCACCACGCCAGCCCACAACGGCGAAAACGGCCCCGGATGGCGAAAGGCCCCCACAAAGCCCACGAATTGCAGCACCATAATCAACGGGCCGGGCGTGGTTTCCGCCATGCCCAGGCCGTCGTACATTTCGCCCGGCGCTAGCCAGCCATGCTTTTCGACCGCCTGCTGCGCCACGTAAGCCAGCACGGCATACGCCCCGCCAAAGCTGACCACGGCGGTTTGGCTGAAGAAGACACCCTGCTGAAAAAAGACACTCTCTGGCCCCAACCACCAATAAAACAACAGCGGCGGCGCAAACCACAACGGCAGGCAGACCGCGCACACCTTCAGGCCGCGGGCCAACGTGGGGGGCGGATTGTCGTGCGGCAAAAACCGCTCCTTCTGTTCGATCTCGGTCCGTTCCGATTCGGCATGCGCTGCCTTCTGTTGTGCATCCGCCGCCTGGCCGCCGCCGGCGGGTCCATGTCCGCGCAAGACTTGAAACCGCCGCGGCGCGAACTTGCCCCCCAGAAATCCCGTCAGGCCAGCCGTCAACACAACCAAGGGAAAAGGAACCTGAAAGAAAAAAATCGCCACGAAGGCCGCCGCCGCCAGGGCCGCCATCGTGCCGTTCTTGAGAACCCGCTTGCCAATCCGCAGCACGGCCTCTAGCACGATGGCCATCACGGCCGGCTTCAGCCCAAAGAACAACGCCTGCAACATGTCGGTCTGCTGGTACTGCGCATAAAGAATGCTCAACGCCAAAATGCAGACTATGCCCGGCAAGATAAACAGCGTGCCGGCCATCACGCCGCCGCGGGTGCCATGCATCAGCCAGCCGATGTAGGTGGCCAACTGCGTCGCTTCTGGCCCTGGCAGCAGCATGCAGTAGTTCAAGGCATGCAGAAACCGCTCCTCGCGGATCCACTTTTTCTCATCGACCAAAATCCGATGCATGACGGCGATCTGACCGGCCGGCCCGCCAAAGCTCAGCACCGCCACCCTGCACCAGGTGCGAAAAGCCTCGAACCAAGGGACAGCCTGCATCGAACCTCCAAGAACAGCGCCGGAAATGCCCCGCGGGATAACAGGGCGCGTCGAGGTATGTTGTTCCATGAAGGCCGATTGTGACAAGCCAATAGTACGGAGTCGAGATGGCATTTACGCTAGCGCTTCACATTTATTGATTTTCACCGAACGAATGATGCCGTGCGGCTGCGACATTTGCCTAGACTTTGGCGTTGCGACGGACCGTGTGGCGGCACTCTTGGCGGCTGCAAAAGAATTGCATCTGAAGAAAACGCACGCAAAGCCGCTAAGACGCAAAGGGCGTGTTGGCGAGAAGGCTTCCCGTCGCGAATCGAGGGCGTCGCTCTTGTCGAACCTCTTTGCGTCTTTGCGTCTTTGCGTGAGTTTCCCTTTTTGGGACTGACGGTTTCCCCATGACTGCCAAGAAGCACGAAAACCTCCGCGAAACTGGCCTCCCAACCTGCGTTGCCAAGACGAGCATTTTGCGCGGCGTCCAAATATATCGGACATTTGTAATACGGCGGAAAGCCCGCGGCATTGCGAGAATGCCGCGGGCTGGACTGCTGCCGTACCACTGTTCAATCAGCGATATCGGCCATTGCTGGGCCGGTATTGCCAATAGCCTTTGACAAAGCTCCTCAACTGCCCCTCTGGCGGACGGCTGTTGTGGTAGACGATGGCGTAGTCCTCGAAATCCGTGCGCCACTTTTTGTTCTCGGCCACACGCGCGGCGATGCCCCGTTTGCACTCCGCCTCGGTTGTGTAGACCTGGGTATATTGGCGTTCCCGGCTGGAAGCCTGGTACGAAACCCCAGCCCGATAGATGCCGCCGGAAGGACGGCGAACGTTGTAGATGTACACCGTCCAGCCGCCGGCCAGGGCCTGGCCGGAGAAAGTGGTCACAAACGCAACGGCCAATAAGGCCATCAACACGGTTCGTCTGGTCATGGGTCTGGTTGCCTTTGGGAAAGGAATGGAAGCGAAACTTCGGTCACGGTTCGATGGTTTGTCCGCCGCGAATGGCCCGGGTGACATTCGCGGCTGATAGACTTATGAGGTTCACCCCAAATTCCTGACACACGTCCCGCTTTTTTTCCTTTTTCTTGCCCGCCCGCTGCAAAACAGCGCCCCCTGGCACCTCATTCAAGACACCTATGTCCAAACAGCCTCGCAAGATACGTAAAGAATCGTTTCGCTTTCGCCGGCGGCTGCCGGCGGGGGCTTCGCCCGGCACGATCATCGTCAACCCGCTGGCCGATGCGCCGGTGATGCAGTTGATGGCCTTCGACGAGCACAAAATCGTCGAACGGCAACTCGACCACGTTTCCGCCGCCAAGGAATTCCTTGGCCAGTGGCCCGTCGTCTGGATCAATGTGGAAGGGCTGGGGGACGCCCGCACGCTAGAGCAACTGGGGCAACTCTTCGGCCTGCACCGCCTGGCCCTGGAGGACGTGGTCAATATCCACCAACGGTCCAAGGTGGAGACCTACGACGGCAACCTGTTCATCGTGGCCCGCATGCCCAGGCAGCGGGAAGAGTTCGATACCGAGCAGCTCAGCCTGTTTTTGGGGGCCGACTGGGTGCTGACGCTTATCGAGGATCCGGGCGACTGTTTCGACGGCGTGCGGCGGCGGGTTCGCGAAAGCCGGGGCCGCATCCGCTCGGTAGGGCCCGACTATCTGGTGTATGCCCTGCTCGACGCGGTGATCGACTCGTACTTTCCGCTGTTGGAGCAATATGGCGAACGCCTGGACGAACTGGAGGACGAGGCCATTTTGCGCGGCACGCGGCAAACCGTGGCCAAGATTCACGCCACCAAGACCGATCTGCTGCATCTGCGCCGGGCAGTCTGGCCCTTCCGCGAGGCGCTCAACCATCTGGTCCGCGATGAGCACCCTTTCATCAAGGCCGAAACGCGGGTCTACCTGCGCGACTGTTACGACCATACGGTGCAGATGATCGACCTGATCGAGGTCTACCGCGAGTTGGGCTCTGACCTGCGCGACCTGTACCTGACCAGCGTCAGCAACCGTATGAACGAGGTGATGAAAGTCCTTACGGTTATCACCACCATTTTCATGCCCCTGACGCTCATTGTGGGCATCTACGGCATGAACTTCAATCCGGCCTCTTCCCCCTGGAACATGCCGGAGTTGAACTGGCGCTACGGCTACCCGGCCATCTTAGCCCTGCTGTCCGCGGTAACCGCCGGCATGTTGTGGCTCTTCCGCCGCAAGGGCTGGCTCGGTCCCCCGCGCGAAAAGAGCGTAAAACCATCTCGTGCCGAATAGTTTAGAATACGGTACGAAATAATTCCGCATTGGAACCTCCCTCTCCCTCTGGGAGAGGGCCGGGGTGAGGGTTTGGTTGATGGCGGCCATTTCGCCACATCTCCCTCTCCCCAACCCTCTCCCGGAGTACCGGGAGAGGGGGCCAAGAGGGGGAAGTTATCTCGTGCCGAATAGTTTGGAAACGGTCGAAAACATCTCCACACAACCTCGCTCCTTGAAAGAGGGAGGGAGTGGCCTGAAGAAAACGATCTCGACACCCGCGAAATGCCGTTGCCCGAACGATCTACGCCGAAGGCGTTACACAACTTAGCCCAGATGCGTTCGCTAACCGCTCGCGACCCCGGGGCTGGGTTGTGATACGCTTTCAGCGTACAGATTCAACCCAGGGCAACGCACGCAAAGACGCAAAGAGGTTCGACAAGCGGGATGCTCTCTCGCAACGGCTCCCCTTGCGCCTTGGCGTGAGATTTCTTCCGATGCAATTCTTATCGGCCTGGCCACCCGCCGTTTTCGCCCCGGCCTGTTGCCGCAAGCTGACGGCTGAGGGCTTCTCCGCTGACAGCTTTACCGCTTGATCGGCGATGGAAACGCCTGCTACAAGCAGAGATTCCGCGCGAACTCCAAACCTAATTGACCGCTTCCGCCTCCGACCCTTCTTCATCGTCGGCCGTCACCACTTGCCCAATCTTGATGCCCAGCGTGTGCGTCTTGTTGCGCAAACTGCCGCGGGTGATCCCCAAGATCTTGGCGGCCTTGGACTGATTGCCCGCCGTGGCTTGCAACACCTTGGTGACGATGTAGCGTTCCATGAATTCCACCGACTCGGCGTACAGGCTTTCCGTACCCGCCGCCATTTGGGTGCGAAAGAACCTGGCCAGGTTGCAGGGAATTCCATCGGATGCTTCGCCCGCCTCCGCCGTGCCGTCCGCTGTACCTTCCTCCTCGTCGGAATCGGCACTCGGTTCCCGTCGAATTTCCTCCGGCAGGCATTCCGGCATCAACACGGAGGAGGTCATGTTGAGCAGCGATTTGCGCAAGGCGCTTTGCAGCTCGCGGATGTTGCCCGGCCAGGAGTACTCTAACAAGACCTTCATGGCATCGGCCGAAATGCGGTCCAGCGGCTTTTCCAATTCCGCGGAAAACCGGCTCAAAAAAGCATGAATCAACAGCAGCAGATCGTCGCCCCGCTCGCGCAGCGGCGGCAAGGTAATGGTGAAACCGTTGAGGCGGTAGTACAAGTCGGGCCGAAAGCTGCCATCCTCCGTCATGGCTTCCAGATCGCGGTTGGTCGCCGTGATGATCCGCACGTCGGTTTGAATCGTTTCGTTGCCACCCACGCGTTCAAAACGCTGCTCTTGCAGCAGCCGCAGCAATTTGGATTGCACCATCGGCGACATATCGCCGACTTCATCCAAAAAGATCGTGCCGCCGTTGCATTGCTCGAACTTGCCGATGCGGCGGTGGTCGGCCCCGGTGAATGAGCCCTTCTCGTGGCCGAACAGCTCGCTCTCCATCAACGTTTCTGGCAGCGCCGCGCAGTTGACCGCCAGAAAAGGCTTGCCGCGGCGATGGCTGTGATGGTAGATGGCGCGGGCGATCAGTTCCTTGCCCGTCCCACTTTCACCCCGGATCAACACGGTTACCGTCTGCGGGGCCACCCGCCCGATGGCCTTGTAGACCTCGACCATTTGCAAGCTGCGGCCAATCATTTGATCGTCCGCGAACTTGGCGTTGGCCACTTGCGGCAGTTCGACGGGCGTCTCCATCAGCCGGCGAATTTCCAGCGCTTGTTGAATCACCTCGCTGACCCGGTGTACGTCCAGCGGTTTCAGCAGAAAGTCGAGCCCCCCCAGCTTCATGGCCTCAATCGCCAGGTCGCTCTCGTTGCCCGCCGTGATAAAAATGACGGGCAACCTCGAGTCGATCTCGCGGATCTGCTCGAAGAGTTCAATCCCCGTGGTGCCGGGCAGCATAATGTCTAGCAGCAACACATCCATCGGCTGGCTGCGCAACTGGTCCAAGCCTGCCTCGGCGGTGGCCGCGGAATGCAAGGTGACATCGGCCGCCTTGCAAGCCGCCCGGATCATGTGGACGACGCTTCGATCGTCGTCGATCACCAGTACGTCAGGCATGAGAAAACGCTCCTCCCCCTTTTTGAAGTAAATCGCGGCCGTGGAAAGGCCTGGCGATTGATATCCCCCTAATTCTGGCAGACTTTTTGCAAACAGCAACCGTAGCCGTCCGCATTCGGCCCGATTACCGCCTGATGGGCCTTTACGTGATAACCAAATCGTCGCAGTCACACTGGTCTACAGGTGGTCAAGGAACACGGTTCGCTGCTTGCCGCTTCAACGACCGAACCGGCCGTCTAAGAACCAAACCACGCTCGCTTTTCTGGTCATGGTGATGGGCTCCGATTGCCAATCGTCACGATAAGTCCTTATACGGCGGTGAGATACGCCACGCCGTCCAGTTTTCCGCAGGGTCTGGCACCGCTTGTGCATTAGGTGGCTGGCATTGCAATGCCGTCGATGATGCGATGCGTTGCCGTCCACCACTCATGTTTGAAGGAGAACACTCATGTTACGCCTGGCTTTGATTCTGTTGTTGATCTCAATCTTGATGGGCGTGTTGGGATTCGGCGGCTTCGTCGCCGCCAGCCTGGCCACGATCGCCAAGGTATTGCTCGTCGTCTTCTTGGTGCTGTTCGTGTTGAGCCTGCTGACCGGAACCATGCGTGGCCGCCCGGTCTAACTCTTTCACAACACATCTTATTTATCAATCCAGGAGAACGCGGCCATGTACCCAGCCCGATGTGACACCGATGAGATGGACTTCCCTCCGGCGCGGTTCGTCCGCCAACTAGGCGGTCGCCGCGCCCGTGGCTGCGATTCTCCTGGTTCGGCGGAGGACGAAATCGTCGCCAATGCCGAAATGCGTTTGCTGGCCGCTTATGTACGGCAAACGACTGGATTTCGGCTAGAACGCTTGGCGCGAATCTTGGAGGATTACCAAGGGAGTTGCCAACGCAACGACAATGTCACCGCGCTGCAACACGCGGCGAGCGAAATCTTGAGGCTGATGGCTTCGCCCCTGCCCCACAAGAAACCCTGCTTGCCCCAATAAGCCAATCGCGGCAAACGGCCGTCATTAAAACGATTGAACGCAGACAACATGCACCGTAGGATAAACGAGCGGGACGCCGCTCACGTTCATCCCGCGGTGCATTTTTTTGTTTCCATCGTGCGGCCAAATTGTGCGCCACGTCCCCTTCGCGGGTAGGGCCGCCAAAAGGCCGAGAGAAGGGACGATGCTTGCCTTCCGACCGGCCTGCCTGGTGTTGGTTCACGTTTTTCTCGCCTGCGCTGCCATGACCGAAACTTTCGCGCAGTCCAACCCTCCGCCAGTCTCGGGCTACGATCGTCCGGCGCGCAGCCCGCACGGCAGCCGTTCGCCCAGCGTGGCCATGCACGGCATGGCGGCCACCAGCCAGCCGCTGGCGACCCAGGCGGCGATCGATATTCTCCAGGCGGGCGGAAACGCGGCCGATGCCGCCATTGCCGCCAACGCGGTGCTATGCGTCGTCGAGCCGATGAGTTGCGGCATCGGCGGCGACATGTTCGCCATCTATTGGGACGCCAAAACGCAAAAGCTCTACGGACTGAACGGCAGCGGACGCAGCCCCTACCAGCTCTCCCGAGAGGTCTTCGCCAAACAGGGGCTGGATCAGATCCCCATGACCGGGCCGCTCTGTTGGTCGGTCCCTGGCTGTGTCGCCGGTTGGGATGATCTCCGCCAAAAATTCGGCACGCAGCCGTTCGATGTCTTGCTCGCGCACGCCATTGGGTACGCCGACGATGGGTTTGCCGTCAGCGAGGTGATTGCCAATTATTGGCGGGGAGATGCCGGCAATCTTGCCCAATGGCCCGATTCGGCCAAGACCTGGCTGCCAGAGGGCCGCGCTCCGCGGCATGGTGAAATCTTCCGCAACCCTCGCCTGGCTACCAGCCTCAAGGCGATTGCCCGCGACGGCCGCCAGGCCTATTACCAGGGCGATATCGCCCGGCAAATCGTAGCCTATAGCGAGAGCCACGGCGGCTACTTTTCGCCGCGGGACTTTGCCGACCATGCCAGCGAATGGGTCGAGCCGGTCTCCACCAACTATCGCGGGTACGAAGTGTGGGAGCTTCCCCCCAACGGACAAGGCATTGCCGCGCTGCAAATGCTGAACGTGCTGGAAGGCTTCGATCTGCGCCGCGCCGGCTTTGGCAGCGCCGACTATCTGCACTGGCTGGTGGAAGCCAAGAAGCTGGCCTTTGCCGATCGGGCCCGGTTCTATGCCGACCCCGCGTTTGGAAAGCCGCCGGTGGCCGAGTTGATCTCCAAGCCCTATGCCGAGCAGCGCCGCAAGCTGGTCGATCCGCGGCACGCGGCCGTCAATGTGCCGCATGGCGATCCCCGGCTGGCCCACGGCGACACGGTCTATCTGACCGTGGTCGATAAAGACCGCAACTGCTGCTCGTTCATCCAAAGCAACTTCGCCGGCTTTGGCTCCAAGGTCACGCCTGGCGAAGTGGGCTTTGCCTTGCAAAACCGCGGGGCCTTGTTTGCCCTGGACGACAGCCACCCCAACCGCCTGGAACCGCACAAGCGGCCGTTTCAAACCATCATCCCCGCCATGATTACCAAGGAAGGCCGCCCCTGGCTGACGTATGGTGTCATGGGGGGCGACTTTCAGCCGCAAGGGCATGTGCAGGTGGCCGTGAACATGATCGACTTTGGCATGAACGTGCAAGAGGCGGGCGACGCCGCGCGGCTGGCCCACCTGGGCAGCGCCACCCCAACCGGCCTGCCCGGCAGCGAGGATGGCGGCACGGTCACGGTCGAGTCGGGAATCTCCGACGCGGCCATCGCCGAGCTGCAGCGCCGCGGCCATCGGGTGATCCGCCAAGGGGGCGGCTACGGCGGCTATCAAGGCATCTTTATCGACTGGGAGCATGGCACCCTGCACGGCGGCAGCGACCCGCGCAAAGATGGCTGCGCTTTGGGATATTAATGACCGACGATTCCGCGCCAGTCCCCCTCTCCCGGTACTCCGGGAGAGGGTTGGGGAGAGGGCGATGTGGGGAAAAATGCTCCAACAAATGATCCCTCACCCCGGCCCTCTCCCAAAGAGAGCAAGTGCAAATGCCTAAGCTATTCCGCGCCACATTCTCATGACCGACGATTCCGTGCCATCCGCCGATCCCGCCCGGCACTTGCAACCGCCGCCGCTCCCCCTGGCAGGCGCTACGACAGATGTTCCAGCGCTTCCCGCACAAGCCATCAGCCCGCGTCGTGCTCGTTGGCCCACGGCCGCGGCCTGGTTGGTGATTGCGGCGATGACCGGCTTGATCGCCGTGGGCCAGTCGATGCGGGACGACGGTAAAGACAAGCAGGACGGCGCTCATTCCAAACCGGACGAGTCGGCCTCGTTTGTCATGGAACTGCAAGCCCGCTACATCGTCGGCGCGGCCGCCTTTGCTCCCCAGCAAAAAGCAACGATGTTGAAACAGGCCAAGGACATTGCCGCCGGTCCCGTCGATCAGCGAATGCGGTACGTCACCCTGGCGGGCGAACTGAGCGGCCCGGAAGCGGCCCTGGCGGCACTCGATGAACTGGCCGCCGACATGCAAACAGGCCAAATCGAACCGACCGACGAGCAGGCCGCCACGCGCGACGCGCTGCGGCGGGTCTACCAGCAGCGCATCGACCAGCCAGAAGCGGCCACTGCGGAACAGGCCGACCGCGATCTGCTCACCAACCGGCTAGGTTGGTACGGCCAGTTAGCGCTCCATCCGGCGGGTACAGACCAGGCAGAGCGCAACGCGGTGCTGGATCCCGCGGTGCGCGTGTTTGTAACCATGTTTGGCGGCGTCCTGGTGCTGATGCTGGCCGGCCTGCTGGGCATGGCCGGGCTGATTGGCTTGGGGGTGGCGTTCGGCACCAAATTCTTGCGGCCCAGTCTGGAGATACCGACCGGCCACGGCGGCATCTACGCCGAGACATTCGCTGTCTGGCTGGTGTTGTTCCTCGGCATGTCGCTGGCCCCGGCCCTTTTTTCCGGGCGCGTCGATTTCAGCCGCTACGGCCTGCTTTTCAACCTGGCCTTGTCGTTTCTGAGCTTGCTGGCCTTGGCTTGGCCCGTGCTGCGCGGCGTGCCGTGGCGGCAAGTGCGGGCAGACATCGGTTGGAACGCCGGCCGCCGGCCGCTGCTGGAACCGATTTGCGGACTGGCATCCTATGCCATGCTGCTCCCCCTGCTGGGGATTGGCATGGCCATAACGCTGCTTTTGATATCGCGGCATCAAGCCGCCGTGGGGACCGGCTTTGAACCGACCAACATGCCTTCGCACCCTATCGTGCCGCTGCTGGCCAACTCCAACTTTTGGACCAAGGTGCAGGTCTTGCTATTGGCGGCGGTGGCGGCCCCCATTGTCGAAGAGACCATGTTTCGCGGCGTCCTCTATCGGCATCTGCGAGACGCCTGGAGCCCGTGGGGCTTTTGGGCCAGCGCCGCCGCCAGCGCGGCGGTTAGCAGCTTTGTTTTCGCGGTGATCCACCCGCAGGGCCTGCTGGTGGTTCCAGCCTTGATGGCGATTGCCGTGGGCCTGTGCGTGGCCCGCGAATGGCGCGGCACGCTGGTCCCCGGCATGGTGGCCCACGGCCTGCACAACGGCCTGCTGATGACCATGCTGATCTTGTTTTCCAAACAGGCGTAGCCTGGCTTACGAAACATCGAGCAGCAAGCGGCATGCAGTGGCCGGCCCGTTTTTGTTGTCGTGCAACGTCTGGCTGGATTGAAACTCCAGGAATACCACGCCGTTGCGCGGGAGACCTACGCTGAAAGCGTTTCAGAATCCAGCCCAGGGTTGCACAACCGCCACCTTAGCGCGTCAGAAGTTTGAAGATAACGCACCGCGGGCGGGTTGAATTTGCACCCCCAATTGTGCGAGGCTTGGTGAAAACCACGAATCAAACGAATCTAACGAATAAGGATCCGACGGTGCGAGTTTTTCCAGCCGCCGCCCGTTTTTCCTCAAGCATGTTTCCGCACGCGAGATTCATTCGTTAGATTCGTTTGATTCGTGGTTTTCTCCTGGCGCGGGGGGTGTGATTCCGACGATCTCCGTCGCGATGCACAATTCGGCCTGGGCGCACCGTGTTTTTCGCGGTCTCGGCCCGCCGCGCATCAACTACCGAAAGCCGTACCCCGGCGAGTAGTTCTCCAGAATCACCGTCGGCCGGCTGATGCCGCGCCACAGCATGGGGTTGCCGCTGTTGCTGCTCCATTGCGGCGAGGCTGGGCCAAACTGAAAGTCGGGCGTGGTGGTGGGCCGCGCATTGCTATACCCAAACCACTTCAGCGATTCGATCCGCCGCAGCCGCTGGTCGGCCTTGAACTCGGCCTTGCGGCGCACGGCTGCTTGGGGGTCGTTGTGTTCCCGCATCTGTTGTTCGTAGAACCACATTTCGGGCGTGGGGGCCAGTTCGCCCAGCGAAATGGGGCGGTCCAACGGCTTCCGCGTGCGCAGCGGTTCGGCCGACCAGGCCCCCTGGCTGCATGCCGCGACGGCCACCAACCAACAGCAGATTTTTTTCATGGCGAGTTGCTCCCTCGAGCGCTGGAGTCGGCGGCCCGCGCGCCAGGGGCGAACGAACGTCAACGCGCCGGCGGCCAATCGGCCCCCTGCCGCGGCGGTCTGGCCGCGTGGCTGTTGTCCTTCGTTCGTATCGCGAGTGGCGCGAAGGCCGCGAGAGATGATGGGTGGCCAGCCGCGCGCGATGCGGGTGCGCGTGGCGGCCTGCTATTTTCGTTTCGGCGATAAACCCCGCCCCGTATGAGCCAAAACCCAACGACCATGCCGATTTTGCGGCAGACAACAAGCTGCCACTGCTGGCAAAAACGTAATGGGATGAAACGCTACCTCGCCGAGCTTAGGCTTGGGGTTGACACTCCTCAACCCAAACTCGACGGAGGTAGCTTATGAGTACGCAGACAGCAGTCGGCTGGGACATTCATCGCAAGTTCAGCCAGTTGAGTGTAGTTCAACGCGACGAGCGCGGGGAGGTACGCGTGAAGGAGCGAATCCGTCTTAACCACGAGGACCGCGAGGCGATGTTCGCCGAGCTGCGCCGGCTTCCGCCAGGCACGCCCGTGGCGATGGAAGGCTCGTTCGGCTGGCCGTGGATCGCCGACCTTTTGCACGAGCTGGGCCTGGATCCCCACCTTGGCCATCCGCCGGCGATCAAGGTTCTGGCCAAGAACGAGGCCAAGGCCGACCGCGTGGACGCCGACCGGCTGGGCCGGTTCTGGTTGCGCGGCATTTTCCCCGAGAGCTATCTCTCCACGCCCGAAGTCCGCCAACTGCGCGAGCGGCTGCGTTACCGCATGGCCCTGGTGCAACTGCGGACCATGATGAAGAACCGCATCCAGGCGATTCTTCACCGCCAAGGCGTGCTGCACAACTTCAGCGACCTGTTCGGCAAAGGGGGCCGGGCTTTCTTGAAGACGCTGGCCTTGCCCGCAGCCAGCCGTGCAACGCTGGACGGCTGGCTGGATCAGATCGACCTGGCCAACATCGGTCTGGCCCAGGTGGAAACCTGGATGCTGCAGAACCTGGCGGAGGACGAGGTCGTTCGCTGGCTGCAAACCATTCCTGGCATCGGCCTGATCCTGTCCCATGTGATTCGCGCCGAGATCGGCGAGATTGGCCGCTTCCCCAGCCGTCGGCACCTGGCGAGTTATTGCGGCCTGGCACCGCTGGCCAACGACTCGGCCGACCGGCATGGGCGGCGGCACATCGGCGTTGCCTGCAACCACACGCTGCGCTGGGCCTTCATCGAGGCGGCCGGCATTGCCGCGCGCAGCAAGAAATGTCCGCGGAACCTGAGCAAGCTGCATTACCGGCTCACGCACGGCGGCCGCGTCAACAAGTGCGAGGCCAAAGTCGCCGTGGCCCACGAGCTGTGCGAACTGACCTACGTGATTTGGAAAAAAGGAGAACCTTATCGTGAACCACCAGCCGCTCCCGCATCTAGCGCGGCACGCTAGGCGGACAGAGCCGGCGAACTGTTTTCTGGTGCGCTCGAAGGAGCCTCGCCACCCTATGGTCGCCCCGGCCTCACGGCTGGGCCAGACCCCTTTGTAATTAGGCCCTTCGACCGCCGCATGCCCATGTTGTGCCGCGTGAGCCAGGCGGAAAGCCTCGCTTGCGCGAGCACGTAGAGGATAGTTGGTGAAAACACCGTTCATGGCGGCGTCCACAACCAGACAGTTCGCGAAAAACGTCAACTCGCATGGCTCGGGGGGGGGGGG
>JBFWUW010000014.1:0-105278 GCA_050247075.1 Pirellulales bacterium | reverse complement strand
GCGGCTACATGGGCCAGAACGGGCCCGCAGAACCTCAAACACCTCGTTAAACACAAGAACCCTCCGCCCCAGCCTGCAATCGCGGGCAAGACTTTGGTCATGCAACACCGCCTGTCAACAGAGTATCTGAAATCCGCTTCGAGGTTCCCATGCTCCGCCACATGCGACCACAAGTCTCTGGCCAGGAACCACCGAGGCACTGCTAACAACGGCAACGCATAAAGCAACCAACATGCCAAGTCGCTATGCAGATTCCGGAAACTGAGCGCATCGACTTACCAATCAATGTGTTAGGCCGTACCAGTTTTTTGCGTGGTGCCGGTTGTAAGGTTGTTAGTTTGGGAAATGTGCCCTATGTCAAGGCAGCCGCTGTCGAGAGAATAGGCGGTCAGATTCCGCCTGCTTTTTCGGTTCGCCGTGGCGTATTATGGAGGAATGCCTCGCTCGACTTTTACAACCCGCCCATCCGGCTGGAAAACGCCCCCCGCAATCAGGCCGTCGCCGGCCATCGTGGCGCTGGTTTACCTTGGTTTGGCGTGGGTCCATTCCACCAAGGCCCGCGCCGCCGAGAGCGTGGCCGAAACCCTGGCCTCGCTGCAAACCGAATATTCTGCCTCCCTGGAGGAATTGGCCGCTAATTGCGAGCGCAACACCCTGACCGACGAAGCCCAGCAAACCCGGGCCAGAAAGCCGCGGCTGGACCCCTGGAGGCTGCATCTGGTTGATCCACCGGCGGCGGTGTCTTCGGCCCAGGATGAGGTATCGCCCCTGGCCGCCGACTGGCGGGCGGCCTTCGACAAGTTGCGTAAGGGCCAAGCCAATAAGCTGTTTGAGCTGGCGCAAAGGGCGATTGCCGAGAAGCAACCCTCGCTGGGCCTGGAACTGACGCTGGCGGCCCTGCGCGAAGACAGCGACCAGGCGGGTGCCCGGCGCGTGTTGGGCTATCAGCGTTCGGGCGACTTTTGGCGGACGCCGTTTGAGATTGCCCAGGCCAAAAAGGGATTGCAGTGGCACGACGAGTTTGGCTGGTTGCGACAAACAGAAATCGAGCGTTACGAGGCTGGCGAGCGGCGGCGCGGGTCACGCTGGATCAGCGCCGAGGACGATGCCGCGCAACATGCCGAGATTTCCAAAGGCTGGCAGATCGAGACCGAACACTACCGCGTGACGACCAATCACAGCTTGCAGGCAGGCGTGAGGCTGGCGGGCGAGTTGGAGTTCTTGTACCGTTCGTGGAAGCAGGTCTTCTTGCGGTTCCACGCCAGCGACAAGGATTTGTTGGCGTTGTTCGAGGGCAAACCGGCCCGCGGCGGCAAGATGCGGCGGCACGAGGTGGTCTATTTTCGCGACCGGGCCGAGTATCAAGAACATCTCCGCGGATCGGTCCCGGAGGATTTTGTCACTACCGGCATCTACATTGGCGACCAAAAGACCGCCTATTTCTACGACGATCCGGCGATCGAGGATCACACCACGCTGTACCACGAAGCTACGCACCAACTCTTCAGTGAGACGCGTTCTGGCGTACGCGAGCCGGCTAGCAAGGCCAACTTTTGGATTGTAGAGGGTGTCGCTTGTTACATGGAAACGCTGGCCCGCGTGGAAGGCGGCTGCACGGTGGGCGGTAACGATGGCGACCGGTTTCTCTCCGCCCGGCATTGGCTGACATCCGGTGAATTCTTCGTGCCGCTGGCCGAACTGTCGTCGTGGGGGCAAGACGACATTCAACGCCACGAGAAAATCGCCACGCTCTACAGCCAGTCGGCGGGGCTGACCCACTTTCTGATGCACTACGAGCACGGCCAGTATCGCGATGCCGCCATCCGGCTGCTGGAAGCCATCTACACCGGCCGCGATACGCCTGGCACGCTGGCGGAACTGGCCGACGTGCCATTCGATACGCTCGATGAGCAATATCGCCAGTTCATGCAGCCGTAGCCGCGATGCTTCTGCTCTGTCGGCTTGATGCGCCATTTGATTGCCCGCGCGGGTCACGGCTATTAGGCATGGACCGTCGCTCGCGACTCCAGCCAACAAGGCAGGAGCCAAATGGCTACGCAACGCGCGGCCGGCAACTGGTTCGCCGCTTGGCCGTGTGCTAAAAATAGGCTCGCCTTTCGGCGCATGGCAACGTGTTTTCCAGTCGGCCCCACGATCCGTCTACTCAACCCAAGCAGGAGTTGTTCCTCATGGCTACCAACGGCAAACTCAATCGCAAACTTCGCATGGCCTTGGTCGGCGGCGGCGCGGGCGCGTTCATTGGCCGCGTTCATTGCACGGCCGCGGTGCTGGACAATCGCGCTGCTCTTGTGGCCGGTGCCTTGTCGAGTGATCCCAAACGGGCCAAGGAATCGGCCCCGGATTACGACATTGCCCCGGCCCGCGCTTACGGTTCGTACCAGGAACTGGTCGAGTCCGAAAAGAAACTGCCGGCGGACCAGCGGATAGATTTTCTCTCCGTCGCCACGCCCAACCATACGCACTTTGAAATCGCCAAGGCGGGCGTGGAGGCCGGATTCAACGTCATTTGCGATAAGCCGATGACTTTCGACCTGGCCCAGGCCGAGCAACTGGCCGAGATTGTTGATAAGGCAGGCGTGGTGTTTGCCGTCTCGCACAACTACACCGGCTATCCGCTGGTGCGGCAAATGCGCGAGATGGTCCTGGCGGGCGAACTGGGCGAGATCCAAGCGGTTCGCTCGTTCTACATCCAAGGCTGGCTGCGGACGCGGTTGGAGAGCGAGGACCAAAAGCAAGCCGCCTGGCGCACAGACCCCACCAAGAGCGGCGCGGCGGGCTGCTTTGGCGACATTGGCACGCACGCCTACAACCTGGCCCGCTACACCACCGGCCTGCTGCCGGAGTCGATCAGCGCCAGCCTGAAGATTTTCGCCCCCGGCCGCAAGCTGGACGATTACGGCTCCGCCATGATCCGCTTTGAGAACGGTGCATTGGGCACCGTTACGGCTTCGCAGATCAGCCACGGACGCGAGAACGACCTGTTCATCGAGATCGACGGCACCAAGGGGGCCCTGGAATGGCACCAGGAAGAGCCCAACAAGATGATCCTTCGCCGCAATGGCGAACCGATGCAAATCTACACCCGCAACCCTAACGCCCCCTACATGACCGATTGGGGCAAGGCCGCCTGCCGCTTGCCCAGCGGCCACCCAGAGGCATTCTTTGAAGCCTTTGCCAACGTCTACCGTTTTGCCTACGACGACATGGTCCGCCGGGCGACGGGCGAAGCGTTCGAGCGTAAGAACACCATCTACCCCAACATCGACGACGGCGTGGAAGGGATGTACTTCATCCAGCAATCGGTCGCCAGCAGCGGGCAAAACGGTGCCTGGCTGCCGCTGCAGCACAAGCGGGCGAGGAAGTAAAAGCGAGAAAGCCGTCAGCGGAGAAGCTGTCAGCCATCAGCTTGAAATTGTAGGAGGCGATTCCATCGCCGATTGCTATGTTGTGCGCCGCTCCAATCGGCGATGGAATCGCCTCCTACAGACTAAGGCTTCCGCTACCATCTATTGCGTGCGGGCGGCATTGGCGTGAAAATGGTGGAGACTGGCTGGAAGCATCCCTCCGGCTGGCGGCTGTCAAACCGCTGGCTGATATCCCACCGCGAGACCCGCCATGCTGGTGATGTTTGGGAGACCTGTTGCGCGTCGGCTGCTGGATGCATCCGCGGGCTGTCTGTTGGCTTGGGGTTTGTTCTGTCTACCGGCCCTTGGTGACGGCGGATTTACGTTCGAGTCCGACATTCGCCCTATTCTCAAGGTGCATTGTTTTCATTGCCACGGCGACGACGGGACCGAACCCAAGGCCAATCTTGATCTGCGTCTGCGGCGACTGATGGCCCAGGGGGGCGACTCTGGACCCGCGATTGCCGACACCGCCGCCAACAGTTTGCTGTGGCAGCGCATCTCACAAGATGAAATGCCGCCGGGCGAAAAAAAGCTCTCCGCGGAAGAGAAGAGTAAGATCGAACAGTGGTTGGCTGGCGGCGCCCCCACCGCCCGGCCCGAACCCGACACGGTCCCCAGCGGGGCCGATCTGACTCCGGAGGAGCGGGCCTTCTGGTCGTTTCAGCCCGTCACCCGGCCCGCCGTGCCGGGCGTGCGGATGGCGGAAAGCGTGCGGACGCCCGTTGATGCCTTCGTGCAGTCGAAGCTGGAGCAGCAGGGATTGGCCCTGTCGCCCGAAGCCGAACGAGTCACGCTGATTCGCCGCGCGACGTTCGATTTGTGGGGCTTGCCGCCGACTCCACAGGAGACCGACCAGTTTTTGGCCGACACCTCCCCCGATGCCTACGAGCGCTTGCTCGACCGGCTGCTCGAATCCCCCCGCTATGGAGAGCGCTGGGGACGCCACTGGCTGGACGTGGCGGGCTACGCCGACTCCGACGGCTACACGCCCGACGACATCGTCCGCAAATACTCGTACAAGTACCGCGACTATGTGATTCGTTCGTTCAACGCCGACAAGCCGCTCGACCAGTTCATCCAAGAGCAACTGGCGGGCGATGAAATGGTCGCGCCCCCTTATTTCAATCTGGAGGAGGCCGATCTCGACAAACTGGTGGCGACCGGTTTCTTGCGAATGGGACCAGACGGAACCAACGGCGGGCCCGACCAGGAGTTGGCCCGCAACCAGGTGATGGCCGAGACGATCAAGATTGTCAGCACGTCGTTGTTGGGCCTTTCGGTCGGCTGCGCGCAGTGCCATAGCCACAAGTACGACCCCATTCCGCAGACCGACTACTACCGCCTGCGGGCCATCTTCGAGCCGGCCTACGATGTCAGCCATTGGCGTTCCCCCGCCGCGCGGCTGGTGTCGTTGTATACCGATGCCAACCGCGAACAGGCGGCGGCGGTCGAGGCCGAGGCGGCCAAGGTCGATGCGTTGCGAAACGAAAAGCAAGCCGCCCATATCGCCCGCGTCTTCGAGCAAGAAATCGCCAAACTGTCCGAGGAGCTGCGCGAGCCGGTCCGCGCCGCGCGCGATACTCCCCAAGACAAACGGACGCCCGAGCAGGCAAGACTGTTGCGCGAGCACCCCAGCGTGCTGGTCGATGCCGGATCGCTTTACCTCTACGACCCCGCGGCCGCCAAGGAACTCAAGGAACTGTCCGAGCAGGCCGCCGCGTTGCGCGGTACTAAACCGGTCGAGGAATTCGTGCGAGCGCTGACCGAAGTGCCCGGCGCGCAGCCGCAAACGTTCTTGTTCGCGAGGGGCAACCACACGCAGCCCAAGCAGCCGCTGCCGCCTGGCGAATTGAGCGTTCTTGTTTCGCCCCAGGAAAATGCCGATTTGCCCCCCGACGATCCGGCGATTCCGACATCGGGCCGGCGGTTGGCTTATGCCCGGCGGCTGACCAGCGGCCAGCATCCGTTGCTGGCCCGCGTGTTGGCAAATCGCGTTTGGCTGCATCATTTTGGCCGCGGGCTGGTGAGTACGCCGACCGATTTTGGCCTGCAAGGAGAACGGCCCACACACCCGGAATTGCTCGACTGGCTGGCCAGCGAGCTGGTAGCGGGGGGGTGGAAACTCAAGTCTTTTCACCGCCTGCTGATGGCTTCGACCGTTTATCGGCAAGCCTCTTACCGCACTCCGGCCCTGGAAGCCGCCGACCCCGACAACCTGTTGTTGGGCCGCATGGCTATCCGCCGGCTGGAAGCCGAAGCGGTGCGCGACGCCATGATCGCCGTCAGCGGCAAGCTCAACGAAAAAATGTACGGGCCGGCGGTGCCGGTGATCGAGGATGAAGACGGCCAGTTCGTACTCGGAATCGAGAACCTCAACGGAGAGAACCGCCCCGGCCCCGTCTTGCCGTTGCATGGCGAGGAATTTCGCCGCAGCATCTACGTGCAGATGCGGCGGACGCGGCCGCTGGCCGTGCTGGATACCTTCGACGAGCCGACGATGGATCCCAACTGCGCCTTGCGCAGCGCGTCCACCGTGACGCCGCAAGCCTTGATGTTGATGAACAATGATTTTGTCCTGGCTCAGGCCGCCCACATGGCGCAGCGGGTAGCCTCCGAGTCGGGCAGCGATCCGGCGGCCCAAGTGGCGCGGGCCTGGCGGCTGGCTTTTTGCCGATTGCCTGGCGAGGTCCAGCAAGCGTCGGCCGTGGAGTTTGTGCGCCGGCAGACAGACTTGTTCCGAGCCGCCGCGGCCAGCCAGCCTGCCGCCGGAACCAACGCCCCAGTGCCCATCGAACCCGAAGTTCAAGCCTTGACCCTGTTCTGCCAGGCATTGTTGAGTGCCAATGAGTTCTTGTACGTGGACTAAACAGCCGTGGCAACTTCCCAGGCCGGCCCGCTCGATGGCACCGCTCTGACGGAAGGCGAATCGCTGCGCATTCGCGGGGCCAGGGTTCACAATCTCAAGAACATCGACCTCGATATTCCGCACGACCAGTTGGTTGTCATCACCGGGCCGAGCGGATCGGGCAAGAGTTCACTGGCCTTCGACACCATTTTTGCCGAAGGGCAGCGGCAGTACTTTGAAAGCCTGTCGGCGTACGCCCGCCAGTTTCTGGACCAGTTGGAACGGCCCGATGCCGATCTCATCGAAGGCTTGCGGCCCACCATCGCCATCCAGCAGCGGGCGGATCCCTCCAACCCTCGCAGCACCGTGGCCACGGTCACGGAGATCCAAGACTACCTGCGGGTGCTGCTGGCGCGGCTGGGAGAAGCCTCGTGTTATCAATGCGGCGCGCCGATCCGGCAGCAATCTTCCGAGCAGGTCGTGGAGGAACTGTCGGCCTTGCCCGAGGGGACCAAGATCATGCTGCTGGCCCCGCTGGTTCGCGGGCGCAAGGGCGAACATGCCGAAGTGATCGAGTCGATGCGCAAGGCGGGCTTCAACCGCACGCGGATCGACGGCACGGTGCACGAGCTGGACGCCGTACCCAGCCTGGCGCGGCAACAGGCACACACCATCGAGGCGGTCGTCGATCGAATCATTGTTCGTCCCGGTATCGAAACCCGGCTGGCCGAGTCGATCCAACATGCCTTGCGCCACGGCGAAGGGGTGGTGTCGGCCGCGCTGCTGGCCGTCGACGATCCGCCCGATACCTGGCGCGACCGATTGTTCAGCACGTTGTATGCCTGCCCCGATTGCAAGATAAGTTACGAGGAACTCGAGCCGCGGACGTTTAGCTTCAACAGCCCCTACGGTGCTTGCCCGGCGTGCAACGGCCTGGGGTTGCGGCGGCCGGCCGAGGGCGAACCAGGACCGCCAGATGATGCGGCGGGCGAGCCAACCGTCTGCCAGGAATGCGGCGGTACCCGGCTGCGGCCCGAGGCCCGCGCGGTGCGGTTGGCCGGCTTGGCGATCCACGAGATCGTGGCCCTCACCATCAGCCAGGCCAGGGAGTTCTTCGCGGGGATAAGGTTTGACCAGGCCGCCGCGCCGATCGGCGAGCGGCCGGTGGCCGAGATTGTCTCGCGGTTGGGCTTTTTGGAGCAGGTCGGCGTGGGATATCTGTCGCTCGACCGCCCATCCGACTCGCTGTCGGGTGGCGAGGCGCAGCGCGTCCGGCTGGCCAGCGGCATCGGTTCGGGGCTGGTTGGCATTTGCTACGTGTTGGACGAGCCTTCGATTGGCTTGCACCCCCGCGACAACCAACGCCTGATCGACGCGCTGAAGAGTCTGCAACAGCAAGGCAATAGCGTGCTGGTGGTCGAACACGACGAAGCCCTGATGCGCCAAGCCGACTGGCTGATCGACATGGGACCGGGTGCCGGCCAGCATGGGGGCCACATCGTGGCGCAAGGCACGCCAGAAGAATTGTGCCGCGATCCGGCCTCGTTGACCGGCAGGTATCTCTGTGGTGAGTTGCGGGTGGCGAAGCGTGAACAGCGCCGGCCGTTTAATGAACAACGGCAGATCGTGCTGCAAGGGGCGGCCACGCATAACCTGAAGAACGTCGAGGCCCGCTTTCCGCTGGGCCTGCTGACGTGTGTCACCGGCGTCAGCGGCTCTGGCAAGAGTTCGCTGGTCAACGACACGTTGGCGCATGCCTTGGCCCGCCAATTGGGCTTGTCGTCGCAGCGGCCCGGGCCGTACACCGGGCTGCTTGGTGCTGAACAAATCGACAAGCTGGTGATGGTGGACCAATCGCCGCTGGGCCGAAACTCGCGGAGCAACCCGGCCACGTACATGGGGGCCTTCGACGAAATCCGCAAGGTCTTCACCCGCACGCGCGAGTCGCGACTGCGAGGCTACAAGAGCGGGCGGTTCAGCTTCAACGCGGCCGGCGGCCGTTGCGAGGATTGCCAAGGACTGGGCCAGCGGACGATTGATATGTTTTTTCTGCCCGACTTGCATGTCACCTGTCCGGTGTGCGAGGGTAAACGCTTCAACCGGCAAACGCTGGAGATTTTGTACCGCCACAAGTCGATTGCCGATGTGCTCGAAATGCGGATCAACGAGGCTCTGGAGTTCTTCGAGAATTTTCCCGTATTGCGGCGGATGTTGCGGACGCTGGCCGAAGTTGGCCTGGACTACCTGACGCTGGGGCAATCGGCGGCAACGCTGTCTGGCGGAGAGTCGCAGCGCATTCGGCTGGCGGCCGAACTTAGCCGCGCCGACACCGGCCAAACCATGTACATTCTGGACGAACCGACCACCGGACTGCATCTGGCCGATATCGCCCGCCTGCTGGATGTGTTGCAGCGGCTGGTCGATCGGGGCAATACGGTCATCGTTATCGAACATCACCTGAATGTCATCCGGGCCGCCGATTGGCTGATCGACCTGGGCCCCGAAGGAGGCGCGGGCGGCGGACAAGTCACCGCCGCTGGCACCCCCGAACAATTGGCCGCCCTGCCCGGCAACCACACCGGCCACTGGCTGAGCAAGGCGTAGCCTTGCAGCAACGTAGCCGCGAAGCTCTTGCTTTGCCGGCTGGATGTGGGAGTGGATGCTGCTGCTTGCGCGGGGTTGCTGGGCATGGATCGTCAGTGGCGTTACCGCCCTCACCCCCATCCCCTCTCCCGGAGTACCGGGAGAGGGGGGCGGATGTTGGGGTTGGAACGTCACGGGTGAAGGCATCGCCTTGGAATTGGCGGCGGTAAGGTTGATCGCTTCCTGTTCCACGTTACCTGTTCCAATATTGCCGTGTTTTGGGGGGTTGTGGTACAGGTAAGCGTCGCCGCAAAGCACCTGCTTTGCCTGCTTGATGTGCGATTGGTTTTCGATCGTGCATTGAGCGCCGAAAGGCAATGGACAATCAGGATCACCCCGAGCGGCAAGGCGGGAGCCATGTCGTTCACGGGGGGGCAATCGGCCTTACCTGCTCCATAATTGCCGTGTTTTGGGGGGGTGTGGTACAGGTTCGCCTGCAAAAAGCGTGAATCCGGGCGGCGCGCACCATCAGCGCCCCGCGTGAGAACCGCGTTTCAAGAATTTGGGCATTCCCCGTGGCACGTACCGGTCGGCGGAGGGAGCGAGAAAGATGTCGCTCCCAGGTTGGCCGAGCAGCCGGCAACGGTAGCCGTAATAATTGACCCGCCCGATCGACCGCCCGCCACGGCCATGCTGTTCGAGCACGCGGCGGACGACGATGCTGGGGCGGTTTAGGGGCTTCGCGCCCAATGGACGTGCAAAAGCCACGTCGGCGCGCGAAGCCGGAGACTTATGATTATAGCAGATACATACATGTTGTAAACTATTAAAATATATATTTTATTTACTGTTGTTTAGTACTTCGTTAAGGTCCGAGCGACCCTGCCGCCTGAAATCCTTATGCGATCAGCTCCAGGCCGGTCTCACAAGGCGTTTCAACCGGCAGCGGTTGAAAATCAAGCGGGTGGTCGGCGATAATGCTAAGAGCTGCCGTGGCGGTGGAAGCCGGTGCCAGATTTCGAAACATGCTTTTCGGCCTTAGCTGTCAGTGCGTCGTTTCCCAAGTCTTTGCCTATATGTGAGGGGGTCGGGAGCGGCTTCGCTTCTCTGGCACTCCAATGCAGAGGGCGCGAGATTCGCATCCTTGACGAATGCGCGGATCTCTCTATCCGAAATCGTAGGGACAAACTCAGTGTCATGCCCCTGAGGACACTTCGGTAAGGGCTGGTCGAGTTGCTCATCGTAAAGATCGCCATAGACCTTTTTGCACTGGCGGCAACGATATGATCTTCTCATCGCAGTGGTCGCTATTGTCAACGTGTAGGTAAATCGCGGTGCTAATTGTTCGATCAAGCCCAGCCCACTCAGTCTAATCTGCCGCAAGCGCAGAGTCGATTTTATCAAAGTTCATCTTGGCATCCGTGCTGACGGGCGCACACGGATTTCGGCGATACAAACTGGCCAGGCAATTCCAGCGATACCCAGTCCTTTGGCATACCATTCCCGATCGCCGAGCGATGCCATTATGGCACCCTGCTGCAAGGCGATGCCTAACATGATCAATCGATGTCCGACCCTAGAGCGGACTAGCTACATAGCCGCACGGCCCCCGCCATGCAGCCTGGATGGGCGAATGGTAGTTTTCCTTGAGAGGGGTTAATCTGTACGAGTTATCGCCTGCGGTGCCGTCCCTCACCCCCGGCCCGTTTCCCACGGCGGGGAGAGGGGGCGGATGTTCAGGTTGGCTTCTCGCAGACGACGATCCAACCGTTGGCGCGCAGGCGGCCTAACAGCCAGGGATGCGGCAGGGCGTGGCGGCGCTCCGTGTCGAGCGGCAGAAACTCGCGAATGCGAAAGCCGGCTTTGCGCAGCTCGCGGGCCAGTTCGCCGCGGGTGAAGAGATGCAGGTACATGCCCGGAATGCCGCGATAGTCGTAGATCTTGTCGCCCGGCTCAATGTCCCGGCGAAACAGGGCGGCCAGGCCGTTGCGGGCGAGCCAGGCCGCCCCGCCCGGCACGAACAGGTTGTACCAGCGATTGTGGACGTGGACCACCAACAGCCCGCCCGGTTTCAGGATGCGGCGGGCATGGGCCAGCACGCGGCGGCGATTGTCGCGTCCGCGGACCATTCCCAACGTGCTGAACATGCTAATGCAGTAGTCCGCCACGCCATCTCGCAAGCAATCCAACTCGGCCATGTTGGCCAGCAGCATGTCGATCGGCAATTGCTCGCGGGCGGCTTTTTGCCGAACCACCCGCAACATCGGCAGCGACAGATCGACCGCCAGCCCGTCGAAACCATCACGGGCGAACGGCACCAGCAGCCGGCCCGTGCCGGCCCCCAGATCGACAATGGTACCGGGCCGGGTGAAATGCTTGCGGAGTACGGCCTCGTCAAACGTGAACAGGCTGTTGTGCGAAAAGTACTCGTCGTAGTCGTCGGCAATGTGGCCGGTTTGCGCGTACTCCCACAGGCTGCGGCCAACGCCGGGGGGCAATCTCCAATCGGGAATATCGGTCTGGGGCATGGAAGCCTAAGAATGACCTATGGCAGCGCGCGCAGCAACTGCCACCAGACCAAGGCCCCCAACACCAGGCAGGCGGCGGCCAAGAGCCAAATCGCCAAGCCCAGCCGCCGCGTGACGGAGTTGGCCCGCAGCGGAGCGTTGCCCTTGACCACATCGACCCGGCGCAGCTCGATGCGCGCCGTACCCTGAGTGGGGGCTTCGGCGGCGGGTGTTGTGGGGGACAAAGGGAGCATGTGATTGCCCGTTTGAATTGTTGCCACGCTGGCGGTGCTAGCAACATGGCAGCGGCGCGTACTATTTCGGTGGCGATACATTGCAAAGTCCATGCCGGACTGGCAATGCGAGGTAAGAGCCAAGTTCCATCGGATGATAGTCCGAAATACCTTCCTGAACTCGAGCGGTTTCAATCAAAGGTTGACGAATGGCCCACGACCAAAAGTCTAGAAACCACGGATCGCACGGATTTCACGGATAAGATTGGCGTCGCCGACGTCACGCGATGCAGTTCAAAGTATTGGTCGATTGCGGGCGTGCCCGCCGGATTTTATCCGTGAAATCCGTGTGATCCGTGGTTCTTCTGTTCGCGATCCATTGGCCACTTGCTATCTGATTCTTGCGGTCAGTGGGTATCGTTGCACTACTATCGGCCCCTGCCGGGGCTTACGACGTTGTTGGGAGAATCACTCACCACGGGCTTACGCCGCGTGGCTATTAACTGTCGCCCCTTCCGGGGCTGAGATTGCCACGGAAAATAATCCGACCCCCAGCGCCAACTCCCCCAAAAGAACTTTTTGTAGGGCAGGCGGCCACTACCGATCTGGCCCATCGCTGTCCAGATTCTGTTCACCCTGGTTATTTTCCGACAGCAATTGCTTTTCCACGGCCAGGCCCAGTGCCCGCAATTTGGTCCGCAGCGTGGTGCGAGAGATTCCCAGGATTTGGCTGGCTTCCACCTGGTTGCCCGCCGCGAACTTGAGGACTTCGCCCAAAATGGCCCGATCGACGACGAGCAGTACCTTGCGGTAAATATCTTCCTCACCGGTGGCTAGCAGCCTTTTCGTCAGAGCCGCCACGTCTATCTGCCCTTCGCTAGCGCCAACCGCCGCGGCGTTGTCTTGTTCCTCGGGAAACCCCGGTGGCAAACAGTCGGCGGTGAGAATGTCACCGCGGGCATTGACCATGGCGAACTTCAGCGTGCTTTGCAACTCGCGGATATTGCCTGGCCAAGGGTACTGCTCCAGCAGCGGCAGTGCGTCGGGACCGACAGAGCGAACCGACTTTCCCAATTCGGCGTTATATCGCCGCAGGAAATGTTCGATCAGCAGCGGCATGTCGCCCGTGCGCTCGCGTAAGGGAGGCAACAAGATGGTGTACACCTTGAGACGATAGTACAAATCGAGGCGGAATTTTCCGTCGGCGACAAACCGCGACAGGTTTTGATTGGTGGCGGCGATCACCCGCACGTCGGCCTGAATGGTTTCGCCCCCTCCCAGGCGTTCAAACCGCTGATCCTGCAACACGCGCAGCACCTTGGCCTGGGTGGCGGGGGTCATGTCGCCGATTTCATCGAGCAAGATCGTGCCGCCGTGGGCCTGCTCGAACTTGCCAATGCGGCGGCGGTCGGCCCCGGTGAACGCGCCGCGCTCGTGGCCAAACAGTTCGCTTTCCAGCAGGGTCTCTGGAATCGCGGCGCAATTGATCGCCAGAAACGGCTTATCGGCCCGCCGGCTATGTTGGTAGACGGCCCGGGCCACCAGTTCCTTGCCGGTGCCGCTTTCCCCCAGGATCAAGACGTTGACATCGAGCGGCGCAACGCGGCCAATGGCTTTATAGACTTCTTGCATCGGTTGGCAATTGCCCACGATGCGGTCGGCCTTGTCGTCGGCCTCTCCGTCGGCAAAGACGGCCGGCACATGCACCAGCCGGCTGAGTTCTAACGCGCGGCCTACGACCTCGCGGACGTGGCGCACGTCGAACGGCTTCAGCAGATACTCGAACGCGCCTCGCTTCATGGCTTCAATGGCGGTCTCGGTGGCGGCGAAGGCCGTGATCATAATCACCGGCAGCCGCGGATCTTGCTCGTGAATGCGGGCGAAGGCGTCCAAGCCCGACATGTCCGGCAGGCGAATATCGAGAATCACTACGTCGGGACGCCGCTGCCGGACGAGTTCAATCCCCTCTTGGGCCGTGTGCGCGGTAATTACCCGCACGCTTTCGGACTGGAGGCTGCGTTCCAGCGAATACAGCACATTGGGTTCGTCATCGACCACCAGCAAGGTTTGCATGGAGAGATCCTGGTAAGAAACGGAACGGCCATGCGTGGTTCAAACTTCCGCGTGGGCGATGATATTGTCTGGTACAGGTTCGCTGGCCGCGGGGGATGCCTTCTGGCCGGGCAGCAGGACGAGAAACTCGGCACCGCCGGCGGCATGGTTGCTGGCCGAAATTTGGCCGCCGTGGGCTTCGATAATCCGCTTGCAGATCGATAGCCCCAGCCCCATGCCGGTCTCGCGCGTACTGACAAACGGCTCAAAAATTCGCTCTTCCTGGCCTGCGGGCAGGCCGGGACCGCTGTCGCGCATGTGAAGTGCCAGCCAAGGTTGTCCGGTTCCCCCCGCCTGGCCATCGTCGGGCGCTTGCTCCGTGAGTTGTATCTCGATCGTTCCACCTTGGGGCAGCACGTCCAAGCTGTTAAGCAGCAGGTTTAAGACAACCTGGCGTATTTGCATGGGGTCGGCCGTGACCAAAGCAGGTTCGCCAGCGCGTTGAAAACCGATCTTAACGCCTTGTTGCAGCGCCCGGCCCGACACTACGCTTACCGTGCGTTCCACCAGCGAACCCAGATCGAGCGTCCGCTGGTCAAGCTGCTGCGGCCGGGCAAAGTCCAGAAAGGTTTGCGTCAGCAATTCCAGGCGGACAATTTCTTCCTCCAGCACCGCCAGGTCGCGGCCATGCAAGCCAGATTCGTCCTTCGATTCGCCCGCCAATTGCACCAGCGCCTTCATCGAAGTCAACGGGTTGCGCAACTCGTGCGCCAAGCCGGCGGCCAACTGGCCTATGGCGGCCATTTGTTCCGACCGCAGTTCCGTGCGCTGGGCGTCTTGCAGGCGTTTGACCATGGCGCTGGTCTCCTTGGCGATGACGCGGAGGATCACTTCCAGTTCACCCAGGCTAGCGCCGGTGGCCACCGTAATCGGACCGACGACTTCGTTGAGCATGCCGGCGGTGTCTTGAATGGGCAGGCTTAGTTGCACGATCGAACGGCTGACGCCGCGGGCAATTCCATACCCGGCCAGCAAGCCGGCGGCAGCGCCGCAAGCACCCAACAGCAGCAACCCCAAGCCAACGCGGTCGGCGATAGCCTTGTTGCGCTCGCTGTCGCGCTGTGTCTCGGCCCGGTTGTATTCCAACAATTCGCGCGCGGGGACCAACAGTTCCGGCTTGAGTTCTTGGGTGAGTTCGTGGACCTGTTGCGCCAAGTCATCCCCCGGCGGCTCCTCGGCCAGTTCCGCGATGGAGTCAAAAATTCGCTCGTGCCCGCGGCGCGTGCGGGCGATTAGGTCTTCTAATTCCTCGTCTGGGTCAAACCGCGCCACCCCCTCCAAATAGAGGGTCGTCTCCTCTCGTATCTCCAGGGCGTTTTCCAAGTATTCGGGCTCGCCCTGGTTGATACAGCGGTCAAGTTCCTGGCGGACATCCTGGATGGCACTCACCAACCGCTCGCTGTTCAGGCCGGCGTCGAGGTTGCGGCTTAAGACCAGGGTGGCCTGTTTGTTTTGCCGATGGACGTACCAGGCGGCCGTCGCCCCCACCGTTAGCAGTAGCAAGCTGACGGCCGCCATCGGGGCGATAATTCGAAACATCACCCGCGAGTGCATCCGCCGGCTCCTGTGCAAAAAATAGCCACTGCGGCCAGGAAGTATCCAAAAGAATTGTACAGCCGATTATACGAACGAAACTTGCCATCACCAAAGATTGGGCCTTGCGGGCCTGCAAACGGCTGGCCAATGTGTGAAACTTGTCAGTTTTCGAGGACTTGCCATGCCGAAGGTGCTGGCCGCCAGTGACTTATCGCCAGCCGTTGCCGGTGGAATTTAATTGGCGGCGTGGTCGATGAGATTTTCCGCTTCGAGGTTCGGAACCTGTTGGCTGACAATAGCTTCAGGAAGGCCGGCGGCACGGCGATTGCTATAAGCCGGGCATCTCATGCCTGGCCAGGAAGCGGTCGGGCCAAATCCGGCGGAGCCGAACGATTTCGTTGTTCAGGCTTTCATGCTGACCGCCCATCATCTTGACGGCCTCGTTGCCTCATGGGGATCATGGAGTCGGATTTCTTGCCACCAGATTGCCCTTTTGGCCATCATCGATACTTTGGCGATTTGTAAAGAGGCCCAGTTGGTTACCAACTCGACTTGCCTGGCCGATCGGCCTGGACGACATTTTTGAAGCTGCCGCGACAGTACGTAACACCTTTAGTCCGATAACTTGTTGTCGCCTTGCTGGCAGTGATGGGGCAAAAAAACGATGCGGATCGAAGAGAACGTGGCCCAGCATTTGCCTGTAAACAGCCGTCAAGGAATTAACGTACACCAGATGCCGATGAGCGGCATCTCATAACCGATAGAGTGCTCGGCGGAACGCACTCCGGGATGGCTGACGATTCGGCACCCGAACAGAATCAAACTAGCGCGCTAGTGTTTCGGCGGTAGACGCCAGGAAAACGGAAACACCGGCTGCGTGCGAAGTAGGTATCCCTGGAGGTGCTTTGTGGAGTTTAAGAAGGTCCTGGCCTTGCGTGGACCGAACGTGTGGGCGAGGTTTTCCGTCCTTGAGGCGTGGGTAGACCTGGGAGAATACGCGAACCAGACAAGCAGTTCGCTCGCCGGCTTTAACGACCGCCTGCTGTCTTGGCTGCCCACCCTGGCCGATCATCGCTGCTGCCTGGGTGAAGCCGGCGGCTTCTTCGATCATCTGCACCGCGACATGCCGCTGGCCGAAGTGCTGGAGCACGTAACGCTAGAGTTGCAAACATTGGCAGGCACGGCGGTCTCGTTTGGGCGGATTCGCGATACCCGCACGCCGGGCGTGTTCAAGATCGCGGTTGAGTTTGAAGAAGAGGCTTTGGCCAAAGCCTGTCTGGAAACCGCTCGGAACCTGGTGCTAGCGGCCATTCTAGGCCAGCCGTTTGAAGTCCGCGGCGAACTTGCCCGGCTGCGGGAACTGGCCCAAGACATTTGCCTGGGCCCTAGTACGCGGTCGATCGTGGAGGCGGCCACCCGCCGCGGCATTCCATTCCGCCGGCTGAACACGGGCAGCATGGTGCAGTTTGGCCACGGCACGCATCAGCGCCGCATCATTGCCGCCGAGAGCGACAACACCAGCGCCATTGCCGAGTCGATCGCCCAGGACAAAGACCTGACTCGCGATCTGCTGCAAACGATTGGCGTGCCGGTGCCCGTCGGGCGACCGGTGGAAAATGCGGACGACGCCTGGGAAGCCGCCTGCGATATCGGCCTGCCGGTGGTGGTGAAGCCGCAATACGGCAACCACGGCCGCGGCGTGGCGACCAATTTGTCGACGCGCGAGCAAGTCGTGGCCGCTTTCGCCGCCGCGAAGGAGGAAGGCTCGTCTATCATGGTCGAGAAGTTCGCCCCTGGCTCTGACCACCGCTTGCTGGTCATCGACGGCAAGCTGGTCGCCGCCGCGCGGCGCGAGCCAGCCCATGTGCTGGGCGATGGCCGTTTGAACATTCTGGAACTGATCGACCGCGTCAATGCAGACCCGCGACGTGGCGAGGACCACGGCAAGTCGCTGACCAAGATCAAGCTCGACCCTGTCGCCCTGCAGGTCTTGGAAGACCAAGGCTGCACGCCGTTGTCGGTTCCCGCGGCTGGCCGCAAGGTGCTCATTCGCCGCAACGGAAACCTCAGCACGGGCGGCACCGCCTGCGATGTCACCGACTCCGTACATCCCTCGGTCGCCCAGCACGCCATCGACGCCGTCCGCGTGATCGGGCTGGACATTGCCGGAGTCGATATTGTCTGCACCGACATTACCCAGCCGCTGGAGGAACAGGGCGGGATCATCGTGGAGGTCAACGCCGGACCCGGCCTGCGGATGCACATTGAACCCTCCGACGGGCAGCCCCGCCCCGTGGGCGACGCTATCATCGACAGCATGTTTCCCGAAGGCCAGACGGGCCGCGTGCCGATCGTGACTGTCACGGGGACCAATGGCAAGACGACCACGACGCGGTTTATCACGCACATTCTCAAACGGGCGGGCCGCCGCGTGGGGATGTGCTGCACCGACGGCATCTATATCGACGGGCAGCGCATCGACAAGGGCGATTGCAGCGGGCCGGGCAGCGCCAAGGCCATTCTAATGAATCCCAAGGTCGAGGCGGCCGTTTTGGAAACCGCCCGCGGCGGCATCTTGCGAGCAGGCCTCGGTTTCGACCGCTGCGACGTGGCGGTCGTGACCAACATTGCCGAAGGGGACCACCTGGGCATCGGCGAGATCGACACTCCCGAAGAGATGGCCGTCGTTAAGCGTTGCACGGTTGAGGCGGTTTCGCGGGATGGCTCGGCCGTTCTGAATGCCGCCGATCCGTTGGTCGCGGCTATGGCGGACCATTGCCTGGGCAAGACCGTGATGTTTGCCCTGGACGCCAACAACGGTGTTCTGCGCCAGCATGTCAGCACGGGAGGCCGCGCGGTATTTGTCCGCCAGGGCGAGATCATTCTGGCTGAAGGCGACCGCGAAACAATGCTACTGCCGCTGGTGCGCGTCCCCTTGACGCACAACGGTATGGTCGGCTTTCAGGTGGAAAACACCTTGGCGTCGGTCGCCGCTGCCTGGTCGCTGGGCGTGGGCCTAGAGACAATCCGCGGTGCGCTAGAGACTTTCTCCAACAACCTCAATACCTGCCCCGGCCGTTTCAACCTGCTGGAGATCGGCGGACAAACGGTCATCATCGACTATGGCCACAATCCGTCGGCCTTGCTGGCGATCATCGAAGCCATCGAGCCGTTTCCCCATGCGAAGCGCTTGTGTGTCTATTCCGCCGCCGGCGACCGCCGCGATTGCGACTTCGTCCGCCAGGGAAAACTGCTGGGGGATGCCTTTGACCGCGTAATCTTGTACGAAGACCACTACCTGCGCGGCCGGGCGGAAGGCGAGATCATGCGGCTCTTCCAGCAGGGCCTGGCCGATGGCGGCAGGGTGGCCGAAATCCACGAGGTCCGCGGCGCGATCAAGTCGGTCCAGGCCGCTTTAAGCCTGGCCCAGCCGGGCGAGTTGCTGGTCATTCAGGCCGATGAAATCGACGAAACAGTCGATTACGTCCGCACCTTTTTGGAATCTGGCGGCTGCCTGGCCGAGCATCCGGCAGCGACTGAAGCCCGCCAGGCGGCAGCGGAATCGCGCAAGATTCTGGTCAACACGCTCCGCGCCGGCAACGTCCCGGTGGGGGCAGCGTTGTAGGAGGCGATACCATCGCCGATCAACCTACGCCAAAATCTTCCTCACCACCTGGCCATGTACGTCGGTCAGGCGGTAATTGCGGCCCTGGTGCGTGTAAGTCAGGCGCTCGTGATCTAGCCCTAGCAAATGCAAGATCGTGGCTTGCAGGTCGTGAATGTGGACCGGATCCTCCACGGATTTGAAGCCCAGGTCATCGGTGGCCCCCAGCGTCAGTCCCGGCTTCAAGCCGCCACCCGCCATCCACATGCTAAACGCGTGCGGGTGATGGTCGCGTCCCAGCGTGCGTTTGAGGGAGACGTTGGACTCCACCATTGGCGTGCGGCCAAACTCGCCTCCCCAGATCACCAGCGTGTCGTCCAGCAATCCGCGTTGTTTTAGATCTTCCACCAGCGCGGCCGAGGGTTGGTCGGTCAGGGCACACTGGTCGCGGACACCCCCCGCCACGTCGGAATGGTGGTCCCAACTGTGATGCACGACCGACACAAACCGCACGCCCCGCTCCACCAGCCGCCGGGCCAACAGGCAGTTCTTGGCGAATGAAGGTTCGTCCGGCTTGACGTTGTAGGCATCCAGCGTGGCGGCCGTTTCTTGAGTAAGGTCCATCAGGCCAGGGGCGCTCGTTTGCATGCGGAAGGCCATCTCATAAGCGCTAATCCGCGTGGCGATTTCGGGATCGCCCACCTGGGCCAGGCGTCGCTCGTTGAGGGTTCGCGCCAGATCGAGCGAGTCGCGCTGCGCGGCGGCGTCGATGCCCGGCGGATTGGAAACGTGCAGCACGGCGTCTCCTTGCGAGCGGAAGGGGACGCCCTGGTACGCTGTGGGCAAGAACCCGCTCGACCAACTGGCCACGCCGCCACTGGTTCCGCTGCCGCTGCTCAGCACGACAAAGCCAGGCAAGTCCTCGGCCTCGCTGCCCAAACCGTAGTTGACCCACGATCCCAGGCTGGGCCGGCCGGGCAACGGCGAGCCGGTCAATAAGAAAATCTCGGCCGGCGCGTGATTGAATTGGTCGGTATGCAGCGACTTGATGATCGTGATCTGGTCGGCCACACGGCCCAAGTTGGGCAACATTTGGGACAGGCTGGCTCCGCACTGGCCGTGCCGCGAAAATCGGTACTGCGATCCCAACAACTTGGAGTTTGGCAAAATGAAGGCGTATCGCTGGCCCGCCAGCAATTCTTGCGGTACCGGCTGCCCATCATGCTTGTTCAAGACCGGCTTGTCGTCGAACAGTTCCAGTTGGCTTGGCGCGCCGGCCATGAACAGGTGAATTATATTCTTGACCTTGGCCGGAAAATGGGGCGCGGGACGTGCCGCGGCACCCGTTGGCTGGCCGTCGGCAAAAAGCGTCGCGCGAGCCCCTTGTGTCAACAGCGAGGCCAGTGCGATCTTGCCCACGCCCAGCCCGCACTCGCCAAAGAAGTGCCGCCGGGTCAATGCCGGCACCGTATCACCGCTGGCGCGCGTGCTTGAGTTTAAAGCCTTGCGGGTTGGCATGGCGCTATTCCTTGGTGATTGTTTCGTCCAGGTTGAGCAGCACCCGCGCGGCTAGCGTCCAAGCGGCCTGCTGGCAAGCGTCTTCCTTTTCAATGGGGAGCGTATCGGCCGCGCCAATCGCCTGGCGGGCCAGGGCCGCATCGGCCGCGCGGAACCGGGCGAGTTGCCGCCGGTAAAACCCCAGCACGGCCGACAACTCATCCCCTTCCGGCGGACGGGTCAGGCACAGCCGGAACATCCGCCTGGCGATCGCTTGTTCGTTGGTGCCTGCCTGGGCCAGCGATCGGCGGGCCAAGGCTTGCGCGGCTTCGACATAGACGCCGTCATTCAGCAGCGTCAGAGCTTGCAGCGGAGTGTCGGTTCGATCGCGTTGCGAAACGCAAGTTTCGCCAGACGGCCCATCGAACTGGGCCAGGCCGGCGAAGGGTGAAGTCCGTTTGTTGAAGATATACAGCCCTCGGCGGTAACGGTCGGGACCGGTGCTGGGGGTCCAGGTGGCCATGCCATAGGCCAGCATGACTACGCTGTCGGGCTGCGGAGGAAAGACGCTTCTGCCGCCTATCTCGCGGTTCAATTGGCCGCTGGCGGCCAGCAACATATCGCGGACCAATTCGGCTTCTAACCGCACGCGTGGAGCGCGGGCCAGCCAAACATTGCCGGGGTCGGCGGCCAGGGCCGCGGACGTGACTCGCGACGACTGCCGGTAGGTGGCACTGGTGACAATCAGCCGATGCATGGCCTTCAGCGACCAGCCGCGGCGGATGAACTCGGTGGCCAGCCAATCGAGCAACTCCGGGTGGGAAGGGAGTTCGCCTTGAACGCCAAAATCGTCGCTGGTGCGGACGATGCCCCGGCCGAACAGCGCCTGCCACTGGCGGTTCATCGTCACACGGCCAACCAGCGGGTTTTGCTCATCCACCAGCCAACGCGCCAGCGCCAACCGGTCGGGCGTGGTGCCCGGCGGCAAGGGATGCAGTGCGCTAGGGACGCCCGGCGCGACGGCTTCGCGCGGTGACAAAAAATCGCCCCGATGGCGGCGATGGGTCGTGCGCGTATGATGGGGTGGCCGGGCCGCCATCACCAAGGTGGTCGGCAATTTGGGCCGGCGGAAATGTAGTTCTTGCAGCAAGGCCTGCTTGGGGGCCAACTCTGGCCCGACCAAGGCATAGCACGCTTGCAGCCGCCGTTGTTCCTCTGCGTTGAGTTCGTCGAAGGGACGCAGCAATAAGGCTTCGTCCTCGGCGGGCATGCGCAAGGCCGCCGGTTGGCGCTCGTCGCCAGTGGCCCACAGGCGGAAGCGGCCGATCGTGAGTTGATGAATGTATTGCTGCACCAGCCGAATCGACAGCCTTGTGCCGCCGGCCTGCCGCAATGGTTCGGCCAGGGGAAAGATGGCCACCTGCATCTGCCCGCCCGTCTCGCCAATCGCCCAGCCCGACTCGATATCGCCATCCACGGCCTGGGCGGCCGTGCTATGTTTGTCGGCCAATGTCTCGCTGGCGTTCTGAAACTTCAGCCGCAATGTAGATGGCGAAGCCAGGTCTGTCGATCGGGGCGAGGCGGTGACTTCCAACTCCGTCAATAAGAAGTCCCCCCGCCCGCCGTTGCCTGAGTTGAACTGCGCCCGGCCCGGCCCACCATCGGGCAGGCTGTCGTGCGGCAATACTTCCAGCCGCAAGGCCGTGATTTGTTCCAGATCGGTATCGACCAGGAGTTCGTAAACGTCATCGTTCGGTGCATCGCCCGTGGCCAACAGGCTGCCGTCGGCCAGCAGGTCCAGGCTGGTCCCCTTGGCCGAGCGGAAACTCGACGGGGCAAGCATGGTCCAATGCACGGCCTGTTCGGCGGCCGTGGCCCGCCAGTCGGCAAATTGCGGCCCAAGCTTGGGTAGCCGGGCTTGAATCTGCCGTTCGATCGAGGCGACTTTTTCCTCATGGGCGGCCAGCAAAGGCGCCATCCGCTCGTCGGGAACTTCCAACTCCGGCTCGTCCACGTTGTCCAGCAGGGCCAACAGTTGGTAGTACTCGGTCTGGGAGATAGGATCGAACTTGTGCGCGTGGCATTGGGCACAACCCACCGTCAATCCCAGCCAGGCGGTGCCCGTGGTGTTGACCCGGTCAACAATCGACGCGAAGCGAAACTCCTCGAAGTCGATTCCCCCTTCTTCGTTGGTCATCGTGTTGCGATGAAAACCGGTAGCAACCCGTTGCGGCAGCGTGGCACCCGGCAGCATGTCGCCTGCGATCTGTTCGATCGTGAACTGGTCGAACGGCATGTCCCGGTTGAGCGCCGCGACGACCCAATCGCGATAGGGCCACATCGAGCGGGGCCGGTCTTTCTCGTAGCCATTGCTGTCGGAATAGCGGGCCAAATCCAGCCACAGCCGCGCCCAGCGCTCACCGTAATGGGGCGACTTCAACAACCGATCAACCAATTGTTCGTAAGCATCCTCGCGTTGGTCGGCCACAAACGCATCGGCCTCCTCGGGCGTCGGCGGCAGGCCGATCAGGTCGAGATACAGCCTGCGCACCAGCGCCAGGCGATCGGCCTCGGGCGATGGACTCAGTTGGTGTTTGTCGAGCTGGGCCAGGATGAAAGCGTCGATCGGATTGCGGACCCAGCCTAGATCACTGGCCTCTGGCACGGCCGGCCGGATGGGACGAACGAACGACCAATGTTGCCCCCAGTCCGCTCCTTGTTCGATCCACCGTTCGATCAGCGCGATTTGTGCCTCGCTGAGTTGCCGCTGGCTGTCGGCCGGCGGCATGCGCTCGGCCGCGTCGGGCGACGAAATCCGCCGGAAAAGTTCGCTCGCTTGCGGATGGCCCTGCACCGTGACCGCGGGTACACCGGGTGATTCCGGACGGAACAGCCCCTCGAGCGTATCCAGCCGCAGATCTGCTTTTCGTTCGGCGGCGTCCGGCCCGTGACAGTGGTAGCAGTTGTGCGCAAGAATCGGGCGAATATCACGATTGAAATCGACCGGCCGCGCGGCTGACTCCTCGGCCCGCAGTCCGACACTTGGCGCGGCACTCCACGCGCAGCAGCCCAATACGGCGTTGAACAGGACCGCTCGTGCGGAGAATCGCGTTCGTAGGTGGCAAAAAGTCAACATGGGCCGGCAGCGGGGGAAACTGGCATTCCTCATCTGGATTATAGCCCACCCGTAGCCGCACGGCTTATGCCGAGCCGGCCCGATACGCGAGTGGCGGGCCTATTCCGAGTGTGGTTGCCTGGCGTGGTGGATTGCCGTAACCGACTCAAGCCAACATGGCAGGAGCCATGCGGCTACGCACCCGGCTGCTTGGGGCGGGCCAGCAGCCAGTTATCATTGCGATGGATAACCTCCAGCTTGGGAGATGTCCGCAACTGCTGGGGGAAGGGAATCAGCAAGTACCGCCAGCTTTGCTTGAGTTCCTCCACATCGGCGGGGCCGGGCTTGTCGGCGAACTCAAAGAACTGGGGCATGAGTCGGGTTTTTTCGTGCCGCTGGGGCGTGTTGAAAACATGCCCCCAATAGGGATCGAGCGATGTGTAGGTCGCCGCGAGATACGACACTTTCGAGTTGGAGCAGACCAACAGCCCGCGAAGTCGGCGCTGGTTGGCCGCGCGGAGCATGTCGCGCTCGTCGGGTTGCAAGTACAACGCCGTGTTGGCGTAGGCGGATTTCATGGCGATCCAAGCCGCGTTGTCGCTGCACGCCACCAACATGCCGGCCGCTAAAGCGGCGGCCAATCGCCAGCCATGCAGGCGGGCCTGCAGCCAGGCCAGCCAACCCGCGATAGCTGGCCAGCCAATCAACAACAGCGGCAGCCAGGTATACCCGCGGGCGAAGTGCAGCGGCTGCCGTGGGGCGATCAGCAGTTCGTGCTTGCTTAGGGCCAGCGATACCAGGCAAGCCAACGCCAGAAATGCCGCGGCGGGGGGCAGCCGCAGCCGGTCTTGAATCAACCGTTGAATCGCCGCCGGCAACACAAACAGGTGGGCCAACAGCAGCGCGCCCAGGGGGAACGACCAATCCAATTCCCAGGTGTGCTGCAGTTCGCGATGCTCGGCAAAGCCTGGCAGATAGACAAAGTAATACCAGCCAAACAGGCCGGACGCCGCGCTGGCCAGCAACAGGCAAGCTAGATCCTGGATCTGGCGCGTCCAGACTGTTCGCAGCGCAAACCACAGCGTAATGATGGCCAGATGCTGCGCGCCGGAGAACGGATGCGTGGCCGCCAGCAGGCAGACCGCGGCCAGGGCCGTCCCTCGGCGGCCAACCGCCACTCCCCACCAGGCGATGGCCACCAGCGCGTGGTAGACAGCCTCGGTGGGATAGAACAGATTGCGGCCCCAGTTGAGGCACCAGTCGCCACCGGCCGGTTCGCCACGGAAAAGCGCGGCCAGATTGCCGTCCAGGGGGGGCACGGCCAGACCTTCCCACAGGACGAACGCTCCTCCTCCCCACATGGCCAGCAGGAAACAGGGAACCTCCCAACGACGGTCGGCCACCACCGCCGCTACCAGCCGATAAGTAAAGTAAGCGCACACCCATCCCCCCGCCAGACAAATCGCCACCGACACCAGACCCGGGTCGCAGCCCAACTTCATCACCGCCACGCCCATCACCCACATCAGCCAGTGGAAATAGATGACTGGCGCTTCGGGCCGGGGATCGTACGGATTGCAGTACATCCAGCCGTTGCCACGCTCAAAAATCTCGCGACCATTGGCCAGGTAATAGGCCATGTCGTATTGCAGAAAGCCGGTCGCGGCTTCGCCGTTTTCCCAAAAATGGGCCGCGTACATCAACCAGAACGGCGAAGCGGCAAAGGCCGCCAGCAGCCAGGGCCAAGACCGCGCGGCCGGCCCCGTCTGTCCCGCCAGCGCCGCGTGCTTATGCAGCACCAACGGCGTCAGACTGAAAATAGCCAGCACCGCAAAGAGCCAACGGGCCGAGCGGGCCGCGATATCCGGCGGAATGCCAGGTGCCTGGGAATGGCCCGGCGAAAACCCAGCCACGGCGGCCGCCAGCAGCGCGCTCAGGCCCAGGCCAACCAGACAAAGGGCCCACCGTGATGGCCCGGTTGGCGGCGTTTGCGACATAACGTGGTCTTACGCGGGAACCGGCATGTCGAGCAGGTAGATGGGCGAGTGATTGTCGGCATATTGGCCGTTGGCATCGAGGTTGCGGCCGTTGGCCTGGCTGCCAGCGTTGGTGCCGCAGACCGCCAGCCGCAAGCCGCCCGGATGAACCGACAGCGAATGGCAATTGGGCATGGCCGTCGTTTCAAAGAAGGGCTTTTCCTCCGTCGGCACGCGATAGACCAGGCGGCCGATCCCCGGCCCGCCGGACGTAGAGAGCATCAAGAAACCGGCCGGGTGAAACCGGATGTCCGTGGCATAGACATCGCCGGAGCCGCCCAAATCCAACGTGTGCTTCAATTCGCCGCTGGCCCAATCGAACAGCAGCACGCAAGGAATGCCTTGCACGTTGCCGCCATTGGCCGGTTTGGTTCCTCCCACCGCCAGCCATGCGCCGTCGTCACTCACCGCCAGACAACGTATTCCGCCGATCTGTTGCAGGCGGTCTTCCTTGAACAGCACGCCGGCATCGAACTGCCGTACCGCCTGTCCGCTCGCCAGATCCCATTGTCGCACAATGCCCTTGAGGTCACCCGCCAGCAATGCCCCGCCCGGATGAAATACTAGGCAATGCAGGCTGTCTGGCTGCCGCGGGATTTCGTGCAGCATGGTGCCCTCAGCGGCCGACCAGACGCGGATCGCGCGGTCCAAGCCGCAGGTAGCGGCCAGCGTGCCATCGGCATTGGCCGCCAAGGCGTGGATCCAGCCGTCGTGCGCGGCGGGCAAGCTCCAGGCGGGCTGTTCGCCGCCATCGGCATAGTTCCAGGCCTGCAACGCTCCCCAACTGTCCGCCGAAAACATCTTGCCGCCGACGGGTGCAAAGGCCACTTCCTGCACCCAGCCGCGATGGCCGGTCAACGAGGGGAGTTCCGCCAACTCGTCGTTCTCGCTGTTCCAACGGCGGACGGTGCCGTCGTAGCCCCCCGCTGTTAGCAATTTGCCGCAAGGGCTGAAGCGGGCCGTGCAAACTTGCCGCTCGGCCTTCAAGACTTTGAATTGCTTGGGCTGGAATTGGGCCAGCAGGGTGGCGGAGTCGGGCATGGGGGGGTTCAGTGTTCAGTGTTCGGTTGTTTCCAATCCAAAATCCAAAATCCAAAATCGAAAATCCGCTACGCCAATACGTCCTTCACGGGGCCGCAGTCGTCGTGGGCGATGGGGAGCGGCTGGCCGTTGTTGTCGTATTGCAAGTTGACACTGTCGATGCCCAGCGCGTTGAACCAGGTGTGGAACATGTGGCCGATGTCGTAGCCGGTGCCGGCCACTTCTGTGCCATTGTCGTTGGTCGCCCCGACCACCACGCCCCGCTTAACGCCGCAGCCGGCCATGGCCAGCGACCAGCTTTCGGGCCAGTGGTCGCGGCCGATGTGGCCGTTGATGCGCGGCGTGCGGCCGAATTCACTCATGGCGATGACCAGCACATGGTCCAGCATGCCGCTGACAGCCAGGTCCTCTACAATCGCCGCGAACGCCTGGTCGAACCGCGGCACCAGGCTGAGATGGCCGTGGAAGTTATCGCCGTGGGTATCCCAGCCGTAAGAATTGACTTTGACGAACCGCACGCCCGCCTCCAACATCTTGCGGGCCAGCAGCATGTGGCGGCCAATTTCGTGCGTGCCGTAACGCTGGCGGTCTTGTTCGGAAAAGGTCGCTTCGTCAAACAGATCTTGACGCTCCATCAGCTTGCGGGCCATTTGAAACACGTAGCCGTGAGTCTCGGCCGTGTTGGGCCGGCGGCGGGCGGCGTACCGCTGGTTGGCCGCCTCGCGCAAGGCATTGCGGGCCGCGTCTTCCTCGGCTGTTACCGATTCGTGCCGCAACAAGTTGGCCGGGGGCTTGCCATCGCCAAAGGCCAGCGCGCCGTATTGTGGGCCAAGAAAGCCCGCGTCTTGGTAGATGAAACCGCCGTTGCCCGGCTTGATCCAGACATAAGGGGGCAGGCCGCTGGCACCCGACCCCATGAGTTTGGCGACGGCGGAACCGAAATAGGGATAGATCACGCCGCGGTTCTTGGGGTCGCCCCGTTGAATGCGGGGGACGCCAGCCGAGTGCGAATTGTCTTGCGTGGCCATGTTACGCACGATCGCCAAGTGCTGCATGACCTGGGCCGAATGCGGCATCAGCTCGCTAACTTGCACGCCGGGTACGCTGGTGGCAATGGGACGAAACGGCCCGCCAAACTGCGTGTGCGGCTTGGGATCCCAGCTTTCAAACTGGCTCATGCCGCCATCGATCCAGATGAACAGCACCTGCTTATCCTTGGCCTGCAATTCCTCGGCCATGGCCGGATTGACCAGCGAACCCAAACCAGCCGCCCCCACGGCGGCCCCGCCCGCCACGTTGCCCAACCAGGCCCGGCGGCTCAGCGTATGTTCCCACGGACGACAGAGAGGAGGAGGCATTTTGGATTTTGGATTTTCGATTTTGGATTTTCGATTTCAGATTGCGGGCGGTTGACGGTTCTGCAGGCGAGTGTCTTCTTTCATTCGACACTCGGCACTCGCCTCAGTGGCAGACGCAAAACTCGGTCGAGGCGAGAAAGGCCCAGGCCAGTTGGCCCAGGGCTTTGGGTTTGTTGTCGGGGTGTTGTGCGAGATAGTCGGCGACGGTGGCTTGCTCTTCGGGGCTGGGCTTGCGCGAGAGGATGTTGAGGTAAAGTTCCTCGGCAATGGCGGCGGAATCGCTAAGTTTGTCCAGGCGATCAACCAGGTTGCCGGGGCGAGGTTGTAGCCAATCGAGCAGGGTGGCGTCGTTCATGATAAACAAGGCCCCTTTGACCGACGGGGCAAATTCAGTCTCGGGCTCTTTGGGAGGGTTGGCGAACGCCGCCACAAATGCTGCCCGCGCCGGGCCGATTTTTTTCTCCAACAGGGCTGTCTTCAATACGGCGTTTTCGTCCGCGGCCTCCAGCAGTTTGGGATCCTCGCCGCTCAACTGCTGCGCAACCTCTTGTTCCACGACATCGTACTGGCCGGTGGCCCGCGACACGCTGGCGTACAATTGTTCGGCCGAAAGGGGCTTTTCCAGGGCCACGATGTAGCTTTCGGGCGCCGCCGCGGCGGTCCCCTCGGGCAGCAAGCTCGACCTCTGGTAAGTTTGGGATAGCGCCAGTTCCCGCAACAGCCAGCGAATGTCGTAGTGGTGCGCCACGAATTCCGCCGCCATCAGGTCCAATACGGCCGGGTGCGAAGCCGGATTATCGCCGTGGTGCAGGTCCAACGGGTGAACTAAACCGCGTCCAAACATCACAAACCACAGCCGGTTGGCAATGTTGCGCGAAAAGGCCGTGTTGTTGGCCGTGGGAAGCTGCTCCGACAATATCCGTAACGGGCTGAATTTGGGAACGCCCGGTATGCCTTTGGCGGCGACCGGCGCGACCAGGAATTCCTCTCCCTTATTGAACACGGGCACATCGAACTCGGCCCCTTCCAGCAGTCGCGGGCCGGTCTGCATTTTGTTGTCGGCATCGAACACCGAGGCAAACTCGATCTTCGTCTGCACAAGCCCCTCGGCCACGGCCGGAAACGGCGTGTCGGTGCGGCGTCTGAGGTGGTTGACAAAGGCATACAGCCCCTGAAATTGCCACTGCTTGTAGTCGTCGACGAACAGATGGTTGTGGCATTGCGCACATTGCAGATCGACACCCAAAAACAGCCGTCCTACGTCGCGAGCCAGGCCGGGCAAATCGACGGGCTGCTGGCCATAGTTCTCCAACCGCCGCGACAAAAAGTAGCCCGCCCCACGGCGATGGGCGTCTTCGGCCGGCGGGTACAGCATCTCGCGGACCATCTGGTCCCACGGTTTGTTGCCGGCGAAGGAATCGGTCAGGAAGTTGTCCCATTCGGGGTTGTCGCCGGCACGCTCCATGAGCATGACGTGGAAAGCCTCTTTCATCCGTCGCGGGTGATCTGGCCCGGCCAGCAAGGCGTCGATCAGCCGAACTCGTTTGTCGGCGGCCGCATCGGCCAAAAAGGCCCTGGCTTCGCTGCTACTGGGAATGCGTCCCGCCAGGTCGAGATAGGCGCGGCGCAAAAACTCCGCATCGTCCGCGGCGGCAGCCACCGGCCCGCCGGCCTGGGCGGCAATCAACAGATCGATCTTCTCGTGCAGCGACTCTTCAGCCAGCGAGCGGCCCGACTTTACCGCGCACAGGCAGACAGCCAAAAGCAGGCATCGGATGAGAAAAGGGTTGGAATTCAACAGCCACATGGCGGGAGTTTCTCAGCGGGGGACAATTGCCAAGAGCAACGCGCGGCGGTGGGACTTTCGCCCTAAAGGACAACCCGCCGCATGCGTGGGTGGCGCAATCCGCGGGGCCAATCGGTACATGGCCAGTATAACAGCCTTTGGAGAGAATCTCCAAACTTCTGGCGGAGGCGTTGAATTTCCGCGGGGTGGGACGATTCCGCCTGAGACGGACGATTTGCGGGAGGCCCTTCCGCGAAGTCTGACAATCCAAAGCCATGACGCAAGTTGCCTAAGCCCACCGAGGAAACCTCGGGCAACGGCTTGTTGGGCGATGCTAAATCGGGGAGAATCAAGGGCTGCCCACAGAGTGGCTTCCCCGCCGGCCTCTTCGTCTTTTCTCGTGCAATTACTGTATTCTGTTCCACCGGAAATCGAACCTCCGCGGGCCAGGTCGCGGGAAAAGGCGATACAACCGGTTCCTTCGTAATGGTTTAGGCGAATGCCGTCACAAACAGATCAGCAAGATCGCACCCGCCGTTGGGAATCGGTAACGGATGAGATGGCCCAGGTGCTGCGCCAGAAGACGGGGGCCGAGCGGTTGGCGATCGCCAATGGGATGTGGCGGTTTGCCTTTCAACTGGTGAGCCTGTCCGTCAAGAACCAGCACCCCACTTGGACGGAAGACCTGATTCGACAAGAGATTGCCCGCAGGATGTCGCATGGAGCAATTTGAACTACTGGCCTATCTGATCGGAGTTTTCGAGCGGCTTGGCTTGGGTTATCTGATCACCGGATCGGTGGCAACGAGTTACTACGGTGAGCCGCGCTTTACCAATGACATTGACGTGGTTGTTGAACTCACCGCGGCGGATATTCCGGAGTTCTGCCGGTCCTTTCCCGCCGAGAGTTTTTATCTTTCCGCCGATGCCGTCCGGGTGGCCGTTCGCAAGCAGCAACAATTCAATGTTTTGCACCCTGCCACCGGATTGAAAATTGATGTGTTTGTACTGCAAGGCGCGCCTTTTGACCAATCACGCTATCGCCGCCGCCGCCACCTGGAACTTACAGACAAACTCCGCGCATGGTTTGCCAGCCCGGAAGATGTCATTTTGAAAAAGCTAGCCTATTACCAAGAAGGCCAGTCCGAGAAACATATCCGCGATATTCTGGGTGTTCTCAAGATTCAAGAAGCGATCGACTACGGCTATTTGGTCCACTGGGCGACACAGCTTGGTCTCCTTGACCAGTGGCAGGAAGTGCTGGCCTATGCCGCTAAGCCCAAGACCCCTGAAGAAGAAGGTGTGAGTTAAAGACATGGAACCCTTGCCGATCGTCGATCCTCCTCCCCAGCCTTTGGCTCAATCCCCGGTTGCGCCGCCAATGTCAAAGGGCCAATACTCCTTCGTCAGCTTGGGCTGTCCCAAGAATCTGGTCGATAGCGAGCGCATGCTGGGGTTGCTGCAACTCGACGGCTACAAGCTGGTCCACGACCCGGCTGGTTCCGATTTCGTGGTCGTCAACACCTGTGGGTTTATCGAGCGGGCACGCAACGAGTCGTTCTCCGTCATTCACGAAATGCTGGAGCTCAAGCGGCAGGGGCAGATCAAAGGGGTGATTGTGTCGGGCTGCCTGGCCGAGCGCGACAAAGAGTCGCTGCTGGAGGCCTGCCCGGAGATCGACCATTTGGTCGGCGTGTTTGGCCGCGAGCATGTCACCAAGGTGGCCGACCGCTTGCTGGGCAACCTGGTCGAGCAGCGCACCGTCTTTCAGCCCGCGCCGTTGACGGCGCTGTCCGATCGGCAGCGGCTGCGGATTACGCCGCGGCATTTTTCGTTCTTGAAGATTTCCGAGGGCTGCGACCGGCTTTGCACGTTTTGCGCTATCCCCAAGATGCGCGGCAAGCACGTCAGCAAGTCCATGGAGGAGATTCTGGCGGAGGCCCGCGAGTTGGCCGCCGACGGCGTCCGCGAGCTGAACATCGTGGCCCAAGACACAACCTACTACGGGCTAGACCTGTACGGGCAAACCCGGCTGCCAGAATTGCTGCGGCAGTTGGAGGCCGTGAAAGGGATCGACTGGATTCGCCTGCTGTATCTCTACCCGATGTATTTTAGCGACGAACTCATCGCCACCATCGCGGCCAGCCAGAAGATCGTCCCCTATTTGGACATGCCGCTACAGCACATCAACAACACCATGCTCAAGCGGATGCAACGCAAAGTGAACAAAGAGCAAACGGTCGAACTGCTCGGCAAGCTGAGGGCCGCCATTCCGGGGCTGGTCATGCGGACCACCTTCATCACCGGCTTTCCGGGTGAAACCGAGGAGCAATTTCAAGAGCTGGTGGAGTTTGTCCGCGAGCAGAAGTTTGAGCGGATGGGGGTGTTTACTTATTCGTTTGAGCCCGACACGCCCGCCGCCCGCCTGCCCGACCATTTGCCGGAGGAAGTCAAGGAAGAGCGCCGCGCCCGCCTGATGGAGGTTCAACAAGAGTTGGCTTTCGACTGGTATGCCCGGCAGGTTGGCCGCCAGGTCGATGTGCTGTTGGACTCCGCCGTGCCGGGCGAAAAGCACGCTTTTGTGGGCCGTAGTTACGCCGACGCGCCGGATATCGACGGGGTGGTCTACGTGACCGGCAAGAAACTCAAGGCCGGACAGATTGTTCCCTGCGAGATCGTGGCCCAACAAGAGTATGACCTGGTCGCCGCGGCCGTGGGAAAACCGCGGTAGTTGCGTAATTAAAGAACTCGCACGGAATTACATTCGTCCTCAGGCTCCCTCGCCCGGTACTCCGGGAGAGGGTTGGGGAGAGGGGGATGTGATTGATGGTTTGCCAACCAGCAAACCCTCACCCCGGCCCACTCCCAGAGGGAGAGGGAGAAAACGGCCGTGGGAAAACCGCGGTAGTTGCGCAGCCGGCGGCTGGGCGGGGGATTGCCAGCGGCGAGCCATTCGCCTACTGTTTTCGGTGGGCAAACCAAGCATTCGTAACGCCAGTTCTTGAAAGTCACTTCGGATGGCCGCCAGCACCAAGGAATCGGAGACTCGCCCGCCGCCTGGCCTGGGGTCGTCGGCGCTCAACTTGCCGAACCAGTTAACATGGGCTCGGCTGTTTCTATCGGTGGTGATGTTTGCCTTGCTGGCCGTGGGCGTGAAGGACGGCAACAACCGCACGGTGTTTATCGCGGCCCTGGTTTTGTTTTGCATCGCCGCCGGCACCGACTGGCTAGATGGCTACCTGGCCCGCAAGTACAACCTGGTCACCACGCTGGGGCGGATCCTCGATCCCTTTGCCGACAAAGTCGTCATCTGCGGCACGTTTATTTTTCTGGCATCGCTGGAACAGCGCGGCTCTGGCGTAGCCGCCTGGATGGTTGTGGTGATCGTCGGACGGGAACTGCTGGTCACGGCCTTGCGCAGTTTTCTGGAGCAGCAAGGGGCCGACTTTTCGGCGTCACTGTCGGGCAAGCTCAAGATGGTCCTGCAATGCGCCGCGGCCATCGCCAGCTTCGTGGCCTTAGCCTCGTACCAAAGCGGCACGGTGCCGCACCTGGCATCCTGGCTGTCCATCACCCGCGATGTTCTGATCTGGTCGGCGGTAGTGCTGACCATTGTTTCGGGAGCGGCGTATGTGCGGGCGGCGATAAGGTTGTTGGGGGGGTAGGTTTTAGTGTTCGGTATTCGGTATTCGGTGTTCGGTGTTCGGTGTTCAAGCCTCATCCCTCAAACCTCAAGCCTCAAGCCGCAAGGCTCAAGCCGCAAGCCTCATCCCTTCCCTGGAGCTTTTCCATGAATGCCAAAGACACCATCCGCATGGCGCTTGCGTCCGCGGACCAGATCGCGATGGGGTACTTGGAGGATTTCACCGATGCCGAACTGCTGACGCGGCCGGTGCCCGGCGCTAACCATATCGCCTGGCAGTTGGGCCATTTGGTGGCTAGCGAGCATGGGCTGATGGAAGCGATTCTTCCCGGCAGCATGCCGCCGCTGCCCGCCGGCTTCAAGGAAAAATACACCAACGACACCGCCAGCGGCGATAAGCCCGAGGCATTTCATACCAAGGCCGAACTGCTCAAATCGCGGGCGGAACAACGGGCCGGCACGCTGAAGGCCTTGGAGAGCGTCTCTGAGTCCGACCTGGACAAGCCCTCCCCAGAGCAGATCCGCGGATACGCGGCAACCTGGGGCGCGGTCTTCTTGCTACAAGGAACCCATACCACCATGCACGCGGGCCAATGGGCCGTTAGCCGCCGCAAACTGGGCCGTCCACCGTTATTCTAGGCCATGTTCTCAACGCGAGGAAATGAACCTCCATTAGCAGGGAGTACGCCACATGCGATCCGTTAGCTTGGCCTTGTTGGTTTTTTCCTTGGCCGCGGCCAGCTTGATGTTGGCGGCTGAGCCCAAGGACCGCCGCACGAAAGTGCTAGACGACAAAGATACCTTCGCCGAGAACGACATCTGGATCTACAACGATCTGCCCAAGGCCTTTGCCGAAGCCAAGGAATCCGAAAAGCCGCTGCTGGTGGTTTTTCGCTGTGTGCCGTGCGAGGCTTGCAGCAAGTTCGACCAGCATCTGTTGGAAAAACAAGAAGAACTGCGCGACGTGCTGCAAGAGTTTGTCTGCGCCCGCGTCGTCTACGCCAATGGGCTGGACCTGTCGCTGTTCGACTTTGACTTTGACCAGTCGTTCCACGCCATGGTCTTGCGGCACGACCGGGTGGTGTTGGCCCGCTACGGCACGCGGTCGCAGCGCCCGGAAGAAGAAGACATGACGGTCGAGGGGTTTCGGGCGACGCTGGTCGAGGTTTTGGAGCGGGGGCAACCGCTGCGTCCCAACCTGGACGACCTGGATAAACAACCGCTGGAGCGGCAGCCAAGACTGAAAACGCCCGAGGAGTTTCCCTCGCTGGCGGGCAAGTATACCCAACAGCCCGACTACGAGGGCCGGGTGGTGGAGACCTGCATCCACTGCCATCAGGTTCGCGATGCCCAGCGGGAGTGGTATCGCCAGCAGGACAAGCCCATTCCCGACACGGTCTTGTTTCCACAGCCATTGCCCGACGTGCTGGGGCTAACAATGGACCCTCGCACGGCCAGCCGCGTAGCCTCGGTCGCTCCTCGTTCGTTGGCGGCCAAGGCCGGCCTGAAAAAGGGAGACACCATTGGCTACATCAATCTGCAGCCCATCTTTTCCACCGCCGATCTGCAATGGGCGCTGCATACTGCCGACGCCCGCGCGGAAAAACCAGGCCAGGCCACGGCACTATCCATCGGCGTCAAGGAAAGAAACATCGAATTGACGCTGGAGCTGCCCGCCGGGTGGCGGCGGAAGGGCGATCTATCGTGGCGGCCCACGACTTGGGAACTGCGCCGCATGGCATTCGGCGGGATGTTGCTGGTGCCGCTATCCCAAGGGGAGCGGGCTGGCCTGAAACTCGGCAAGAACGCCGGTGCATTGCTTGCCAAGCATGTCGGCCAGTATGGCGACCACGCCCGCGCCAAACAGGCCGGCTTTGAAAAGGGAGACATCATCGTCGCGGTTGACGGCAAGCCGTGTCCGCCCCGCGAGACCGACCTGTTGCTGCTAGCCCTGGAAAAGCCGCCGGGAACCAAGATTCCAGTCACGGTCCGCCGTGGTACGCGCACGATGGATTTGGAAATGCCAACGCAATGACGGCTAGACCTGGCCGCGTGATTGGGTAACCACCGGCGGCCACCGCCTATTTGTCTTCCAACACTTCTGGCGCGGGCTTTTCCGTCTTGGGCTTGTCCGGCGCGGGAATCGGCAAAGCTTCGACTTCGTCGTCGCCCCCTTCGTCGGGCGCTGGCGCCGGGATGTCCTCGGCCTTGGGTACGGTCTCTTCACCAAACTGCATGTCGAGTTGCGCGTAGACGATCAGCGAATCGCGGTCGAAAACCAGCTCCGCGTCGAGGCTCCGCATCCAATCTTGGGTCGGCGCGTTGTAGGTGTCGGGCATCATCGGCTTGCCGTCGTCGTTCCAAGCGCTCGATCCCCAATGACGCTGGCCCGAGCGTTCCATGCGGACGACGTATTCGCCCCCCAGCGGGCAGACCGGCCGCGCACCCAGAATCTGTTCGGCCGTATCCAGGCATGCGTCCTGGGGAACATGAAATTGCTGCTCCAGCGACGACAAGAAGCGGGCGTTGCCCAGCGAGGAACCGCGGGCCCGGCTGTACGCCAGCAAATTCAGAATCGTGCCAACGTAGGCCCCCCGCAGGTCTTCTACCCGCAGGCGGACTTGGGCCGGCCGCTCGGCCTCCACATAGCGCAGTTGAGGCGTGACCTCCGCCAGTAGGTTGCCGTGGTACGAGTAGGTTGCCATGCCGTTGATGTAGCGGCGGTAACTGGGGCCAAGCAGCCCGCTAAACGATGACCAGCCGGCGGCGTCTGGCGGGCCGAACCGCGGATCGTCGAGCCAGGCCAGCAAGCCCAACGTGGGAGTCGCGCCGACGTAGCCCGTCAGGTACTCACGGGGATTGGTCGTCAACAGCCCCATGATCGGGCCGCTCATGAATCCGTTGGGAACCGGCCGCGGGCCGCCGGTCGGCGTGTAGGGGCCAAGATCGCGCAGGCCGCCAAACAGGCGGTTCTCGACGGTGTTGATTTCCAAAGTCGCCAGATCGCCCGGAATTCCGGCGAGTTGCGTGCTGTCGGGGGGGCCCAGTTGCGAAGCCAGCCAGTCATACTGCGGCACGCCCAAGGGGGTCATCCGCGCATCGATCGTGACGAGTTCGTGGTGGTCCCCCGGCAGGGCTTTGCGCTTGATGCCGACCACAATCGGATTCAGCCGTTGCCATTGATCTTGAAATGCCGTAGCGAAGGCCTGATAGTCCGCCAACTCCGCTTGTGAAATGCTGGCCACGGGCATGTCGGGGGCGGGCACAAACGCGCCGCGCGGCCCGCGCACCGTGTCGGTTGCCACGCCGTCGGCCAACACCGTGCGGCTGCCGTCGGAGTGTTGGCCAAAACCGTGGGGCAGCAAGCCGGCCAATACCAGGTCTTCCACCGAATCACCGCGGACCCCTTCGGCCTTGGCGGCCAGCCGGGCAAGTTGCAAGACTTCCAACTCCGCCACCGATTGCAACCGGCGCTTCATTTCAATGCGATAGTGCGGGCTGGAGATCTCCCGCAGGAAGGCCTCGGACAGGTAGACAAAAATGGTGTCCTTGCGCGAGAGGGGCATTTCCGACCGGGCAAAGACAAAGTCGGGTTCGTCCCCCAAGGCACCCTCGCCCGCCCCGGCTTGCAAGAACCGCTCGGCCAACTTGCGTGACGTGGTTACAAAGTGATAGTCGCCGTCCACCGCATAGTACGACCGCACGCGGCCGTCGGGCGTATAAATGTGCGAGACCTCGTGGCCGTCGATATCGAGCTTTTCTTCCTGGGCGTCTGGCTGCGATTCCAGCAGTTCGGCCCGCTCTTGGTTTAGGCCGCCAGATAACAGGGTGCTGTTGCGGGCCTCGAACAGCACTCCCATGCCCGCCCCCTCGCGAAAGAACGTATCCGCGCAGACGATGGCTACGTCGGAAATGACAAAACCGCCCAGCAATTGCGCCAGTTCATTTTCGTGCAAGCCTAGTTGGTTTTGAATGCGAGCTTGTATCTGGTAATTAAAACCCCGCACGGCGATCAGATTGCGCAGCTCACCGCCGGCCTGCTCGGTCATCACGCCCATCCAGGCATAATTCAAAAAACCGCCAAAGCGCAAGTACAGGCATTCGGCCGGCACATGCCGCGCGATCGGTTCGATCTTGACGGCCCCGTCAGGCTCGGGCACCTCCAATTGCGGGCGGACAATCTCGGGCAACTGTAAGTTGGCCGGTTCAACGCGGGCAAATTTGCCCAGCATGATCTGACGCTGCAAGTTGACGCGGGCCGACTCGGTGCCGACCAAAGGCCCCAATACGTCGTCGATCTGGTTGTCTTCAAACAGGCTGTACTGCTTTTCCTCCAGCGGCAAATTGAGCCGCCGAGAAAGCATGGTGGTGAGGTAGTTTTCGACCTGGGGAGGATATTCCTCCGTCTTGTTCCACATGCGGGTTGGCGCGCGGAAGGCGGTCCACCAGGCATTGAGCAGCGCCGCGTGCCCAGCCGGATCGTGCAGCACGCGAAGTTGCACCGCGGGTCCGTCGGGCGAATGCAAACGGACCGTCAGCGGGGCATCCCCCTTGAACAAGCAATAGCCGGTCAGCGAGGGCGGCCCGTCAATCTTTAGCAAGTTGCGGATTAGCCGCCGCACGGGCTGCCCATTGGCCGCCGATGAGGGATACAACGCGCGGCCGTCGGGCGAAAAGATATCGAACGACTCGCCCTTAAACGTGTTGGGCATGGTGATCCGCAAAACGCCAAACGGCTTGCCGGCGATGGCCACGGCCTCCACCTGGCCTTGCGCCCGCGCTGAAACGCCGCCCATATCGACAATCGACAACACCATCAGACACAGCGGCAACAGCCGGCAGGGCAACTCAGCGGCAAATTTAAACACAGATCGATCTCCCAAGGGCAAATCTCCGGGCACGTTCGCGCGGCGAATAAGTTTGCGGAACTGCCAAGAATTCAGTCAACCAATTATAGCCAGTTTTGCCAAGGCTGGCACCCTGGGGCGGTATCCACAGGCACCGATGGAGCAATGAGCGAGTCGGTATGACACAACAAAATTGACAACCCCATGCCTCGCCGCCAAACTGCGGCAGTGTTTTGCCGCGAAGCGAGTATCGAACAAACGGCTTAGGCCCAGATGTTCAAAATGTCATGCCTAAACGAAACACCGCAAATCAGGAATTCTTCTCTTTATTGACGTTTCTTGGTACGGCCATTCAAAGGCACTCCGCCATGTCCAGCACCGATCTGTCTCTTGATTCCGCGCCCAATCGCTTTCAGCCGATCTGGCTTCTCACGTTGGCCATCGCTGGTTTGCCGGTAATCTTTGGGCTTTCGCAGGTTTGGATTTTCTTCGATGAATCGTTTCCGCATCTTTATCACTCGCGAACGCTGGCCGCGCTGGCCGCGGTCGTACTGGGCGTCGCCGGTATCGCCGCTCCGCTCGGCGTTTGGATGAAGAGAGGTGCATTCCGCCGCTGGTCCCGCGGACGGCAATGGGGAGCAATGGGAGCCGTTCTTTTCGCCATGCTGATCGTCTACTTGCTTCCATTTCTTTTGCTCATTGAGGCTTCTCGAAACTCGCGTGCGATACTCGCTTACACCCCTTCCGTCGTTCTGATCTTTTCCGAAAAAGAGGGTTTAGATGCGTTGAGTTGGGGCGTAGCCGGTGGACCCGGCACCGGCCACGGTTCGGCTTCTCGTTCCGCGCGGGGAAAAATCGAGACGCACACTCTCGTGGAATGGCACGCTCCCCTGGAACCCATGCACCTCCCTCGACCGCCAGATTTCGACCCCGTTGTCCACCTTCGTGCTGAAGGCTCACTGAAACCACTTAGGCTGGAAGCGAGGGTTGAAACCGGTCAGACGGTCCTATTTAAGACGGTTGGGTTCCGGGACGCGGTTGTAACTCAACAAGGGAAACCGGTTGCGTTGCCCACGGAACTGGCTCCAGGAACGCATCACTTTGCCATCCAAGCCGGACCCTGAGTCATGCGGATGCGGAACATAAGGCCCGTGGTGGACAATCGGGGGCGACCGGGCGGAGCTTCGCGAGCCAAGGAGAATTCAACACTGGCAGTATCGCCATCAAATTCCGTATTGCGGCATTTTGGGCTATCGGCGGAATCGGACGATCTGGTATTTCCTCTCTGGAAAATTGTGCTCGCGGTAGCGGTGCGCGCTTCGAGCGGACCCAAGCGTTCGGTAAGCCATGTCCCAATGCTTTCCCTATTTGACACGCTGCCTGCTCGGCTGCTGCCTGCTGGCGGGACTGCCGTTGCTGGCGCGGGCACAGCAGACAGATCGATTGCCGCCGGTGGTGTTTGACGAAGATCCCTTTGCCTGGCGGCAGCAAGGGCCGCTGCTGGCACCCCCGGGCAATGGGGACACGGTGTTTATCGATCCGCCAATGGCAAGCCAACTCGACTTTCGCGATGGAACGCATGGCGTGGGCCAAACGTGCGGCTTTGGACGAATTCTGGGGATCATTGGCAACGCCGACGCCAGCCCCCTGAGTTATTCGGCCACTTGGATTCCCGACCAGCGTTCCGGCAATACGCAACTTGGCGTGTTTCGTCAAAGCTTGCTGGCGGGCGCACCCGTCTGGACCGGCGACGAGGAAGAAGACCGTGTGGTGGTGACGGCCGGTGCGCGGAATGTGCAATTTAATACCGATGCGATCTTTCCCAATAGCGGCCGACCGTTTCCCGATAGCGTGTGGAATATCGCCGTGGGGGGGCTCGCATCGTACCATTGGGACAACGATTGGACCGCCGGCGTGCTGCTGACGGGCGGCTCGGCCAGCGACCGGCCGTTCCATTCCATCAATGAGGCCACGGTCACGTTCGCCTCGTATCTGCGCGTGCCGACCAGCGGTGCCAACGCCTGGTTGTTTTCGGTGTTGTACTCCAACCTGTCGCAGTTTCCGTACCCTTTTCCGGGCGTGGCCTATCAATGGCAAGCGGACGACGACTTGCTGTTGAATGTCGGCATTCCGTTTCAGGTCTACTGGCGGCCTTCCGACGTGATCCATTTCGAACTGTCGTACTTGCCCGTGACCACCGTGCACGCCTTGGCCGGTTGGACGGTCTGCGGCGGCCCCTTTACATTGTATCTGTCGTATGATTGGGCCAGCGAAGCCTATTTCTTGGTCGACCGCACCGACCAGCTCGAGCGGTTCTACGCCTACGCGCAGACGCTTTCGGCCGTGGTCCGCTACAAACTGCCCGCCCTGGGCGTGGTGGAATTGGGGACGGGCTACGCTTTCGACCGCTACTTCTTCAACGGGCGGACCTATGCCGACCGCGACAACGACCATATCGGCGTGGCGCCGGGCGTCTTCTTGACGGCCCAATATCGGTTGATGTTTTGAGCCGATTGTCGCCGTCAGAGGCGACCCCTACGAACATCGGCGTTGGAAACGCCTCCTACATGCTCCCTCCGAGTTAGAAACGCCTCCCGCGCTTACGTCGAAAACCGGACCATTTGGCGGCTTCGCCCGTTGCCAGAGGGGCTTTCGTGGCTTAACTTCGGTCTAACTGCCAGGCGCTTCCACGTTGTATTGCCCGCCCGGCGCTTTCTTGCCGTGCGGCCGATTTCCCTATGATTGTGACTATCGACGGCCCAGCCGGTGCCGGAAAGAGCAGCACGGCCCGAGAACTGGCCCGCCGGCTGGGGTTTCGCTTCTTGGACACGGGGGCCATGTACCGCGCCGTGGCGCTGGCCGCCGTGCGACGCGGGTTGCCCTGGGACCAGCCGCAGGCCTTGGCCGAACTGGCCGATGGATTGGAGATTTCCGTCACGGAAACCGCCGTGCTGCTGGATGGCGAGGATGTCACCCGCGAAATCCGCACGGGGGCTATCACCAAGGTCACCCGCTTTGCCGCTAGCAACTCTGGCGTGCGGGCCACGCTGGTCGAACGGCAGCGCCGCGCGGTGGGTGATGCCCATGTCGTGACGGAAGGCCGCGATCAAGGAACCGTGGTCTTTCCCCATGCGGAATGCAAGATTTTTCTGGTCGCCAGCCCAGAGGAACGTGCCCGGCGCAGAAGGCTGGATCTTGCCGCCCGCGGCGAGGATGTGCCCTTTGAGCAAGTCTTGGCGGATCAGTACGAACGTGACCGAAGCGATGCAGCCCGCGCCATGGGACCGCTGATCAAGGCCGACGACGCCTTGGAGTTTTCCACCGATGGGCTACAGCCGCACGAGGTTGTTGATCGCCTGGAGGCCATCGTGCGAGCTAGAATGGCGGGGAACTAAACGATGATGAATCCCGAAAGCAGCTTCTCGGCATGACCACCACCGCGCAACAACCGGCCGCCAAGGCGAGCAAGTCCAAGACGCCGTTCAAGCGTTCTTTGGCCAAGCGGCTATGGTATCGCTTCATGCGAGTCTTTTTGCGTTTGGGGGCGGTGGCCATCTACCGGCTGCGGTGGTGGGGCCGCGAGCATATTCCGGCAACCGGCGGCGTGCTGATCCTTTCCAACCATCAAAGCCACATCGATCCGCCGCTGCTGGGGCTGTGCATCGACCGCCGCATCAATTACCTGGCTCGGGACACGTTGTTTCGGTTTCCTCCCTTTCGCTGGTTGATTAACTCGCTCGACGCCATCCCCATCGACCGCGAGGGCCTGGGGCTGGCTGGCCTGAAAGAGACGCTCAAACGGCTCAAACGGGGTGAACTGGTGCTGATTTTTCCGGAGGGAACCCGCTCACCCGACGGAGAGGTCGCCCCGCTCAAGCCGGGCTTTAGCGCCTTGGCGCGGCGTGCCGGGGTGCCCTTATTGCCGGTGGCGATTGACGGTGCGTACCAGGCCTGGCCTCGTCAGCAAAAGTATCCGGGCCGCGGCGTGATCCATGTGCAGTTTGGGCCGCCGCTGTGGCCGGAGGAACTCGACCAATACGACGAGCGCGAACTGGTCGAGGAAGTAGAACGCCGCATTCGCGATTGCCACGCGGCGGCGCGGCGGCACCGGAAACAATGCCGCCTGGGGGCTTCGCGTTCTAATGAGTCTTGACAGCCAGAATTGGTAACAGTCGTGCTAGCTGCGCTCGGACTCGCGGCTGGCTGGGGTGAAGGGTGGCTGGCGTCTGACCACCGGGAAGGCCCAGCGGAGTTGCATTCCAACCAAAAAATCCGATGGACGCCGCCCCAGGACAACCCGGTTGGAAAATCAATCCGCTCTCGCCATTCGCTTCGCTGCTGACCCAGCCACCCGCCGTAGGAGGCGTTTCCAACGCCGATGGGATTTGTAGGAGGCGTTTCCAACGCCGAGGCTGTAGGATTCGGCTCCGATGGGGTAGATCCGCGCTCCCTGGCAGACGGCCCTAAAACTGCCACAAGATCGTGGCTGCATAGTCCAGGTCGTTCGCCTTGAACGACTGGGGCGTGCTGTCGTAGCGATCGACCAGCGAGAGCTTCAGGCTCAGGCTGTTGGCCTCGTCGATCAGCAGCGTCCAGGCCAATTGCGAATTGATGCGGTAGTCAATAAAGTCCAGGACGCTGGGAAAGTAATCGACCGTCAAGGTAATCTTTTGCCGCTTGGTCAGTTGATGATCCAACGCGCCGCCAAAAACCAGTTCGGGCGTAACGCGGTTGTCCGGCCCGCCAAACTCGCGCGCGGCACCGGGACCAAACCGGCCACTAAGCGAAGTCCGGTCGTTCTTGATGAACTGATAGGCCAGACCGGCATCGGCCGTGACCCGAAAATCAAACGCCCGAAACTCGTCGAATTCGGTTGTTTCATGGATATAGATCGACCACGGCGAGTCGGCCAGTTTCCATTCGTTCCGTCCGTCAAAAAACACGCGGTTGACGGTCTGATTGCCGTTGTTGGCGGTATTTACGTAGTTCAATTTGAGGTTCAAGACCGTCGCATCGGTCTCTCGCTTGGCCGAGGCATTCACGCGGAAGTTAAAAACCCGGCTGTTCCCTTCGGAACCGTTCAAGCCGGCATCGACCGAACCCGACCAGATCTTAGGCGGGGGGGGTGGCGGTTCAACCGGAGCCGCCTCAAAGACAATCGTCTCGGCGGGATCGGGCTTGGGGATGATCTCGGTATCGTTCAACACCGAGCCCGGCCCGATCAACTCAGGAATTTCAGGCGCGGGAAAATAGCCCTGCCCCCAGGCAGGCGCGGTGCAAAACATACCCAGCATGAGAACGAATGAACGCCAGCACGGCATGATGCGGTTCCCGGATGACCCCTGTGGAAATGGGGCGGAACAGTACAGGAACCGTGGGGAAGCTTCAAGGCCGATCGGCCGCCGATTTGGTGCCAGCTAGTGCCAGATGCTATCGCCCCCGGCCCAGCCGCCGGAAGTACGAATCGACGGCCGCTAGTTCGCCGGCGAAGTCATTGCCAAAATTCCAGGCTGACTGCCGTTGCAACTCCTGAGCCCACTGGGCAAAGGCCGCTTGCTGGGCTTCATTCCAACGGGCCGTGATGCTGTTGCCGGCAACCGCGGGCTGCGCGTCGACACTCAGCGAGCTCACGCCGGTTGTCGAGACGGAAGCCGACTGCACGCGGGCTAATCCAAAGTTGTAGATGATGATGTCACTGCCGCCGCCGACTGCGCGGAAGAAGTTCTGCCCGCTAGCAACGGATGCACCGGCCGGCGGGGTGTATGTGGCCACGTTGGTACCGGTCGTGCCGTAGACGCGGACGCGCTCGAAATTGCTGGCCACGATGGAGTAACCGCTGCCGCTGAGCCACGACTGGCCGGCATTGCCCACGTAATTGTCTGTACCGGCTGAATCGTAGAACAGGGCGCTGTCATAACCGCCTCTGGCCACGACCTGCACGTAGCCAAAATTGGCCGCGGCAATGTCAAAACCAACTCCGGTCAGCCGGCTTTCGTTGGGGCGGGCCACCAGCGTATCGTGCCCCTCGGAGTCATACAACACCGCGCGATCCGCGCCGCCTCGGCTGTAGGCTTTGACCACCGCGAAGCCGCGAGCCGTGTTGTTAAAACCAGAACCCGACAGATTCGCCTCGGTGGGGGAAGCGGTGAACGTGTCTACTCCCGCTGAATCGTAGAAGACCGATGAATTGTAACCGGCGCCGCCGTCGACCACGACATTCGCCATGCCGCTGGAAGCCACACTGTAATTATCGCCGCTCAACGAAACCGAGCCCGGCTGAAAGACCGCCCGATCGTAGCCGGCGCTCCCGGTGAACGAAGCGCTGTCCACGCCGCCGCGGCCCACGAAGTTGAAGGACTTTTGTCCGGCACCAAACGAGTAGCTGACCCCGTTTACGGTGGCCGTATTGTTGGCACCGCCCGTAAAGGCAAAGCTGTCGTTGCCCGCGGTTCCGTTGACCGTCACCTGGTTGCCCGACAGGCTGACCAGGTTGGTGACAATCAAATCGACATTGCTGTTTTGGCCAATGGCCCGCAAGTAGACGGTCTGGCCCGCCTTCACGGTGACATCGATCCGTTCTTGGTTGGTCAGCGACGCGCTGGAGCCAATTACCTGGCCAGCGCCATTGACGATCACAAAGTCCACATTGCCGGCGGCATGTTGGAACGAAGCCTGCACCGTCAAGATGCCATCGCGTACCGCATTGATGGCAAACTGGTTGCTTGGCCCCATCTGCTGGCCGAGGAATTGCTTTTGCTCGATCGTGCCCCAATTGACCGTGGCGGGGCCCGATGGCGTGGCCGCCGCCTTGAGGTTGAAGTTCAGCTTATAGAAGCCCAAGGCATTGTTGCCGGCCAAGCCCAACGTATAGGACTGGCCCGCTTGCACATTGAACGTGATGCTGTTGCCGCTGATGGTGCCGGTGGCCCCGTTCAACGTATAGCCGGCCCGCATTGCCCCGCGCAGCACGTCGGTCGAGACGGTCAGGCTGCCGGTCTTGTCGGCGGTAAAGGTGAAGAAGTCCTGGTCGTTGAGCTTGCCAATGACGCCCGACACACTGCGCGTCCCCTCCAGGATGCTGCCTAGCCTGGCCGCCGTGGCCGCGGTATCGCCGTACTCGTCCACCGGCATGATGGCGTCGAGCGCCCGGTCGACATTCAGCCGCAAATAGCTCTGCCCGGTGATCGGATCGAATACCGAATCGGCCGTGCTCCGCATCAGGTTGTTGATCGTGTCTTGGTTGACATTGCCGTTGCCCATGAAGGCATAGGCCTGGCGGACCAGCGTGCTGGCCCCCGCCAGGTAGGGCGCGGCCATGCTGGTGCCGGAGTACGACACGAAGTCGTCGGCCCGCGTATTTTGATTGCCGCGATAGTCGGGCACCGTGCTGGTGATTCTTTCGCCCGGCGCGGCGATGGCCCGCGTATCGCGCTGGCTGAACGAACTGAGATTGCCGTTGGCATCGACCGACATCACCGGCACCACGTAAGGGCTGGCGGCCGGGTAGCTTAGTCCGGTCGATTTGAATTGCTGGAAGGAGTTGCCCGCCGCCACGGAGATAAAAATGCCGTCGGCCTTGAGCTGGGCAAACTCATTCTCCAGGATCGACCAATTGGGGACATTGGTGGAATTCCAATTGGTGCCAATCGAGATGTTGACCGTGGTGATCGGGTTGGCGAACGAATTGCGATTGTTATGCACCCACTGCAAGGCCTGCTCGATCCAGCCAAAGTTGCTCTCCCCCATATCGGTGAAGACGCGCAGCGAAACCAGATCGACACCACTGGCCACACCCTGGTTGTTGGCATCGCTAGAGCCGATGATGCCCGCCACATGCGAGCCGTGCGAACCGAGCGGGCCGTCGTCGTAGGGGTTGGCGTCATTCTCGGCAAAGTCCCAACCGCCGACCACGCGGTAGCCCGCTCCAAAGCCCCCCCCCAGGGCGTAATGGTCGTAGGCAATGCCCGTGTCGATCACCACCACCGTTTGCCCGGCGCCGTTGAATCCGTACTCGCTTTGGGCTTGCGTCCAGCCGGTTTGGGCCAAGGCCGATTGCTGCACCTGGGTGACCGGCGCCGGCATATCGAAGGTCGATGTGTCGAGCTGCAGCGTGGGATCGGCCTCGAAAGGCTGGGCCGTCATCACCAGCCGCGTTTCGCAGGCTTCAAATCGGGATGTGCGTTGAATATCTTCAGAGCGGCCAGGTTTGCGCATGATTTTCCCCGTGGCGCGGGCCGCCGCGCATGCCGAATGGCAAGCGCGTGGACGCGACGTATTGCTAAGAACCCTGCGGACGTGCGGGCGCATTGGAACAACGCGCGACCGTTGGGGAGGGTGCGACGAAACAATCAGACAGGAAAAGGGGACCGACCGCCGCCGCTTCCAGCGACGACTTGCGAAAACATAGGTCAGGAATTGGACGCGCCGGGCCAACTCCCACGGCCACCTGGCCAAAGCCGCGGCGGACGTTGACCTTTGTCAACAGATCCCGCGTACTTGATGCCAGAATGCATCAATCAACGGGCGGTCGCCAGCCTGGCGTTGGCATTCATCGAACCGTGCCCGCGTGGTACGGACGATACCAGATTGCGAAGCACAACCGTTCACGAGAGCTGCTCTGGAATGCTCGGCGTGGAAAAGGGATTCGCTGGCGGATTGGCGATGGCCGCCCGGGTCCGCGACAACACCACCGCGTAGTGCCGATACATGGCCACGACAAAATAGATCAGCGGTCCCGCCGCCGCCAACAGCACGATGCCCCCCACCGGCAACGCCAAGAACAATCCATAGCCCGCGCTAATCACGGTGATGATGGCCAGCAAGGCCATGACCACCAGTGAGACTCCTCCCAAACTGACCGTTGACGCTAATACGCCGAAGATGCCGTTACGCAACCGCGCGGCCCGCCTTGTCGTCTCGTCGTCGCCCAGAATTCGTCCCACGCCCGCCAGGTAGTTGGTAAACGTCATGGCGGCCGCTACCTGAAAAATAGCGGCAATGGCCAATCCGATGGGCCAGCCGATGGTAGGCACGCTGACGATGAAGGCCAGGCCCGCGACGACCCCAATCGCCAGGACCGCAACCGAAGCGCCAATCAGCCACGGGTCGCCAATCCCAGAAATCGAGCATAGCACCCGTCCGCCAAGGTCGATCGCGATGGCCACGGCCAGAACCGCCATCGGCAATAACCACACCGGCTGCCATCCGGCCCGCCATGCCAGCAGCGCGCTCAACGGCATTACCAGCAGAACAACCAGGGCCACTTGTTTGCAGCGCAGCCCTTGCGACAGGCGGTTTAACTGATTCGAGCCGGGCAGGGGTGGTTGATCCATGAAATCGTGCAGGTCAAGAATTGGTCGAGGACAGCGAACTATATGCAACCCAGCCACGATTGTATCGAAGGAAAAGTGACGAGGACGAAATCGGCCTGCACGGGGTCCGCATAACGGGCATGGCCTTCGGGCGGCATCGCACTCGCCAAGCGCATCATTCGGACTGTTCGTCGGAATCGGGTTCACCTTCTCCCCGTTCGATTGCCGCCTTGGCTTGCTCAGCCAGTTGGCGATAGGTGGCCCGCAAGGCCTCAATCTCGGTCTCGTCGCGGTCCTCCAGGTCCAACATGTCGTCATGGGCGCCTCGCACGGCGTGCAGGAGATCATCGAGCTTTATAGCGGTTCACAAAGGATCATTATCCGAACGAACCGGTATAATCCAGTGGTTCGGATTCTTAGTGGTCCATTTGAAGAACCACGAATTGAACGAATCTAACGAATGAAGCTCTCGCATGGATGCTTGCCGTGCGGAAAAGGCACGGACGATAACTTGGGGAAAAGCGTTCTGACGGACGCTATTCGTTAGATTCGTTCGATTCGTGGTTCTCACAGCCTGGAAAATGGCCGGACGGCCAGTGCCGCCCTCACGAGAACTGGATCATCGGCCATTCGTGGAAGTTGGCTCGACTGGCATCACATACGACTAGCATTTTCAAACGGCGCTGAAAAAAGGCTTCTATTGCTGGAATATCATCCGCGGCGGCGTTGGCTAGCAATTCGGCCTTCCGGGCATTGCCAAAGTCTACGTCGAGGCAAACTTCGTACTGCGTGCCAGCCAGTTTCAGGAAGTGCGGGGCATCGTAGCGCCGCTCCAGAAATGGCAGATCAGCCACCGACGATGAACGGACTTCGACAAGATGCCTCGAAACAAGTTCACTCGCGATGTCCCACCAGACTGGCGAGAGGCCGCATTTGGTGGGACGTCGCGGATAAATCGTATCCGCATGGAAGAACCGATGTCCGCTTGTCCCACCCTACCAGCTACCATGCACCGCGCTTTTCATTCATCGGACCCGGTGGAAATGCCTTGCAGCGTGGCTTCAAATTCCATGATTTCGCCATCGCGGCGGACGACGACCTTGACGGTGTCGCCGACTTTGTGCTTTTCCAAAGCTTTGTAGAGGTCGTCGTTGGTGCTGATCGTTTCACCCGCGATGCCGATGATTTGATCGCCCAACAATAACGAGCGGCCCGTTCGATCGTACCGCGTGGCATGCAGGCCGGCCTTGGCCGCCGCGCCGGCGGGATCGACTTCCTTAATCAACACGCCCTCCAAACCGGCGGAGCGCGTCATCTGGTCCTCGAACGTGCCCACTCCCAGGCCGGGACGTATCACCTTGCCATGCCGAATCAGTTCCGGCACGATTCGATTGACGGTATCGACCGGCACGGCAAAGCCCACGCCCGCGTAAGCCCCCGACGGGCTGTAGATGGCCGTGTTGACGCCGATCAATCTTCCGCCGCTATCCAACAGCGGCCCGCCGGAGTTGCCAGGGTTGATGGCGGCATCGGTTTGAATCACGCCCAAAATCGGCCGCTGGCTGACCGATTTGATCTCTCGCCCCACGCCGCTGATGACGCCGGTCGTCAAGGTTTGGTCCAGACCAAATGGGTTGCCAATGGCGAACACTTTTTGGCCTACCTCCAGATCGGCCGAGGTTCCAACATCAATCTCCACCAGCGCGGCCTCCTTGGCGTTGATTTTCAGCACAGCCAGATCCTTGTCGCTCTCCACTCCCACCACCCTGGCCTTGTGAGTAGAACCATCGGCCAGCGTGACCTGAAAGCTGTCGGAGTTGCGGACCACATGGTAGTTGGTCACCACATGCCCTTGTGGATCCCAAATGAAGCCGCTGCCCGTGCCTTGCGGAATCTCGGTGATATCCATGCTGAAGAAGTCGCGCCGCAAGGCCAGCGACGTAATATGCACCACGGCCGGCGAGGCGTGCTTGAACAGTTCAATCGTGGCTTGTTCGTCCTCGGCCAGATTGCCGCGGGCCAGCACCGCCCGCGGCACCGCGTTGGGGTCGTGCAAGGGCCCTATGCTTCCCTGCCACCAGTACTTGCCGGCCAAGGCTCCCAGCAGCGCAACCAGAATTAGCAACATCCAGTTAAAGCGCGGACTTGGGGCCGGGGAAGGATACGCGGGCGAATTGCTCATCAGGTCGGCTCTGGCGTTGTTGATTACAGGACACACGATCTCCTCGATTATTTGCTTCACGCGCGCAGCGTCAAGCAGGCGGCGGGCAACTCCGCGATCATCCCCATGCTGGCATTGCGCTCAATCACATGAAATAATGACCGGCCCCAAACACCTGCCTTCACTCTCCACCACCAATCGCCATGCCTCCCCGCGTCCTCTTTGCCGGCATCTTCCACGAAACGCATACCTTCTTGCCGGGCCTGACCCGGCTGGAGGATTTTGAACTGCGCCTGGGCCAACAGTTGCTGGCTGCCCGCGGCGATAGTTCGCCCCTGGCGGGCGGACTGGAAGTAGCCGACACGGCCGGTTGGCAAGTGGTGCCGGTGTTCGACTTGCGGGCCACCCCCAGCGCCACCGTGGAAGATGCGGTGGTGGAACGGTTTTGCCAGGAGTTGCAAGCCGCGGCGCAGCGCGAGGCTTCCGCCGGAATCGACGGCCTGTTCTTGGTGCTGCATGGCGCCATGGTCAGCCAGTCGCTGCCCGACGTGGAGGGCGAAATCCTGGAACGCATTCGCCACATGCCGGGCCTCGATCGCGTGCCGATTTGCGGCGTGGTCGATCTACACGCCAACTTTACGGCCCGCATGGCCGAACGCGCGGATGGACTGGTAGCCTATCGCGAGAACCCCCATACCGACGCCCACGCCGCAGCGGTGATTGCCGCGCAGCTCCTCGACCGGTTGCTCAAGTCTGGCGAGCAGCCCCAGACGCTGTGGGAACGCCCTCCGTTGATGTGGGCGCCGACGGGTGTCGGCACGGCCAACGTGCCGATGCGCTCGCTGGAAGACCTGGCGCGGCAAATTGAGTCGCGGCTGCCGGAGATTCTTTCCGTCAGTGTCTATGCGGGTTACTCTTTTGCCGACACGCCCGACACGGGCGTCAGCTTTACCGCCACGACCATCGGCGACCCGCGGGTGGCTCGCGCTGCCCTGCAAGAACTTTCCGCCCTGGCCATGTCTTTGCGGCAAGAGGGGCACAAGGTCGATACGCCGCTGGCCGAAGTGCTGCCGCTGTTGGCCGACTTGCGCGAAGGCCCGGTGGTGGTGGTGGAACCCTCCGATAACATTGGCGGCGGCGCGCCGGGCGACGGCACCGCTATCTTGCGGGCCTTTGTGGATCATGGCATTGCCGGTGCGGGCGTGGTCATCAACGACCCGGCGGCGGTGCGGAAGGTGGCCGAGGCCGGCACGCGGCCGGGCCAGCGCATCACGCTCAGCATGGGTGGTCGAGAGAATAAGCTGGCCGGGCCTCCCGTGACGTTGGAGGTGGAGTTGGTCTCGACCAGCGACGGCCGATTCGATCTGGAGGACCGGCACAGCCATTTGGCTTCCATGTCCGGTGTGCATATCGACATGGGACCATGCGCCGTCGTGCGGCATGGGGGCGTGACAGTCTTGCTGACCAGCCGCAAGACCCCCCCTTTCGATCTGGGCCAATGGCGCAGCCAGGGGATTACGCCCGAGGACCTGCGCGTGATTGCCGTGAAAGCCGCGGTGGCCCATCGCCAGGCGTATAACCCCATCGCCAAGGCCAGCTACACCGTGGACACACCCGGCCCTTGCTCCAGCAATCTGGCTTCGCTCCCCTTTCGCAAGGTCCGCCGGCCCGTTTTCCCGCTGGATGCTGTAGGGAAATAAGTCCGCCCGCTACGCGGTCAATTGTGAAAAGGCCTGCATCGACTGCCGCAAGATATCGGCGTAGTTGCCGGCTTCGATCTCCTCGCCCATCAATTCGACATCGCAATAGCCGGTATACCCGGCGGCTTGCAGCGCCTTCAAAATGGCCGGCAGGGGCAGGGTTCCTTCCCCCAGCGGAACGCGGTTGTGTTCTCCGTCGGGCGGGGTCTTGCCGTCCCCTAATTGCACCAGCCCAATCCGTGGTGCAAGCTGCGCGATGCGGCCCGGCAGGCCGTCATCCCAGCCCAGATGGTAGGTGTCCAAGACCAGCTTCAATCGCGGGCTGTTGAAGACATCCAAGGCCGCCAGGGCGTCGTCCAGGTTGTTGAGAAAGGTCCATTCCGAGGCAAACACGGCATGCATCGGCTCGAGCGCCAGCACCACGTCGGTCTCTTCGGCCAATGCCAGCAATTCGCCCAAGGCGTCTTTTAACAAGCGCTTGGCATGATTGTACGTGTGGCCGGCTCGCGCGCCGCTGTAGACCACCAGGCATTTGGCCTGCATGGCGGCCGCCAGCCGGACGGCGTCCAGGCCGTCCTCGATGCTTTCGCGAAAGGTGCGGCCGTCGCTGCCGGTGAAGCCGCCAGCCCATAACAGGTTAGACACCTTCAGTCCGCTTTCGGCCAGCAGCTCAATGCCACGGTCTTCGCCAAAGTCGGACAGTTTTTGCCGCCAGACGCCGATGGCCGACAGCCCCGCGGCCTTGTACTCGGCCACATCCTGCTCGAATGACCAGCGATAGGTCGTCATTTCACTCATCGAAAGCTGCATGGTCAAAGCCATCGTTCCTTCTCGCGGCGAAGCGGCCGCGGGGGCCGTCGCGCGTCTGCCTGACATGGGGGCGGTTCCCGCAACAGCAGCCGCCTCCCTCGTTACCATCCGTCGGCCGGTAGTATGGAAGATCGGCCGATGGCTGTAAAGCGATGTCCGCCCTTAGTGCATCTCCGTCGCGCAACTGCCGATGCCGGGGCGGTAGAAGTTGAACTGCACGTTGGGATGGTCGGCCAGCAACGACATTGGCACCGAGCTGTCGGGCAGTTTCTTGCTTATCATCAGCGTTGTCAGCCGTTGGCCAAACGGATTGTCGTGATTGCCCGCGTGCCAAATGCTGACCTTTTCGGCTTGCCACGTTTCAACCGGGCCAACGCTTATGGCTTGTGTCGGCACGCCCGCCACGTAACCACCGCCGCTGGTGCGGGCGTTCTGAATGATCGTCATGGGGTGCAGGTCCACCACCCGCGTCGTCAGTTTGCGGTATTCGGCGGGAGGGGGCGGCTCATTGGTCCACTGGCCGGTGCGTTGGGGCGGGTCGTTAAAGGCCCAATGCTTGACCTCGCCCTGGCCCCCTTGCATGACGGCGCAGCGCACGCCGCGGTAGCTGTCGATATACCGTTGCGTATCGGCCCGGGGAAAATGGAGCTGGCTGTCGGGCATGCGCAGTTTGGCGTGGATGCGGTCGAAGCACAGTTCGCGGTCGGCCCGTTCGAACGACAAGGGATGCGTGGCCGGCACTTCGCGGCCGTCCTGGTACCACTCGTCCATGCCCCAAAAATGGGCCGAACGAATATCGAGCTGCAACTCGTTCACCAGCCGGGCCACCAGCGGAAGCTGCTCGGTCGGGCCGATCGGCCCGCAAATGCCCACGGGGTTGTCGAGGGTTGATTGCTTCCAAGCGGCAATGTATTCCAGGGCCTCGGCCAGGTAGAAGTCTTCCAGCGTGTCGTAGGCCACCACGCGAAAACCTGGCCGCGAAAGCTGCAACAATTGCTCGGCGGTGAGCGCCGCGGCATCGGCCAGCAGCTTTTCGTCCAGCGTTGTGTAGTCCCACCAACCCGGCGCTACGCTGCTCTGCTTGCGAGACATTTCCCACACCCTTAGGTCTAGTTGATAGCGGCCCAGGCACGTTCGCCCGCCGCGGGGGGGCGAATTTTACCACGTAGGCCGGGCGGTTGGAATGCAGTGGGGGAGGCGGAATGTGCCACGGAATAATTGAATCGGGCGGGACCGGTTGTTAAGATATTATTCAGGCCGCGAAGGGCGTTTTTGGTGCCCCGCGCCAATCACAACAGCCGCCAGCGGTGTCTTCGATGCGCGATGTCCTGTATTGGAGCCTGGGCCTGCGACGTTTCGGCGGTATGCCCGTCCGGCTGCACATTTTTTTCCTGGTCACCGCGGCGTTTATTCTGTATGTCGCGGCCGGGTTCGACCGTGGCCGACTGCTTTGGTACGCCGCGTCCATGCTGGGCGTGTTGCTGGCCAGTGTCGCCATTCATGAGTGGGGCCATTTCCTGGCGGCGCAGCGCGTGGGGGGGCATGTTCCCTCCGTCGTGTTGTGGCCGTTTGGCAGTATGACGCACGCCGTGGCTCCGCCAGACCCCGTGGCCGAAGCGGCCGTCGCCTTGGCCGGTCCCGCCATGAACCTGGCGGTCTGCGGCGTCACCGCCATTGTTCTGCAATGGCAAGACCGCGGAATCTTGCCGTTGATGAACCCCTTGTCGGTGCCGTACACCTTGGCGCTGGAAGAGGCGGGCTTGCCGTGGCAGGCCGGTTTGGAAATGACGTTCTGGATCAACTGGCTGTTGGCCCTGGTAAATATGGTGCCCGCAAGTCCGTTGGACGGCGCGCGGGCGCTGCGGGCTGGGCTGACCTTTGTGGCCGGTCCCAAACTGGGCAGCTATCTCACCGTCCGTTGCGGCCAGTTTGCCGCCTTGGGCATGTTGTTCGCGGCCTGGTGGCTGCATACCGGCGAATACCGGCCGGCCGTCATGCCACTGGTGCTGCTGGGCTGCTTTCTGTTCTTCAGCGCACAAGGCGAGTCTTGGCCACGGGCCGAGCCAGCCTTGGGTGACGACTGGCCCCACGCCGAGGATCTGTCCGGCTACGATCTGGACGACACCTTGGAAATGACCGGCCCGCGCCGGCCCGGTCCCTTGCGGCAATGGATTGAAACTTGCAAGGAACAACGCCGTCAGAAGCGCCAGGCGCTAGAGGCCGAGGAAGAACGGCGGGTCGATGCCATTCTGGCCCGCGTCCACGAAACGGGCATCGACGCCCTCAGCCCGCAAGAACACTCGCTATTGCAGCGCGTGAGTGCCCGCTACCGCAGCCGGCAGGGCAATTCGTAAATGGGCCAGTCACGGTTAGGCCATTCGTGAGCATCAACACCAAACAGGTCGCCGGCCGCCGCCAACTGCATTTTGACACGTTGGACGATATCGTCGCCGAACTAGACCGGTTGGAAGGCCAGCCCCTGCGTTCGCTGGGCAACTGGACCGTCGGTCAAAACCTTAGCCATTTGGCGGCGGTGATGAACGCCGCGATCGACGGTGCCGACTTCAAGGCCCCCTGGATCATCCGGCTGCTGGTGCCGCTCTTCAAACGCAAGTTGCTGGCTGGCCCCATGCCGCCGGGCTTCAAGCTGCCCAAGCGGGCGGCCAGCTTCATGCCGTGCGAGACCGACACTGCCGCCGGATTCGCGGCGCTGCGGCAGGCTATCCACCGCCTGCGGACGGAAAACCACCGCGAATTAAGCCCCGTCTTTGGTTCGTTGACCTTGGACGAGTGGATCAACCTTCACTGCCGCCACTGCGAACTCCATTTGAGTTTTATCGTGCCGAGCAGTTCGTAGGGTGGGACAAGCGGCATGGGGACCGGCCACTTGAAACCGGCGCACCCGCGATTTCCCACCATGCCCTGCGATGGTGGCCGCATTTGGTGGGACATCGCGGACGAACCGTATTCGCATGGACGAGCCGATGGCCGCTTGTCCCACCCTACGGTTTTCGCGTTTCATACGCCGGGCCAGGCGTGTAATGCTCTGGGCCGAAGAGCATGTCCGAGTAATTGCCCGGCGGAATGTTGAACGAGTCGGACAGGCGGTAGCGGTCGACGACCGTCCGGTTAAGTTCTATCCCCAGTCCTGGTGCCTGGCTGAGTTGCAGTTGCCCGTCGATCACCCGCAACGGTTCGGCCAGCAGTTCGTCGATGAAGGGGTTGCCGGTCTGGTCGATCTCGACCGTCACGCCGTTGGGCATGGCGCTGACGGCGTGGGCGTTGGCGATGACCGTGGGGGCGTCGCTCCAGGTGTGCGTGGCCACCCGCAACCCGGCCGCCGCCGCCGCTTGCCCCACGCGGACGACCTCGCTAATGCCGCCCGCCCGGCAGGCGTCGGGTTGGACGATATTCACGGCCCGCTCGCGAATCAATTCGCGAAACCCTTGCAGGCCGAACTCGTTCTCGCCGGCCGCCAACGGAACGCCCACGGTACCGCGTAGCAGCGAGTAGTTCTCAAAATCCTCTGGCTGGAACGGCTCCTCGTACCAAAAGACCTTGTTGGCCGCCAAAACCTTGCCAATCCGGCGGGCCAGCGGCAGGTCGTAGCGCATCGAGGCATCGGCCATTAAATCGTGATCCGGCCCGATCGCCTGGCGAACGGCCTCGACCGCGGACGTATCGTATTCCTCGCTGCGGGCCAGCCGCATCTTCACGCGGCGAAAACCGCGGTCGATATGCCCGCGGGCTTCGGCAGCCAGCGCCGGCAGCGTGTTCCACAGCAGGGCGCTGGCATAAGCGGGACAAGCCGGGCGCGTGCCGCCGAGCAGCTTCCAGACCGGCTGACCGGCGGCCTGCCCGCGCAAGTCCCACAGCGCCGTGTCGATTCCTCCCAGCGCCGTCAGGGCCGCCCCCTTGCGGCCATACCAGCGTGTCAGGCGGTACATAAAATCCCACAGCGTCTCAACTTCCCGCGGGTCGCGCCCTTTCAGCAGCGGCTCTAGCTGGTGCTTGACCACCAGTTCCACCAGCCCTGGGTGCGAATAAGCCGCGCCAACGCCCGTCTTGCCGCCATCGGTATGCACCAGCACCAGCGAAGTCAGCCTGCCGGTGCAAGTTCCGCCGGCATACTTGAAACATTTCTCGGCGGGGTAAGGGTATCGAAGGTGCAGCGTTTCAATGTGGTCGATTTTCATGGCGTCGTTGGGCGGTTGAACTTTCGGGCGAATTGGGCTGCAGGAGGCGTTTTCAACGCCAAACTGTAGGAGGCGTTTCCAACGCCGATTTTTTCATCTCCCTCTCTCGGAGTACCGGACGTGGGAGGATCGGCGTTGGAAACGCCTCCTACAAACTGGCCTCTGGGGCCGGTGTTATACTTGCTGTGCCCTTCCTTCGCATCCATTTTTTGATCCTCTGCATCCATCACCCGTGAAAAACATGCGAACTCTCCTGCTGGCGGCCTTGCTCAGTGGCCTCTCCGTTTCCGCCGCTGCCGAGGAACCGCTGCAAGTGGCCTTTGGCGAATGCGACATCACACCCGACGTGGCGGGCCGCCATGCGGTGTGGATCGCCGGGTATGGCACGAACCGCCGGGCCGAGGGAGTCCACGATCCATTGCGCGCCCGCGCAGTGGTGCTGCAACATGGCGGGCAAAAAATCGCGCTGGTGTCGGTCGATCTGGTCGGCTTGCAATTGCCGGAGGTGAGAGCCATTCGCGCCAAGCTGGAAGGCTTTGCCTATGTCATGGTCTCCAGCACGCACAACCATGAAGGGCCGGATGTGATCGGCCTGTGGGGACCATCCCCCTTGGCCAGCGGCGTCGATCGCAAGTATTTGCGTCGTGTGGTGGACGACGTGGCGCAACTGGTGACGGAAACCGCGGCCCGCTGCCAACCGGCCACCGCCGAGTACGGCACGGCGGAAGACGAAACACTGCTGGGAGACAGCCGCCTGCCCAAGGTGTACGACGGCGTGTTGCGCGTGCTCAAGTTCTCGCCCGTTGGCGGCGGGCGGCCACTGGGCATTCTCGTGCAATGGAACTGCCATCCCGAATCGCTCGGTTCCAAGAACAAACTCATCACGGCCGACTTTCCTTGGGCCACGGTCGAAGCGATGAAAAAAGAGCATTCTTGCCCGGTGGCCTATTTCACGGGCACGGTGGGCGGCCTGATGGGTTCGCCCGACGGCGTGGTCAAGGATGCCGCCGGCAATCTGCTGGACGAGGGCAACTTTGAGTACGCCCGCGTGTATGGCGAAATGATCGCCGGCCTGGCGAACAAGGCCTTGGCCAGCGCCCAACCGCTGCGGTTGACGCCGTTTGCGGTCTTCGCCAAACCGGTCGCCGTGCCGCTGGCCAACCCCATTTATCAGGCCGGCCGGTCGCTGGGCGTGCTACAGCGAGAGGCCCGCGTTTGGACCGGCCAGGCCGAGGAGTTGGGCGAGGCGGTGGAAGGCTCGCTCCCCGCGGGTGCCACTGCGGCGGTCGAGACGGAGGTGGCCTATCTGCGGCTGGGGGAACTGCATGCGGCCTGCATCCCCGGCGAGATTTACCCCGAGCTGGTGTATGGCAAGTTCCAAGAACCGGCCGATCCCGGGGCCGACTTTCCCGATGCGCCGCTGGAGACACCCGTCATGCAATCGCTGCCCGGCCCCAAGACGATGTTGTTCGGCCTGGCCAACGACGAGATCGGCTACATCATTCCCAAGCGCCAGTGGGATCAAGTGCCACCCTTCGCCTACGGCCGCGCCAAATCGCAATACGGCGAAATCAACAGCGTAGGTCCCGAAGCCGCCCCCATCGTTCTGCAAGCCCTGGCCGACCGGGTAAGAGACGCCGCGGAGTGATATGCGGTGTGCAGCGCCGCATCGCGCATCGTTCGTAGCGATTTTGCACGATGGAAGATCGGTGAATGTTGCACGAAGAGGCTGGTCCCAACTGATCGGGGCACCTTTCGGTCGGCGTTGGAATCCCTGCACATGCAGGATGATCCATTCCGCGGCCAGCGGAATTGGTAAGGTGGTTGTGGCTGGCGCGGACGCCAGAAGTCCAGTACGGTGGGACAAGCGGACAAACGGCTCTACCATTCAGATACGGTTTGTCCGCGATGTCCCACCAAATGCGGCAGCCACCGCGACTCATGGTGGGACATCGCGGGTGAAGTTGTTTCCAGTGGTTGAGCACAATGCCGCTTGTCCCACCCTACCGTTCGCACATGCGGCGCACGCGGCCGATCCAGGCGGAATCGTCCGTGGAATTCGCCGCATCCAACGTGATGGTTCTGGGGAGTTCCGCCGCCGTGATGGGCTCGTCGTTGGCAAGTTGCGCTTCCAGCACGGCCAGCGTGGCTTCCGAGGCATCTTGGCCGGCTTCTTGACGCGATTGCAGCCGCCGGCGGAGGGTATCGTGGTCGGCGCGCAGATCGAGAATACAGACAGGCACTTTCAGGTCGGCGGCCAGCGCAAAACAAGCCGCGCGGTCGGCTTGGCGCAAGCAGGCCGCGTCGATAATCGCGGGGAAACCGGCTGAGACGATCTGCCTGGCCGCTTCTAGCAGTCTGCCATACGTGGCCTGGTTGGTGGCAGGGCCGTACATTTGCTCGACGTCGCTGGGTGGAGTGCGGGCTGACGCCTGCAACCCCGCCAGGCGTTTGCGTTCCACGTCGGAACGGACGCGAATGGCACCTAGCGCCTGCACCAACCGCTGCGTGTAATACGTCTTGCCCGACCCCGACGGGCCGTGCGTCAATAGCAGCCAGGATGGCGGCGGGTTCGCATAGCTTTCGGCCAAAGAGAGATAATCGCGGAACTCGCTCCAGGCCTCGCCGCGGGCCGATTCGCCGACATCGGGCTGGCATGCGCGAATGGCGGCCACGGTCGCCCGCACCAAGGCCCGATAAACCAAATAGAAGGGCAGCACCGCCAGTCCGCGGTAGTCGCCGGTCACTTCCAGATAGCCGTTGAGCAGGCGGGCAGCCAGTTCGGGCCGGCCGCGCCGCCGCAAGTCCATGACGGCAAATGCCAGGTCGCTCTGCGTGTCGATCCAGCGCAGGTTGTCGTTGAATTCCAGACAATCGAAAAGAGTGACGCGGTTCTCCAACAGCACCATGTTGGCCAGATGCAAGTCGCCGTGGCACTCGCGAATAGAGCCCTGCTGCTTCCGCAAGGCAAAATCGGCCTTGCGGCGTTCAAACTCCCGCTGGCTCCACAAGGCCAATTGTTGCAGCCGCTGCTGGTCTTGGGAATCGTTCGCGCGGCGTTGCATTTGCTCCAGATTGTTTGCCACCACTTGCCACACGGCGGCTGGTTCGCCAAACGCATTGTCCGCGGAAGAAACCGCGGCGACAGCGTGCTGACGTGCCAGTTCGGCGGCCAGACCGTCGATATGCTCTGAAGTCAGGCGGCCCGACTGCAAGACGTGGTCGAGGCGGCAATCGGACGGAAATTGGACCATACGCACGGCATACTCAATCGGTTGGCCCGGCTGCTCCAGACGCGGCCGGTCGGGCGTGCCGCCGATCGGTACGACCGCTTCGTACAACCGCGGCGCATAGCGGCGATTGAGGCGGAGTTCTTCCCGGCAAAAATGCTCACGGCGGGCCAAGGTCGAAAAATCGAGGAAACCCAAATCGACCGGCTTCTTAATCTTGTAGGCGTAGGGTCCCGTCAGCAGCAGCCAAGAAATGTGGGTCTCGATGATTTCCACCGGCCCCGCCGCATGGGGATAAACGGCCGGATCGAGCATGCCGGCAATCAACGGCGGCCAGGTCATGTGACACCCTATTGTTGCCGAACATTTGAAGGTCATGCATTCCCGTGCGTTGCATGCACAACATCAATTTGCCAGGCCTTGTGAGAACCACGAATCTAACGAATTCTACGAATATGAATTCTCCGAAACGACTTTCTCAAGTCGCCGCCCGCCCCTTTTTTCACGATCAAGTTTTCCGTGCGGGAAATTCATTCGTTCGATTCGTTCGATTCGTGGTTCTTCCTCTGGCAGCGGACGTGCAACTCGATTGGGCACGGTCGCGATGCGAAACCCGCCGCGAGGACGTGGAATGTTCGCGGTTGAATTGTTCTGCATGGAAAGCGGATTACCGCCGTCGGAGACGGCTCTTACAGTCAGATCAAGTGGCCAGTGTCTGTAGGAGGCGATTCCATCGCCGATTGATGCGTGTTATACGTTGCCATCGGCGATGGAATCGCCTCCTACAAACAGTACTTAATCACCACGAATCCAATCACGATGAGGGCGAACAGAGCTAGCGTGATGAGTTCAAAGTATTTTTCCAGCAGATGTTTGACTTTGGGACCGAAGAAAAAGATCGCCGCCGCCACCAGAAAAAACCGACTCGACCGCCCCAACAACGAGGCCACGATCAGCACTGTCAAGGGGACCTTTAACACACCCGCCGTGATGGTGAACACCTTGAAGGGGATAGGGGTAAACGCCGCCGCGAAAATGGCCCAAAAGGCGTTGGCGTGATATAGCGACCGGACTTTTTCGATATTGTGTGCCGTAAAGCCCGGCACGTAGTGCGTGAAAAAATCACCGACCATCGACCAGGCCAAATAGCCGATGCCCCACCCCACGATTCCCCCCAGCACACTGGCCACGGCGCTGACGCCGGCGTAGTAAAACGAGCGCCGCGGTTTGGAGACGCTCAGGGCAATTTGCAGCACGTCGGGCGGAATCGGAAAAAACGAACTTTCGGCGAACGAGATCAGGCATAAGGCGGGCGTGCCGTACGGCGTCTCAGCCCAATGCAGCACCCAATGGTACAGCCGCCGCAACACATTGGGCCGCTTTTCCGGCTGGGCCGGCTCGGCCTGGGGGGCGGTTTGGGGCATCGCCGTAGAGTCGGTGGAATTGGGCATCGGCATCCTAGCGCGGATGAGGAGGGTTGGCCGCGGGTTCACCCCCCGCGTCTGGCCGTCAGAATAGTGGAAAACGTCCACCGCGGGCAGATCAATCCCCTGGATGGTACTTCCGCAAGGCGGTGCGCTGCACTTCGGCCCAATCGAAGATTTCCGGCTTGAAGGTCCGCTCCGAGAGCAGCCTGGCCTGGTCAAAATAGTAGGGTGAACGTGGATTGCCGCTCGCGCCAAACTGCACCAACGTCGCGCCGTTGGCTTTCGGCCCAAATTCGTAGGCCCCCATGTACGTGGCCCCTACCACGCCATAGTTCAGCCGCGCCGGCACCGAGAACGGAAAGGCGATCCGCGGCGCGTAATATTGCGTGAAGATGACCCCCAGCGAACCTGGCATGCCCGCGCACGGCAGACTGCGTTGTTCGTCATCAAAGGGAATCGAAAACAGATCGGCCACGTTGGCATGCCGCTGCAAGCGGTGCGTTTGGCCGTAAGGGATGCGCCAATCGCCGTAGGCCGTTTGCAGGGCGGCGGCGGCACGCAGCAGCCCGCGGAACTTTTCCGCCGGGTTGTCCATGTACCTGGGCAACAAGGTCTCACCGGGGTAGCCGCGGCCATGCAGTTCCTGATACCAGGCTTCGCACAGCGAGGTGGCTGGGGAGTCGATCCCGCCGACGCAATCCCATTGGTCCAGCAACTTAAAGAAGGGCTCAGCGGCCTGGGCCAGTTCGGGATGCGTGTAGTGCAGCGCCGCCAGATCTTGCTTCAGCAAAGGGAGATCGGTGGTGGCCCAATAGACCTTGGTATCAAAAGCCGCCGCCTGAAAGTCTTCGAATGAAATATCGTGCATGTCGCGCAGAATCTGCCGCGACCGTTTGGCCCGCCGCCGGTCGAGATCGAGATCGTCCCCCAGATACGTCGGAAAATCGTGACGCGCCGGGTTGCCTTCGTCCGTGGTGGTGAAGGGCGACGAGTTGCAGTTTTGGACGAAACCCGACGCCGGATTGAGCACATGGGGAAGTTCGTTGAGGTCGTGGTAGCCTTGCCACTCGGTGCGGCGGTCGGAACCATCAACCGGTTTGGTCCAGTCAAAGCCAGGGTCGCGGCGCGGCACCGCGCCGTTGTAATGCAGCAAGATATTGTCCTGGTCGTCGGCGTAGATGATGTTCATCAGGGGAAAATTACGCAGCGCCAACGCCTGCTGAAACTCATCGAGATTGCGCGCGCGGACCATCCGCCGCAACTGCCGCAGCATGACGGCTTCTTCCAGCTTGCCGATGCGGGCCGATAAGAAGTGCTGGTCGTCCTCGCGCTGCACGATCGGGCCGTGGTGCGTCTTGCGAAAGGTGACCGTCCGTTCCTTGAGCGTCTCTCCGTAGAGCACCTTGAGATTCTCTTTCCACTCGGTCGCCTGGCGATAGCCGCCGTCGTAGCGATAGGCCAGCGGTTGGTGGGGGTCGTCAAAGGTCTCGCGCCAGACGTCGGCAATGTCTGGTTCGTTGGTGGTGTAGGCCCAACCCAGGTGTTCGTTGTGGCCCAAACTGGGCAAGGGGCTGCCGAAGAACGTCGCCCCGCTAAAGTTCCACCCCTCGCCGCTCCGCAAATGCCCCTCGTAGAACTGGCCATAGCCAAACTGGGGTTGGTGAGGGTTGGCCAGCAACATGGCGTGGCCCGAAGCCGTCCGCCGGCCCGACACGGCCCAAGCATTCGATCCGGCGGCATTCCAAACCGCCGGATTGCGCAGCGGCACCAGGCTATTGGTCAGCCGTGTGTAGCGGTAGCTCATCTCCAGCAACAAGTGCCGCCCGAAGGCCAGCAAATACCACGGTTCAAAGCGTTTAATCAGCCGGGGGCGCGTGCGTGGGTGGCGTTGCAGGTAGAAGTTCAATCCGGCCACGTAGGCATCGACAATCTCACGCAGCTCGGGCTCCAGCAATTCGTAGTCGGCCCGCGCCCGGCTGGTGATTTCAAACGCCCGGTTGAGCAGATCGGAATTGAGCCCTTGGGGACCGTAAACTTCCGCATAGCGGCCCAGACACAAGATATAGGTGTCTTCGATCTGCCAGAAATAGTCTTCGGCCTGGGCGTAAGCAAAGCCAAACACCACGCTGGCATCGGTGGGGCCGTCGATATGCGGCACGCCGTGCGCGTCGCGATAAATGGTCACGCTAGCCGCCAACTGCCGGGGCGTAGAATCGCCCGCCAGGGCCGAAGACAGGCTCCCCAGCCCCCATGCGCCCGCCATCAGGCCGGCCAGGCAGATTCTCAAACAGCAGGCAAACGGTGGCATGAAGCAGTTTCTCGGTAGCCACTTACGCGGCGACGGTCGGCGATTCCCTCCGCGAGATGAATGGGTCGGCTTTCCTGAAGCGAACGATTTCAGCCGATTGAAATCAGGCGTGTAGCGTTACTGCCCAGCCTCGGCGGCCGGTTGGGCATGCGGATACAACTCATTGCGGGTTGCGGCGTCAAACAGGCGGATTGAGTCTGAATGGCTGCCGGCAGCCAAGTATTTGCCATCCGGGGAAAACGCCACGCTCCAGATCGTCCCTTTGAATCCGTCGATCGCCGCGGCTTCCATGTTGCTGCTTAAGTCCCACAGTTTGACCGTGCGATCGTGGCTGCCCGAGGCCAGCAGTTGGCCATCCTTGTGAAACGACAAGCCAGTGATCCAGTTCTTGTGGCCAGACAGGGTGGCTTTCTCGGCCCCGCTGGCGGCGTCCCAAATCTTGATGGTGCGGTCCTCGCCCGCCGTGGCCACGGTCGTTCCATCGGGCGAAAAGGCCACCGCCCAGACAGGCTCTGTATGGGTCGCCAGCGACGCCCGTTCCATGTTGTTTTCCAGGTTCCATAACTTGACGGTCTTGTCGGAACTGGCCGATGCCAACGTCTTGCCGTCGGGAGCGATCGCCAACCCGCGAACGGTGCTGGTGTGCCCCGCCAGTGTGGCTTTTTCCGCGCCGTCGGCCATGTTCCACAATTTGATCTGGGTATCTTCACCGGCAGAGGCCAACGTGGCGCTGTCGGGTGAAAAGGCCACCGCCGTCACCCAGTTGGCGTGTCCGGCCAAATTGAATTTCTCCGCCATACTGGCCAGATCGTAGACCTTAACCAACTTGCCGTAGTTAGCGGTGGCCGCCAAGGATGCGTTAGGAGCAAACGCCACGGCCCACACGGTGGTCTCATTGCCGGGCAAAGATCCCTTTTCCGCGCCGGTCGCCACGTCCCACAACTTCACATCGCCGGGCCGAAACATCAATGTCTGCCCGCCGCCGCTGAGCAAGGTGGTACTGTCGGGCGAAAAAGCCAGGCTGGTGACCCACGTCTTATACTGGGCAATCGGCGCGGGTTCTTGCGCGCCGGCAGCGCTGGCCATGAAGAGCAGTGCGGCCATCGAAAGACTAACCGTGTGTCGCTGGTGCATAAAAGAATCCTCCGCCTCGGTCGGCCATGAATGAAGAAGTTCGCCTGGCTGATAACTTGGGCAATTATAGTCCGATGCAACGGCCAATGCGCGGGGGCGGCAAGTTTTCCACCGAACGTAGCCGTAAGGCTCCTGCTTTGCCGGCTTGAAGCGAGATTGGTTTTCCAGGCCAGGTACGGTTGCCAGGCACGGAATATCAAAGGCAGCGCCAACCCGCACGGCGGGAGCGATGCTGCTACGTAGCCTGGCGGGCGAAAATCATTGCGCCAAAATATTCATTTCCCCGGCCCACTTGCGGGGGAAAAAAGATTGTGCAGTCTGCCTCAGGCCACTATACTTCCCGCGATTGTTAGATCGGATGATCATTCGTGGATCCGAAGAAATCGCAGGAAATCCTTTCCGGAGTCTCCGCCCGCCTTGTCATCCCGCTCGTTGGTCCGGCCATGCCGGCCCCTTCCCCCATCACGACCCGCGCGCCCCCTGCGGGTTGTCACGCCCTTGCTATAGGAGAATCACGGTGGGCACGAGGTTGTACGTCGGAAATCTGAGTTACAGTGTGACTACCCAAGAATTGCAGCAGCTCTTTAGTGAGTACGGCGCGGTCAAGGACGCCACGGTTGTCCAAGACCGTGAGACGGGCCGGAGCAAAGGTTTCGGCTTTGTCGAAATGGGCTCGGACGCCGAAGCTCAAGCCGCGATTACGGGTCTGCACGGCCAGCAGCACAATGGCCGCCCTTTGACCGTCAACGAAGCCAAACCGCGTGAAGAGCGTGGCGGCGGTGGTGGTGGAGGTGGTCGCGGCTACGGCGGCGGCGGTGGTTATGGCGGTGGCGGCGGCGGACGCCGTTACTAACGCCAGCCAGCATGGCCTTGCTAGCCAACCTGGCACTGGCGGTTGTCCCCAAAATTGACAACACTTTGCGTTCAGACAGCTTCTGGCGGAACGCAAAGCGTTGTCTTTCTTTTTGCGCTGGGGGGCCGCGGCTTGCCGGATTGGCGGCGCACCAAATTTGTAGGAGGCGATTCCATCGCCGATGGCACGCCGGTTGATCGGCGATGGAATCGCCTCCTAATGAGTTTTCGTAGACAAAATCGGTATCCGTCGTGCTGGCGACTGCGGCTGACTGGAGTGGAGGGTGGCTGGGTCTGACCGACGGGAAGGCCCAGCGGAGTTGCATTCCAACCAGAAGAGTCGATCGACGCCGCCCCTGGGCAACCCGGTTGGATCATCAACTCAACTGGGCCATTCGCTTCGCTGCTGACCCAAGCACCCGCCGGATTCACCACGGCCCGGTTTTCGCTACCGGATTTGTCTGTCAAACTCATCAACAAACGGAATCGCCTGCTACATTCGCCTAATGCGCGACTGACACACCCCACGAGAACCCCGGACGGGGCGGGCCGTAACAACGGCGGGGATGGTGGTGGTAATAGTAGTGCGGCGGCGGTCCCCAATAAGGGTCGTAAACGCGCTCGACATACACCGGCGGCGGGGGCTGCTGCACCACGGCCCGTTGCACGGGTGGCGTTTGCATCGCCTGGACCACGCGCGGGCTGACCCCGGCATTCTGCAATGAAATCAGATCGCCGGGCTGCAAGGGATGGCTGGTGCCGTTCATCCGCACATGATTGACGATCACCGCTTCGTCGACGCCCGCTTGGGTCATCGCCACCACATCCTCCATCGACACCGCGCCCGCCGCCACCTGCCGGCCCATTTGGGATTCAATCCGCGCCACGTTGGCCCGGTTCTCGGCTTCGATGTTGTCCAACTCGCCGCCGATGACTCCACCGGAGATGGCGCCCACACCCGCCCCGATGACCGCACCCGCCCCGGTGTTGCCCAGCGCGTTGCCGACCAAGGCGCCGGTTCCGGCACCTAGCAGGCCGCCGGCCAAGGCCCCGCGGTCAGCCCGATACGGCGAGGCGCAGCCCGCCGCGGCCAACAAACAAAGCAGCACAATTCCCCAGGCATGTCGTCGATGGGCAGTCATGGCAACCACCTCCTTGCGGTTCCGATCCGGTCGCTGGCAATTTCAAGCGGGCGGGATTATTCCGTCCCCCGTGGCTGCGGTCAAGACACCTTCCGCCATACCAGCGCGCTAGAACCGCTATCATGGGTATCGGCTGCTGCTAAATCGGCAATTGAACGAAAACGGCGGCTGTGTTGGCCGGATCGGCAAAGCTGACAGCGGAGAAGCTGTCAGCCATCAGCTTGCGGCTACGATCGCCACATGGCTCCCGCCGTGCAGGCTTGAGGCGAGTTCGCCCATCCATGCCAAACAACCGTACCCTGCATGGACCCCCGCTCGACGATTCTTGCCGGCACGGCAAGAGCCGTGCCGGCTACGTCCTGCTCGCCCACAACGCTAGAATCACGGACTTACTTAGAACGTCCGTTTCACACCACAGGCCATTGCCGCACCTATGCCCGCATCCGCCGAAAGCCCGATTTGCGTTATTGGGGCGGGCAGTTCTGGCTTGGTGGCGGCCAAGAACTTGCGCCAGCAAGGCTTTGCGGTGGAAGTCCTGGAACGCGAGAACGACCTGGGTGGCAATTGGAACTACGCCTTGCCTTGCTCGCGGGTCTATCGCTCGACCCATATGATTTCGTCGCGGCGGTTTACGCAATACCCCGATTTCCCCATGCCGCGCGAGTTTCCCCAGTATCCACGGCATGACCAGGTGCTGGCCTATCTGCGTAGCTATGCGCAGCATTTCGCGTTGGCCGAATGCATTCGGTATCAAACCGCCGTGGAAGAGATCCTTCCGGTGGACGACGGAAATGCCTGGCAAGTCCGCACGGCAAGTTCGAGCAACGGCACGAATAACGCGGATGGCCCCGTGGTACAAACGCGGCAATATTCCGCGGTGGTCATCGCCAATGGCCATCATTGGTCGCCGCGTCAGCCGCAATATCCGGGTGAATTCCACGGGCATGCCCTGCATTCGGCGGCCTACAAAACGCCCGATATCTTGCAGGGCCGCCGCGTGCTGGTCGTTGGTGGCGGTAACAGCGGTTGCGATATTGCCGTCGAGGCGGCCCAGCATAACGCGGTCACGTTTCATAGCACGCGGCGGGGCTACCGTTATATTCCCAAATGGATTTTTGGTTCGCCCTCGGACGTGGCCCTCGATCAACTGCACGCCTGGCACGTGCCGCTATGGCTGCGGCGGATACTGGTGGGGCTGTCGTTGCGGATCGCGGTCGGCCCGCAGTCACGATACCGGCTGCGGTTGCCCGACCATCGGCTGTTTGAATCGCATCCGGTCGTCAACAGCTTGCTGCCGTACTATGCCGGCCAGGGGGATATTCGCCCCAAGCCCGACATCGCCCGACTGGAGAGGGACCGTGTTGTCTTTGTGGATGGCACGGTGGAACCGATCGACGTGATTGTCTATGCCACCGGCTACAACTTGGAGTTTCCCTTCATCGACCGGCAATGGTTGAATTGGCGGGATGGCCGGCCTGGCTTGCACTTGCATCTGTTTCATCCCACGTTCGACAACCTGTTTGTGGCGGGCATGATTCAGCCCGACAGCGGCATTTTTTCGCTGGTCGATTGGCAGACCCAGGCGATTGCATTGTTTCTGGCCGCGGTGCGCGACGGCCGGCCCGCCGCTGCCTGGATGCGCGGCGAAAAGGCGGCGGCCCGGCCGCCATCGGCGGGCATTCATTACACCGATTCTCCCCGACACAGCATTGAAGTAGAGCATTGGAGCTACATGAAAACGCTGAAAAAGCTCATCCGGCGGCTGCGTTGACTCGTCGGCGTTATCGGTCGATTTGCAGACGATGCCCGGCGGCTGGTGTACAATGGCCTGTACGTCTTGGACCGTCGTTTTTCTCGACTGTTGGTTCATAACTCTGGGCCTGGCCGCCATGCATTGCCATCGTTACACCGCTGCGCCGTTGACTCGCCGAGAGATGCTGGGGACCTGTGCCAATGGGTTTGGCTCGGTGGCCCTGGCGGCCCTGTTGGCCCAATACGGAAACGCGGCTGATCCACCCGCCGCCGGGGGATCGTCCAACGCGCTGGCCGGCCTGCATCATGCGGCCAAGGCCAAGAGCGTGATCTTCTTGTATATGGACGGGGGACCGTCGCAGGTCGATACTTTCGACCCCAAGCCGCTGTTGGACAAAGAGAACGGCCAGCCGATCAAGATGAAGGTGCCGGCCACGCAGTTCAACAATGTCGGCGCGGTGCTGGCCTCACCGTGGAAGTTCAAACAGTATGGCCAAAGCGGCACGCCGGTCAGCGACCTGTTTCCCCACGTCGGCCGCCACGTCGATAAGTTGGCGGTCGTGCGCTCCATGACCTCGGCCTTTTCCGAGCACACCAACGCCAATTACTTTTTGCATACGGGCAATGGGCAACAGGGCCGTCCCAGCCTGGGATCGTGGGTGACGTACGGCCTGGGAAGCGACAGCCAAGATCTGCCCGGCTTTATCGTTCTGAATGGCGGTCTGATTCCTCCGGGCGGGCTGGACAACTTCAACAGCGGTTTTCTGCCCGCTTCGTATCAAGGTTCGGTCTTCAAAGCGGGTGCCGTACCGGTGGCGAACCTGGCCCGCACCGAAGCCAGCGACGATCTGCAGCGCGGCAAGCTCGACCTGCTGGCCCGGTTAGACCGCGGCGCGCTGGCCCGTCATGGCAAGCACGACAAAATCGAGTCGGCGATTGCCAACTACGAGCTGGCCTTCCGCATGCAGATGGCCGTGCCCGAACTGATGGATATTCAAAAAGAGTCGCAGGCCACGCGCAAGCTGTACGGTTTAGAGGCCGAGTACCCTCACACGCGCACCTACGGCGGCCTGTGTCTGGTGGCGCGGCGTTTGGTGGAACGGGGCGTGCGGTTCATCGAGCTGACTTGCCCCGGCGTGGGGCACGACCGCTGGGACCAGCACGGCAACCTCAAGCAGGGGCACGAAGACAATTGCCGCACGGTCGATCAACCGATCGCCGGCTTGCTGGAGGACCTGCAAGCCCGCGGACTGCTCGACAGCACACTGGTCATTTGGGGCGGCGAGTTTGGCCGTACGCCCATGGCCCAGGGGGCCAACGGTCGCGACCACAACCCGTTTGGGTTTAGCATCTGGATGGCGGGGGGCGGCGTGCGCGGCGGCACGGTGTATGGCGCAACCGACGACTACGGGTATTTCGCGGTGGAGAACAAGGTCGAGATTCACGATCTGCACGCCACGATGCTGCACCTGTTGGGGATCGACCACGAACGGCTGACCTATCGTTTCAGCGGACGCGACATGCGGCTGACGGATGTCAAAGGCAATGTGCTGCACCCAATTCTGGCGTAAAATAAAACGGCACCGGAGGTGTTTCATCGTTGTAGGAGGCGATTCTATCGCCGATTGGAACGGCGCAACGCGCATCCATCGGCGATGGAATCGCCTCCTACATGCAACGGGAGGCTTAATCCGTTAAGCTGATGGATGTTCAACCGTGCGATTTGTAAGGAGGCCCACATGGCAACTCAATTCTGGCGATGGCCTGTCAAATGCTGGCTGGGGGGGCTGTTGGCGGCTGTGCTGCTTTGCCCGGCGGCTGGCTACTCACAACAGCAAGTCCATGTCGCGCAGCCGTTCAACAATGTCAGCGACAGCTTCTTTGAAAGCTTTGGGTTCAGCGGCGCGCTGAGCGGTCCCAATTGGTTTGCCAACTGGGGCGGCGCGGCGGCTCCTCCTTTTGGTAATTTCAATCCACAAGCGGGTGCCAGCGGTGGTTTTGGCATTCAAGGCCGGGGCTTCAACGGCGCTTTCGGGTTCAACGCGGCGCAAGGGTTTTCTCGTAGTGCCATCTCGCAAACGCCCGGCCTAACCCTGATGAATGGCGGTTCGGGCTTCATCGGCGACCAGCAGTTTTCGCCCTTCGTACTGGGCGTTGTGCCGGTGGTGGGCAATCAAGGCCCGTGGGGAAACAGCGTTCCGGCCTATCCCGCAATTCCGTGGCAAATGAACTACCAGCGTCCGGTGGTAGACGATGAAGCCGAAGACGCGGCCGCCGCCAAGCGCGCGAAAAAGGCGCCTGCTGCCCGCCAACGCCCCATCGACACACTCAAGCTTTCACGGGGCGATGCCAAACCGGCCGCAGCGGAAGCAACCCCAGCGGCCGGCCCTTCGGTCCCCGCGCGGAGCGTGGCCGAAATCCGCGCTGCGCAACAAGCCGAGGAAGCTGCCGTGCTGGCGGAAGCCCAGGAATTGTTCGAGCGCGGCCAAGAGGCCGAGGCGGAAGACAAGTTGGGCGTCGCCAAGATTTATTATCAAATGGCCGCCCGCCGCGGAAATGCCGAGCTGCGCAGCCAGATTGAGCTACGCTTAAAGGAATTGGCCAGATAAACACCTGATTCTTCGGCAGCCGCATCGTCGCCGTCGGAGACGGCTCCTAATGAGTATTGACTGACAAATCCGGTAGCGAAACAGCCCACCAACTTTGCCGTGGTGAGGGGTGGCTGGGTCAGCAGCGCAGCGAATGGCCCAGTTGAGTTGATGATCCAACCGGGTTGCCCAGGGGCGGCGTCCATCGGCTTTTCTGGTTGGAATACCACTCCGCTGGGCCTTCCCGTTGGTCAGACGCCAGCCACCCTGCGCTCCAGCTACCCTGCACTCCAGCCAACATTCGACGATAGCACCAAGAACCCGGCAGCCGCCGATATTGTTTGTCAAGACTCATCAGATTCCTCGGCGATCGAATCGCCTCCTACAACCCATGAACCGCGACCGATCGGCCAACCGCCCCCCGCCGGCTGACGGCGACGAACAGCGCATCTTGTGGACGCGGGCTATTATCGCCGGCGGCTGCGCGGCCGGGTTGGCTCTCTGCCCGCGTCTGTGGTGTGGCCCGCGCCTTTATCCGCGGGCACCCGTGTGGAGCGGCCTGCCCGAACTCCCCCCCGCGTTGACGGCCGTGTTGTACGCCTTGATGTTTGCCGGCCTGGCCGCGATTATCATCTGGCGGCGGTCGGGCTGGCCGGTGGCGGCCTTCGTGGGGTTGGCCGCGGTGTGGAGCCTGTGGGACCAATCGCGCTGGCAACCTTGGACCTACCAGTACGTCTGCATGTTGGCTTGCCTGGGGCTGGCTGGCCGCGGCGAGGCCGTCCGCGCCGGCGGGCTAAACGCCTGCCGCCTGATTGTGGCCGGCACGTATTTTTGGAGCGGCGTGCAAAAAGCCAATGCCAGTTTTGTGCATACCGTTTATCCCTGGCTGGTCGAGCCGTTCGTGGGCCGCGAGGTCTCTTCTTTAACGGCCAATCTGGCGTATGCCATTCCCCTGGTGGAGGCCGCCGTGGGATTGGCCCTGCTGGTGCCGCGGCTGCGCAACGTGGCCGCCGGTTTGATCTGCCTGATGCACGGCATGATCATGCTTTCGATTGGGCCCTGGGGGCACGACTGGAATACCGTCGTTTGGCCTTGGAACATCGCCATGCCATTGGCCACGATCGTCCTGTTCGCCAGATCACCGCACGTTTCGTTTCGCGAGCTGCTATGGGGCCGCGGGGCGTGGGTCCAGCGGTTAGCTCTGCTGGCCTTTGGGATCATGCCGATGCTGAGCTTTTGGGGCCTGTGGGATGCCTATCTCTCGGCGTCGCTGTACTCTGGCAATACGCTCAAGGGCTATCTGGAGATCAGCGCCGAGGCCCGCCAGCGATTGCCGCCCGAGGCGCAAGCCGTGTGCGAAAACGCGGCCCGCGGACGCTATCGGCTGCCGCTTTCTGATTGGTCCACGCAAGATCTCAACGTCCCCGCCTATCCGGCGGAACGCGTCATTCACGCGGTCTTTGCTGGCTTTGCGCGCCGGATAGCCCGCCCCGGCGAGGAAGTGCAAGGCATCATCCTGACGCGGCCCGCCTGGCCATCGACCGACCGGCAAGAGATCCACATTAAACTCTCCCCGCCGCCAGAGCGAAAGCCGGGTGGGGGCTAAACGGGGATGGCGGTTGCAGGCCGCCGGGCGTCCTGATTTGTGGCTGATTCCTCCATGTTAGGATGCGACATGAAATAACTCCCTCTCCTTTTGGGAGAGGGCCGGGGTGAGGACCGGCTGATGGCGTCTATTTCGCCATATCCCCCCCTCCCCAACCCTCTCCCGGAGTACCGCGAGAGGAAGCCAATTGGGGAAGTTGTTTCGTACCGAATCTTCAGCGGCATCCCGCGGCAACAATGTTACGGTGCTAGGAATCGCGCGACGCAGGGTCATCGTCATTCGAGCGTGTTGAGCGGGACTGGTTTGATTCAAGTATTGCGGCCCCGATACCCTCGATCACCATGGCGATGCATCCCCAAAACAACGTGCCGGCGATCTGATTGAATAGGACGGAGGACACTTGATTCGGTAACCATAGGCCCAGTTGGTTAAGGCAACTCCTGCCAATGAATCTGCCTGGAAAATTTACGATATCCAAGACGGCATACCAATCTGGTGTGACTCTCCCTCTCACGGTCCAAGATCCCCATTCCCCCATGACAAGAATGGACCCGTCGTCGGGAAGTGACAAGAAGTACAGGAAGAGGGCCGCGTTGAATGCGCCAACGACCGCCGTTGTTGTGAGAAAGGCTCGCCGGAAGGCGGGACGATACCGCTTTGATCGCGTTGGCTGTGTTTCATCCATGCCGACAGTATCCCGCTGGGGCGCGGGCATTGGAAGCGGCAAAACTCAGCGTGATGGATGGCCAGCGCGTGACCGGTCGAAAGGGTCTGATACGTCCGTCTGGCGCCTGTCGAGACGATGAATGAATTAGAGAGACGAATTATGTCGCGTTTCGTTTCGCGAAACGGCACCGGCCGCGAGGGGGCAGGAGTCTCGTAGGGTGGGACAAGCGGCATGAGGCCCGGCCACCGGGCAATGGTGTGCCCGCGATGTCCCACCATTCCTCGCGCTGGCGGCTACAATCGGTGGGACATCGCGGGTACGCCGTATTCAAATGGCAGAGCCGATGTCCGCTTGTCCCACCCTACGGCTTTTCTTGCCAGTAGGCGGGCAGATTGGGCTTGGTCGCCCGTAGAATTTCCAGAATAGCCTGGCGGTCCTCGGCGGTGAGATGCGCGAATTCCTGGCTGCTGTCCGTTCCTTGAAGAATGTCCCACATTCGTTGCAGCACGTAGTCGCGGACTTCGTCCGGCAGGGCATCGAACGAGGGGGAGTAGATCAGGTAGCTGCAAGGGTACTTGAACAGCCGCCGTTGCAAATCGAAATCGCGCAGCGAGCGGCTTTGCGGATCTCGCGGGCCGATGGCGGCAAACTCGGCCGCGTATTCCGACGTACCGCGGATAGAGGCCGTCAGCGGCGCTTCCTCGCTAAACAACAGGTACTTGACCAACGGTTCGCCCACCGAGCGAATGCGGCTGGTGGTGCTTTCCCAGCGATGGCCGGGAGGCATCTTCAATTCGCGGTTCAGGCCGGCTTCGTGCTCCAAGGCGATCCGCGTTTCAAAGCTGGCCCGCGTCAAGCAATTGTGCGCCTCGGCCTGATGCTCGAGCACCATCAGCGCCACGATATCGCTGTGGGGCGACAGGTAATTCTCGCGGTCTACCCGCTCGTCGAGTTCGGTCTGGTTCTGGCCGGCGGAATTGTCGATTTGCTCTGGCTGCTGGCGGCCGCGGACCACCATGTTGCCCAGGTGCTTTTGCTCACCATGCATACCCGTGACGTACCAGCCTCCCCAGCGGTTCTTGAGCGGACTGGTATGGTCGATGCGAAACGTTCCCGACGAAAGAATGGGCTGGCCGGCCGGGTCGGCATAGACCGAGCGGACAACGTGCCCCGGCACACCGTGCGTTTGCGACGAAGCATGGCACAGCAGGCAGTTGTCGGTCTGGCGGCGGATGATTGGGTGTTCCACCTCCTCTTGCGGCAGCGTGTAAAACACGGTCCCCAGCTTGGCGTCGGCGACGGAGACTTCCAGGACATCGCCATATTGGCAGAAGCCGACGTAAGCCTCGTCATTGAAATACAAGGCCCGCGGCGTCCTGGGCGAGATTCTCTGCCGCTGCAAACTGGTCTTGGAAAAGACCAGCATTTGCGACGATTCTGGCACACCCAGCTCTTTCAAGAATGACCGCAAGTAGCCGAAGTGGGATTCGTAAGCCAGTTGCGATTCGCCCGCCTCGAGCCGTGCTTGCAGTTGAGAGACCGCGTTGTCGGGTTGGGCCTGGGAATAGCTGATGGGTGCCGATTCCCATTCGTCGGCCAAAGCGGGCGTTGTCAACAGCGAGCAGGCGGCAGCCAGCGCCAACGCGGCGACGGCGCACAACCAGCAGGCCAAAACGACGCGTGACCGGCGGACGGGGGGGATCATGGCGGAACGGGCACAACCATTGAACATCATCAATCCTCATCAGCCATTGCATCGGATGTCTAGATTATACCAAGCCCATTCCCAGCAGGCTCCATCCGCCGAGCGGTTGGTCCTCGCCGTCGCCTGTGCGAATTGGCCCATCACGCGGCACAATCGGGGAAAAACGTGCGTCATGGCGCGCCTGTGGCCAACCCGCCCCATGTTGACCTTTCGCCTCATCGCTATTGAAGAACGGCGATCCAGAGCCATGCCCGGTCCACCCCGTGGCCATTTCGGCCCCAATGGGGGCATTTAGCCGTGCCCCACGCAGGCCAGGGTTGGTCGAATTTCGAGCTAGGTTTCTGTAACGCATACCGTAGGCCAACGCAATTTGCGTGCCGTCTCCGCGAACCTAATGAACCGATCCGCCATGCACCACCTCGAGAACGATCCGCGACTGGCTGAATTACAAGCCCGCTGCGTGCAACTGGAAGGCCGGGTGGCCGAACTGACCGCCGTGGCCGAGCGGTTCATCGACAACGTATCGCACGAATTTCGCACGCCGCTGACGGTGATTCGCGAGTACGCCTCGATCCTGCGGGATGGGCTGGCCGGTTCCGTGGCCGAGGCGCAGCGGCGATATCTGGACCAAATCATCGACCGCGACGACGACCTGACGCTGCTGGTGGACGACCTGTTGGACCTGGGCAAGTTTGAGAGCGGCCTGTTCTCTGCCCGGCGCAAGCCGTGCCGCGCCGCCGATCTGGTGAAATGCCTTAAACCGGGCCTGCAGCGCAAGGCGATGCTGAAAGGGATCGCCCTGGAAATTGATCTTGGCGATGGTCTGCCGGCCCTGTATTGCGACGCCGAACTGGTGCGGCGGCTGCTGGCCAATCTGGCGGCCAATGCGTTCAAGTTTTCGGAGCCTGGCGGCTGCGTGCAAATCTGGTCGAGGGTGGCCAACGCCCACGAAGTCGTGATGGGCGTCAGCGACGACGGCCCAGGCATCGACGCCGATCAAGCCAGCCGCATCTTCGAGCGTTTCACGCAGCTTGATACGCCCAACCGCTCCAGCACCAAGGGCTTTGGCCTTGGCTTGGCCGTGGCCCGGCAGTTGGCCACCATCAACCTGGGCGAAATCATGTTGGCCAGTAACCCTGGCGAAGGCAGCACCTTTTCTTTCACCGTGCCGCGGGCAACGCCCCAAGCAGCAGCGATGGGCTATCTGGCCATGCTGTCGAAATCCGCGGCGGCAGAGCCGGTCTCGCTGATACAAGCCCAGATCGACGATACCAGCGAACCGCGCCGTGCCGTGGCCGTCGATGAGTTCTTGCATCATATCGTGCGTTGGAATGATCTGGTCTGGCAGTCCACGCCGCGCGGCTGGCAGTTGCTTATCGCCGGTGGACATTCCCACGCGGTTGAGACTGTCGGCCAGATCAAGGCGGAATGGAACGAATTCCGCCGCTCGCCAGCGACCAGCGCCGCGCCCGACATTGAACTGAACATCGTCGGCGAATGGCCACAAGCGGCGGCCCTGCCCGCGTTGCTGGCTTGCTTGGGGGAAAACGCCCAATCGGGCGCGCTACCGGGAGATCCCCAGGCTGGCTTGCCCGCGACGCGTGTGCTATCGACCGATCTGCGGCAACAACAACGCTGCATGAACAGTGACGTGTCGTCCATTCTGGCGGGCGTGCCGGTTGCCTAGGAATTTTTACGCCAACGGCACGCGTAACCCGTCGTAGGCGAGCTCCATACTGGCGGGCAGGGCCGCGCAAGTGGCGGCATGGTCCAGCTCGTGCGACATGTGGGTGAAGATCGTTCGCCTCGCGGCGATCTTTTCGGCGGCGGCGATGGCTTCTTCCAGTGAAAAGTGGGTGGGGTGCGGGCGCGGCCGCAGGGCATCCAAAATCAGCACGTCCAGGCCGGCCAGCAGGGGCCAACTGTCGGCGGGGATTTCGCTGACATCGGTGCAATAGGCCACGTTGCCAAATCGAAAGCCCAACACGTCGCCCCGGCCATGCCGCAGCCGGATGGGAATGACGCGCATGCCTAACAGGCTAAAAGGCTCGGTCGTAATCCGCTCGAATTCCACCCGCGGCACACCGCCCGCGGGGAGTTTGGCCGCCAGGTCCGAAAAACAATAATCGTAAGCCCGGCGAATACGGGCCTCGACCGGGGCTTCGCAATACAGGGGGAGGTGCTTGCCCAACTTCAGGGGAAACAGCCGCACGTCATCCAGCCCATAGAGATGGTCGGCATGTTCGTGCGTGTAGAGCACGGCATGCACCAGGCCGATCTTCTCACGGACCAGTTGCAGCCGCAGCTCGGGCGGCGTATCGACGAGCAACGTCCCCTCGGGCAGGCCCAGGACCACCCCGCACCGCGTGCGGGAATTGCGGGGATCAGTGCTTTGACAGACCGTGCATTCGCAGCCGATCATCGGCACGCCCACGGAAGTGCCGGTCCCCAAGAAGACGAGCTGGCCGGCCAGCGACGATGAAGAATGAGATTCGGGCACGGGAGCGGTTCGGTGATAAAGACGTATCAATCAGCCGAGGCGAACGTGTTGGATATCGTGGGCCAGCATCCACTCCAGCCAGGCCTCGTGCTCTTCCGACAATTCCACGTCGGTGCGGTTTTCGCTATCCAAAGGCGACACCAGCGAGATCACGCCGTCGTCCAACCACAGGCGGGCCTGGTCGCTGCTAATCCAATATTCCCCCGCCGGCAGAACCGGTACACCCGGCTCACCCGGCAAACTCATGAAATAGGCAATATCGGTGCGAAAACGATCCGACATGGATCGAGGAGGGACTTGGGGCCGATCGACGGGATAGACGTTTACAGCCATACGGCGGTCAGCCGGGAGTTTGTTGCTCAATCGGGCCAATTTAACAGAATGAGCCGTGGGCAACCATGCACGACGGGGCGGATTGATCGCTGAAAAGAAGGTAGGTTTGTGATGTCGGAAGGAACTTGCGCCGCTGGTTGTGTGCCCTTCGGGTCCAGGTTCCACCCGGCAGGCGGAACCTACTACGCGGTCCATGGGAGAGTCGCTATGAAATTGATTCTCAAGCAGACGATGAATCTGGCGGTTGCCTTATGGACTGGATTGGCCTGCCTGTCGTTGGCCGCCGCGGAACCCGTCAAGTCGACGCGTCCCAAGTGGCCGGAAGTGGAGAAGATTGTCCAAGGCCAATTCAAGGAGGCTCGCCGTAAGCCCAGCGAACTGATCTCGCAGGCCGACATCAAACCGATCTTTGACGAGTTGGCCAAGGCGGGTTGGAAGGTTCCCGATCAGGCGGACATCCTCAAGCTGGTGCCGGCCGACGGAGACCCGCTCGTCAAGCAGCTTCGTTCGCCTTCCGCCAAAAAGGCCCTGAACGGAATCGGCTCTCGGCAAGGTGTCTATGACCGGCTCGACCGCATGATTGCGCTGCCCGAGGGGCAACAGTTTTTGCGGGACGTTTTATCCTGGCCCGATCCCAGCAAAATGCTGAAAACGCTGACCACCACCAACCAAGGCGCGGACCTGGCGGGCTCACTCACCAATAGCCCGCCAGACAAGGATTTCACCAAACCAACCGGCCGGTTGTACACATCCGCGGCCTTCACCGCGCGGCTGAAGAAGAGCCATGACGCGACGGAGCCGAGGGTGAAAGAGCCCCTGCCCCAGCCCGCGACAAAGCCAGGCCGCCCTGGACGCCGTCCGTAGAGCGGCAAGATAGAACCTACTCCTTCTCCGCCAAGGCCTGCGCCTGCTTGCGATAGCGAATGAGGTACTGCTCGTCGCCTGCCAGGTAGCGGTTTTTTTCGGCCAGCTTTTCGCGGATGCGCTCTACCGATTCTTGAATCGGCAACGTGGCCCGCCGCACGATGTCGTCGGCCTCGTACTGTTCGAGGTCGCGAACCGTTTCCACCCGCAGGAAGGCGAACAACTGGCGAGCGCCGTAATCCTCCTTGAACAACATGAACAGCGGCTCATCGACGTTGACCTTGGGCCTGCCAAGCGAGACGTAGGCTGGGCCTTTGCTGGCGGCCGGCGGCGCGGCTTTCGTCGACGATGCCGGGGCCTTCACCGGCGGCTTGGCCGGCTTCTTGGCGGACTTGCCGGCGGCGGACTTGGCACCTGCGGCAGCGTTCTTGCTCGCGCTTTTGGCCGCTTTCTTGCCAGAGGCGGCCTTCTTGCCCGGTTTGGGCGCGGCCTTTGGCTTGCCTTTGGCGGCTTTGGCCGCGGCCTTTTTGCCCGGAGATTTTTGCTTGGCCACGGGGAATACTCCGGTCGAAGTTGGAAAGGCTGCCAGGTGGGGGAAACTCGGCGGGAAAGCCAGGCAACGCCGTTGAAAACGACCTGACGCACGTTCGTCGGCTCTCCTTCGATATTAGGCAGAGCGGCCCGGCCGGGGCAACCAACTTTGCCCAATTTTGTTGAATCGATCGTGAATTAAGATGCGAGCGAACCCTCGTAAGTGCTTTTCGCGCATGGTGTTCCGGCTGCTGTTCCGCGGTCGGGGCCAAGGCCTGCTCGAAATGCCCTAGCGGCTCTCAACGGCCAATTCAATCGCCCGGGCGCTGTTTGGCGGCCCAATTTCTCGTAAGATAGCCGCCATTCCACCGGGCACATCGGCCCCGCGATCCATCTTGAAGGGAACCACACTCATGGTGCGTGTCGGCATCGTCGGAATTGGCTTCATGGGCATGATGCACTACCTGGGCTACCAGCGGGTGAAGGGGGCCAAGGTGGCGGCGGTTGTATCGCGCGATGCCAAAAAACGCGGCGGCGACTGGCGCGGCATCAAGGGGAATTTTGGGCCGGAAGGAACCCGCATGGACCTGGCCGGTGTGAAGGGCTACTCCGAGCTCGACGAATTGCTGGCCGATCCCCAAATTGATCTGGTCGATCTTTGCCTGCCGCCGGCGCTGCATTGTTCGGCGGCGATTGCCGCGCTCAAGGCGGGCAAGCATGTGTTGGTCGAAAAACCGATCAGCCTGACAACGGCCGAAGCCGACCGCATGGTCCGCGCGGCGAAAACGGCGGGCAAGCTGCTGATGATTGCCCATGTGCTTCCATTCTTTCCGGAATTCACCTTCGCCCATAAGGCCGCCACCGGCGGCAAATTTGGCAAACTACTGGGGGCGCACTTCAAGCGGATCATCTCCGACCCGTTGTGGATTCCCGATTTTTACGATCCCCGGGCCGTGGGCGGGCCGGTGGTGGACTTGCACATTCACGACGCCCACTTTATCCGCTTGCTGTGCGGCATGCCGGCCGGCGTCAGCAGCCGCGGCACGCTCAAGGGGGAAGTTGTGGAGTTGTTCAACTCGCAGTTTGACTGCGGCGGGCCGGCCGTCAGCGCGGCGGGGGGCGTAATCCGCCAGCAAGGGCGGCCGTTCACGCATGGATTTGAAATCTACCTGGAAAAAGCGACCCTGACTTACGACCTGGCCGTGATGGCCGACGGCGTGCGCGTCTCGCCGTTGACCGTGCTGGATAACAAGGGCAAGGCCGAAAAGCCCACGCTGCCCGCCGGCGATGACGTGACGGCCTTCGCCCTGGAACTGACCGAGGCTTGCCGCGCCATCAAAACCGGCCAGGCATCACCGCTGCTGGCTGGCGACCTGGCGCGCGATGCACTGGTGCTGTGCCACAAGCAGACCGAATCGGTCAAGAAGGGCAAGCCGGTCAAAATCTAGGGAACCGGTCCGGGGCAACTTCCGCGGCTTCTCCCTCTCCCGGAGTACCGGGAGAGGGGGCTTGAAGTTCGGAGCCAGTTCCTAAATCGCCGTCCAACCGCCGTCGACCATCAAATTTTGGCCGGTGACATATTGCGAGGCATCGGAAGCCAAAAATACGGCCGCCCCCTGGATGTCGTCAGGACCCAACATGCGGCCGATGGGGACGCGGCGGCTGTACTCCGCCACGAACGGCTGTGGCTGGTTGTCGAAGTAGCCGCCGGGGCTGATGCAATTGGCCCGCACTCCTTGCTTGCCGTAGTAGCAGGCCAAATAGCGCGTGTAGTTGATCATGCCGGCTTTGACAAATGTGTACGAAGGCGGCTGCCGCATGGTGGTGCCGGCGTAGAGGCTTGGGTCGTTGGAGACGACGCCGTAGATGCTGGAGATATTGATGATCGAACCGCGCCGCTGCTGGACCATGCCGGGCAGAAACAACTGGCACAACAAGAACAGTCCGGTGAAGTCCCCCGCCGCTGCCCGTCCCCAGGTATCGGGCGATTGCTCTTCCTGGCCGCCGGCGTGGCCGTCGCGCGTTAGTGCGCTGTTGACCAGCACATCCAACCGGCAAAAGCGCTCCTGCACCTTGGCCTGTAACTCTCGGATGGAGTCGGGCGTGGAAAGGTCGAACTGCATCCCCACGGCGTCGTGGCCAGCTTCGCGCAGGCCGGCGGCGAACTCCTCGTTACGCTCTAGCGACCGCGAGGCGGTGATGACCTTGGCCCCGGCTTCCGCTAACCCGCGTGAAATACTGCTGCCAAACAACGGGCCCGCCCCCGCCGTGACCAATGCCACGCGGCCTTTGAGCGAAAAGCGATCGAGAACGGACATAGGCCTGGCCTGCCATCGTTGAAACAAGGTGAGAACCATAACTCCACCACGGCGATGGCCATTCTGCCGGCAATCGCGGGCGTTGGCAACCTCGCGGACGACAGGGCGTGCCGCCACCGTTACACTTCCGCACGCTCAAAAGTTTGCCAGGCAAATCCGTCCGGCAGTTCCGGGTTGGCGGCAAACTCCAAGTGCAAAATGCGTCGATGCCGTGATGTGCCGAGGGTCGATTGGCCGCTGCAATGGGCCAGCAGCGGCCGCATGGCCAACACGTCGCCGGCCGCGCTGAGGATGGATTGCGGCGGAGCCTGGTCCAAAACCAGGTCGCGGCCAAAGCAGTGCGAGCCGGGGGCAACCTTGAGCGGCCCGTTGTCGCCCGTAATGGCATCCAGGTGAATTCGCAAAGTCAGCATCCGCGCCAGCAATTCTGGCGGCGCTTCAACATGCGGCACGCCCGCCTTGCGGGTTGGTTTGCCGAAGCGTGTACTGGGCAGGTGGTTCTCGCGGACGGCAATCGTCAGGTCCTTATGCCAGGGGAGCGACCAGGTGCGCTCGGGCGGTTTGTCGAAGTACAGCCCGCGAACCAGGCCGCAATCTGGCCCGAGCACGGCCTTGAGGAATTCCAATAACGCAGGCCTGCGCCAAACGCGGCGGGCCGGCGGGTAAAGCTCCAGCACATTCCGCGCGGCGTACACGCCGCCGGCGCTCGACCGGATCGACTCTCCTTCACCGACGGCAAGGTGAAGTGCGGCTTCCAATTCGGCGATCAACCGGGCTGCCTCTCGTTGGTCGAAGACCGCGGGCAGCAAGACAAAACCATCACGTTCCAGCGCGGCCAGGCGGGACGGCAATGGTTCAGTCATGGAAGTTCGCGACGATTGACAAAAGATATTCAAAAAAACCCTGGCGACGATGTCGGGCCGTCACCGGCCTTGTCGAGTTCCTGGTTGTAACGGTTGCCCGGCCGTAAAGGAGTGATGTGTCGACAGCACTCGCGGCAGGCGAATCCATCTTGGACAAACGAACCACTCGAATAGGAGCTTGTCATGCCAATCGTTCGCAAATTGTTGTTGGCCATCGTTTTTGTTTGTGCCACTCTGGCCCCCTTGGCAGGTTGGCTGGGGCCGTCCCAAGCCGCAGCGGGGCACGGTTATGCTCAAACGCGAACTTACTACTTGTATGCGCGTGCTTGCACGCATTGTCCCTGGACGTATGTTGGCGGCACGGCCAACTACAGTCAGGCCGTCTACTACGGCCGTTATCTTCAATCGCGAGGCTACCAGGTCTATTTGTACTAGCGATTTGGTCGATGCGTTGCATTTCAGAACCACCCCGGCCCACGAGGTTCGCCTCGTGGGCTCTTTTCATGGGCACCATGATTGCCGTGCGGACGCTCCGCGAAGTTGTCGCCTCACACGGCGGCGGGCAGCGTACTCTCGATTCGCGCGGCCAGGGCCTGGTTAATCTTCTCCAGGTCGGGCCCGTGCGCGGCCAGTTCCTCCGCCACGGCGTGGCAGCGGACCACATGGCCAGACAAGTCGATTTCCTGGGGGGAATCTCGGCGGCAAACTTCCATCGCCAAGGGGCAGCGCGGATGAAAGCGGCAACCCGGCGGCGGATTCATGGGGCTGGGGACATCGCCTTGCAGCACAATGCGTTTTCCCCGTCGCGCGGGATCGATTTGCGGAATGGAGGAGAGCAACGCCCGCGTGTAGGGGTGCAGCGGGTGGCGGTACAACTCACCGCTGGCGGCGGTCTCCACGATCTCGCCCAGATACATCACCGCTACGCGGTCAGAGAGATACTCCACCATCGACAGGTCGTGCGAGATGAACAAGTAGGTCAGGTTGAATTCGTCCTTCAACTCCGTCAGCAGATTGATGATTTGCGATTGAATGGAGACATCGAGCGCGGAGATTGGTTCGTCCAGCACCATGAACTGGGGATCGAGCGCTAGCGCCCGGGCAATGCCTATTCGCTGCCGCTGCCCGCCGGAAAACTCGTGCGGATAGCGGTTGATATAGGCCGGGTCGAGACCGACTTGCGTTAGCGTGCGTTCCACGCGGGCCAGCCGTTCGGCCTTGTCCCCCAGGCCATGCACGATCAGCCCCTCTTCGACAATGCTCTTAATGGTCATCCGCGGGTTGAGCGAACTGAACGGATCTTGAAAGACGATCTGCATATCCTTGCGCAGCTTCCGCAAAGCCTGGCCGCTGGCGTGGGCCACATCCTGGCCGTTGAACAGTACCTGTCCGTCGGTCGGCTCGATCAGCCGCAACAGCGTGCGGCCGGCCGTGGTCTTGCCGCAACCGCTTTCGCCCACCAGGCCCAATGTTTCGCCCGGCTGAATGACGAAGGAAACATCGTCCACCGCCTTGACGTGGGCGGCCACCCGGGCCAACACGCCCTTGCGGACGGGAAAGTATTTTTTTAGGTGGCGGACCTGGAGCAGAGGGGGGGCGGATTTTGGATTTTCGATTTTGGATTTTTGATTGGCGGGAGGCGGGGCGCTGTCGGTGGTGGAGGCCGGCTGGCTGGCGGAGGGCTTTTTCTTTTGGGGGGACACTAGCGGCATCCTGGGGAAAGGATGAGGGCGACAGAATAGGCTTACACTTCCAGCTTCAACTCCCCGGCAAAATGGCAATGCGCCAAATGGTTGGGGCGAACCTCCCGTAGCGTGGGTTCCTCCACCTTGCAAATCTCTTGGCAGTAGCCGCAGCGGGGGTGAAACTTGCAGCCCGCCGGAAAGCGCTGCGGGCTGGGAACCATACCGGGGATCGTCAACAGCTTGTCGGCCTTGAGCGTGCCGGGATTGGGCCGCGAGCGAAACAGCCCGTGCGTGTACGGGTGCTGGGGATGGTCGAACAATTCTCGGACGGGCGCGTATTCCACGACTTTCGAGGCGTACATCACGGCCACGTCGTCGGCCATTTCGGCCACAATTCCCAGGTCGTGCGTAATCATCAAGATGGACATGCCCAACTGGCTTTGCAACTCCCGCAGAAGGTCGAGAATTTGGGCTTGAATGGTTACGTCGAGCGCGGTCGTTGGTTCGTCGGCGATCAGCAGGGCCGGATTGCACGACAGGGCCATGGCGATCATGGCCCGCTGCCGCATGCCGCCCGAAAACTGGTGCGGGTATTCGTCGATGCGGCGTTGCGGCTCGGAGATCTTCACCCGCCGCAACAGTTCAATCGCCCGGTCGCGGGCCTCGCGCGGGCCGACATGCTGATGCAGGCGAATCGCCTCGACAATTTGCGAACCGATCGTAAAGACCGGGTTGAGCGAGGTCATCGGCTCTTGAAAGATCATGGCGATCTTGCCGCCGCGGACCTTGCGCATTTCGGCCTCGGGGAGTTCTGACAGCACAGTCTGGCCGCCTTGCTCATGCAGCACAATCCGCCCCTCGGCGATCCTGCCCGGCTTGGAGATCAGCCCAATGATCGATAGCGCGGTAACCGACTTGCCGCACCCGCTCTCTCCCACCAGGCCCAAGGTCTTGCCCTTGGGGATCACCAGCGAAACATCATTGACGGCCTTCACCGCGCCGGCATCGGTGTAGAAATAGGTGTGGAGGTGCTCAACCGAAATGAGCGGCGGGGCCGAAGCGGCGATAGTCGCGGTGGAGGACATCAAGGATGGTTTGCGAATTGTTGGCAAAATACTAGCGCCGCAGGCGCGGATCGAGGGCGTCCCGCATGCCGCTTCCCACGAGATTGAACACGGTGACCGTCACAAAAATGGCCAGACTAGGGACGACCACCAGCCACCAGTAGTTGTAGTTGTAACTGGCCAGCCGCAGCAGCGTGCCCCAACTGGGCGTGGGGGGGCGAACGCCAAAACCCAGCAGGCTCAGGCCGGCTTCGGTGATGATGGCACCGGCAATGCCAAAAGGGGCCGCCACCAAAGCTGGCGAAATCGCATTGGGAAGAATGTGCCGAAAGACCACGCGCCGGTGCGATGTTCCCAAGGCGCGGGCCGCCGTAACGTAGTCGATGGCCCGCTGCTTTAATACCTCACCCCGGATCAGACGGGCAATTGTCGGCCAACCGGTAATGCCGATGACGAACATGATGATATAGATACTTGGCCCCATCAGCCCGACCAAGGTGAGAATCAAGAAAAACGAGGGGAACAACAGCACAATCTCAACCAGGCGGGAAATTAGCATGTCGTGCCAGCCGCCGTAGTAGCCGGCGATGGCCCCCAGGATGATGCCAATGGTCAAGTAAATGCTGACGGCCAGGAAGCCAATCGTCATGGAAAGCCGCGTGCCGTACAACATTTGTACCATTACGTCGCGGCCGATATCGTCGGTGCCCAACAGATGCACAAACCCGTCGTTGGCTTCTTGCCAGGTGTCGCGCGGTTTGCGATACATGGGCCGCTTGAACCGGGAACTGATATCCTGCTCCAGTGCACCGAACGGGATCGGGGCGTAAATGCCATGCTTCTGGCCGGAACTGGCCAATTCTTCCGCAACGAACCGCCGTGTTCGGTACTTATTGTTGGGGCGTATTCCCGGAATGGCAAAAAACCCGCACAACACCACCGTCAAAGCCAGGTAACCCGCCAGCACACCAGCCAGCCGGACGCGGCCTGGAATTCCGCGGCGCTTGGCCCATCGGTTGCCGAGGACCGCCACCACGGCATAGGCTGGCAATCCCAACAGCGCCATATTGAACGCATAATCGACATGCTCGTCGGGATTGAAGAGCGCCACCAGCCAGGGATACAGGGTCTTGTCGCCGTCGCGAAAGACAAATGGAACATCGGACCCAAGCAAGGGAGCCAGGATGGCCAGCAAGAAGATTCCGGCAAACAGCCAGAGCGACCAGTAGGCAGCACGATTCTTGCGGAACTGCTGCCAGACGATCTCAAAGTACGTTTCGCTCGTCATGCCGCTTTGCCCCTGGCTTCAAAGCTGATTCGAGGATCAACCAAGACGTACAGCAGATCGGTTAGCAGAATGCTGGCCATAACCAGCAGGGCATCGACATAGATCAATGCCATGAGCGTGGGAAAGTCCTTTTGCTCAATGCAGGTAAAGCCAAGCCGGCCCATGCCGGGAATGCCAAACAGCACTTCGATTAACACACTGCCGCCGAGCATGGCCGGCAGCATATTGGAAAACAGCGTAATGATTGGCATCATGCCGTTTCTCAGGGCGTGTTTCAGAATGACCATTCGCTGCGACAAGCCCTTGGCGCGGGCCGTGCGAATATAATCCTGGCCCAGTACCTCCAACATGCTGGAACGCGAGTACATGGCCATGTTGGCCAGGCTAAACAGCGACAGGCAAGTTACCGGCAAGGCCATGTGCCACAGGTAGTCGCCGATATACCGCAACGGACTGAATCTTTCGGAACCGATGGCGTGCAGCCCCTGCATGGGGAAAATTTTAAGATAGTCGCCGTAGCACAGGAACAACAGAAACATCATTCCCGCCACGAAAGGCGGTATCGAGTAGAGCAAAAACAAAAGGAAGGAGATGCCACGGTCAATCCAGCCACTGCGATTGACCGCGCAGACCACGCCGGTCGGCACCGAAATCAAGTAAATCAGCAACTGGGCCAACAGCATCATGGGGGCCGAGACCACGGCTGCGTCCCAAATTTTTTCGGCCACCGGTTCTCGTGTTTTCAGGGCCGAGCGGCCAAAGTCAAATGTCGCCAGCCGCCAGACCATGTGGGCATATTGAGTATCGCTGAAGGTGTACCACAGACTGCGCCAGAAGCCGGGATGGTAGTCGGACTGGCGGGGACGGTAATGAGCCAGCCAATTTTCGGCGGCTTCTTGCACTGTTGTCTCGTCGGCATCCAGTGGCACGTCCATCTTCAAGGGCTGCTGGCCCACGAAGAGCCGCAAGGCCAACGAGGCCACGATTTTCTCGCGCAAGTTCGATTCGCCCAGCAGCTTTTCCGCGAAGAACCGCTGGTCCTTAAAGAACGGCTTGAGCCCCTTCACCAGTTTGCTTCGGTCATCCTCGGCGGCCAGTTTCTGGAATTCGGCTTCTAGCAATTGCTGGCGCTGGGGATCAATCTCCGGCAATTTGTCGCGCGCCCTTTCGTACCAGGTGCGCCAGGTTTCCAGCAGGCGAGGCGTCTCCGACGGCTTCGATTGCTGCGAATAGGTGTATTGATGTGGCTCGACCACCATGCGGTTGAGGGCACGAATGGCCCCGATTTTGATGTCCAGCGGCTCCGCGTCCTCCAGCAAGTCAAACGTGGGTGGAGCGCCGTAAACGCCCAGGTTCTCGCACCAAATCTGCACATGGGCTTGAATTGCCCGCGCCAGCCGCTCGTATTGCTCCGGCTTCGCCAGCCGTTTGTCGAAACCATCGATATCCAGGGAGCGTAGGAAATCCAGCCGCTGCGCGGCCTCCGCATCGCGGGCCTGCTCCAGTTCAGGCAGTTCTTGCTGAATCTGTTCCAGGGTACGCGCCAAAAAATGCGCGGCAAAGCGGACGTTTCGCGAATGGTCCCTAAAGTAATGAAAGTTCAGCAGCAGCGGCTTGTCTAGTTTGAGATCGCGCTTCTGGATCAAGTAGGCTTCGCGCGTTTGACTGGAAGTGCCCGCCGTGCCCGACGCCCCCAGCGTGCTAAGCAGAGGGTCGCCCGGCGCAAGCTGCATAATGCAAAACGAGACGATCGTAACCCCGAACAAGGTCGGGATCATGATCAAGATGCGACGGAGAAGATAAGTCCACACAACAAACGGCCCGTGGAAAAACGGAGACTAGCTCTGAGGGGCAGCCGACATGCAACCGTGCCTATTGCTGCCGTACCCGGCTGGCACCCCATTCGCGAGGATCGATGCAAGGCCGCAGTTTGTAGAATGCCACATTCTCCAACCGGGAATCGTGACCCGCGGTGCGTTTGGAGACATACAAGAACGTGTACGGCTGGTCCTCGTAAATCAGGCCGTGGATCTGATGATAGATTTTGATCTGCTCGTCTACTTCCATCGTTTCCCGCAATGTCTCGATCAAGCGGTCGACTTCGGGGTTCTTGTAGCCAATGGAATTTGAACTCTCCGGCACGTCGGCCTGGCTGCCGTGAAAGATTTGAAATGGGTCTTGCTTCCAACTCATGCCCCATCCGATGATCGTGGCGTCGAATTCTTTTTTTCGCTGTTTTTGCAGCATCAGGTCCCATTTGGCGGGCGAAACCAAAACCTTGACGCCAATCAGGCGCAAATTGCGCTCGGCGATCTCGGCGACCGTGCGATAGGCGGGGATATCCGCCGGAATTGACAAGTCGAACTGGGCCTCGACTTTGGCGCCTTCAATCATTTTATCTCGGACGCCGTTTTGGTCGGTATCCTTCCAACCTGCTTCGTCCAGTAGTGCCTTGGCTTTTTCCAGGTCGAAATCCAACGGTGCTAACGATTCGTCGTAGGAACTGCTGCCCGGCAGGAAGGGCCCCGTTGTGCGGCGAGCCAGGCCAAACATCACTTCCTTAATGATTTCGTCCACGGGAATAGCGTGGCCCATCGCCCGGCGTACGCGTTTGTCCTTGAAGAGCTCGCGCTGTTGGTTGTATCCCACATAGATGTAGCCAGGATAGTCGTACGCCACCAATTTAACCTTGCCTGTCTTCACATTGGCATGCTCTTGATTCTGCACATACTGGTCCTTCTGGACGATAATCGCCCAGTCGAGTTCGTTCTGCAGCAACTTTTGCACCACGGTATTTGGATTGGTAATGCATTGAAATGTCACTCTTTCGAAGTAGAACGGTTCGCCCCAATAGTTGGGGTTGCGTTCCAGCACTAACCGCTCGTTCTTGACCCACTCCTTGAAGATCAAGGGGCCGGTCCCGCACATTTTGGTGTTGGCCCAATGGTTGTTGAAGCCGTCGGCGAACTCTTTCGAGGCATAATCAAACGAAATGGGGTCCCCCGTTTCGTTGACGGAATAGACATGCTCCGGCACGATCGGCACGCCCAACGTGAATTCATCGGCCAGAAAGTACGGCTTGGTCCATTCCACCTTGACGGTGTAATCGTCCACTTTAGTCGCTTTGATCTTGTATCGCTTCGATTCGTCCTCGGCATCCGGGTCTTCGTAGTAGCTTCGCAGGGCCGCTGCTTCCACACTGGGATTGAGAATGCATGCATAGGTGAACATCACATCGTCGGCGGTCAACTCCGTTTCCGGCAACTCCGTGCCGTCTGGCAAAGACATGGGATGCCACTTCACCCCGCGACGCAGGTGAATCGTGTACTCCAACTTGTCCTTGTCGAATTCCCAACTCTCGGCAATACCCGGCACCAACTTGTCGGGGTCGTGATAGTCGCGCGTGGCCAGCGCATCGTAAACCCAGCCTTGAAACTCCTGGCTCGTCGTGTCGTTGGCGGTCAGCGCGTTAACCGTGTCGGGATCATTGAGATATTCCAGCGCCAACACGTCCGACTCCGACGGCTTCATGCCGCCCAGAGTTAGGCCGGTCCCTTCGCTGTGGGGCGATTTCGATCCAGAAGAATCACCCGATGAATCCTGGGAGCCGGCGGTGGTCGACGAACCGCCGTCCCCCGACTTATCGGCTGCTTTACCGGCATCGGAAGAGGTATCGAGCGAACAGCCCGGCATGGCCAGACACAGTACAAACGCCAGTGCGAGCAGACTTCGTCGGGCGTGCATGGTAGTTCTTTTCCCAGGGTGAAACCTGATGCAACTTATCGTAAAAGGCAACAGGCGATGGCCCCATCGCCAGCCTCCCCAAATCGCAGCAAATGTATGCTACAAAATGGGTTCCGTGCGGTCAATGCAACGTAGCCAGCACGGCTGCCTCCGTGCCGGCTTGTATCGCGAGGGGGACGTTGCTTCGCCGGATGCCGTTGCTCGGCATGGCAGATCAAAGGCGGTTCAAGCCAACACTCCGCTGCGCTACTGACCCAGGCACCCGTCGCTTTCGCCTCCGCTTCCGCTCCCCACTTGGCATTCACCCATCCAATGCCGGCCTTTCCGAACACCGAAAACCGAAAACTGAAAACTGAACACTCACTCACTCGCCCTTCCTACTTCCCGTCAATACGCTCAATCCCTTGGATTTGTTTGAGGAACTGATCGAGCGACGGGCAGCGTTGGGCGGGGTTTTGCACCAGGCAGGAAGAAATGGCCTTGGCCAACCGGGGGTTGATCTGGGGCCGATGCTTTTCGATCGGCGTGGCCTCGCGCGTGGCGTGGTCCATGGCCGATTTGCCGGTCAGCCCGCGGCCCCAAGGGTGCTCGAAGGTGCAAAGCTCATAAGCCATGATGCCCAGGGCAAAAATGTCCACCTTGTGGTCGGTCGCCATCCGCTTGATGACTTCTGGAGCCATGTAGGTGGGATTTCCGGTGCGATTGCCGGGCTGCATGAACTCTGGCGTAGCCGGAATGGAGAGGCCAAAGTCGATCAGCTTCAGCGATTTGCCGTCGGGCGAAAGGATGAAATTTCGCGGACAGACATCGCGATGGATGAACTCGGCCTTGTGGACGGCGGCCAGGGCATCGGCGGCCTGGCGGATAATCTCCACCTCTTGCCCTTTTAGCAGCGGGCTTTTGGCGACCAGTAGCGAATTCAGACCTTGCCCCTCCAAGAACTCCATCACCAAGAACTGCTCGCCGGTTGTCGTTATGCCATGCGTGATCAACTGCACAATCCGCGGGTGGACCATCTTCGCGGCGATTTCGCCCTCGCTGGGCTTTTTCAGCCCCTTCAAGCGGGCCTCGAAATCGGCCGTCTTCTTGGTATCGAGCAGTTTGACCCCCACGATGCGGTCGGTCTCGCGGTCGCGGGCCATGTAGAACTTGGACATGGTGCCCGACACGGCCTCGCGCAGCAGTTCATAACGCTGCTTGAGATCGACCTTGTTGCCGCTGAGCAGCGATTTGACTTTATCGAGCAGTCCCATACGGCAAGACCAGCATTGGCCAAGGAAGCGAGCGGCACCCACGCAACCTTCGATGATCGTGCGGCGCGGCCCATCCGGCAAGGCGCGAATGCCGAGATTCTGGCGACGGTTGCCTTGCCGGCCCAAAAACCAGCCAAACTCACTTAGCCGGCGTTGGTGTTTCGGCCTTGTTTCTATCCCGTTAGCACCGCTTCAATGGCTTCGCCCCCTTGCGCAATCTTGTGGGGCCGGTTGAGGCGGTCGTAAATCATCATGTCAGGATCGATTCCCAGGCAGCGGTAGATAGTTGCGCAGATATCGGCTGGACGGACGGGGCAGTCTACCGGCAAGGCGGCTTGTTTGTCCGACGCGCCATGCACCATGCCGCCGCGAATGCCCGCCCCCGCTAGCACGGTCGAGTAGCAATGCGTCCAGTGGTCGCGGCCGGCGGTACGGTTGACGCCCGGCGTGCGGCCAAAATCGCTGGTCAGCACCACCAAGGTTTCATCCAACAGCCCGCTCTGTTGCAGGTCTTCCATCAAGGACGAAAAGACCTGGTCCAAGTGGGGCAAGTACAGCTTGAGGATCGAGAAGTTATGCTCGTGCGTGTCCCAGCCAAAATCTTGAAAGCCGGGAATCGCCAGGTTGTACCAGGTCCAAGTGACGTTGACGAAACGGACGCCCGTCTCCACCAGTTTGCTGGCGATGTAGGCACTATTGCCGAAGAGCGTGTTGCCGTAGCGCTCTTGCACGCGCTGGTCGATCAATGCCGGATCGAAACAGGCCCGCAATTGCGGCGACGCCAGCACGTCGAAGGCCCGCTGTTGGAAACGGTCGAAGCCGGCCGCCTCGGCGGCGTGCCGTGCCAGGCCGTCATCCAGTTGAGATAGCAGGGCCTTGCGTTGGCCCACGCGGTCCAGCGACAGGCCCTCAATCAATTGGCTGTCGCTGATCCGCGGGATGCCGCGGACCAGCGGCGGATGGGGCCGGTATTTAATGTCCGCGCCGGGATCGACCGTGGGCGTGGCGCTGGTCATCAACGGATCGTAACGCCGGCCCAAAAAGCCCGCCCCAGGGCCCGATTCGCCGATGTAGGCCAATGGGGCCGGCAAGTGGACGTAGGCCGGCCGGCGGTCGTCGTCGGGTTTGAGAAACTCGCAAACCGAGCCCATGCTGGGGGGCAAATTGTCGGGTAGGGCCTGCGTGTCTCCTTGCGGTGACTCGTAGCCGGTGAAGCTGGGAATTTCATTGTGGCAGCCGGCCTGGTGAAATAGCCCGCGAATCACCGCGGCTTTGTCCATCCATTTGGCCATTTGCGGCAGATGCTCGCAGATTTGCAAGCCGGGGACATTGGTGGCGATAGGATTGAACTCGCCGCGCACCTCGACCGGGGCGGCGGGTTTCATATCGAACATGTCTTGCGTCGGCGCTCCGCCGTGCAGGTAGAGCATGATGACGCTCTTGGCCTTGCCCGGCCGGGCTGCGCCGCCCGGCGCTGCTTCCGCCCGCAACAAACCGGGCAAGTTCATGCCGCCAAACAGCGACAATCCGCCAGCAGCCAGCGCTTGCCGGCGCGACAACAAGCCGCCAGCCCGCCGCGTTCCGCCAGATTGCGGTGTACCAGGCATCCACATGGAATCACCTCCCAATACGACCAACCGCCGAACTTGGCCACTACCACAAGCATCAACGTCTATTGATAACAATCACCCCAGGCAATCCAAAATCAAAAATCCAAAATCCAAAATGTCTCACCAATCGCCGACCGCGCCGTCGGCGTAGAAGCTGCGTTGCAGCAGCTCTTGCTGAAACGGATGCTTTTTGACTTCGGCTTCGTTGATTTCGATGCCCAGGCCGGGGCGCGTTCCGGGGCGGACGATGCGGCCTTGGCGTTCGACGGTGAATCCCTCGCTGACCACATCTTGCCGCCAGGGGACATCCAGATGGACGCTCTCGCAAACAATGTAGCTGGGCGTGGCAAAGCCAAATTCCAGGCTGGCCGCCGTGCTGACCGGGCCTTGCGGATTGTGCGGTGCGACTGCCATGCGGTGCAGCTCGGCCAGCCCGGCGATGCGGCGGGCCTCGCTGAGGCCGCCGCAGTGCGTGATGTCGGGCTGTAAAATGCTCACGGCGCGCCGCTCGACCAGTTCGCGAAAACCGTGCTGGCCGATCAATCGCTCGCCGGTGGCGATGGGCGTGCTGACGGCTTGTTGAATTTCGGCCAGCCCGCCGACCGACTCGGGCCAGCAAGGTTCTTCGAACCAGTACAGCCCGTACGGTTCCAGGACTTTGGCGAACCGCAGCCCCATCCGCGGACTGGGGCGGGCGTGGCAATCGACCATGATGTCGATATCGTCGCCGACCGCGTCGCGCATGGCCCGCACGCATGCCTCGGCATATTTGACCGGCCGCAGGCCCTCGATCGGCATTGTCTCTGGCACGGCCATCGTCTTGAAGGCGGTGAAACCATCCTCCACCGCCTGGATCGCCAGTTCGCCGAAGCGCTTGGCGTCGGCCGGGTCGGTGTCGTAAAAGTCCTCCATCTTGCCGCCGCCCAAATGGCTGTAGGTGCGGATGTAATCGCGCACCGGCCCGCCCCACAGTTTGTGGCAGGGGACGCCATGAATTTTGCCCAAAATGTCCCACAGCGCCAGGTCGATGCCGCTGATGGCGGTCGCCCGCACGACATCGCCCCCGTGCCAAAAGTGCTGGCGAAACATCATCTGCCACAGGTACTCAATCCGCGTGGGATCCTCCCCCACGATCAATTGGGCGATATCCTCCACCGCCCCCACCACGGCGCGGGTACACCATTCCAACGTCGCCTCGCCCCAGCCCCACAAGCCATCCTGGTCGGTGCGGACTTTGACGAAGATCCAGTTTCGCATCCGCGCGTGGCAGACGTGCGTTTCGACGGCAGTGATTTTCATGCGCAGGAGTGTTCGGTGTTCAGTGTTCGGTTTCAGCCTTTCGCCTTCAGCCTTTCATTTGAAGGCCTTGTCCTGGGGGTTGCCAGCGGAACGCATGTAGGCGATCAGGTCAAGGATTTCTTCCTTGGTCAGCACGTTGATGGCCCCTTGCGGCATCTCGGAGATGCGCGTTGGCTGCCGCGACTCAATCTTGGATTTGGGTATTTCCACCAGATCCAGAGCGAACGGATTCGTGCGGACCTTGACCAAGGCGTCGGTCTCTTCGATCACCCGGCCCGTGATGACCTCGCCGTCGCTGGTTTCAATCAGCGAACTCAGGTACTGGTCGGAAATGACTCTCGACGGCACGATCACCGATTCCAACAAGTACTGCGGGTTGAAACGACTGCCGGCGCCGGTCAGGTCGGGGCCGGTGGCTCCCCCTTCGCCGGCAAACCGGTGGCACTTGTAGCACTGGGCCGCCTGATAAGCCGCCTTGCCCTTCTCGAAGGAGCGGCCCTGTTCGACATCGGCCACTAGCGGCAGCAGGTCTTCCATCTGCCAGTTGTGGATGAACTGCCGCGTGGTCTCTAACTGAACCGCCTCCACCTGCAGCTTTTGCTCTAAGACATCTTTCAGAGCCAGTTGTTCGGCCTCGCTGGTCTTGGCCAGGGCGTCGGAGCGGATCCTTTCCAAGAATTTTCGGAAGCTGGCCCCGCCGCGATAGCTGGTTTCGGCCAGATTCAGCCAGCCGAAGTAGGTCCGGCGCAGGTCGGGCGTCCAGCCAGCGGACATGTTCCGCAGAGCTAGCACATAGAACAACTGGTCTTCTTGCGTCTGGGCCAGCTTCAGTTGCTCCATGCCGCGCGGCACGACCGTCGGCTCGCCCAGGTAGACCAGCACCTGGCACAGTTCGCGGTTGACGTTTTCGCTTTGATGCGGAAAGAGCGGGCTGAGAATCTCAATTGTAGCGGCGCGTAGCTCCGGTGTCGGTTCGCCCAGGCGAATGAAAGCCAGCCCGTAAACTCGCAGCGCGTCCAACAGTTGCTCCTCGGTCATGCTCCGAAGCGGCAAGGAATTCAACTTTTGGACAACCGGCGACAACAGCGTTGCATCGCCAGCGCGGGTCAAGGCTGTCAGGGCTTGCAAGGCCGCCGTGGTTTTGGTTTCAGCCAGCGCGCGATCTTTCCATGATGCAAGCTCTTGATGTTCCAGCGCCACGCGGGCGGCATAGCGGATTGAGCGGTCGCCGCTATTCAGATGGGGCCAAACCGTATCGGCGATTTCGGCCGATGCCTGTGTTTGCAAGGTTTCTAACTGGTGCCGCAACTGTCGGGCTTCGGCCGCTGCTTTGTTCTCCGGCAGCGGGGCTGGCGCGGTCGGTTCGCTGCCGGCGTAGGTCACCCGATACAGGCCCGACTGCGTGCCGCGCCCGCCAATGGTGAAGTACAGCGCACCGTCGTGATTGACGCAGATATCGGTGACGGGCAGCGGCCGGCCAGAGATAAACGTCTCGAACGTGCCGCTATACGTTGCCCCTTGCTCGACCGGGTGGACGGCGTAAATCTTGCCGTAGGTCCAATCGTTGATGTACAAAGCGTGCTGGTATTTGGCCGGGAATTTGGCACCCGTCCCAAAGGTCACGCCGGTCGGCGAACCGAGGCCAATGTTGGTCACCGCTCCCAGGCTGTCGATGGAATACTCGGGCCATTTGCCGGTGCCGTTCCGCCAGCCATATTCTCCTCCGCTGACGCAGTGGTTGACGCGCGTCGGCCGATACCACGGCGTGCCGGTGTCCCATTCCATGTCGCTGTCGTAAGTAAACAGTTCGCCCACGGAGTTGAAGTCGATGTCGTAGGCGTTGCGCAGGCCGGCACACAGCAGTTGCCAGTTCTGGCCATCCTTGTCGCAACGAGCCACCCAGCCGCCCGGCGCCATGATGTGCGGGTCGTGGCCGCCGCCGTCGGGATTGCGCGGCAGAAGCTGGTCCTCGGCCCAATTGCGATGCGGAGCGTTGTTGTCGCTCCCTTCGGGAATTTGCGTGAAGTTGCCTGCCACCAGATAGAGCAGTCCATCCGGCCCCAGGCGCACGCCGTGCGGCCCATGCTCGCCACCGCCGCTAATCTTGCTCAGCAATTCCACCTGGTCGAATTGGTCGTCGTCGTTGGTATCGCGCAGGCGATACAGGCCGCTGCCTTGCGCGGCACTACCGTTGACCGTGACGTACAAGCAGTCATAGGCGTATAACAACCCTTGGGCCTGTCCGATGGGTAGATCCAACAGCTCCACCTTGGTGCCGTCGGCATCCTGGCCGGGCGTCACCCGATACAACTTGCCGTTCTGGTCAGAGACGATCAACCGGCCCTTAGGGTCAGGCGTCAGGCTGACCCAGCTCCCTTGTTCCTCCTTGGGAACGGAGTACAGCATTTCGACGTTAAAGCCATCCAGCGCCGTGATCTGGTCGACGGCGGTGGCCGCACCGGGATCGGCTGGCGCGCCTCCTTGGCCAGGAATTCCCCACGGGGCAATCCCCAACTTGCCCAGGCTATGCGCCTTGCTCCAGCCGGCGTCGGCAAAGTCGGGCTTTTGCCAGCCCTCCTCGGCTTTGGTCGAAACCAGCCACGAGGCATCGCTAACGATCGACAGCTTTCCGCCGTCCTCCAGCTCAATCTGCAACTGCGCCATGAAACCGGCGGGGCCCCCCTCGTTGCGGGCCAGGACGGCCAACACGTTTTTGCCAGGACGCAGCTTCTTGCCAAGCTCGGCCTTGGCCGGTTCGCTCCACGAAGCATGTTCAAACTGCTTTTCGCCATTGACGTAGAAGGTCATGACGTTGTCGCAGGCGGTTGACAACCGGGCCGTCTTCACGGTCCCCGGCAAATCCAGAGTCTTCCGCAGATAAATGGTCTCATTTCCCGAGGCTTGGGCGTTAGACCAAATCCAATGCGTCGCCGGTGGATCGGCCGCGCCCGCGGTTTGTTCCAGAAACAACCATCCGCCCACAGTGAGTAGTAAACAAGCCATGATCGAGCAAGAGCGGCGCATCGGGTTCAATTCCTGAAGAAGTATCGTGGAGAGCAACAGGGGAGGCGGGAACAGCCGGGTCCGCCAAATGGCGGTTGCCACTCGCGGGGGCAAACACTCGGCGTTGCATTCTATCGGGAGGGAAATCGTCGTGGACAGCCTGGCCAGCCTTCCGGTTAAAGAAGGTGGCTGACCACTACTCTATTTCCACGCATCGGCAACGGCAAGCGTAAGATCGGCGTAGGGTGGGACAAGCGGTTGATAACGGACCATCGAAACATGGTTTATCCGCGATGTCCCACCATGATTTGGCGTGGCGGCCACCGTTGATGGGACATCGCGGGTAAGGCATGTCTGGGTGGGCCGCCGACTGCCGCTTGTCCAACCCTACCGTGTCGATTTAGCCAGACTGCCCAGGACTGGGCGCGGTGATGTGCCGGGCGAATGCGTCGCGGATCGTCCGCTCGAACTGGCCCAACGATGAAAGCAGCAGGCCGCGGGTAAGGACCGCGCAGAATAAGGTGGAGGCGGTGATGAGTGCCGCGCAGCGCCAATGGTCCAATCCCCAAGCGGCTTGTTCGCCCGCGGGCAGCGTCAGCCAGTAGATGGCACCCAGGGGCGTGGCCAGGGACAAAGGCGACCCGACGGTGTGCAAGCCCCAGGCTAGCAGGGGCGGGCCAATGGAGAGGGCCAATCCCCAGCAAACCGCCGCGCGGTCGTCGGCAATGCGTCCGAAATTGCGAAATGCCAGCGACAGAACCAACGCTATGTAGTTCAACGATAGCAGGCACAAGGCCAGGCAGGTCCACCAGGCGATTCGTCCGGCGGCGGCGGTGGCGATCCAAACGACTAACATCGCCAGGAGGTAGCCGCGCCCGCGCGTCCAGCCGGCGATCAGGCTGGCGGTAAGGTATTGCCGCGGTTGTAACGGGCTGACGAGCAGCAGTTCCAAGCGGCTCAATCGCTGCCGCAGGTTGCTGTCCCACAGGCCATCCAAGAACGCCACGCCGACCACGGCCAATTGCAGACAGGCCACGCCCAACATGGCTTCGCCCCCCATCTCTGCAATTCTCCGCATCACGCCCGAACCGAGCCAGGCTGGCCAGCGGTCTCCCATGAACAGCCAGGCGGCATACATGCCGACGACGCACCACATGAGATACAAGTTGACGTGTCCGCGAAACCGCAGCACGCGCTGGGCTGTCCACCAGGCTAGCGGGTTTTCGCCAATCGGGCGGGCCATTTGCCGGTGGCGGCTGCCCGCGCCGTAGTTTTCCTCCAGGTAATGCCGCCGCAGCCGACAGGCCAATCGCCAACAGCCGAGCGCCGACAAGGCCAGCATCAGGCCGGCGGTCGCGGCCAGTCGCAGCCACAAGCCGTGCCCGTCGGCATGTCCCACCGCACCCAAGATCCGAAATGGATTGAAGTATCGCCAGACCGCGCCGACATCGGTTAGCGACCAGGCGGATGAACCGGTCCACAGGTACCAGGTCCGCAGCGCCCACGGCAAGAAGGAGTTGCCGGCCAGACCGAACAACACCAGGTACGCCACGATCAGCCCCAATAGCATTCGTTCGGCCAGTCGCCGCACCCAGCGAGGCTCGAAGGCGACCACGGCCAGGCCGATCCCGGCCAGCCAGCCCGCCGCCAACGGAATGGCCAGCAGCGCGGCGGCATCGGCCAGAGTGATCCAACCGGCGGCTTTTAACAAAGCCAACAACGGCAGCATCGTGGCGGCCACCGCCGCCGTGCGCAGCATGCCCCCCAGCACTTCGCCCCCCAGGATTTGCCAGTCGCTGGCGGGGACCATCAGGTAGAACTCCGCCGTGCGCGTCTTGGGAAATTGCGCCACGCGCCAACCTGTCAGGCATGCGCCGGTGATGATGGTCCCCAGCAAGGCCATCCAACCGGTCCCTTCCACGACCGCCACGGGACCGGAATTCCAGCGTATGGCGACCGTCGCCGCCAGCCCCGCGACAAAGGCCGCACTCCACATTCGCAGGCGCACCGCCAACCCCCGGCTGCAAAGCTGGCTATGGAGGAGGGTGGCAATCATGGCAAGCCCGCACCAGGATGGGATATGGTCCGAATTAAATTCCACATCAGGCTCCCTTTCCCAGAGGGAAAGGAAATCTGTAGCAGGCGATTCCATCGCCGATTGGGTCGGCGCAACAACGCCGATGCTCCCTCTCCCGGTACGCCGGGAGAGGGAAAAAAGCCGCGGCAGTATCCCTGCAAGCCTAGCTTTTTTTGTGGCAGCCCCGGGCCTGTTTTCGGGCGGGCCGCTAGCCGCCGTGTCGTCGATCGGGCAAACTGTGGCAGTGGTGGTATTCCCCCCGGTTTTTGGGCGATTTCAGCCAGAATGGGAGCAGCAGCCTTGTTACGAGTTTTGGCCATTGGTGTCGGGTCGATCGGCGAACGGCACGTCCGCTGCATGTTGGCGACGGGCCGCGTGCAGGCCGGTATCTGCGAGACCAACGACACCCTGCGAGAGTCCATCTCGCGGCGCTACTCGATCGGCGAAGCGTTCCCTTCGCTCGATCTCGCCCTGGACCAACCATGGGATGCCGCGGTCGTCGCCACGCCCGCCCCCTCGCACGTGGCGATCGCGCAGCGGTTGGCCGAGCGTGGTATCGCCCTGCTGATTGAAAAGCCGTTGGCGACATCGCTTCAGGGCGTGCCGGAATTACTGGCCACGGTGGAGGCCCGCCGCCTACCCGCCGCCGTGGGGTACGTTTTGCGGGCCGACTTGTGCCTGGTGGCCATGCGGCAGGCGGTTGTATCGGGCAGATTCGGTCGGCCGGTGCAGTTGGCCGTGACCGCGGGCCAGCATTTTCCCACCTTCCGACCGGCCTATCGAAGTATCTACTACACCGACCGCGCCCAAGGGGGAGGTGCCATCCAAGACGCCATGACGCACTACCTGAACGCGGGCGAGTGGCTGCTGGGTCCAATCAACCGGATCGTGGCCGATGCATCCCACCAGGTGCTGGAAGGGGTGACGGTGGAAGACACTGTCCATTGCCTGGCCCGGCATGGCGCGGCCATGGCCAGCTATGCCATGAACCAGCACCAGGCACCCAACGAACTGACCTTCACCGTCGTCTGCGAGCGCGGCACGGCCCGTTGGGAATATCACGAACAGCGCTGGCGGTGGAAGGTCCATCCCGACGGTTCGCCAGAAGGAGGTGCGTGGCACGACGAATCGAAGCAGCACGAGGAGCGGGACGAATGGTTTACCCGGCAAGAACAGGCCTTTCTGGACTACGTGCAAGGCAAGGCACCCCCACTCTGTTCGCTGGCCGAAGGAGTGCAGACCTTGAAGGTAAACCTGGCCGCGCTCCGTTCAGCCTTCGCCGATGGAGGCTGGCAGACGGTGGGAGATTGAGGCCTTGCAGCTACGCCAAGTCTCCCTTACTGCACATGCATGAACCTTTGAGATCGGTTCGTCCACAAGCAAACCGGAATATCGCGTGGGCAACATTGTTGGGTTGACCGCGTAGGTTCCGCCGACTGGCAGGCGCTTGCTGGCCAGAATGCCTTTGACAGTGGTCGCCCTGACCCATTAACATGCGTCTATGTAAAGGCGGTCGATTGGGTTGATTTCCTCAAGGCGATATGTCGTGGAATGCCAAGGGCTTTCCACGATCCCTCCTATTGCGTGTTGCGCCGCCTGTGAATTCTGGCCGACCAACGGAAGGCCGAACGCCATGCAGTGGGCAAGTTCGCTAAGGTTGATCGATCCAACAAACTCTAAAATGCCTGTGCCGACGGTGGAGACTTTGCCGCATGTTAACCGCCGCGCTCTTTTGCCTTGCCGCCGCTTGCGGCGCTGATGCCGGGCCGGTACCCGCGGCCGAGCGGCCAGCGGTTTTTCCGGCGGCGCTGGAAGTGACGCGGCGGATTGATGAACTGGCCCAGCAACATTGGACCGCGACTGGCACGCAAACGGCGGAATCGTGCGACGATGCCACCTTCTTGCGGCGGGTGACGATCGACCTGGCGGGCCGCGTGCCAAGCTATCGCGAGGCGACCGAGTTTGCCGCGGATGCCACATCCGACAAGCGCCAGCGGGCCATCGCCCGGCTGATCGACAGCCGGGAGTTCGACTTGCATCTGGGCGAGTTGTTGGATGATTTTATCCAAGGCAAATACGCTGGCGACCGCGAGTTCATTGGCTACCTGCGAAAGTCGCTGAAAGAGGGCCGCGCATGGGACTCGCTGTTCGCTCAACTGCTGTTGGGTCCGTTCGACACGCCTGAGCAGCAGGTGGCGTCGCGATTCCTTAGCAAGCGGATTCGCGTGCTGGACGAACTGACCAACGACACGGCCCGCGTCTTTTTTGGCGTCGATATCAGTTGTGCCAAGTGCCACGACCACCCGCTGGTGGACGATTGGAAGCAGCACCATTACTATGGCATGGTCGGCTTTCTAAGCCGGCTGCAGCCAGCCAAGGACAACAAGCCGCCGGTGATTATCGAGAAGGACGTGGGGGAAGTCTCCTTCGTCGATACCAGCGGTACGCAGCACAAGGCCGCCATCATGTTTTTGGGCGGGCAAGTGGTGGAAGATGCCCGGCTAGGCCTCGACCCGCGTGTGGTGGAACGCCGACAGGAAGCCGAAGCCGCTGGCCGCTACGAGCCGCCGGTCTTCAGCCCGCGCGAGGAGCTGGTGCGGCTGGCGATCGAGGAGCAAAAGTTCCTCAGCAAATCGCTGGCCAACCGCCTCTGGGCCTATCTGCTGGGACGCGGGCTGGTCCATCCGGTGGAGCAGATGCATTCGCAAAATCCGTCGTCGATTCCCGATCTGGTGGAGTTTTTGGGAGCCGATCTGGCCGGCCACCACTATGACGTTCGCCGGCTGGTGGCGGGGATTGTATCGAGTCAGGCATATCAGTTATCGAGCGAATGGACTAGCCAGGCGGAACCGCCTGCGCCGGAACATTTCGCCAGAGCCACGATCAAGCCGCTGACACCTATTGAATACGCTCGCTCGGCCGTGCTAGTGGCCGGCGATGAAGGCTACGACATGGCGGCCGACGATGCGGCCCGCGAGCAGCGTTACTTGGGCGCGGAGGGGGCGGCCTATGGCCGCGCCGAACCGCTCGACCGCCGCCGCGACGGGTTTCAATCGAGTTCCGTCGAGGCGCTGTTCATGTCCAACGATCCGCGGATTCAAGAACTGGCCGCTGCCAATGGCAACAACCTGGCGGGCCGGCTGGCCGGAATCACCGACGACAACGAGTTGTTGAACAAAGCCTATTGGACGGTGCTGTCGCGCGCCCCCAGCGACGACGAACGGACGGAGCTTTCGGCATTCCTCGCCCGCGCCGGCGAAGAGCGCAAGGGAGCATGCAGCCAATTGGTGTGGGCGCTGTTTACGTCGGCGGAGTTTCGCTTTAATCATTGACGGGGAATAACTTCCATGACTCGCCATCCAAACCAACATTGCGGTTCGCCCGACCACGGCTTTAACCGTCGGCAGTTTATTCACGGCGGACTGGCCACGGCGCTCGGTGTTTCGCTGGGCGGACTGGAGGCTCCTTACAATCCGCTGTGGGCCGATGAACTTCGCAACCGGCACAAGCATGTGTTGCTGCTGTGGCTGGCTGGCGGTTCGAGCCAGCTGGAAACGTGGGACCCCAAGCCGGGCCGGCCGACGGGCGGGCCGTTCAAGGCCATTGCCACCGCGCAGACCGGCGTGCATATCAGCGAGTTGCTGCCGAACATCGCCCAGCGGATGAACCGCATTGCGCTGGTCCGTTCGCTGGATACCCGCGTGGCCGACCACGGTACGGCGGCGATCATCATGGAGACCGGCCGCACGCCCGAGGCGGGCCTGGTCTTTCCCGATGTCGGCGCGGTGGTGGCCAAGGAATTGGGCCAGATCGACAGCCAGGTGCCCGACTACGTTTCGCTCTACCTGGCGACCGAGGGACACCGCCGGCCCGACCCCGGTTTTTTAGGCGGACGGTACGCCGCCATGCACCTCAACCGCTCCATGAAGCCCGACAACCTGGCCCGGCCAGAAACGCTGAGCGAATTGCAGCACGCCGACCGCGAGCATTTGCGAGCCTATCTGAGCGACCGGTTCAACCGCACCCGCGACGCGGCCGAGGTTAAGGGCTACAACAGCAGCTACGCCCGCGTAAAGGGTTTGATGGCCTGCGACAAGCTGTTCGATATCGAGCAAGAGCCGCAAGCCGTCCGCGACCGTTACGGACACACTGACTTCGGGCAACATGCCTTGATTGCCCGGCGGATGATTGAGGCGGGCGTGCCGATGGTTAAGGTGGCCCGCGCCTGGTGGGACAGCCACGCCGACAATTTTGAGAGCCATCGCGAACTGGTCGGCGAGTTGGACCATGTGATGAGCACGCTGATCGACGATCTGGCCGAGAGGGGGCTGCTGGAAGAGACGCTGATCGTCACACTCAGCGAGTTTGGCCGCACGCCGGGGATCAATAAGGATGTCGGCCGCGACCACTTCGCCAGCGCCTGGTCCACATCGTTCACGGGCTGTGGCATCCGCGGCGGCGCGGTCCACGGCAGCACCGACGCCGACGGCCACACGGTGGCCACCGACAAAGTCGACGCCGGCGATGTCATGGCCACGCTCTACAAAGCGGTCGGCATCGACCCGGAACAGCACTATTATCTGGGCCCACGGCCGATTCCGCTGGTGCCAGAGAAGACGAAGGCGATCGAGGGGATTTTGGATTTGTGATTTTGGATTTTAGATTGAGGCGTGAGGCGTGAGGCCAATGCCCGCGCGTCTCAGTCGCCAAATAGATCAATTCCCAGGTTCGAACAAAATAATCGAAAATCCAAAATCGAAAATCAAAAATGTCCCATGTTTGACCCCGCCCAAATCAAATCTCTTGCCGTCTACAACCACCCGGAGACTTTTTACGGTCTCTGCGTGGACCATGCGGCAGGCAAAGTGTATGCCGGCAGTTCGGACTATGGCATTCATGTGTTTGATTTGGCAGCCGAGAAGAAGGAGCCGGTGGCGCGGTGGCCGGGGCACGATAATTATGTGTCGGCCTTGGTGTTTGTGGATCGGCCGGCGGGCAAGTGGGTGATTTCGGGCGGGTACGACCGGCGGTTGATCTGGTGGAACGCCGAGTCGGGCGAGATCGTCCGGCAGGTTGAGGCCCACGCCGGCTGGATTCGCGACATCAAGCTGGTGCCGGGGACAGGCCTGCTAGCCACGGTTGGCGACGACATGCTGGTCAAGCTGTGGGATGTCGAGACCGGCGCGGCGGTGCGCACGCTGGAAGGGCACGCCCAGCGCACGCCGCAAGGATTCGTCACGGCCTTGTATGTGGTGGCCCCCTCCACCGACGGCCAGTTCCTGGCCACCGGCGACCGCATCGGGGAGGTCCGCGTGTGGGAAACATTCACCGGCACGCTGGCGCAGTCGTTTCAAGTTCCGCTGCTGTATACGTACGATCCCGTCCAGCGCAAGCGCTCCATCGGCGGCATCCGCGCGGTGGCCTTCTCGCCCGACGGCACGCGTGTGGCGGCCGGCGGCATCAACCAGATCAATAATGTCGATGGCCTGCAGGCTCCGCTGCATGTGGAATTGTGGGACTGGCGGCAACCGAACCGGCTGGCGGCGTTCTCCGCCGAGGGGCATCAGGCGATCATCAACGACCTGGCCTTTCACCCCAGCGAGCCGTGGCTGGCCGGGGCCGGCGGCGGCAGCAACAACGGAGTGCTGGCCTGCTGGAAAGTAGACGCGCTGCCCGACCCACCCCCGGAGGCCGACCGCGAAAAACCGTGGCCCACCACCAACGGCCCCAAGCAAGTGCTGGAAGGCCACATCCACCGCCTGGCCTTCGATGCCGACTGGACCAGCATCTACGCGGCCGGTTACCGCAAGTTGGAGGTGTTTGGGATGGGTTGAAGAGGACCGGTGATTCCTTTCGCCGCCAAGCCGATGATACCGTTGGTATTTGTCAATGCGACTCTCGTTCTACGACCGGCGAATGAACTTCGGTCAGGCCAACGGTAGGCGGCGCTCCGCCACTTCGTCCCGGTGCCTCGATAATCACGCACCCCGACCCGGCTTGGTCCTCGCGAATCTTTTGCCTCAGTATGTCGAAATCGCCCCCGCAATCCGCCAGCATCTCGGCGCGACTACGGTGGATCTCGGCTCC
>JBFWUW010000013.1:0-109795 GCA_050247075.1 Pirellulales bacterium | reverse complement strand
AGCGGTCCAAAACGCAATAGTCGCCGGTTTCTTGGCTTGGTCACAGGGCACTCCTCGAATAATCTGGATAACACGCGGAAAACCAATGGGTGTGCCACACGTCGTCATCGTAGGCCGGCCAAACGTCGGGAAGTCCAGCATTTTCAATTGGCTGGCGGGCCGTCGGCTGGCCATTGTGGACGATGTGGCGGGCGTTACTCGCGACCGCATGACCTACCTGATGCGCGAGGACGAGCGCTATTTTGAGCTGGTCGATACGGGGGGTATGGGGCACGACGATGTCGATAATCTCACCGCCCAGGTTGACGAGCAGATCCAGGCGGCGATTGACTCGGCCGATGTGGTGCTGTTTGTCGTCGATACGCGCTCGGGCCTGGCCCCCATGGACCAGGAAGTGGGCAAGCGCCTGCGGTACGTCGATGTGCCGGTGATTTGCGTGGCCAACAAGACCGACTCTGAATCGTTGGAGGCCGAAGCCAACGAGTTCTACCGTTTGGGCCGCGGCAAACTGGTGCGCGTTAGCGCCAAGGAAAACCGCAACCGCGACGAATTGATGAAGATGATTCTGGAGCGCCTGCCCGACGAGACCGACGAACCGGCTCCGGGAGACCCGACGATGAAAGTGGCCATCGTCGGCCGCCAGAATGTCGGCAAGAGCACTTTTATCAACAATCTGGCCGAAGCCGAACGGATGATCGTCAGCGAGGTTCCCGGCACGACCCGCGACAGCGTCGACGTGCGATTTGAACTGGACGGCAAGGCGTTCGTCGCTATCGACACGCCCGGCTTGCGCCGCCGCACCAGCATCCACTCCAATTTGGACTTCTACAGTTTTCATCGGGCCCAGCGCAGCATCCGCCGGGCGGACGTAGTGTTGCTGTTTTTTGACTGCGCGCAACAAATCAGCAAGGTCGATAAGCAGCTTTGCACTTACATTGCCGAGCAATACAAGCCGTGCGTCTTCGTGGTCAACAAGTGGGACTTGTACCAAGGCCAGATGGCCACCGACCGCTGGGTGCGGTATCTCAACGACACCTTCCGCAGCATGCGCTACGTGCCGATCGCCTTCATCACAGGACAGACGGGCCGCAACGTCAAGGCGCTGTTGAATCATTCGCAAATGCTGTTCAAGCAGGCTCTGGCCCGCGTCGGCACGGGCGAACTGAACCGCATGGTGCGGGCAGCCGTGGAGCGCAACCCGCCGCCGTTGGTGCGGGGGCACCTGCCTAAGATTTACTACGCCACGCAAGTCGGCGAACAGCCTCCCACGATCGTGCTGTTTTGCAGCGACCCCAACTCATTCGACCGGACATACATGCGCTACCTGTTGGGTGCCCTGCGCGACGAACTCCCCTTTGGCGAAATTCCGATCAAGGTTTACCTCCGTCAGCGAGAAAGCCACACGCTGGAAGAGCGGGCTTTGCGCAACAGCGAAGGGTAATGGGTGCCCTGTAGGAGGCGATTCCATCGCCGATCGGAACGGCAGCGGCGATGGAATCGCCTCCTACATATCAATCCAAATATCCCAGGTCGCGTAACCGCTGTTCGACAACCTGTTGTTGATCGGCCGAAAGGGCCGGCTCGGGAGCCGGCCGTAGCGCGGGTTTTAGCCCACGCGCTGGCAACGGATGGGCATCCTGGGAATCGCCCAACATTTCCTCCAACACGCGGCCAGTCATGGTGGGGGCGGGGGCCAGATGCAGCATGCGTAAGATGGTGGGGGCCGCGTCGCGCAATTCGGCGGAGAAGCGTTGGCCACTGGCCGCCCCTGGCGATGAGAGCATCAACACGCCCTGCATGCGATGCGTGCCGCTGAGCAACGAATCCGCCGAAAGCAGCCGCCTGCCGCCGTCGTACTTGGTGCGGGTATGAAAACCGTCGGCTGGAATCGCCACCACGTCGGGCAACGACCGGCTCAGCGGATCGCAGTTCCAGCGCTCGGCCGTGGACCAGGCATCGACGAACAACCGTTCGCCCGTCTCCGGATGCCGGGCCTCTTGAAAAGCGGCGATCGCGGCGGCCGTCGCTTCTTCGCGCAGCCTTGGCGTGCCCAGAGCCGCGCAAGACTGCGGGCCGAAGCGCTCGGGCGTGTTGAGGTAAACCAGCCCCGCCAAGTCGCCATGCAAGGCAACCGTGGGGCTGCGCCGCCAATCGGTGGGCAAAACTTCTTGTGGCGGACGCAACACGCTGGCCGTGCTGGCTCCGTGCCGCTGGCGGCGCTGCAGCCATTTGCGGCCCATTAGCGCCGTCCGCGCCGCCATGTGCCGCAACCAATCACCCGCCCCCGCCGGCCGCCACAGCCCTCGCCGGCGCAACAGTTCCGGCACGGAGACCTTCCCCCGGAACCGGCCAAATCCATGGTCGCTCACCATCATCACGCTGGCGCCACGCCGTTGGGCTAGTTCCAATAATTCCCCCAGGGCATCGTCCAGGGCCTTTAAAGCGCGATAGATCTGGCTGGTCCATGTGGGGCGGGGCGAATCGCCCTCCAGCCCCAACAAGTGCCAGCAGCGATGCTGCAAGGCATCCAGTGTTTGAAACTGCACGAACATCAACCGCCAATCGACAAACCCGTCGGCCAGCCGGGCGGCCGCGGCCCGGCCGCGAAAATCTTGCCTCGTCTCCGCCACCGCCGCCGCCAGTTCGTCCCCATCTTGCGGCACCCGGCGCCAGACGGGCGAAAGATCAAACCTGGTCCCGCTGGCTCGCAGCCGCTCTGAGAACCGGGGATAAGGTGCCAAGGCGGCCGAGATGGAAGGGCTATCGAGCCCTCCCACGACCAGGCCGGCGACATTGGCCGCTGGCGGATAAGTCATCGGCAGATTGAGCGAAACGACCTCGTGCCCCGCTTCGGCCAGCGTCTGAAACAACGTCGGGCAGCCGATCCGCGTGGCATTGTTCAGCGCTAGTTGCCCGCGAGCGTGGTCCAGGTAGCGATAGTCCACGATGCCGTGCTGGGCCACGTCGGTTCCGGTTTGGAACGTGGTCCAGGCGGCCGGCGTAATACAGGGGGCGGTCGAGCGGCACTCGGCCAGCGCCGCCGATTGCATGAACCGCGCCAAATTGGGAAGCGCGCCGCGCTCGACGAGCGGCGTCAGCATGTCGTATGTTGCACCATCGAGGCCAACTACCAACACGCGGGCTGAGTGCGACATGGCAACATTCGGTTCTGGTTTCACGCCGCTTTGTGCAGTTCGCCCGGCAAGGCGGGCTGCTCGCGCGGCGCTAGAAAACTAAGCAGGTCCGCCGATTGCCGCGCGGGAAGCGACACGGCGAAATTGGCTCGGTAACGATCACGAATTTGCCTCCGTTCTCCCTTGCCGCGGATAACACCCGCCACGGCGTTCTTGGCGCGGGTTGGCCAGCGTATGGCGGCCCGTTGCGCCGTCAGCCAGGCTTGAAAGCCATCCATGAACCGGCCCGCCCCGCGGGAAAAACCGCCGCGGACCGGCCCTTTGCAAGCCGCGCCAAAGACCGTGTGGGGGTGGCTTTCCACCCCTTGCCAGCCGATCACGGCCGCATCCAAGGGGGCCAACAGCCGAGACAGGCAACTGGGAGTCAGCCGCCAGTAGTCGCTGGGGTAATCATGCACGCGAAAGTTCATCGGCGCGGCGACCAGCAACGTGCCGCCGGGTGCCAGCACGCGGATCATCTCATCGACCGCGCGGCGCGCCTCGAAGACGTGTTCCAGCGTATCGACGCAGATAATGGTGCGGGCGCAGCCATCGGGCAGCGACAACTGGGCCAGGTCTTCCACCCGATCGACGCCCGGCCCAGGCCGCATGTCGCAGCCGACATACAAGCTGCCGGGAAACAGCCGCCGCAGATTGGCGATATCCGCCTGCCCCTCCACGCAGTACGCGCCAAACTCATAGACCGGGCCGGCCAGTTCCCAGGCCGTCGCGGCGATCTCGACAAAAGCTCGTACGTTGTCTCGCATGATGATCCTGATGCCGTGTTTGTCGTAGCGGGCGGCCTAATTCTTGGCTTATCGCCGCAGCCGCTCCAGCATGGCGTCGCTGCCGGCGATTTTGGTTTGCGGGTTGATCAACTCGGCGAAACGTGCCGGCTGCCATTCAAAAATGATCACGTCGTGCCGCGGGTCGCGGGTGGGGCTGCTAAAGCGATGCGCCTCGGACGCGGATGTCGTCAATAGATGGCGCAGCGTCTTCGACCGCGGGCTCTCCAGGGCCAGTTCTCCTTGTTCCACCACGACAAACGCCAAATTGGGGCTGGCGAACGCGCGCCGCGCCGACTGGTAGTTCTTGGTCGAAATCCCGCTGTACAACCCGGTAAAGCCGTGGCTGTCGAGAACCAGCGCGCCTTCGGCCGACTGTTGCCGCAGCCAGACGGCCGCCTCTCGATGCGAAGCCCGCGTGGCATGCAAAGGCCGCAACGCTAAAGGCAGCAGCGAGGCCAACGCCACGGCCGTCACGCCCCAAGATGCCAGGCCCGACGAAGGTTGCTTTGTGCCGGCCAGCGCGGGGCGCAGCCTGTTTCCAATGGCGCTGGCCAATTTGTTTCCCAATGCCTCGGCGGCCCAACCGGCTGGTGCCAGGGCTACCACAACACCCAGGATCAAATGCCGGCCTTGCAGGTATCCGGTATGAGAAGCGTGAAACACCGCGCCCAGCGTGATAGCCCCAAACAGACAGACGGCAAACCGCTGCGACGGGCGAACCGCTTGCCGCTGCATCAGCCATGTTCCGAGCAGGGCCAGCACTCCCACGATCGGTTGCAGCATCTTCGACAGTTCGACGGCATACTGCCGTGCAGCCGGTGCGAACCCGCTAAAACGGCTGCTGACGGACGAGTCTTTTTGCTCGAACGACATCCGCGTGCCGTCGGGCAAGGCTTGTTTGTAGGTGGCGGCCAGCGATTCATTCCGGCCGCGCGCCGCGCGCTTGGTGGTCGGCCCATCTCCGTACCCCAACAGCCGCTGCCGGGCAGCGCGAGGGGAAGTGGCATCAATCATCACGAAGTACACGCCCAAGGTGCAGACCAGGCCCGCGACGATTGCAAACAGGCCCACGCTGCCATCGGGAACGGCCCAGCGCGTAGCCGGGCGGAACCACATCCAGGCCATGCAGAGCAGCAAGGCGGGCAATACCAACAGCGCCTCGGCTCGGGCAGCCAGCGCCAGGCCCAAACAGGCTCCACCCACCATCAGGCTCAATCCGGCCGCCGTGCATTGGCCCGTCGCGGATGTCGTTCGCCGGCGGACGATCCGCGCGTGCCGGCCGATTGGCAGGCGGTCAAGAAATTCGGCAATCGTCCACATGCCGGTCGCCGCCAACAGCAAGTGCGTGCTATCGCTAAGGCCATCCGGCCCCAACATGGCAATCCGCGGCAGCATGGCAAAGAACAGACCGCCGATAAACGCCGGCCGCGGAGATGACAGGACGCACAACAAAAAATAGACCGGAATCATCGACAAGACCAACGGCACGATGGATGCCAGCATGACGCTGGTCGCATCGAGTTCGGCATAGTCGCCCCGCGCGACGCGCAGCGCCTGGCGGGTCAGATAAACCAACGTGGGAAAGAGGGGGTGCTCCGACTCTGCCCGAACCGTGGCCAGCCAGCCCGCTTCCTCCATTTCGTCGGCCAGGGCGACGTAGCGCACGGCATCGGGTGCGGTCGTCACCGCGTGGTGCGCGGTCCATGCTTGCACCGCCGTGGAAGCGGCCAACAGCAACACGATATGCCGCAATGTCTGGCTCATGCTCCATCCCTGGAACGGTTGCATTCCTTGGCCCTCGCCGCCACGCAACAGTAGCCATACCAGGGGAATAGGTCAACGCCAGTCTGTTTTTTGCGTCGCCGCAAAGCTCCTGCTTTGCCGGCTTGGAACGGCATCGGCCTTCCACTCAGGGCACGGTTGCCCGGCATGGACGATCGAACGCGCCCCAAGCAAACATGGCGGCCGGCTTGATTTATAGTCTGCTGATCGCTTCTCCGCTGACTGCTTCTCCGCTTTGCGCCAGCACCGCCAGCATCAACTTTTCCGCCTGGCAAAACCTTGCCGGTCGTAGCGGCGCTTGGCGGGCAAAGGGTCGGGCGGCCGGCTGTCGATTGTAGTGTTCCGCCCTGAAATGCCGAATGTCGGAAGGGGGCACCCCCGCGCGGAAGGCGGCAGATGCTAGCTCGTTTCGCGGCGGCGCATTCCTGGCTTACCTTGGCGAACATGTCTCGATAGAATTCCGCCCGTTTGGTGTTATGCAAATCGTGCAGCGAGATGAACGGCGACGTCGGGTGTTGGCCGACGAAGCGATCGGCGGCACCGCGCCCGGCGACGAAGCCCCGGCGCGGATTCGTCGCATCGACCGGCCTGTCGCTGGCTTGGCACGCCGTTACGGAGAGTCGGCCCTCATGGATGAACAGCCGCGGATAACCGACCTGGCCCCCCAGCGCATCAGTACGCTGGTGCTGCTGTTTTTGGCCGGCGGATTGCTGATTGCCGGGCTGGAATGCCTGTACCATTGGATGCCGGCGTTGTCGCGAAACGCCACCGACGGGCGCATCGCGGCGTTCGATCTGGATGACGAGGGGACGCTGGCCGCCTGGTTCTCCTCGACATTGCTTTCGGCCGCCGCCCTGGGGGCGTTGCTGGTCTACTTCGTCCGCCGCCAGCGCATGGACGACTACCACGGACGCTATCGCATTTGGATCTGGGCCGCCTTGTGCTGGATGGTCATGAGCATCGACGAAACGGGCAGCCTGCACGAAGGCTTCAAGGAACTCATGTCCAACGCCACCGGCCAGCGGCTGCTGGGAGATGGCTCCATCTGGTGGGTCATTCCTTATACGGCATTGTTGGGGACGGTCGGCATTCGGCTGCTGCTGGAGATGCGCCAGCACAAAGGTTCGGCCGCGTTGCTGCTGTTGGCTGGCGGCTGTTTTGTCATGGCGGTGCTGGCCCAATTGGGCTGGCTGCTGCCCGACAGCGGCGCTCGCGGCGTGATGCTGGAAGAGGGCTGCGAGATGACGGGCGACCTGTTGCTGCTGATTTCGATGTTGGCGCACGCCCGCTACGTCAAGATGGAGGCTGGAGGCGAATTGCCCGCCGCGGCCGCCAAGCCCAAGCGTAAACGCAAAACGGCCGAAACAACGGAAGCCAAGACCACCACGGCCAAATCAGCCGCCGCGGCCGAAGGCAAGTCACCCGCTAAATCCGAAAGCCGCGCCGATGCGCCCGCCAAACGGGCCGCGGAGCCGGTCAAAGCGGCTGAAACCAAGAAGCCGGCCGTTACGCCCGCCAGCATTTCGTCGGGCAACAAAGTCCGTATCGACCGTCCCACCGCCACGCCCGACCATTCTCAGCTCAGCAAGGCCGAGCGCAAGGCCCTCCGCCGGCAACAGCAGGCCGAACGCAGCGAACGGCAGCGGTAGCGCATCCTGGGAACGGAACTCGTAGGGTGGGACAAGCGGACATCAGTGCATCCACGCGATCACGGTTTGTCCGCGATGTCCCACCAAATGCGGCCCCCATCGCAAATCATGGTGGGACATCGCGGGTACACCGGTTCCAGGTGGCGGTGCTAAATTCCGCTTGTCCCACCCTACGCGACTTTCTTATTCCGGCAACTCCTGGCCGCGCGTCTCCGGGGCAAACAACAGCGCCACGAGCCCTAGCAGCAACACGCTGCTCATGGCCACGGCAGCATACCGAAAGCCGTCCTGGTAGCCCTTCGCCTCGGTGAAGACCTTGGTCGTCAGCAGGCCCAACCCCACGGGACCGCTGGCCGCCACGAACCGCCCCACGTTGTAGCAAAAGGACGTACCGGTGCTGCGAAGATGCGTTGGGAACAACTCGGGGAAGTAGATCGCGTATCCGCCAAATAGCGACAGTTGGCAAAATCCCATGATCGGGATCATCCAAAAAATCTGGTTGAATTCCTTAAGGTTCCAAAACACGTAGGCTGTCATGCCCGCGGCCAGGACAAAGGCCACCGCGAAGGCCGGCTTACGGCCGGTCCGTTGCGTGACATAGGCATAGGCCCAAATCCCCAAGGCCCCGCCAATGTTTTGTATGATGAACATGATGCCGACCCAAAACGCCTTGCCGCTTTCGATCTCGTCGGGGGAAAGCCCGTCCGCCTTGAGCTTGGCTTCCAACACGGGACGAGTCAGTTCGGGCGTAAAGAAACCGACGCCCCACAACCCTACCACGCCGGCAAAAGCCATCATCATTCCGGCCAGGGCGTTTTTGCGCCAGCGAGGGTTGCCGAACAACTCGGCATAAGAACCCAATTGCTTTTCGACCGCGCCGTCGTGTGAAACCGACTGCCAGCGTTCCGGCTCTTTGAGTTTCGCCCGGATCACGATCGCCAGCAGGGCCGGGACCGTGCCGATCAAGAACATGATCCGCCAGGCTTTGAATGGATGGCCAAACAGCGAGATATCACCCGCCCCTTGCAGATGCCCCAGATACATGCTGATGAGCGCGGCGGTGATATTGCCCACCGCCGACAAGGCTTGCAGTGTTCCCAAGGCGGCGGCGCGGGCTTGCGCGGGCATGACTTCGGCCACCAAAGCCACGCCCACGGCAAACTCTCCACCCACCCCCAAGCCCGTTAAGAAACGAAAGGCGGCAAAGTCCAAAAAGCCGCGAGAAAAAGCACTTAACCCGGTGAACAAAGAGTACAGCAAAATCGTTAGCAACATCGTCTTGGCGCGGCCGATTTTGTCGCCAATCACGCCGAACACCAGGCCTCCCGTGGCCCAGCCAATCAAAAAGATCGAGGTGGCCAGCGTGCCGCCCCAACTAAGGGCCTTCTTGACCTTGTCTTGCGCATCGGCAACTTCCGTTTTAGTCATCGCTATCGGCGACTCGGACGCGGCGGCATCCTCATTCACGACGCGAATTTTTTTCTCCTCCCCATCCACGGTGACGGTCTGCTCGCGCGACAACAATTCCGTCATCGCCGGTTGCCGGGCGAACGTAAAGAGCTGCTGGTCCATCGTGTCGAACAGCCAGCCCAAGGCGGCCACGATCAGCACGAACCAGTGGTAGCGGTTCAACAGGGTATACCAAGGCCGGGGAGATTCGCTCATGCTTGTTACTCGGTAATCTGATAGAAGGGCGAAAGAAAGATCATGCGCGGCGAACGAAACATTCCGCCAGCGCGCGAAACAGACCTAAACGGCAGAGCAAGAGTCCCCTGTCGTAACCGATGCGGAAGCCCGATTCAAGTTGTTATCTCGCGTAGGGTGGGACGAGCGGCATTCCGGCGACCACAAACAGATGGCCTCGCCGCGATGTCCCACCATTGCCGCGGTCCAAGGCGGAGCATGGTGGGACATCGCGGATGACGCCAGTCTGCTTGGGCAATCGAAGGCCACTTGTCCCACCCTACGTTTGAAATCACTCCATCTTACGATCGACGTCGCGGAGCGAAAGGCGGCCATGCCGGTGACTGATTCCCCAATGCCGCGCCGCGGCCTTGTTCTGCTCGACCGTGACGGCACGATCAATGTCGATTGCCACTATCTGGACGACCCGGACCGGTTGGTGCTGTGCCCCAACGCGGGCGAAGGACTGCGGCAACTGCGCGGCCTGGGGTTGGGCCTGATGGTTATTACCAATCAGTCGGCCATCGGCCGCGGCTACTTCACGGTCGAACGCCTGGGCCAAATCCACGACAGGCTGCGGGAACTGACGGCTGCCTGCGGTGCGCCTCTCGACGCGATTTATTTTTGCCCGCATCGCGCCGAGGATGGCTGTCAGTGCCGCAAACCGCTGCCGGGCATGTTCGAGCAAGCCCTGCGCGACTTTGGCCCCCTGCCCCCCAACCTCTTCATGATCGGCGACAAAGCCAGCGATATCGACTTTGGACGAAACATCGGTGCCACGACACTGTTGGTCCGCACCGGCTACGGCAGCCAGACCGAAGCCGCCGGCACGGCCAGCCCGGATTACGTCGTGGACGATCTGCCCGCCGCCGCCGAGCGCATCGCCCAGTTGTTGGCGGATGAAGGCGTGGAAAATTAGCGATGATTTGCTTTACTTTGCCCGCGACCGTTGCAAACGCGCGGACGAGAATCGAGAATGACGGCCGCGGTTCAGCCCGTTGCCTCGCCACATCATCAAGATACAAATCCGCGGCGCGTCCGCGCCGCGGGCACCTTCGATACAGGAGCTAGCGCGACATGGTTCGGATGGAAGTCATTCAGTATTTTGACGAGGCCAACCGTTCGCTGGTGCAGCGCGTGCCGCCCGAGGGGTCAGCCGATATCAAGCTGGGCGCGCAGCTCATCGTGCAAGAAAACCAAGAAGCGGTCTTCTTCCGCGAGGGGAAGGCCATGGACCGCTTTGGGCCGGGCCGGCACACGCTAACGACCATGAACGTGCCGGTCATCACGCGGATTCTCACCATTCCATGGGAAAAATCCCCCTTTCAGTGTCAGGTTTACTTCATCGGTCGGCAGACGTTTCTGGATCAGAAGTGGGGCACCCGCCAGCCGATCACCTTCCGCGATGCCGAGTTTGGCATGGTCCGGCTGCGGAGCTTTGGCAAGTACTCCTTCAAGGTCGTCGATTCGGCCTTGCTGCTCAACACACTGGTCGGCACGCAAGGCAAGTACACCACCGACGAAGTCACGTCGTTCCTCAAGGACATGGTTGTCAGCCGGCTGAACGACTTGCTCGGCTCGCTCAAGATTGGCCTGCTGGACATGCCGGCCAAGTACGACGAGATCAGTTCCGGCACGCGGGCCAAAGTGGCCGACGACTTTGCCAAGTACGGGTTGGAACTGGTCGATTTCTTTATCAACGCCATTACGCCGCCCGAGGAAGTGCAAAAGGCCATCGACGCCCGCAGTTCCATGGGGGCCGTGGGCGACCTGAACAGCTACATGAAGTTTCAAGCAGCCAACAGCATGGCCAAACTGGCCGAGCGCGGCGGCGGAGATGGCGGGGCGATGGGCATGGGAATGGGGGCCGGGTTTGGCATGATGCTGCCGCAGATGATGCGCGATTCCATGAACCAGCCGGCGGCAGGCGGGGGTGCGCCTCCGCCGCTACCGGGCAAGGCGGCTGGCAGCGCTAGCCGTGGCGGACCCGATTTTGGCGACCTGGCGCCGGTTGCCCCTCAAGCGGTCGATCCCAAGGCGATGATTCGCGCGGTGGCGCAAGCGCAAGGCTGCACCGTGGCCGAGGAAGGAGACCTGTGGCATATCACCGTGCCGATCGGCGCCATGCGCAAGCAAGTCGTCGATGTCCGCTTCAACAACGCCGATGAGGAAGGGCACGCCCTGGTCAACTACAGTTCGACCTGCGGGCCGGCCAACGAAAAGAACGCCATGACGCTGTTGCGCTACAACACCAAGATGATCCACGGGGCCTTTGCCGTGGTGAATGTAGGCGGAGCGGAAACGATTGTGGTGCAAGCCAATCAACTGGCCGATGCCCTGCACCCCTTGGATGTCACCCGCGTGCTGACCGCCGTGGCCTGGCAGGCAGACAAGGTCGAGGAAAAACTGCTGGGAGGCGCGGATCAGAATTAGCGCGTCGCCACGCCTGATGAACAACCTCCATCTTCGCCGGCGGTGGATGTGGTTTGCCGCGCTCGCCGCGCCGCTGGCGGCTTTTCTGGCCGCGATGGTATTTGGCGATCCGCGGACAGCCCTACTGGCCCGCACCACCTTGACGCTGGCGGCCAGCGTGGTGGCGTGTGCCGTGCCGCTGGGAACGGCGTTGGCCTGGCTGCTGTTTCGCACCAATTTGCCGCTGCGGCGGACGATGGCCGCGGGCCTGTCGCTGCTGCTGTTCTTGCCGTTGTACGTGCAGATGGGTGCCTGGCAAGCCGGGTTTGGCGGCAGCGGTTGGTTGCGCACCTGGTGGGGCGGGCCGGTGCTGGTTGATGGCTGGCTGGGGGCGGTGATTGTGCATACCGCGGCGGCCGTGCCGTGGGTGGCCGCCATTGTGGGCGTGGGCATGCGGCTGATCGAGCCGGAACTGGAGGAATCGGCACTGCTCGATACCGGCCCTTGGCGCGTGCTGTGGCACGTCACACTGCCGGGTGCCCGAGGTGCGATTGGCGTGGCCGCGCTGTGGGTGGCGGTGAGTGTGACGGGCGAAATGACGGTTACCGATTTGTTCCGCGTGCGGACCTTGGCCGAGGAACTGTACACGGAATATGCCGTGGAACCGGGCGTTCTGCCGCTGCGATTGCTGCCGATGATGGCCATCACAGCCGGGCTGATCGTGGCCGGGTTGGCGCTCGCCGCCGGCTTGATGCCGACGGAACGCCCCGGCTCGTTTCGGCGGTCAGCCGTGATGCGGCTGCAAGCCAGCCGTGGGCCCTGTTTTATGGCGGCGGCCCTGCTGACCTCCCTGCTGGTGCTGACACCGATCGCCAGCCTGGTCCAGGCCGCCGGTGAATCGTTCGTGCCAGATTCCAAAGGCCAGGTGCAGCGTCAATGGTCGCTGGCGGTTTGCCTGGCTCGCGTCAATGCCATACCGACCGACGAGCGTTATTATCAAGACATCCGGTGGTCGCTGGAACTGGTCACGCTGGCGGCCTGTTGCGCGCTCATTCTCGCGGTGCCGCCAGCCTGGCTGGCGCGCCGAGGGGGCTGGCGTGCCTGGCCCGCCTGGATGCTGGCCGCTCTGTTGTGGGCCATACCAGGACCGCTGTTAGGGCACGGGCTGGTGCTGTTGTTGAACCAACCCGACTGGCCCCTGTTATCCCGCTTGTACGATGACCGGCGATTTGCACCGGTCGCGGCCTTGACGATGAAGGCCTTGCCGCTGACCCTGTTGATTGTCTGGCACGGGCTGCGCGGCATTCCGCGAGAAATGTTGGAAGCGGCCGAACTGGACGGCGCGGGGCCGCTAGCGCGGTTGTTTCGCGTGGCGCTGCCGCAACGCTGGACACTGTTGGCCAGCGGCTGGCTGGCGGGCTGGGCGGTGGCCTTCGCTGATTTAGGAGCTGTGCTAATCGTGTTGCCCCCGGGTGTGGATATGGTCGCTCCGCAAGTTTTTCGGCTGTTGCACGACGGCCGCAAGCAAGACATGGCCGCGCTCTGCCTGGCGCTGCTGCCGCTGTTTGCCTTGATTGCCTTGCTCCTGCGACAACTAACCCGCCGTCGCGGCCCGACCGCCTAGAACTTTAAGGGGATCACACCATGCCCGCCACGTTTTCGATCCGCGATGCCACGCCCCACGACTGGCCGACCATTGTCGATTACAACCTGCGACTCGCCGAAGAGACTGAGGGGAAACTCCTGAACCGCGAGACACTCACCGCGGGCGTGCGGGCCGTGTTGGATCAGTCGGCGCACGGGCGCTATTTTCTGGCTTGCCACGATGATCGCGTCATTGGCCAGACCATGATTACCTACGAGTGGAGCGACTGGCGGAACGGCCAGATCTGGTGGATTCAAAGCGTCTATGTAGAGCCGGGCTCTCGCCGCCAGGGGGTCTTTCGCGGCCTGTTCGAGCACATCCGGCAACTGGCCGAAGCCACGCCAGGCATCATCGGGCTGCGGCTGTATGTCGAGGACCAAAACCTGCCCGCGCACGAGACCTATCGTTCGCTGGGGATGGCCGCCCCAGGGTATTTCGTGCTGGAACGAATGTTCGCGAAGCCACAGCCAGAATAAGAAACAGTGCCGCGCCCTACTGCCGAATCGCCATTTTGGCCAAATCGACGCCGCAGAAGTGCCAGAAGGTTGCTTCTACCCCTAAAGAGTGTAGACTCGACTTCGACTATTTTTCCATGCGCTCCTGTTCAGGATGCCAGGTGCCCCGATACGCCACTCGCTGCGGCAATAGCAATCAGCCGTTGGAAGTCATCGGCTGGCGAGCTTTTCCGCGGCAGCGGCACTCAATGGCACGCAGACGCCGCGATTCACGAGTTGTCGATGACGACCACCTTCCAACCGACCTCGACAGAGCCTCGTTTGAGTGTGGCGGTGTATGCCATTGCCCGGGACGAAGAGCGACATGTCGAACGCTTCATGTCGGGTGCAAAAGAGGCCGACGTTGTCGTGGTTGGCGACACCGGTTCCACGGACGGCACGATTGCCGCGTTATGCAGTGCCAAAGCGGTTGTCCATTCGATCTCGATTTCTCCGTGGCGCTTTGATGACGCGCGGAACGCGGCCCTGTCACTGGTACCGGCGGCGGTCGAAGTTTGTGTTTCGCTCGATCTTGATGAGGTTTTGTTGCCCGGATGGCGGGCGGCGTTGCAACGGGCCTGGACCGGAGAAGCCACGCGGTTGCGCTATCGCTTCGTGTCGTCGTGGATTGGCAAGGATGAACCGGGGACGGTGTTCTTGAATGACCGGATTCATGCGCGGCATGGCTACCGCTGGAAACTGCCGGTGCATGAGGTGGTCGAATGGACGGGCGAAGGTCCGGAAAAAGTGGCGATGTGCCCCGGACTGGAGGTCCAGCACTTTCCGGACGAATCGAAAAGCCGTGGCGGCTATTTGCCGTTGTTGGAGCGCGCGGCCAACGAGGCACCGGACGATCCGCGCGTCGCCCACTATTTGGGCCGCGAGTACTGGTTTCACGGTCGTTACTCGAACTCGATTCGAGAATTGCAGCGCAGCTTGGATTTACCTCGCGCGAAATGGACGGCACAGCGCGGTGAAGCGTGCCGATTGATCGCGCGGTGCCACGCCTCCTTGGGGTTAGAGGCGGAACGAGTCGCCTGGCTGTGGAAGGCCGTCGGCGAAATTTCGACGCAGCGGGAAACCTGGGTTGACCTGGCCGAAGCGCTCTACCAGAACGGCGATTTTTCCGGCGCGTACTTTGCCTCGCTTAGGTCCCTGGCGATCAACGAACCGTCGCCCGACTATTTCAACGAAGGGCGCGCCTGGGGCGCATTGCCGCACGATCTGCTTTCAATCAGCGCCTGGAAATTGGGGCTACCAGATCTGGCCGCCGAGCAGGCTGAAATTGCGGCAAACCTGGCCCCCCATGACGAACGAATCCAGAACAATGCGCGTTTCTTCCGCGATCGAAACTCGCTCGCCGCGGCACACACTACCGCGTGAGGTCCACAGATGCCGTCGACACTCGATGACTTTATCGCACGCGTGAAGCAGCTTGGAATCGCCTCGGAAGAGGAAGTCCGGGCCATGCTTGCCGAGCCCCCCAGCCACGTCACAAACCCGCTCTTGCGGCGTGTGGCCAGCGCCCTCGTCCGGGCGGGCAAGGCCACCGAATTCCAAGTCCAATCGCTGATGGATGGAACTCGCATCGAACTGGGTCCCTATCTCTTCAAGGAAAAAATCGCCGACGGCGGCATGGGGCAGGTTTTCCTGGCCCGGCACCGCGCCATGGGCCGCAAGGTCGCGGTGAAGATCATTCATGAGAAGCGGCTCGGGTCACGTCACGCCGTGGCCCGTTTCCAACGTGAAATTCTGGCCTTGGCATCGCTGCAACATCCCCACATTGTCACGGCCTTTGACGCCGGGGAGATCGACGGTGTGCCCTATCTCGCCATGGAATACATCGATGGGCGCAATCTGGCCGACGAAGTCAAGCACAACGGCCGGATGCCGGTCAAGACCGCGATTGAGTACATCCGCCAGGCGGCACTGGGACTTCAATACATTCATAGCCAGGGAATCATTCATCGCGATATTAAACCCTCAAACCTGTTCGTCGAACGGATGGGAACGGTCAAGATTCTCGACCTCGGTTTGTCGAGATGGGCCGATTGGCGAGACCGCGAACAGCCTGACACGGCCAACGATTTAACGGCCGATGGCGACCTGCTGGGAACGGTCGACTTCATGGCTCCCGAGCAATTCGCCAACCTTCGCAAGGTCGACCATCGTTCCGACATCTATAGCCTCGGTTGCACGCTGTACTTCTTGTTGCATGCGCGCGCGCCCTTTCCGGGAGGTTCGGCCGGTGAGAAACTCGTTGCGCATCGAGAGCAGCCAATTCCCGCACTGAGTAAGGCACGTCCCGACATCGGCCAGCAACTCGAAAAAGTTTACCAACGCATGCTGGCCAAGGATCCGAGCGAGCGGTTTTCGCAAGTCGATGATTTGCTTAAAGCGCTCGATGCCTTGGGCTCGCGTGCATCTGAAAGTCTGGCGACGACTGCTTATGGCAGCACGGCGGATGCGCCAATCGATGTGACGCCGGAACGGAGCCAGGGACGTATCTCTTGGCGGCGTGCCGCCGCGGCAACCTGCCTGCTGGGGGCTGTCGTGGCAGCCTTATTCTGGGCAAATCATTGGCGGTTCGGAACGCCACCGCGGAACCGCCCGGTATCGCAATCCCCTGTCCGTCCATTGGCCGGGATGCCGGACGCCGCCCCGGCCTCTGGCGCACAGCCGGCTCCGGCGTCGGACGAAGTCGCATCAGGGACCGCTGGGGAACCCGCCACGGAAGCCCCATTGAATACGGCTCTCGACCCCCAACCGCCCTTATCTCTGGAACATGCCGCCGCGGAATGGGTCTTCAAACAGGGCGGGACGATCGACGCCTTGCATCAAAACCAGTTTTTGGCTTCACTCGGCATCCTGGAAGATCTACCCGCGCCGCCATTCCAGATCATGCGAATCAATCTGGCCGGCACGAAGATTCCCTCGGGAGAGTTGCGGCATTTGGAACCATTGTCACAAGTGAGTTGGCTGGACCTGTCACGGACGAACATCGGAAACGACGACCTGAAAAGCCTGAGCCGGTTCGATCGGCTCGAAACGCTGAACCTCATCGACTCGAAAATCTCCGACGATGGATTGGCGCACATACTTCGCTTGGAACGGTTGCAAACTCTCGATTTGCGCGGTTCGCTGGTGACCGATGAGGGCCTGGGGCTAATCGCCCGCAATCTGCCGCTCACCAGGCTGTTGCTGGGCGAGGGGCAGCACACCACCGACCTGGGCCTCAAGCAACTGCGTCCGCTGCGGACGTTAACGAGCCTCGGCCTGCGTAACACGGCGGTCACCAACGTTGGGCTGTTGAATTTGGTGGAATTGCCAGAGCTTGCTTGGCTGGACCTGGGAAATACCGGCATCGGTGACGAGGGCATGAAGGCCATTGAGCCGATTGGCCTTCGCGAACTGCTCGTCGACGGCACGAAGGTTACGAATTTTGGCGAGGATGTTTTTCGCGGCAGGAATTGCAAGATATATCGCTGACCGGATTTCAAACGCCCGAGTTCAGGTCTGGTGCGAAACGAGGCTGCAAATCTGAATCACATCAAACACCTAGATACAAGTTGGCGCACGGAGCAAATGATATGGCGAGGGTGCCACGCTGATCGTGAGCATGACGCCCGCGGATTTTGATCCATGGTTTGGCTGCTGAAAGCTTGGCCAAGGGTAATGAAACGTTTCCACTCTTCTCTTTAACATAGGGAGCAATACGATGGCTAATGGAACCCCGGGACCGACGGGACCAACCGGACCAACGGGACCGCAAGGGCCCATTGGACCGCAAGGCCCACAGGGCGTGCCAGGCCCGATGGGACCGAACGGAGGAGTCGGGCCGATGGGACCGGTTGGTGCCACGGGACCGACCGGAGGACAGGGAATCGTCGGACCCACGGGAGCGACGGGGGGAGTGGGACCAATGGGACCGGCCGGCCCCACGGGACCGACAGGAGGCCAGGGCATCATCGGACCGACGGGTGCGACGGGTGGAGTAGGACCAATGGGACCGGCTGGTGCCACGGGACCAACCGGTGGCCAAGGCATCGCCGGACCCACGGGCGCGACGGGAGGAGTGGGACCAATGGGACCGGCCGGCCCCACGGGACCGACAGGAGGCCAGGGCATCATCGGACCGACGGGAGCAACGGGTGGAGTAGGACCAATGGGACCGGCTGGTGCCACGGGACCAACCGGTGGCCAAGGCATTGCCGGACCCACGGGCGCGACGGGAGGAGTCGGGCCGATGGGACCGACGGGGAATGCGGGCACGATGGGTCCGCAAGGTGCGATTGGTCCCCAGGGGCCGCAAGGAATTCAAGGTCCAGTCGGGCCGACGGGGCCGGCAGATAAGACGATTATCATGCCCTGGCGCGGCGAGTATGTTGGCCTGTTCTGCGTCGAAGCGCCGCAGGTTCGGTTTGAAGACGTGCTCAAGGTCCGCATCAACGGCGTCGAGACGATTCACGAACTCGACTCGACGTTTCTGGATGTCTGCGAACGCGATTCCGTCGAAGTCGTGGGAGTCTCCACCCCCATTCCGACCACCGTCGGCGTCGAAGTCATGTCGGCTAGATTGCGAATCACGGTCGCAGGCGATCTTCCCGAGTATGTCGTGTTGAAGCTCAGCGGCATCCGCGTGGGCCGGTCTGGTGCAAGGTTCCCGAGGTTCACCGAGAGCCAGATGCACCGCAACAACAACTTTTGGAGTGGGGCACACCGGTAGGCTTCCGACGTTCCGAAAGGCCCCATCCTCCTCTCAAGGAGGATGGGGCGATTGTTTTCATCACTCTGAGAGTGTGGGTGCCTGGGCGCAGTAGCACCCGCACAAACGGTGCGCCAGACAATTGAAGATAATGCATTGCCAGCGAGTTGAATGCGCACCGACAATTTTTACGAGGCTGGATGAGAACCACGAATCGAACGAATCCAGCGAATATGGATCCTACGGTACGAGTTCTTCTAGCCACTGCCCGCCCATTTTCCTCAAGCGAGTTTCCACTTAGGAGGTTCATTCGTTGGATTCGTGGTTCTTCTCTTGGCGGGGCAGTACGATCCCGCCGTTCTCGGCCGCGATGCGCAATCCGGCCTGAGCAAACGGCGTTTTTGGCGGTCTCGGCCCCCAGGATGGTACACCGATTGTCGCCGTCGGAGACGGCTACTACTGCCAGGTGCCACCCACGACAACGAGGTGGCCCGCTATCTTTGCATGATCTTCAATCGCTCGATCGCGATGATCGCGGCGGGCCGCGTGGTGAGGAAGATGCTGCCCGTGCTGCAACGGATATGGCGGCAGATGAACGATCCCAAGTGGTGCATTTCCATGGGGGCTTTTGCTTCGACCGGCGATGCATTCGACACCTGCTGAATGGCGTAAGCGCACCAAACGCTATCCAACATACCAACTCAATAAGCCGATGCCCGCCGCAACCAACGCCAGAAATGCCCAGATTCCATAATGCCAGTTCATTGAATGAACACGGCCGCGTTCGAGCCATTCCAACCGGCGAATCAAGCACAACAGTCCCAGGCCAAGAACCGCGACGGCGACTGACCACGAGTTAAGTCGGACCGCTGACTGAAAGCCTGTCGGCTGCCAGTCGGCGACAAACCAAGGTGTCGGACTGCCGACGGCGAACTTCGTATCGCGTCCAGCGGGCGTGACCGTACTCGAACCGCTATAGCCAAAGACCATGATCACGCAGCCGAAATAAACTACGACCAACAGCGCCTGGCTCACATTCCGCACGGTCGTTGGCCACGATTGCCACGTCGCTTCCCACGAACGGCGAGGTTTGGCCGGCGCGGCGGTTTCAACTCCGAAAGCGGCGACCACGTGCGGACGCGTGAAGTAAACCAGTTGCACGAGATGGAAAGGCAAGTACACAAGCAAAAGGACGCCCCAAAAGAGCGACCCGATCATGATCGCGGTTGTTTCGGCTTGTTCGGGCGTGTCGCCCTGCTGAATGGTCCACTCGCGCATGTCGTTGAGAATGTGCGGCAGAAAGGCTTGCATCAGGTACGGCATGTCGATAACCAAGGCGGCCAATTCAAAGATACAGACGCCAATCACCAGCCGCCGAGCCCACGGTCGACCCAGAAAGAGCCCCACACCAGCGGCAAACAGTCCGGCGGCCGAAAGAAACCCCAAGGCCGTTTCGACTTTTCCCCACACGCGCCATAACCGCGGCGTGGACTCCGGGAACGGCATTTCATCGGGAGCGGCATTGGCGGCCAACAAGAAAAGCGCCACGACAATGTTCAACGTGGCCAAGAGCGAAACGAAACGCGGATTGATCCTGGACACCGGCGCGGTGACGGTATTGTCCGCCATTTTCGCGGAAGGTGAAACGGCACCCGCGGGAAGTTCCTCGACATGAATTCGACAGCGATAGTGCCACAGTCCGGCTTCCGTCCAGACTACGATCACGTCGCCTTTGCCTTCGCCCGCTTTGATCGTGGTCCGTAATTCCATGCGGTACCCGAAGCCGCCGGCCGTCACGAGTCCATCGTCGAGATATAACTTCTCCGCCGTCAACACACCATTTTCAAAGCGGATCCAATGCCGCTTGTACTCCACATTCCAGCGCTGTTTCGTGCGGATGGCTCGCGCCATCAAGAAGATTCCAGCGATAAATGGAATTCCCATGCCGAGAAACACGCCTTGCCACGCGATCAAACCGGCACCCAACAGAAACAACAGAAGGCCCACGAACGACCCTAAGTGCTGCCACCGCCGGTTGCGCGTGTCGACGGCGTCTAGCAGCTTATGAACACGAACCGAATCAGTTGCTGGAACGGCGGCGGCCGACGTCGCGGGCCGCAAGGCAATCTCTTGGACTTGCGTCTTAATGTCGCTGGCCTGTTGATATCGCTGGCTTGGTTCTTGCTCGAGCGCACGCAGCACCACTTCATCCAACCGGACGTCGATCTGTACTTTTTTCGAGGGCGGAGCAAAACGTCCCATCGGCAGTTCGCCCGTCAACAACTCGTAGAATACGACCCCCAGCGAATAGATGTCAGCCCGGTGATCGACCGTCTTGGTGCTTTGCATCTGCTCGGGGGCCATGTAGCGGAGCGTGCCCATCACCTGTTGCGTGCCGGTGAGCGAAATGTCAGGGAAATTATCTCCCCCGCTCGACATGAGTTTCGAGAGGCCAAAGTCGGCGATCTTCACGCGGCCCTTCTTGTCGAGCAGAATGTTTTCCGGTTTGATGTCGCGATGGACGATGCCTTCGTCGTGAGCATACTGCAGGGCGTCGCAGATTTGCGGAACGACGGCTAACGCCTGATCGGAACTCAACCCGCCGGACTGCATCGTCTGCCGCAGATTGGTTCCGTCGATATATTCCATCAGGAAGTAGTATTGTCCGCTGGCTTGGCCGAAATCGTAGATTGCTACGATGTGCGGGTGGCTCAGCTTCGCCATTGCCCGGGCCTCGCGGGTGAAGCGTTCCGCGAACGCCGGATCGCGGCCGGCTTCCGGCGGCAAAATCTTCAATGCCACCAACCGGTCGAGTGCCTTTTGACGGGCCTTGTAGACGGCTCCCATTCCCCCTTTGCCAACCAGTCCTAGAATCTCGAGCTGCGGAAATTTCGGGGCCAATTCGGCGGGAGTCGGCGGAACAAATCCGCCGCTGGCAGTGGTCGACGCGACGGGGCTGTCCAGTCCGGCTTGCATCAAGCACCGAGGGCACAAACCTCCCGCCGCGCCAGGGGTGAGTTCCGATCCACAGGTGTTGCAGCGAGCGGACGTTGTCATGACAGGTTTCCTTGGAGAGGATCAGTCGGCGCACCTAACCTATCACTAAAGCAAACTCGGCTGCTTGTGACTTCATTTCGCCAACAATTCGAAAAGGCGGCGGATTTCGTCCTGCACGTCGGCGGGATCGGCCACCGTGCGAGCGATTTCCTCGCGCAGCATCTCGCGGTACCTGTCGCGTAAACGCTGGGCCGCCTTTCTCGCGGCCGCATCGGAAACACCGAGCTGCGGTGCCAGCTTGGCGTAGGGCAAGTCGGAACGATCGCCCGTCAGGGCACCCTTGAGCAACTCGAATTGCTGCGACTTGCCCGCCGCGGCAAATTCGCCTTGCAACCGGGCAACAACCTGGTCCAGCAAGGTCAATGCCCATTGCCGCTCGTAAGAATCCTCCGGGGTACGATGATCGGCGGGTTCGTAGCTCAAACGCGATTCGCCGGCCTGCCAGTCGAGCGACAATTGCCGCACATGGCCACCGCGCTTTTGCGCGCCGGCCCGGTCCCGGTCATTGGCCAGAAAATTCTTCATGGACGTCAGCAGAAAGCTGCGAAACCGCCCGCGATCAGGCGACGCCTCGGCCAACGTCTGTTTTTCGAGCAACCGGGCAAAGAATTCCTGCGTCAGATCCTGTGCCTCGCCGGCATCTCTTGTGCGACGCCGCACGTACGCGTACAGCGGAAACCAGTAACGTCGGCATAACTCCGCGAGCGCCGATTCCGCTACGGCATCTTTCCGCTGGCCCGCACGGACGACGATGCTCCACTGCGTCGTGGCAAACGACGCGACGCGATTATGAGCCTGATCGCCAGAGCCTGTTGCTTTCATGCCGGCTATTTTATCTTGTCCACGAAGTCGCCGTCAGATAGTCAATTCCCATTTGGGCTGCTCCGCGGGATATGGATGGGAAATGCGGACAGTTATTTTGGACCGCGCCCTGGGACACGCATGTCTTCACGTACCGCGCTGGGTGACGGTACCGCCCAAGGAATGGCACCTCTCCACGGGATTGCGGCGATGCCGAAGCAAGGGCTCCGCCGCCGTTGCTACCCACCGGTTGGCTGGCTGATGCTCGGGTTTCCCGACGCCTGGATTCCCTGCGGTCGCAAAGTAGCGGGCAATACTCGGCTATGCTAAGGGAATGTGACAACGGACTTCGGCGTGTGCGGCCATTCCGCTTGCTCGGTCGGCCCGAGGCGCGCAGCGCGACGGTGCGCGGCGATGCTTGACCCTTTTCTGGCCAAGCGTTACGATTCGGGCGGTTTTTGCCCTGGCTCGACCGGATTGGTCGGGCTTTCTTTTGACAGGAGATTGTGAAACGATTCACAATGTTCGACGGGCCGGCAGAGGGGATAGCCGGGCTGGCGGATGCCTGGGCGGTTGCACCGTCAGCCAGCGGACTGGCTTCTTTATCGACGCAACGGATTTAACAGTAAAGCTTTATGGATTTCGCCCCGCTTCCCATCTTGCTCTTTGTGTTGGCCTCGTCGGGTGTGGCCGTGGGGTTAATGGTGGCCGGCAAGACGCTGGGACCTAAGCGGCAAGGGGCAGTCAAGCAGATGCCGTATGAAAGCGGCATGGACCCCATCCACGATACGCGGCGGCGGTTCGATATTCGCTTCCACTTGGTGGCGATTGCCTTTCTGGTGTTCGACGTGGAACTGCTGTTTTTGTATCCCTGGGCCGTGGCGGCCAAGTCGGCACCCGAGGGGCAACCCGTACGCGGGCTGGATGCCGCCGTGGCCGACGGATTGGTCTGTTGCCGGGGCCTGATATTTAGCGAAGTGCTGCTGTTCATCGGCCTATTGGCGGTAGGCCTGGCCTATGCCTGGCGCAAGGGGGTCTTCAAATGGCGATAGAGCTGCCGGAAAACGTAGTCGTTAGCAAGCTGGACGAACTGGCCAGTTGGTGCCGCAAGAACAGCTTGTGGCCCATGCCGTTTGCCACGGCCTGTTGCGGCATCGAACTGATGGCTACCGGGGCCAGCCGCCACGACCTGGCCCGCTTTGGGGCCGAGGTCTTCCGCTTCAGCCCGCGGCAGTGCGACCTGATGATCGTGGCGGGCCGCGTGGTGATGAAGATGCTGCCCGTGCTGCAACGGATTTGGCAGCAGATGAACGAGCCCAAGTGGTGCATTTCCATGGGGGCTTGCGCATCGACCGGCGGCGTGTTCGACACCTACTGCGTGGTGCAAGGGATCGACCGTTTTATCCCGGTCGATATGTACGTGCCAGGCTGTCCACCGCGGCCCGAGCAATTGATTCAGGCCATCATCGACCTGCAAGACAAGATTCAGCGTGAGGGAACGATCACCGGCGACGAGTTCAACACACGGCAACGCCAAGAACGCAAACGCGCTTTGGTGGAATTGCCGCAATTGCAACTGCCGCCCGGCGCACGGCATGTGAGTTTGTAGATTTGTGAGTTTATAAGGTGCCACTGGCGGCTTGCCCGCCTGTGTACCAGTGAGTTGTCAAGCCACTGGCGGTCGAGCCGCCCGTGGCACCCGTTTTGATGAGATTGTAGGAGGCGTTTCCAACGCCGATCTTTGTATGAACGATCCCGCGGTGCAACAGGCTTTGACAGCCGCCTTCACTGACCTGCAATTCAGCGAGTTCCGCGGCGACATGCGCGTGGTGGTGCCGCGAGACAGCGCCTTCGACGTCCTCTCGTTTCTTAAGGAAAAACAGGGCTTTGATCTGCTGGTCGATGTGACCTGCGTCGATTATTTGAACTACCGCGACGCTACCGACCGCTTTGGCTTGGCCTATTTGTTGGCCAACACCGACAGCAACGCCCGCCTGACGGTGCGGGTGTTCGTCAACGAGCCCGACTTGGTGGTGCGGTCGGTCGTGCCGCTGTGGGAAGGGGCCAACTGGCTGGAGCGCGAGGTGTGGGACATGTTCGGCGTGACGTTTGCCGGCCATCCCGACCATCGGCGGATACTGCTGCCCGACGAGTTCGTGGCCCACCCACTGCGGAAGGACTATCCGTTGCAAGGCCGGGGCGAACGGCATAACTTCCCGGTTCTCACTCGCGACGAGGGTTGATTTCATGCCGCTCTCGCTGACCGACTTTCAAACGCAAGACATCGCCCACGATGAGTCGCAAGACTACGTCTGGACGCTCAACTTTGGCCCGCAACACCCGGCCACGCACACCACGCTGCGGATCGTGCTGAAGCTAGAGGGGGAGCGGGTCGTCGACGCCATGCCCGATATCGGCTATCTGCACTCGGGCTTCGAGAAGATCGGCGAGCATCTGGACTACAACCAGTATGTGACCGTCACCGACCGCATGAACTACATCTCGCCGATGGCCAACAACGTGGCCTGGCATTGCGCGGTGGAAAAATTGCTGGGGCTGGAATTGCCATCGCGGTGCCAATATATCCGCGTGATTATCTCGGAATTGGCGCGAATCAGCGACCATTTGCTGAGTACCGGCGCGATGGGGCTGGACACCGGCGCGTTCACGTTTTTTCTGTACGCCTTCAACCAGCGCGAGACGATCTACGACATTTTCGAGACGCTGTGCGGTGCCCGCTTCACCAACAGCTACACCCGCGTGGGCGGGCTGATGTACGACATCACGCCGCTGGTGATCGAGAAGATTCGCGCGTTTCTGAAGACCTTTCCCAAGACGCTGGACGACATGGAGCGGCTGCTCAATCGCAACCGCATCTTCATCGACCGCACCAAGGGAGTAGGCGTTTTGACCAGGGAGCAAGCCACCAACCGCAGCTCCACCGGGCCAATCGCCCGGGCCAGCGGCGTCACCCGCGACTTGCGCCAGGACGATCCCTATCTTTCGTACAAAGACTTCGACTTTCAGGTGGTCTGCGCCCGCGAGGGGGACTGTTTCGCCCGGTATTTCGTGCGGATGGTGGAGATGCGGGAGAGCCTGCGGATCATCGAGCAGGCGCTGAACAACTTGCCGTCGGGACCGGTCAACGTGGCGGTGGGTGAACGGACGACAATCCCCTCCAAGCCGCAGGTTTACAAGACGATTGAAGGCTGCATTTCGCACTTTGAACTTGTGATGAGCAACCGCGGCTTTGAGGCCCCGCACGACGAGACGTACGCGGCGGTGGAAAGCCCCAATGGCGAGCTGGGCTTTTACCTGGCGGGTGACGGCACCAACGTGGCTTATCGCGCCCGTTGCCGGCCACCTTCGTACATCCACTTCGCGTTGTTTCCAGAATTGATTCGCGGCCACACCCTGAGCGACGTGGTGGCGGTCTTGGGAAGTTTGAATATTATCGCGGCGGAACTGGATCGGTAAGAACGCTCGCGGAGCCAAATTGTCATGTCCACCACCAATCGCATCCTCACCGACGAAATGATCGCCGCCATTAAGGCGTTCTTTCCGCGTTATCCCACGCGGCAGGCCGTGACGCTGCCGGCCTTGCACATCGTTAACGACCGGCTGCGGTACGTGCCGATTCAGGCGGTGGTAGAGGTCGCCGAACTGCTGGAACTGCACCCGGCCGAAGTGCAAGACACGCTCAGCTTTTATGGCTATTTCAAGCAAGACGCCCCCCACGGCTCCACGCGGGCCTGGGTCTGCCGCTCCATTGCCTGTGCCTTGCGCGGCGGCGAGGAAGTGCTGGAACATATGTGCCACGAGGCCGGCATCAAGCCGGGCCAGACCACGCCAGACGGCAAGCTCACCCTGGAATTCGCCGAATGCCTGGGGGCTTGCGACTTTGCCCCCTGCATGTTGGCCGGAACGGCCTTGCACAAAGATCTAACGAACGAGAAAGCGGACCAGTTTTTGAAGTCATTGTAGAAGGCGTTTTTGTAGAAGGCGTCTCCGACGCCGAAATGTAGGAGGCGTTTCCAACGCCGATGCGAATTGTAAGAGGCGCTTCCAACGCCGATGCTCCCTCTCCCGGTACTCCGGGAGAGGGTTGGGGAGAGGGAGATGTGGAGAAAGGTTTTCCAAGCGTCAAGCCCTCACCCCGGCCCTCTTCCAAAGGGAGAAGGAGAAGGAAAAATCAGCGTTGGAAACGCCTCCTAAAAGACCCAAAAACGCCGCGTAAAGGCTGAACGAGAGACATCACCGTGCCCAAGTTTGAACCCATCCTGCTGGCCAATATCGACAAGCCCGACAGCCATACCTTGGCTGTGTACGAGGCGGGTGGGGGATACTCCGCGCTCAAGAAAGTGCTGGCCAACAGCAAGCCGGCCGAGTTTGTCGAGCTGATCAAGTCCAGCAATCTCCGCGGACGCGGCGGGGCGGGCTTTCCCACCGGATTAAAGTGGACTTTCCTGCCCAAGGACCACCCCGGCCCAATCTACATGTGCATCAATGCCGACGAAAGCGAACCCGGCACGTTCAACAACCGCGTGCTGATGGAGTTGGACCCGCACCAGGTGATCGAAGGAATCATCCTGAGTTGCTTTGGCACGCGGGCTACTACGGCCTATATCTATCTGCGCGTGGAATACCCGCTGTGTTACGAGCGGCTGGAAGGGGCCATCGCCGAGTGCTACGAGCGCGGGCTGTTGGGCCAAGACATTTTGGGGAGCGGCTTTTCGCTCGACATTTACGTACATCGCGGCGCGGCGGCCTACATCTGCGGAGAAGAGACCGGCCTCATCGAAAGCCTGGAAGGCAAGCGGGCCTGGCCGCGGATCAAGCCGCCATTTCCAGCGGTCGAGGGGTTGTTCCGCAAGCCGACCGTGGTCAACAACATCGAGACGGCCGCCTGCGTCACGCAAATCGCGGCCCGCGGCGTCGATTGGTTCAAAAGCATCGGCGTGCCAGCCGACCCCGCCAATCCTCGCGATCCCGGCAGCTACGGACCCAAGCTGTATTGCCTGTCGGGCCACGTCAACAAGCCGGGCTGTTACGAGGCCCCCTTGGGCATCACGCTGCGGCAACTCATCGACGAATACGGCGGCGGGGTCTGGAAAGGCCGCAAGGCCAAGGCGGCTATCCCCGGCGGTATCAGCATGGGCCTGTTCACCGAGGCGGAGTTCGACACACCGCTCGACTTTGCCGGGCCGGGCAAGGTGGGCTGCCTGGGCCTGGGGACGGCGGCCGTGGTGGTCCTGGACGAAACGGTCAGCATGGTCGACTTTCTGCACAACTCGGCCCGCTTCTTCCAGCACGAAAGCTGCGGCCAATGCACCCCTTGCCGCGAGGGAACCGCCTGGTCGCTGAGCATGCTGGAACGCATCAAGGCCGGCCAAGGCCGCTTGAAAGATCTCGACCTGTTACTGGAGATTGGCGACAGCATCGGCATCATCCCCGGCACCACCATCTGCGGGCTGGCCGACGGCGCGGCCTGGCCGCTGAAGAACGCCATCCGCAAGTTCCGCAACGAGTTCGAGGAGTACATCAAGCGCACCAACCCCACCGGCTACACGGTGACGGAAGCGGTGCCGGCGCTGCTAACCGCGGGAGCGCACTGACCTCACATGGGAGTCCCCTTCCACCATTTTCTCAGCGATGTGCCTTTCGAGGCCAAGTTACAGACATTGTTCAATATGACTCAAGCGACTCAGGACGGCCACGATCCAACACTGGAGGCATTGCGCGAACACGCGGACGTAATCGGAACGTCGTTGGTCATTATTGGCGGTGTCGCGTTGGCCCGGCATGGCTATGCCCGGTCCACGACCGATCGCGATGTCTTAGTGAACCATCACCAGGCTCGTCCCCTGGCTGAACAATTGTTGGATGATCCCGCCTGGGAACAATTGGAGATTCGCCAGTATTGTTTTCTATATCGTCCCACGGGAATCCAAGTCGACTTCCTGGTCTCTCGAGACCTGGTCCATTTGGGACGGCCTTATCTTTTTCCAGACGTGGAAGCAGTCGAAACGGTGGAGCCGATAGCGGGAATTCCCGTGATCGGACTGCACGATTTGCTGTGGCTCAAATTGCTGGCCAGCCGGGCACGCGATTTCGCCGACATTGTGGAGCTGTGCAAGTTGCACATCGACATCATTGATCCGGAGCGGGTGCTAAAGCTGCTGGAACCTGAAGATGACGATTTGCGCCAACGGTTTCTGGAAACGCTCCGCCAGGCACCTATTGAACTTGAAAATGAACGCCGCTTTGGTCGGCCCCAACCGCCCTCCGAACCCGCGAATTGAAAGACCGACATGGGAATCGTAATTGTCGACGGCAAGGAAATCGAAATCGGCGATGCCGAGCGGCTGAATGGCATTCAGGCCGCGCGGCGGGCCGGTGTCGAGATTCCGCATTATTGCTGGCATGCCGGGCTGACCGTTGTGGCCAGTTGCCGCATGTGCCTGGTCGAGACTGGCACCAAGAATAAGGAGACCGGCCAGATCAGCATGATGCCCAAGCTGGTCCCGGCCTGTCAGACGCCCGCCAAGGATGGCACGGTTTTCGTCACTAGCGGGCCCAAGATCGAACAAAGCCGGGCGCAGGTGGAAGAGGCCCTGCTGATCGACCATCCCATCGACTGCCCCATCTGCGACAAGGCGGGCGAATGCTCGCTGCAAGACTACCACTTCGCCCACGGACAAGCCGAGCGCCGCGCCGATATCCGCCCCTTCACCAGCCGCCGCCGCGAACTGGGCGACACCGTCACGCTGTTTGTCGATCGCTGCGTGATGTGTACCCGCTGCGTGCGGTTCACGCGGGAGATTTCCGGCACGTCCGAGCTCATGGTCGCCAACCGCGGCAGCCATGAGGAGATCGACGTGCTGGCCGGTTTTCCGCTGCACAACAAGCTGTCGGGCAACGTGGTCGATCTGTGCCCCGTCGGCGCACTGGGCGATAAAGACTTTTTATACCAGCAGCGGGTCTGGTTCATGAAGCAGCACCAGGGCGTCTGCACCGGCTGCTCGACAGGCTGCTCCATTCATGTCGAGACCAACAACGACACCGTGTTTCGCCTCAAGCCGCGCGAGAACGCCCAAGTCAACGGCTGGTGGATGTGCGACGAGGGCCGCTACGGCTACCACCATGTCCACAGCGCCAACCGGCTGGTCGAGCCTATCCGCCAGTTCGAAGGCAAGTTGCAGCCGGTCGATTGGCCCCAAATCGTGCGGCAATTGCCGGCCGAACTGGGCAAGCCGGGCCGGCTGGGCGTGGTCCTTTCGCCACATCTGACGGTGGAGGAAGCCTGGCTGTTGGCCAGCTTAGCGCGGCGGATCGACCCGCAAGCCGTGCTGGCGCTGGGGGCGGTACCCATCGTGGAAGAGGACGAGCGGTTCAAGAACGGCTTTACCATCCATGCCGAGAAATGCCCCAATCGCCGCGGTGTCGAGGAAATCCTCAAGCATGTCGCGGGCGAAGTCATCTCGTGGGAGCAATTCTTGTCGCAGGCGGAGTCGGGCGAAATTTCCGTTGCCTGGATCAGCGGCGGCTACAAACACGATTGGCACGACACCGCCACGGCAGCCCGGCTGGGCGGCTTGCAGTCGCTGGTAGTGCAAGACATGTTTGCCTCGCCCCTGATGGAGTTGGCCCACTGGCGGCTGCCGGGTGCCTCCTTCGCCGAGCGCGAAGGGTCCTATGTCAACTTCGCGGACCATCTGCAAAGCGTGAAGTGGGCCGTCCGCCCGCCGGCGGGTGCCCGCACCGAGGGAAGTTTGTACTGGGAGCTTCTCGGCCGGCCCGGCTTGTACAACGGCCGGGCGGTGCTGACCGAAATCGCGGCAGCCTTGCCGTTCTTTGCGGCAGCCGCGGATGCCGTTCCCGAGACGGGCGTGCCTTTAAAAATTCAACAACTGGCGGCAACCTGACCATCAATCCCCATGCACGACACCATCGAAGCCATTGCCAAGATCGCCCTGGTCATCTTTTCCTTGATGACCGCCGCGGCCTATTTGGTGCTGTTGGAGCGCTGGATGGCCGCCTGGGTGCAAGATCGCCGCGGCCCCAACCGGGTCGGCATTCCGCTGACCAAGATTAAAATGTTTGGCTTGGGGCAGCCGCTGGCCGACGGCTTGAAGATGATCTTCAAGGAAGAATACACGCCGGGCCATGTCGATAAGGCCCTCTACACCCTGGCCCCCATTTCCATCCTCACGGCTGCGCTGGCCATCTTCGCGGTAATTCCGTTCGGCAGCATCATTCCGCCGGTCGGGTTTGGCTGGGACCAGCCGATCAACCTGGTGGTAGCCCCCAATATCGACGTCGGCATGATTTATATTTTTGCCCTCTCTAGCATTGCCGTGTACGGCGTGATTTTGGGAGGCTGGGCCAGCAACAACAAGTACAGTTTCTTGGGCGGACTACGCAGCAGTGCGCAGTTAATCTCCTACGAAATCCCGCTGGGGCTGGGCATTTTGGGCGTGGTGCTGGCCAGCGGTTCGCTGCGGTTAGACCGCATTATCAATGCCCAGGCCGAGAGCGGCGTGTGGAACTTGTTCTCGCAGCCGCTCGGTTTCGTGGTGCTGGTCACGGCCGCCTTTGCCGAGGCTGCCCGCGTGCCGTTCGACCTGCCCGAATGCGAGCAAGAACTGATCGGCGGCTACCATACCGAGTATTCCGGCTTGCGGCTGTTGATGTACCTGATCGCCGAGTTCTTGCACATGGTGACGGCCGCCTTCTTGATCGTGATCTTGTTCTTGGGGGGCTGGCACTTCTGGTTCATCACCGGCAGCGCGGGCCTGGCCGACGGCGCCGAGTCGATCACCTGGGTGGTGGCCGTGCTGCGGATCGTGGTCTTCACCGTCAAGATCATGGGCGTGATTTTGTTCTTCATGCTGGTCCGTTGGAGTTGGCCCCGTTTTCGGTTTGACCAGTTGATGAATCTGGCTTGGAAGGTCATGCTGCCGCTGGGTCTGGTGAACCTGGTGACGGTGGCCACGCTGGTGGAGTTCCAGCGGCCGTTGGAAAACATGCTTGGCTTTGGCGCGACGCTGCTGGCCGTGGTGGTGGCCTGGAGCGTGGCCTTCGCGGCCTGGATGGGTGCCGGCACGCTGGCTCCGCTGCACACCGAGAACCGCCCCCGGCCCAGCCAGAAGTCCTCGCTAGAAATCGAAACCTCAACCAACTTGTAAGAGCCGTCTTTGACGGCAATTTTTAGGAGGCGTTGCCAACGCCGGTAGACCTCAAAAAACGCTCCCCTTACACAAACCCGCCCGATGAAAGCCGACGATCCAAAAATCTCCTGGGTGAAAGAGCCCGAGCTGGGACTCGGCGGCAAGATGTTTTTGCCGCTGTTCATCCAGGGGCTGACGACGACCTTCAAGCACCTGACGGGGCCCAAGGTAACGGTCAGTTTTCCGGAAGAACGCCCCAAGATCGGCAACCCGTTGATTTACCGGGGAGTTCATCGGCTCAATAAGGACGAACAGGGTCGCGTCAAGTGCGTGGCCTGTTTTCTCTGTTCCACCGCCTGCCCCGCGCATTGCATCGACATCATCGCCGACGAAAGCCCCTGGCCCGACCGCGAGAAATACCCGCAAAGCTTTGTCATCGACGAGCTGCGCTGCATCTTCTGCGGCATGTGCGAAGAGGCCTGTCCGGTCGATGCCATCGAGCTGACCAGCCTGTTCGACCTGACGGGCCGCAGCCGCGAGGAGATGATCTTCGACAAGGAAAAACTGCTTAGCGTGTACGACCAGACCAAGGATGCCGAACCAATGAAGTCGGCCGCGGTGGGAGGGACGCTGTGAAGCCCGAACTGCAACTGCTGCTGGCCGGCTGCGCCACCTTTGGCGTGGCGATGTGGCTGATGCTGCCTCGCGGCAACCGTGGTGGGCGCAAGCTGGGCGCGCTGCTGGGGGTGGCTGCGCTGGGGTTGATCGGCGCATCGCTGCCCCAGTTTGCCGCCTCGTGGGCCACGGCGGAAGGCCTGTTGGAGCAAGGCCTGTTTTACGTATTGGCCGGTGTCACGGTGGCGGCGGCCGCGGCCACGGTCACGTTCCGCAACCCGGTCTATTCGGCCATCTGGTTCGCGCTTAGCCTGCTTGGCACGTCGGGCCTGTTTCTGGCCCAAGGCGCGCAGTTCCTGGGTGTGGCCACCATCGTGGTCTATGCCGGCGCGATCCTGGTGACATTTCTGTTCGTGCTGATGTTGGCCAACCCGGCCGGCGCGGCATACTACGACCGCTTGAGTTGGGAGGCCTTCTTTTCAGCCGCCGCCGGAGCGGTACTGGTCGGCGCGCTGACCGTCACGATCTGGCAAAGCCAGCCAGCTGCGGCACCGGTTGTAGCAACGGCCGAACCTTCCGCCGTCTCGCTAATACCAGCCGGCAACCAGGTCGAGCGATTGGGTGTGGAACTCTTCAGCAAGCACCTGGTGACGGTGGAAGTCGCCGGCACGCTGTTGTTGGTGGCACTCGTGGGCGCGGTGGCCATCGTGGGAATTGGCCGGCCAACGGCGGGGAGGAAAGATCATGCCTGAATCGCAACTTCATTGTTATCTGACGGTCGGAGCGCTATTGTTTTCCATCGGCCTGATCGGCTTCCTCAGCCGGCGGAACATGATCGTGATGTTCCTCTGCGCCGAGATGATGCTGCAAGGGGTCTCCGTCAGCCTCGTCGCCTGGGGCCGCTTCCACAACAATTTGGGCGGGCAGGTCCTGGTTATCGCCATCCTCACGGTGGCAGCTTGCGAGGCGGCCATTGCTTTGGCCCTGGTGTTGATGCTGTTTCAGCGGTCGGGCACGCTCGATATCGCGGCCTGGCAAAATATCCGCGAAGAGGACCAGCAGCCCTTTGTGGACGAACAAATTCCCGAGCAGCCCGGCGACAAGCGCCAGTGGCCGCAGTTGACACCCTCCGGGGTCGAGCCGGCCGGCAGCCGTCAGGAGGCCTTGTACCGCAACCATGTCTAAGCTTGAAACCTTGATGATCCTGGTGCCGGCCCTGCCGCTGGCTGCCGCCGCTTTGACGCCCATCCTGGGCCCCAGGATATTGCGGCAACGCAGCCATCTGCCCGCCGTGGCGGGCCTGATCGGCTCGTTCATCTGCGCGCTGCTGTTGCTGCAAGAGGTCCGCCAAGAAGTAAAAATCGCCAACCTGCCCACCGCCGCCACGGCCGATGCCCCCTCCGTCGCACCCCCCTCGGCCGGCTTTGAGCACGTCCACGTCCTTTGGACCTGGGCCGACGTCGGCGGTGCCTATCAACCGGCCGGCCCCATCGCCCAACAGCCGCCGGCCGCTGGCGGTTACGCCTTCAACATCGAAGTTGCCCTGCGGGCAGATCCGTTGACTTCGATCATGCTGGTCATGGTCACGTTTATTTCGTCGCTGGTGGCCATTTATGCCGTGGGCTACATGCATGGCGACGACGGCTACTGGCGGTTCTTTACGTATGTGTCGCTGTTCGTGTTCTCCATGACCATGCTGGTCTCGGTGAGCAACTTCGCGCTGCTGTACGTCTTTTGGGAAGCGGTCGGCGCGTGCAGCTATTTGTTGATCGGCTTCTGGTACCAAAAGCCCGAGGCCGCCGCCGCCGGCAAGAAAGCCTTCCTGGTCAATCGCGTGGGGGACTTTGGCTTTGCCCTGGGCGTTTTCCTGATCTGGATCACCTACGGCACGCTCGACTTTCACGATACGGACGGCACCGCCGGCGTGCTCGGTTCCTTGCGGTTGTCCGGCGAGCAGGCGTATGTGGCGGGTGGGGTGGGGCTGGCTATCTGCCTGCTGCTGTTCGTGGGGGCCTGCGGCAAAAGTGCCCAGTTTCCACTGCATGTCTGGCTGCCCGACGCCATGGAAGGGCCTACGCCGGTCAGTGCGTTGATCCACGCCGCCACGATGGTCACGGCCGGCGTCTATCTTGTCGCACGTTGCTCACCCCTGTTCGTCAGCACGCTCTTGGCCGTGCCAGAAGGTGCGCCGTGGTGGCACAATCCGTCGCTGGTGGTGGCGGCCATTGGCTGCTTTACGGCCCTGCTGGCCGGGCTAATCGCGCTCACCCAGACCGACCTCAAACGGGTATTGGCTTACTCCACGGTCAGCCAGTTGGGCTTTATGTTTTTGGGCCTGGGGACCGCCACCCTGGCCGGCATCACGGCCGGCATGTTCCACCTGTTCACGCACGCCTTCTTCAAGGCGCTGTTGTTTCTGGGGGCCGGCAGCGTCATGCACGCCATGGGGGGCGTGATCGACATGCGCCGCTTCAGCGGCTTGCGCAAGCTAATGCCGACCACGCATTGGACCTTCCTGTTCGGCTGCCTGGCGTTGTCTGGCGTTGTCCCCTTTGCCGGGTTTTTCAGCAAAGATGCCATCATCGCGGCCGTTTATCACCGGGCGCTCGAGCAACACGGCGGGCTGGCCTCGCTGTACGGGCTAATGTTTTTTACGTCGTTGGCCGCCGCCGGCATGACGGCCTTCTACACCTTCCGCGCATTCTTTTTGACCTTCTACGGGCCTGAGAAAATACCGCAAGAGGCCGGTCACCATGCGCACGAATCGCCCGCCACCATGACCGTGCCGCTGGGCATTCTGGCGTTCTTTGCCTTGGCGGTCGGCGCGGTTCTGGAAAAGACCGAAGCCTTCGCGCACTTCATCCATCAGACGCCCCAATTGGCTTTTCAGGCGCTGGCACCCGCCGCGGCCCATGCCCCGCATGGCGAATCGCATGGAATGTCGCACTTTACCCTGGCCGCGCTAAGCACCGTGATTGCCTTGGGCAGCGTCGGCCTGGCGGCCTTCTTGTATCTGGGCGACCGCCAAGAAGTCAGCCGGCTGGCCCGGCTGTTCAAGCCCGCCTATGCCTTGTCGTATGGCAAGTTCTTCATCGACCAGCTTTACCAGATCACCATCGTGCTGCCGCTGCGGCTGCTGGCGGCGATTTGTTACGCCTTCGACCGCTACGTCATCGACGGGCTGGTCGACTTCTGCGGTGCCATTCCACCGTTTGTCGGCCGCCTCTTCCGTTCGCTACAAATGGGTTTCGTCCCCTTCTACGCGCTAGCGATGGTGCTGGGCCTGTTGGTGCTGATCGGCACGTTGATGAAATGGAGTTAAGGGGAAGGTATGAGGTATGAACGCGACCGCCTTTCGCGTGGCGGCTAATCACCGACAATCGAAAATCAAAAATCAAAAATCGAAAATCCAATGTCCTCCCTGCTCCTTCTAACCATCTTCCTCCCGCTTGCCGGGGCCTTGGCCATCTTCGCCCTGGCCAACGTCGGGCGCGATTTGCCCCGCAAGATTGCCCTGGGGGTGAGCATTGCCACGTTCATCCTGGCCGTGCGATTGGCCGCGGCGTATACGTTTGATCCGGCCGGTTTTGCCGTCACCGACCTGGCTTGGGTCGGCTCGGCCGAGTCCGGCATCGATGTCCGTTTTAGCTTTGGGCTCGATGGGCTCAGCCTGTGGCTGTTCGCCCTGTCGGCCTTGCTGAGCATCACCGCCGTGCTGGTCAGTTGGGAAGCCATCACCGACAACCGAGCCGGCTTTTTCGCTTTGCTGCTGTTGTTGGAAACGGGCATGTTGGGCGTGTTCACCGCGCGGGACATCATTCTGTTCTACGTCTTCTTCGAGTTCACGCTCATCCCTCTGTTCTTCTTGATCGGCGTCTGGGGCAGCGAGGACCGCCGCCACGCCGCCATTAAGTTCTTTCTGTACACCTTTGCCGGCAGCGTGCTCACCTTCTTGGGACTGCTGTCGATCGTCTTGTGGGCCTACTACCACGATGGCGGCCGGCTCACCTTTTCCATTCCGCAATTGCAGCAGCAAATCGCCTCGCACCCCGTCAGCCCGGCTGTGCAACTGTGGATTTTCGTAGCGCTGTTTGCCGGCTTTGCCATCAAGGTGCCGCTCTTTCCGCTGCATACCTGGCTGCCGCTGGCGCATGTGCAAGCCCCCACGGCGGGCAGCGTGCTGTTGGCCGGCGTGCTGCTCAAGATCGGCGGCTACGGGTTTGTCCGCTTCAGCCTGACACTACTGCCAGACGCTTCCGCGGTGGCCTTGCCGTACGTCCTTTGGCTGGCGGTGGCCGGCATTTTGTACGGGGCCTTGGTGGCGCTGGCCCAGACCGATATCAAAAAACTGATCGCCTACAGCAGCGTCAGCCACTTGGGTTTTTGCATGTTGGGCTTCTTCGCCCTCAACCGGCTGGGAATGCAAGGGGGCGTGCTGCAACTCATCAACCACGGCCTGTCAACCGGCGGACTCTTCGCCGTCGTCGGCATGTTGTACGAGAGGTATCACACCCGCGAGATCAAACAATTGGGCGGGCTGGCCCGGCGGACGCCCCTGTTGGCGCTGGCCATGCTGTTGTTCACGTTTTCCAGCATTGGCCTGCCCGGTCTGAACGGGTTCGCGGGTGAGTTCTTGCTGCTGGCCGGCATGTTTCAACGGGGCTTTGGCGAAGCGGTTCCGGCCGCCTGGGCCTGGCAACTCCACGCCATCAGCGTGCTGGCGGTACTGGGCGTGGTGCTGGGGGCCTGGTACATGTTGTGGCTGGTGCAGCGGACATTCTTCGGCCCGCTCAAGGAACCGTCCCACGGCCACCCCATCCGCGACCTTTCTCCACGGGAGATTTTCGCCCTGGCCCCGCTGGTGCTGCTGATGGTCTGGATCGGACTGCAGCCGCGGTTCTTTTTGGATCGCATGGCCCCCACGGTCGATCCCATCGTCGATGTAGCGGCCAGCCATTATGCCGAACAAAGTTCCACCGCGCGGGCCGCTCCCCCGGCACACGCCAGTCCGCTGCGCGTGGCGCTCGAACAAGACCTTCCGCAAGAGGCCCGCCCGTGACGTCCGAGACTGTTTCGTATCTCCTGCCCGAGTTGGTCCTGGTAATCACGGCGACGGGTATCTACCTGGCCGGCGCGTTCTTGCCGGGCCAACGCGCTTGGAGCGTGACCGGCCTGGGCGGCCTGTTGGTGTCGGCGGCCTTGCTGGCCCGCTCCTGGCACGCCGTGGGAACCAGCGGCCCCTTGGCCACCGATGCCATGTCGTTCTTCGTGCGGGCGCTGTCGATCGTGGTGGGCGTGGTCTTCCTGATTTTGATCTACCGCGCCACCGAACGGGAGGACGGTCCCGAACTGGCCGGCACGCTGCTGATGGCCGTGGCCGGTACGATGATCGTGGCCAGCGCCGCCGAAATGGTGCTGCTGTTCGTGGGCTTGGAGCTGATCTCCATTCCGACCTACGTGCTGCTGTATATCGGGCGGCGCGGCGTTCGTTCGCAAGAGGCGGCGACCAAGTACTTCTTCCTCAGCATTTTGTCGTCGGCCCTGTTTTTGTACGGGCTAAGCTTCATCTACGGCACGGCGGGCACCACGCTGTTTACCGGCATTGCCGAAAGTTTCGCCCGCCAGTCGGCCTCACCCGCCGGGCTGCCGGCCGTGGCTTACCTGGGGGCTATTCTGGTGCTGGCCGGCCTGGGCTTTAAGGTGGCCGCGGCACCGTTCCACTTTTACGCGCCCGATGTCTACCAGGGGACCACGCACGTCAATGCCGGCTTGCTGGCGGTGTTGCCCAAAATCGCCGGGTTTGTGGCCATGTTGCGGCTGCTGGTGCTGGCCATGCCCGGCCTGGAAAGCCTGGGTTGGCGAGCGGCGATTGTGCTGGCCATTCTCACCATGACCTTGGGCAACGTGCTGGCCTTGTGGCAAGGCAACGTCCGCCGGCTGCTGGCCTATTCCTCCATCGCCCACGCTGGCTATATGCTGATTGGCGTGGCCGTGGCCCTGGCGGGCAAGGAAGCTGCCGGCGCTCCCAACCAGTTCGACGGCGTCGGCGCGACACTCTTCTACCTAGCGCTCTACTCGCTGGCCACCATGGGCGCGTTCGCCACGCTAACCTTTGTCTCGCCCCCCGGCGAACAGCTTGACCGCGTGGACGATCTGGCCGGGCTGGGCCGCCGCCACCCCATTTCCGCATTGGCTATGAGCATCTTCATGTTCAGCCTGGCGGGCGTCCCACCCTTGGCGGGCTTTTGGGGCAAATTGACCCTCTTCGCCGGAGCACTCTCCGTCGGCCCGCGCGATGCCGGCATGACAGCCACGCAGTACTGGTTCCTGGTGCTGGCGATCGTGGGCGTCCTCAACGCGGCCATCGCGGCGGCCTATTACCTGCGGATCGTGGCCGCCATGTACTTCCGCCCCAGCGAAGGCCAACGCGGCATTTCCGGCGACGGCGGTGCCTGGACCGCCATGGTCCTGTGCGCCGTGCTGGTTCTCGTCGTCGGCCTGCTCCCAGGGCGGCTCTCGCAAGACGCGGGCAGAAAGGCGGAAGGCGAAAGGCTGAAGGATGCGGTTTCCCGGCCGATCGGCCTGCAGGAGCCGTCCAAACGGCGACAATCCGCGTACGATCTTGTGGAAGCGAACTTCCACGGACTACGTCGCCTTCCGCCGATACTCGTATCGCGGCAATCCCCGCTGGCGGTGCCTGGCCGCTGCCAATAGAAGGGCCACGAATCGAACGAATAAGGGGTCCCGCCTTGAACCGTGTCCGGTAAGAAGGGGACGTGGCGGCAATCTTGACGGGCGTTCCGGCAAGTTCCTATTCGTTGGATTCGTTCGATTCGCGGTTTTCAAAAAGCCTGGCCCAAACGCCCGGTCGGCAGGGAAGTACGCTGATGGCGTACCGCGGAGATCGTCGGTTCCAATCGCCGCATGGTCCCCATCTGCCCGTGTCCCGCGGCCGTTCCGCCTGTAACGCATGGAAGCATTCGATAATACATTTATTTTATATTGACATAAATATCAAAAATATATAAATTACCTGCGAGCGGTTCCGCGCGCGGACATGGTCTTTACATGTTCAATGGCCGTGGTGCCCCCAAAAACCGCCCTGACTATCACCGTCCGCCGCGTGCTCGAACAGCATGGCCGTGGCGGTCGGCGCGTCGGGCGAGTTCCTGATTGACGGCTACCGTAGCCGGCTGGACGGATGATGGGGAGGAGGCGGTTTGATTGCCGGTCCTCTTCCATTGTCAGGTACGTGCCGCGGGGCCTATCCATATTCTTAAAACGCGGTCGACACGCGGGGCGCTGAAGGTGCGCGCTGAGCCTTGGGAGCCGTCTCCGAAGGCAATTGGCGGCAATCGTAACCCGCACCACACCCCGTGGTGGAACAGGTTGCGCGGCCGCGAGGTGAAAAAACGCCGCGAATTCGCGGAGATGGAGCATTTCGTTACCTGCACCACTCCGTGAAATGGTGCAGGTAGAGTGCTACCTGGTGCGGGTAGCCTGGAACGGGAAGTCTCCAACCCCAACATCCGCCCCCCTCTCTCGGTACTCCGGGAGAGGGGATGGGGGTGAGGGGAGCACCGCCATCGCCAATCCATGCTCAGCAGCCCCAGGCAAGAAGCAGTCTCCAACCACACATCAAGCCGGCAAAGCAGGAGCATCGCGGTTACTTGTACCCGCACCACACCGTGAAATGGTGCGGGTAATGTTGGAACAGGAACCGTCTAACCGTCGCATCGGTTGGCGAAACAGCCAGCCCAGTTGACTACCGTGTTTGTCTGTCAAAACGGATCAGCCAAGAGCCTGCCGCACACCGCCTCTGTTTCTCATTTTGAGAACCGCGTATCACTTTTGAGACGGATGCCAGAAGGCGGATGCCAGGCGTGCCAGGGCTGGATGCGGCGATTCTCGCAATACGTAACACCATATTTACCAATGTGTTGCAGTGTGCGGCCTGATTTTCTTTCGCGGTCGGATCGCGGTTTGGCACCGGCTGTGCGATAAGCCCTTTCGTTCGCAGCCGACGCATCGGCCGCAAGTAAATAAGCAAACAACTGTTCTAAGGAGACTGAGTGATGAAACTTTCGATCCGCTCCCTGCGTTGTGTCGTCCCCGCTGCCGCTTTGAGCCTGGCCTTGGGGCTGGGCTCTTGGCAAGCCGCTTCGGCCCAAGCCCCTGGCGGGCCGGGCGTTGCTCCCGCTGGCCCCGGTATTGCTGGCCCCGCTGCCGCTGGTCCCGCGATTGCGGATCCTGGCTTGGCTGGACCGGCCGTGGCTCCGGTTGGTCCCGCGATCGTTGGCGATGCTGGTCCCGGTCCCGTCGGTGATATCATCGACGCCCCTCCTCCCGGTCCCGCCTTGTTGCACCATTTTGTCCACATCGAGCGGTTCCCCCGGTTCCGCCGGATGGTCGAGTTCCGCACCGAGTTGATGCTTTACGCTGACAACACCTTCCAACTGATTTACCCCGCGATGCCCGACTTCTGGAACGGCGGCCAGGCGGTCGCTCCAGCTCCGGTGCTCGGCAACTGGGGATTGACGAACGACCGATTGGCCATTCAGTTCGCCGATGGGTTTATCGACTACGGCTTGATGACGGTGGGTGCCAACGGTCCGCTGCTGCGGTTCGATGGCAGCCTGTGGACCGACCTGCTGGCCGTGCCGCCTCCCGCCGCGGTTGCTCCGGTTGGCCCCGCGGTTGCCGCTCCCGTCGGACCCGCCATTGCGGCTCCGGTTGGTCCCGCCGGCCCGATTGTTCCGTAACAACCCGCCGTGTGTTTGAGAAGTCCCGCCTCGAAGCCCGGCATCCTCGCGATGCCGGGCTTTCGGTTTTGATATAATCCCGTTCGTCCACCCTCTAGCCCAAAGGGTATTACCATGAAGGCTCTTGCTTTCCGTTCCCTGGTCCGTTGGCCTTTTCGTTTGTCGGGCGGCCTGATGTTGCTGTTGGCCGCGGGCATGTTGCCACTTGCGGCTGTTCGCGCCCAAGAGGCCGATGAAGACAAGCCGGTTGAGGAAACCGTTGTTGAGGAACAGGCCGTCGCGGAACAACCGGTCGAAGCCTTCAACGAAGGCATGCAGCAACTGGCCGCCGAGGTAGCCAAGTTTTTGGAACAACACAACGAAAAGTCCCTCATCGTCGGGCCCTTTACCGGGCCGCCGGCCACCGGGGGCGGTCCAGGCATCGTGCAGGGCATTAAGGAAAACCTGCCGGAAAAAATCGATACCACGGCGAAACTGAACGTGCTGGGTCTGTCGGGTACGTACCGCCTGTCGAAGGACAAAAGCTCTGGCCGCAATTGCATTGTGGTCGAGGCTTCCATCAAGGACGCGCTGGGCAACCCACGGCTGGACATTACCCGCTACATTTTGACGGATGAACAATCGGTGCAGCGCCTGATGGCCGGAAACAGCCCGTTGCCTGTCACGGCACCGCCAGGGCAGACATTGGACGAAGCCCGCGATGAGGCTTTACTGGCGGGCATCAAGCAGCCGGCGTTTACCATTGGCGATGGGGGCGATGCCCCGTCCACGGACCCGGCGCAGGGGGCCCAAAGCATCGTGCGGCTGCCGGGGACCGGTTTTGGCGTGGAGATTCTCGTCCTGCAAAATGGTGAATACGTGCCCCGCGCGGCGGTTGACCAAGGCGGCTTGCCGTTCGTCGAGCTGGCCAAGGACGAGATCTACGCGGTGCGATTGATCAACGATGGCCCCGGCGCGGCCGGCGCGGCGGTGTTTATCGATGGCGTCAATTCGTTGGCGTTCAGCCCAAACCCGGCGTTTCGGGAGGTTGGCAAGTGGGTCGTGCGGCCCGGCAGCACGGACTCGCTGGTCAAAGGCTGGCATGTTGAGGAGAGCGAGTCGGCCTCGTTTCAGGTGACCGACTACGGCGACTCGGTCGTGGGCCGCGCGGGGATTGTTGGATCGGCCATCGGCACGGTCTCGGTGCAGTTCTTCGCGGCCTTTACGGACGACAAGCCCCTGGATGAACCCGAACTCCTGGCTCGTCCGCGCGGCGACCTGGCGACGGGTGAAGGTCCGCTGGTCGGCCAGAATGCCAGGCCGATGCAAATGAACTTTGGCGTCAGCCGCGGCCAGATCAGCATTCGCTACACGCGCGAACATGCTGGCGACCTGCCGCAAGGTACGCCGTAACGGCGGTGGCGCGCATCATCGATCTGGCGTTAGCCGCGGCGGCACCGTCGCGGCTAGCGTCGGGAGATGATTCCAAAGTCTAGCGCCAATACCCACACCATCAGCGAGAGGATCAGAAACAGGCCCAGGTAGCTCAGGGCGATGACGAACTTTTCGCTGGGCGGTTTGCGGCGGATGGCTTCGTAGGTCAAAAAGACCATGTGTCCCCCGTCCAACACTGGTATCGGCAAGAAGTTGACGACCGCCAGGTTAGCGCTCAGCATGGCCAAGAAGGTCAGGAACTCCGGAAAGCCCGCCTCGGCCGTGTAGTAAGCCGCTTTCAAGATCGTTAGCGGTCCCCCCAGCCCCTTGCCAGACACCTGGCCCGAGAAGATCTTACGGATAAAGCGGTAGACCATCGAGAGAAATTCCTTGGTCCGCAGCCAGCCGATCGACATCGCCTCGCCCATGCTTTGGGCTTGCCGCACGTAAGTCAGCGGTTTGAAGTTCAACCCGCGTTCTTGCTGATACCAATCGTCGGCGGGGGTGACATCCAACAGCACGATCTTTTCCGCTTTCGTCGTGAGTTGCAATTTGGTCCCTTCGGGGACCGTTTGCAGCCAGTTGAAGCACATAATCCAATTCATGGGGAGTTCCGCCAGCGCCTTGTTGTAGGCGGTGTAGCGTTCGAGAAGTTCCTCCGACACGCCTGTTTTCGGCAGCACAAATTGCGCCCGCGCCAATTCATCCCCAGGGCTTAGTTTGTCGCTGGCCGAACCAGAAACCGCCGCCACGCGGTTGGTCACCGCTATCGCCAACCCCAGCGATGGCACGCCAATCGCCGTATCCGGAGACTCCGTGAAGTTGGCTTCTCGCAAAGTCACGTCCATCTTCAGCGGATCGGACGAACCGGCCCGCTTGACGGAGAGTTGCAAGGTTTGGCCAGCCCGCCGTCGGCACCACTCCGCCAAGAACATCGGTTCGACCGGCGGTTGATCGTCGATGGCGATGATTTCATCACCTTCCTTCAGGCCCGCTTTCTCAGCCGGCGAACCGGGCTGTATCGCCTTGATGGGGCCCATTTCCACGGTCACCCCCACATGTTGCATCGGCAGCGCCGGCAGCACCACGTTGACGGTCTCCGTCGGCGGCGGCTGGTCTTTCTCGTGCGGTTTGCCGGTCAATCGGGCAATCGTCAGCTTCAAGTCCTCGTCGGCATGCTCAATGAGATGCTGGCTCCAGTAGAAGTAAGCATCGTCGTTGTCGGGCAGCTTTTCGTCACCGACCGCCAAGACCTTGTCGCCCCCCTTGAACTGGTCCTTGGCCGAACAGTAATCATCGGCGGGAATCTTTTCCCCCAGCGTCATGGTGGCGGTCGGTACCACGCCAATCCTAGGGGCCAATTCTTTCTTGACCGGCTTCACGGTCAGCGGAATCAGCTCGGTCTGGCCCGGCCGGCGGATGACCACCGGTATGCCATTTTCGATGTCGCCAAGACTGATCGCCACCCGCAGGTCGTCGAACCGCGGCTTGTCGATGTTGGCGATCTTAACGATTTCGTCCCCCGCACGGATTCCCACGTCCCAGGCGGCATCGCCCGGCACGACCGCGATCAGGTTCGAGGGCTGCTCGCGCACGCCCATGCGGTAGGCAACCGTCAACACGACAAAGGCGAAGATGACGTTCATGATCACGCCGGCCGAGATAATCGCCATCCGCTCTGGCACGGACTGCGCCAGGTAGCTGCGCGGGTCGAGCGGGGCGGCGGCGGCTTCGCTCTCTTCCGTGGGAATCGGCAGATCGCCGGTTTGCAGCACCGAGCGTTCTCGCTCCTCGCCCGCCTTGCCGGGGTTGTCATCTTGCCCCAGCATCTTGACGTAGCCTCCCAGCGGCAATACGCCAATGCCGTACTCGGTCTCTCCCCAGCGGAAGCTAAAGATCTTCCAACCGCGAATATCGAAGCCCAGGTAAAACTTCTCGCACTTCACGCCGCAGGCCTTGGCCACGGCAAAGTGCCCCAGTTCGTGGACGAAAATCACGGCCCCCAGGCCAATCGCCGCTTTGGCGACATTCAGCCAGAACCCCAATTCCATCCAGACCGCGCCGATCAAGTACAAACCCACCGCGATACCTCCTGGCGAGCCCAGCGGTCCAGCTCGTGCAGTCGCGCAAGCGTGGGGCTAGGGTCGAATTCGTGTTGGTCTAAAACGCTCCGGCAGGCCGGAACGATATCGGTAAAATCAATTTCTCCGGCCAAAAAACCGGCCACCGCCGCTTCATTGGCCGCATTGAGGACGGCCCCCGTCGTCCCGCCGGCGCGAGCGGCTTCCAAACCCAACAGCAGCGCCGGAAAACGCTCGAAGTCGGGCGGCTCAAACTCCAGCCGCCAGGCTTGGGACCAGTCTAGCTGCGCGGCCGGTCCCGGACGGCGCCGCGGCCACGTCAAAGCGTATTGAATGGGCAGCTTCATGTCGGGCGGGCTAAGCTGCGCCATCACCGAGCCATCCACATATTCCACCAGAGAATGGACCACCGATTGCGGGTGGACGACCACCTCGATCTGATCGGCCCGCAGGTCAAACAGCCACCGCGCTTCGATGATCTCTAGCGCTTTGTTCATCATCGTGGCCGAGTCAATGCTGATCTTGCGGCCCATGGCCCAAGTGGGGTGCGACAGCGCCTCGGCCACGGTCACGCGCGACAGTTGCTCGGCCGTATGCTGGCGAAAGGGCCCGCCCGACGCCGTCAGTACGACGCGTTTGACCTCATCGCGGCGGCCCGCCTGCAAGGCCTGAAACACGGCGCTATGTTCGCTATCGACCGGCAGTATCGTGGCTCCCCGGCTGCGCGCCAGTTCCATCACCAGCGGTCCGGCCATGACTAGCGTCTCTTTGTTGGCCAAAGCGACAATCTTGCCGGCCTCCAAGGCGGCCCACGTTCCGGCCAGACCGGCTGCCCCCACGATCGCCGCCACCACGATATCGACCTCGTCCGAAGCCGCCACTTCCGCCAAAGCTTCTGGACCCGACAACAATTGCACGCCATCGGGCAGGATGATGTTTTCGGCCGCTAGCGCCGCGCGGTCGGTCCCCACAATCCATTGGGGCCGAAACTGGCGGGCTTGTTCCTCCAGCAACGCCAGATTGGCATGGGCTGTAAGGGCCACCGCTTGCATCTGGCCGCCGCTGGCTGCGATAACTTCCAGCGTGCTGCGGCCGATGCTGCCGGTGGAACCCAGGATGGCAACTCGGGTGGTCATGCGTTGCGGCCTGAGTCGCGGGAAATTCCGAGGATATCGACTATTCTGTTTGTAGGAGGCGATTCCATCGCCAATGCATTTACGCCGCAACGCCTCTCAGGGCCGCGTTCGCCCTCTCCGGGCGTTGCCGCCACTGGGCCACGATGCGCGCAATGTTATGACGCAATTGAAGTTGAGCGCTGCAACCCATGCATTCTAGAGGGACGCTTGCCAGCCGACAACCCGAACCCGCACCGCCCCAAGGGCGGGTGCGGACCATCGCGAATCATTTGTCTCTTAAAAGCTTACGACATACGATAGAGATACCTCACAGCTGAGGTCGGGCCGAGACGCCCGGATGTTCTGATTCCGACTACCTTCGCGACGGTCGGGCCGAAAGGTCCGGCCTTTCCATGAAAAACGAAGACAAACCCGAACCGCGCAAAAAGCTGGCGGAAAAGAAGTCGCCGCCCCCTTTCGGCGGCAACGTCGTCTGGTACCTGCTGGCTTTGGGCGTGGTGACGCTGTTCTTGTTTGGCCTGTTAAGCAACAAGGAGCGCGAGAAGATTCCGCTGAGCGAACTGAAGCGTTTGATCAGCCTAGGGGTCCCCACGGAGGGCAACGACCCCGCGGTGGAGTTCCGCAATTCGGAAAAGCGCGTGACTTACCGGGTCTCGAAGTTGGACGAACTAATTCTCGGTCCGTACGAGATCACCGGCTCGGCGACGATCGAGCAGGTGGATCCTAAGACCGAGACATCCAAGCCCCGCACCGATGTTACCTTTCGCACGGCCTGGCTTAGCGATGACGGCGGCGACCTGCAAAAGCTGCTGGACGAAAACAAGTTCAAGTACGCCGCCGAGGATCCCCCCAGCGGCTTGAAGCAATGGGGCATGATGCTGCTCTTTCCGGTGCTGTTCGTAGTCGTGATTCTGATCATGATGCGGCGGATGGGGGGGGCCGGTTCGCCCATGGCCTTTGGCCGCAGCCGCGGCAAGATGTACGCCCAGGAAGATATCGGCGTGACCTTTGAAGACGTGGCCGGCATCGACGAGGCAGTCGAGGAGCTGCGCGAAGTGGTGGAGTTCTTGCGCACGCCCGAAAAATACCAGGTCTTGGGAGGGCACATCCCCAAGGGAGTGTTGCTGGTCGGCCCGCCGGGCACCGGCAAGACACTGCTGGCCAAGGGGGTCGCCGGAGAGGCCGGCGTGCCGTTCTTCAGCCTGTCGGGTTCGGACTTTGTTGAGATGTTCGTCGGCGTGGGAGCGGCCCGCGTTCGCGATATGTTTCAACAGGCCGAAGCCAAAGCTCCTTGCATTATCTTCATCGACGAGCTCGATGCCTTGGGTAAAACCCGCGGCACCAGTGTTGTGGGCGGCCACGACGAGCGCGAGCAAACACTAAACGCCCTGCTGGTGGAAATGGACGGCTTTGGCAGCAATAGCGGCGTGATTGTCATGGCGGCCACCAACCGTCCCGAGACGCTCGACCCCGCATTGCTGCGCCCCGGCAGGTTCGACCGGCATGTGCTGGTCGATCGGCCCGACATCCGCGGCCGCGAGGCGATCCTCAAAGTCCATGTGCAAGACGTTAAGCTCGATCCGGCGGTCGATCTGCACGAGGTTGCCGGAATTACGTCCGGCTTCGTCGGCGCTGACCTAGCCAACCTGGTCAACGAAGCCGCCTTGCTGGCCGCTCGCAAAGGCAAGACCACGGTGACCATGACCGAATTTACGGAAGGGGTCGAGCGCGTCACCGCCGGCCTGGAGAAAAAGCAACGGGTAATGCACGAAGACGAAAAACAGCGTGTCGCCTTTCACGAGAGCGGCCACGCACTGGTCGCCTACAGCCTGCCCAACACCGATCCCGTCCACAAGGTCTCGATCATTCCCCGCGGCATGGGCGCGCTGGGCTATGTCTTGCAGCGACCCGAAGGGGACCGCTACCTGATGACCCAGGGTGAACTGGAAAGCCGCATTCAAGTGCTGCTGGCCGGCACCATTACGGAGGAACTGGTCTTCGACGATGTCTCGACCGGCGCTCAGAATGATCTGGAGCGGGCCAGCGAAATCGCCCGCAGCATGGTCATGGAATTTGGCATGAGCAAACTTGGCCGGGTGAACTTTCGCGAGAGCGGCCGTTCGCCCTTTTTGGCCGGGGGCGGCATGGACATGCCCCGCGAACGGAGCCACAGTGAACAGACCGCCCGTGAGATCGACCAGGAAGTGCGGCGGATCATTGACGAGTCGATCGCCAAAGTTCGGCATATTCTGGCCGCCCGGCGCGCGGCTCTGGAGGCCCTGGCTAAACGACTGATCGAAAAAGAAGTCATCGACGCGGTGGAGCTCAAGTCGATCATCGACGCCACCTCCACCAGCCCGTTGATCGTCCCCGGCACCAGCACGCAGCGCAAGCGAGCCTCGGATGAACCAATCGCCCCCGCCGCCGAACCCGGCGCGGCCGAAAGCGGGATCTAGCTCTACATCAGCCCCCAGGCCGGGAACAACTTGAACAGGGCGATCGCCAGAAACGTCCCTAATAGTGGAATCAGCGTGCAGGTCACGCAGATTGGACCGTAGGCGGTCTTGTGGGACTCTCCGCAGATATTACGGATCAGCATCAGCAAATAACCGTTGGCGGGCAACGTGTCGAGCGAGCCCGAGGCAATCGCCACCACCCGATGCAGCGCCCGCGGCGCTACGCCCAGTTCATCGACGTAGACCGACTTGATGATCGGCCAGGCCAGCCCTTGCCCGCCCGAGGCCGACCCCGCCAATCCGGCAATCACCGCCACGGCCAGGGCGGCCCCCAATAGCGGATCGACCGGCAAATTGGTGACCCAATTCACCACCCCCTGAAAAGCCGGCAGCTTTTGCACGGCGGCTCCAAAGCCAACCACGCTGCAAGTTGAACCGATGGCAATCAGCCCGTTGACGAAGCCATCGCCAATCGGCTGCCAGACACTTCTCAAATGCCGCCGCAGTGCGATGACCGCCGTCAGCACGCCAAAAAACACGGCTGCCGTGGCCATGTCCTTATCCGCTGGAAAATGCGCCAGCAGCGATGCGGTCGCCGCCTGCCATGTCGCCGCGGTCGGCTCTTCCGGCAGGCTGCGCAGCAGGCTGCCCGCCAACGGCGGCAATAGGTTTAACGTCAACAGCGTCACCAACAACGGCGATAGCGCGGCCGCCAGCCCAGGGCCGCGCGGCAGCTGAGTTGGTACCGCCGCGTCTTCGTTAGCCGCTGGCGCTGTGGGGTCGGCGGCTCGCGGCTCAAACCGCAGCCCGCGGGCCAGGTCACGGCGAATCGCCCGCTCCAAGTAGGCTTGCCCCAGGCCAAACATCACCGCCGAAACCAGCAAGCTGGCGGGCCAGCCGGCGGCGGCATGTGTCAGCGACTGGCCCGTGCTATTGTCGATCAGATAGCCGATCGGGATCAGGTTTTGAATCTCCGGCGAACCGGCCGTGGTCATGGTAAACGTGACCGAGCCAAAGGCGATGGACGCCGGTATGAACCGCCGCGGCAGATTAGCCTCGCGAAACAGCTCCACCGCCAACGGGTAGACGCTAAACCCCACCACAAACAGCGACACGCCGCCATACGTCAGCACGGCACAAGACAGCACTACCGCCAGGCAGGCCCACCGCGATCCCAGCGTCTGTACCACGCCGCGGGCTACCGCCGCCGCCGCCCCCGACTTTTCCATCAACCGGCCAAAAGCCGCACCCAGGGCGAAGATCAAATAGAAGTCGCGCAAGAAACCAGAAAAGCCCGCCATGAAGGGGCCAGTCAGCCCCGCCACCGGATCGGCGCCGCTGACCGCCAGTACCAGTCCCGCGCACAGCGGGGCCACCACGAAAATGCTATGCCCGCGCATGGCCAGCAGCGTCAGCAGCCCAAAGCCACCTAACAGCGCCAGCAACTGGTACATCTGCAACATTTCCGTCACGCCGTAAGGTAGCGTGGGCTTTAGCCCACGAAAAGCCGATACATGTGGGCCAAAGCCCACGCCACGGTGTCGTCGGCACCGCGTGGGCACACCCTGCGGATCATCTTACCAATCTGCCCACTCGTCCAGGCTAGTGCGCATTATTTCTCGACGCCAACCAGGTTCGTGAATGGGCCAGGCTTGCACGGCGCAGCCCGGTTGCTGGCGAGTCGCCGGCACTCCCGACTCGTGGGAGGCCCGCCAACAAGCCATTTCGATGGGCAGCAACACTTCACTTCCGGACTGCATGTTACCTGCCCGAAAGACACGGCGGCCATGATCGAAGATGGTCACCAGCACGGGCGGCTGGCAGTCGAGCATCCGCCGGGCGATCAGCTCGTGGCTGGCGGTGGCATAACGCTGCTTGAGCAACGGCAGTTGCCAACCGCGCACCGCCCCATCGCGGGCGAACCATTCCCCAGGCAGCAACAAGGCCGAGGCCAGCCGATTGGCAATCGTCTCGCGGATGCCAGCCTCCTCCTTCGCCGCATCCAGCGACAGCCCGGCAAAGACTTGCCAGGCAAAATGTTCGCCGATTTCGTGCGCCACGGCCCACTGCCGCCGTTCTTGCCGCGGCTCTGGCCGCAGCAAAATGGCACCCCGCTGCCCCCTACGCGCGCCGGCCATCCGTACGCACCGCGCCCGCGATTGCTGGGCATCGTCCCAAGCCACTGTCAACCGCAACGCCACCGCCAGCCCAATCGCATCGACGGGCGGCTGCTCCACGCCGCAACGGGCCAACAGTTTACCGGCCACGCCCTCCACCACGGCGGACAAATCTTCCGGTGCGATATGCGGCAACATGCGACCACCTCGATAATGAACGTATGTATATTATCGCGAGTTCTTTGGAATGCAAGATACGGGGTCCGATAATGGTCTCGATCTCAACCGCAACCCTTGTGTTGGATCAGGAAGTCTTGCGTTGCTTCATCCATCACCCCCGCGTCAGCCGATTGACACTGCATTAGCCAGGGACTAGCATCCTGGATGAGGAGCGAGCCGCCGAAAATTAGACTTCCCGCCTGGTGTTTGCTCGCCTGCCATGAGATTTCGGCGTCGGCTCAAAATCTGGTTCTTGCGTCCCGCACGGTTGCACCGTGTGGCTGGCCGCCGTTTCGTCGCCACGATGGCCCTGTTGGCGTTTGTCGGTACGGCCGTCGGCTTGCCGCTACCGCTGGCCCGGCCGGATAAAGACCGCAGCCAGCCCTTTCCCTGTGCCGACCGTCCCTGCGGCTGCCGCAATGCTGAACAATGTTGGCGGGAATGCTGCTGCTTCAGTATGCCAGAGAAGTTGGCTTGGGCACGGCGGCACGGAGTAACGCCGCCCGACTTTGTCGTGGCAGCGGCGCAGCGGCAACAAGCAGCTCAGCGGACTTGCACCAAGGCAGGCTGCCAACATTGTTCGCACAAGAAACAGGCCGCGGCCGGCCAAAAACTCGGTTGTTGCAAGAAGATTGCCAGCCAACAGCCAACATGGTGCGATCGTGATTCAAGCAATACCCCATGCTCGCATGGCACGGCGAAAACACTCCAACCAACTTCTGGCCCTGCGCCCGCTGTAATCGGCGCGCTGTTGTGGCGCTGCCAAGGGGGCTCGCCGCTGTGGAACGCTGTCGGGGGAAGCCTTCCTCCGCCGTCGCCCGTCGTCTGGTCATGGGAAGGGGAACTGGTGGGGCAACTTCGATTGGCCGACAAGATCGGCATTTCTCCGGGCCTCGATCCGCCTGTCCCGCCGCCAAGAATGGCGCGCTGGCCAGTCTAACGCCGCACAGCGCGCCGGCCGAAGCTCCCTCTCCCGGTACTCTGGGAGAGGGTTAGGGAGAGGGCGATCCGGCGGGAAAGTGTCCTGGCCGTTGGCCCTCACCCCGGCCCTCTCCCAAAGGGAGAGGGAGAAGGTTGCGCAGCCCTGGCTAAAGGAGATCGTCGTCGCGCGGCACCGCACATGGTCCCGCGCGCCCACGTCGCGCATCGTTGGCGGCTCGCTCCTCAATCGGGTTGCCGCGACGACGTGGGCGCACAAGGCCTTGTGAGGTCGCCGTACCGGCTTTCGTACACACATATACGCGGGCATTGCGCCCGCATCGGAATACTCGGAGAAACTCATGCTTCATCCTAGACGAGCTTTCACCCTGGTCGAACTGCTAGTGGTGATCTTCATAATTGGCTTGCTGATTGCCTTGCTGCTGCCGGCCGTACAGGCCGCGCGGGGCGCGGCACAGCGGGCCCAATGCGCTAACAATTTGCACCAGTTGGGTTTGGCGTTTCACAATTACGTCAGTTCCAAAGGGGTCATGCCGGGCATCGGTGCCACGGCCGATGTCACCTTCTCGTTTCAGGCCCAACTGTTGCCGTATGTGGAACAGGGGAGCTTGCAAGACTTGATCGACTTTAACCAACCGCTGACGTTGGGGACTGGCGGCTCGGCGACCTTCAACCCCGTGCAGGCGCAGGCCATGGCCACGCGCGTGCAAATCTTCTTGTGCCCCAGTGACGGCGGATCGTCCACTTTTTCCGGCTACTTCGGCGCGCCCCAAAGCGAAGGCTGCAACTACGTGGTCAACACCGGGTCGGGGACCGGTGTGAATGTCGACACCCGTTACCCGTCGGACGGCATCATGTATTGGGGGGCTTATCTGCCGATCAGCGCCGTTTACGACGGCAGTTCCAACACCATGCTAATGAGCGAAACGCTGCTGGGGGCGGGCAGCACCTGGACCAGCGGCGTGCCTAAGTTCAACGGGAGGCATTATGCCAGCGTTGGCTCGTTTGGCATGGTCAGTAACGGACAAGGAATAGCCAGCAACCGGTCGGGCGGGGCCGCGGTTATCGACCCCGATTTGGCCACGATTATCGCCACCAAAAACCCCAGTTGGGCAGGCAACCGCGCTTGCGCTTGGATCTGGGGCCGCGACTTTATCACCGGCTTTAATGCCTATATGACGCCCAACGCCAAGCTGCCAGACGTTACGGCCAACGGCTTTGGCTGGTTCAGCGCCCGCAGCATGCACCCCGGCGGCGTCAACGTGCTGATGGTCGATGGCAGCGTGCGATTCGCCAAGAACGACATCAGCCTGTACACCTGGCGCGCCATGGCCACCCGCGACGCGGGCGACGTGGTGCGCAACGAGTAAGCGGCGGGTTGCAATGCTATCACGTCACGAGGTCCTTTAACATCAATTTGACCGGGCGCAATGGCCCGTTGCACTGCGGTTTTTTGTTGCCATGCCGGGCAGAGCGTGGATTACTTTTCTGTAGGCTATGAACCCCGAGCTATTGCTCGATGCAGCATCGCCATCGTTGCTAGCTAATGCCGAGTTTTGCTTGAACTACCTTGGCGAGCGTGCAAAGTGCGTACGCCTGCTCGGCGGGACTCGCGAGCAGAACGTCGAAGGCATTGTGGTGAATTCCGACGAATGATCTTCAGCTTGCAGCGTCACGGGCAAGCTGGGGCAATTAACGCCAACGGTGTGGAGAGCCCGCGTTTTTGGGGACTGAACCGATCGTTCTGCCGATGACATCTGTGCCAGCTTTTCCTTTGCCAACGGTGACGAGGTTTGGTGCATGAAACGAAGAGTCCCAATGGTGCCTGCCTCGCGCGTATGTCGCATGCAGCCAGTGTTAGCAGGCGTGGCGGCTGGCATCATGCTGCTCGTTTTGCCCGGCTGTTGTATTCCAAAACTTTCCGGCCCAGAGCCGGGTCAGGCCCTGCCGGGCACCTTCAATGGAGCGGTTAGTTCAGAGAATTCATCTCAGGTCAGCATCAACGATTTTTTTCATGACCCGGTGCTGACGCAACTGATTGCCCAGGGGCTGGCGCAGAATCAAGAGTTGAAGATCCGCAATCAGGAAATAGAGATCGCCAACAATGAAATCCGGGCGCGGCGCGGTGCTTACCTGCCGTTCATTACCGGCGGCGGCGGCGGCGGGTTTGATCGGCACAGCCTGTTTACTCCCCTGGGAGCAGCCGAGGATCAGCTCACCTATCCTGGCGGGGGGCGCTTTCCCGATCCGGTGCCAAATGTGGGCTTGGGGTTGAATCTCGATTGGGAGCTCGATATCTGGCGTCGGTTGCGTAACGCACGAGATGCGGCGGTCCAGCGATATTATGAGGCGATTGATGCCAGGGACTACCTAATCACCAGGCTGGTCGCCGAAATCGCCGAGAACTATTACGAGTTGGCCGCGCTCGACAAACGACTGGTGTTTCTGGAGCAAACCATTGCGCTGCAAGAGCGCAGCCTGCTTGTGGCCAAGTTTCAAAAGCGGGCCGCCCGCGGTACGGAACTAGGCGTACAGCGATTCTTAGGCGAAGTGCGCAAGAACGAGAGCCAACGATTGATTTTAAGGCAACGGATTATCGAGGTCGAAAACAGAATCAACTTTCTCGCTGGCCGCTACCCGCAGCCTGTTGACCGCATGCGGTGGGATTACATCCGGCTCGACTCGCGGCTGCTGAGCGTCGGCGTGCCCGCGCAATTGCTGCGAAATCGGCGGGACATCCGCGCCGCCGACCGCGAGGTAGCGGCATCGGGTCTCGACGTACAAGTTGCACGGGCAAACTTTTTTCCCAGGGTCTCTATTACCGCCGGCGTCGGTTTCGAGGCATTCAACCCCCGCTACCTGTTCGATCCTGGGGCCTTGTGTGCGAACGCTACAGGGAACTTGGTGGCGCCGTTGATCAACAAGGCGGCCATTCGGGCCGAATACTTGAGCGCCAACGCGCGGCAGTTGCAAGCGGTTTACAACTACCAACGCACGGTCCTCAATGCATTCACCGAGGTAGTCAATCAGATGGCCAAGGTGGAGAACTACCGCGGGAGCGTAACGATCAAAGGGCAACAAGTGAGGGCGCTAGAGGAGTCCGTCAGCGTTGCAACCGACCTCTTCAACCTGGCCAATCCGGAAGTGGAATACATGGACGTGTTGTTCTCGCAGCGCGACTTGCTGGAAGCCAGAACGGTTTTGATCGAAACAAAACAGCAGCAGCTTTCCGCCATTGTCAACGCCTACCAGGCACTCGGTGGCGGCTGGTTGTTGGGTCCGCCCGAACCGGGATTTCCGGCGGTATTACCCGGCCCAGGCCAACCTGATGCCGAACAGAAAGACCCGCCACCCATGCCTCCACAGCGGCCCGACCCCGTTGACGGAGTCGAGGATTTGCCAGCACCAGGCGACGACAATCCTCCCGCGGACGATAACGCAACGAGTCGGGTTCCCCCACTCGATGCGGTTTCTCTTCTGCCCGCGCGCTAGCCCTTCTTAGTCAGGCAATTCGTTCGGCCGCCCACGATACCATCAGCGGCCAGGTTTTCTTATTTGCAGCCACGGCAAAGCATTAGGGCGCTTTCTTGGCGCGTGTTGCGGCACGCTGGAGTGGATAGATCTGACCTAGCATTACAATTCCTTCACACTTGCGTTTGGGCAGTCAATTTCCGCCCGGTTCGCGGTATGCTGCGAATAGGGTGCGACGCGATACACATTTATTTGCACGACGCTAAGCAAAAGGATTCCCCAGGGCAGCCCTCCCAAACACTAACTAGGCCCGCCGCACAATCCATGAGTCCGCCAGGGCCGCACTCTGGAAATCTTGTCCGAGAGGAACGCAAGAACTCTATGAAGCTCTCCCAGATTGCCATCATCATCCTGATGCCAGGCGTGCTTGTCCTGGCGGGCTGCGCATCCGAGGCTGATTCACAAGAACGATCGGCCGACGCCGCAAACACGGCGCATTCGGAATCCGAGCATGGCGAATCCCGGCATGGCCAAGCCGGGCATGGTGCCGCGGAAGAGGGTGAAGCGGAACATGGCGGGCACAAGATCGTGGTCACCAGTCCCGTGAAGAAAGACGTGATTGGTACGCAAAGATACGTCTGCCAGATCCACTCGTGCCAGCATATTGAGGTCAAGGCCCTGCAGGAAGGATATCTCGAGGAGATCTGCGTCAAAGAGGGACAGGCCGTGAAAAAGGGGGCGTTGATGTTCAAGATCCTGCCGGTTCTTTACCAAGCCAGGCTGGACAGCGAAATCGCTGAAGCCCAGCGAGTCCAAATTGAGCTCACCAATGCCGAAACGCTCTTGAAGAAAGGCATCGTTTCCCCGCAGGAGATCGCCCTCAAAAAGGCGGAGCTGGCCAAGGCTCAGGCCAAGGTCATGCTGGCGCGGGCCGAATTGAGTTTTGCCAGCGTTACCGCGCCATTCGATGGAATTGTCGACCGCCAGCGCAACCAGTTAGGGAGCCTGATTGAAGAAGGGGACATTCTGACGACGTTTTCGGACAATAGCTTGATGTGGGTGTACTTCAACGTGCCCGAGGCCCGCTATTTGGAATACAAGGCCGAATTGGAAACGGCCCAACAGGCGAGCACGAGCGCCGAAAGCCTGGGCGATGGCCAGACCGCGAATGGCAATGGCAACGACGATGCGGAACCCCTGCGAATTGAACTGAAGTTGGCCAACGGCGAGATCTTTCCGGAACATGGAAAGATCGGGGCAATTGAGGCGGACTTCGATAATACCACCGGGAACATCCCCTTCCGCGCGGACTTTCCGAACCCCAATGGCCTGCTGCGGAACGGCCAGACCGGCACCATCTTGATCCATACCACCATGCGCGACGCGATTGTAATTCCGCAACGGGCGACTTATCCCATTCTCGCCAAGCGATATGCCTACGTCGTTGACAAGGACAATATCGTCCGCCAGCGCGACATTGAGATCCACAGCGCCCCCGAGGACGACATCTTTGTGGTCTCCAGCGGCCTGGATGAGAACGACAAGATTATCCTGGAGGGGATTCGGCAAGTTCGCGACGGCAGCCACATCGAATTCGAATTTCAGGAACCGGAAAAAGTTCTCGCCAACCTGAAATACCACGCAGAATAGGCGGTGCCCGCTCGTGTTTGCGAAATTCCTCCACCGCCCGGCCTTGGCGATTGTCATTTCGCTGCTCATCTTGTTCATGGGCGGGCTGGCGATTACGGCGCTGCCAATTTCCCAGTTTCCCGACGTAGCACCGCCCAGCGTGGTGGTTGCTGTCTCCTTTCCTGGCGCTAGCGCCAAGATTCTGGTCGACTCGACGCTGGTCATTCTGGAACGGGCCATCAATGGCGTGCCGGATATGCGGTACATGACTTCCGCCGCTACCAGCGCCGGGGAGGCCACGATCATGATCACCTTCGAGCCGGGCACGGACCCGAACGTGGCGGTCTTGAACGTCAATAATCGCATCCAAATGGTGCGGAACCAGCTTCCTCCCATCGTGGATCGCGAGGGTATCATCGTCATGCAGAACATGACGAGCATGCTGATGTACGTAAATGTTTTCAGCAAGGATCCCAACCACGACCAGAATTTTCTTTATAACTATGTATCCGCCAACATGTTGCCCGAGATCCAGCGGACCCGCGGCGTGGGCCGCGCCCAGATTCTGGGTAACCGCGCCTATGCCATGCGTGTGGAGTTGGACCTGGAGCGGATGCGGGCTTACAACGTTTCCTCGGCCGACATCATGGAGGCGATCAAGGAGCAAAGCCTGATTGGCTCGCCCGGCCGCCTGGGACAAGCCACCGGCAAGACATCGCAATCGATCGAGTATGTCTTAACGTGGGTGGGCCGCTACGATACGCCAGAGCAATACCAGGACATCATCCTCAGGGCCAACGAATCGGGGAAAATTCTGCGGCTCAAGGACGTGGCCAAAGTCACGCTCGGCTCCTCATTCTACGATTTGTATTCCGATATCGACGGGCTGCCCTCCGCCTCCATCGTGCTCAAACAAATCCCCGGCTCCAACGCCGCCGACGTAATCAAAGAGGTCAAGGCCAAGCTGGAGGATATGAAACAGAAATCGTTTCCGCCGATGGTCGATTACGCGGTCAGCTACGACGTTTCTAATTTTCTGGACGCCTCGATCGAGAAGGTGCTGCACACCTTGTTTGAGGCGTTCATTCTGGTGTCGCTGGTGGTTTATCTGTTCCTGGGAGACTTTCGCAGCACGCTCATCCCGACTTTGGCGGTTCCGGTATCACTGATCGGAACCTTCTTCTTCATGAGCATGTTCGGGATGTCGGTCAATCTGATTACGTTGTTCGCCTTGGTATTGGCGATTGGCGTGGTCGTTGACGATGCAATCGTTGTCGTCGAGGCGGTGCATGAGAAAATGCACTCGAAGCACCTGTCGCCTTACGCGGCGACCAAGGAAGTCGTGGGCGAAATCAGCGGCGCCATTATCGCCATCACCTTAGTGATGACCGCCGTGTTTATTCCGGTGACGTTCGTTCCTGGCGCGGTGGGCGTGTTCTACCGCCAGTTCGCACTGACCATGGCCATGTCGATCGTCCTCTCGGGCGTGGTCGCCCTGACGCTAACGCCCGTTCTGTGCGCCATGATTCTCAAGCCCCACTCGCACCACGAGGAGCAACGGGGCCTGATTGGTTTCGTAAATCGCTGCATCAAAAAAATGGCGGGCCGCGGTGCCAATGTCGTGCGCGGCTTGCTAGCCGTGCTGCTGGGCCTGGGCGCGGGCTACGGCATCTACCGTTTGTTGCATGTAGAGATCATCCACGAACTGGTCTCGGAGCAAATCGCCCTGACGGAACAACGGTCGATCGCCATCGGCTGTGTCATGGCCGTGCTGTTTGTTTTGACGTTCCGGTCAATTCTTTCAGGTAGCGAACCGGACGAGGAAAAAAAGCGGGGGCCGCTGGGCATCTTTTTGCATGGGTTTAACTGGGGGGTCGATAAGGTTACGAATGGTTTTGTCGCCGTGGTCGGCCTGCTTATCACACGGCGCCTGCTGACTATGGCCGTCATTGGCCTTTTCGGTTACGGCATCTTGGTGGTGAACAAAGTGCTGCCCGCCGGTTTTATCCCATTGGAGGACCAGGGCGTTATCTATGGCATCATCCAGACGCCGCCCGGTTCCACGTTGGAGTACACCAATGCCAAGTCGCACGAATTGCAGGCAATCTGCAAGGAATTCGAGGAGATCACCTCCGTCACCTCGCTGGCCGGCTACGAAATTCTGACGGAGGGCCGCGGATCGAACGCGGGAACATGCCTCATCAACCTAAAACCTTGGGCCGATCGCAAGCTGACCTCCAAGCAGATCATTGAAGAGCTCGAAAAGAAGGGACGGGCGATTTCCAACGTCAAGTTGGAGTTTTTCGAACCTCCAGCGGTCCCCGGTTTTGGCGCGGCGGGGGGCGTTTCCATGTGCTTGCTGGACAAGACGAACACTGGCGATTACGACACCTTCGCGCAAGTCACGGAAGACTTCATGGCGGCCCTGGGCAAGCGCAAGGAACTCAAGGGACTGTTCACCTTCTTCGCCAATAACTACCCGCAGTACGAGATTGTGATCGATAACGACGTGGCGATGCAGAAAGGCGTGTCGATCGCCGACGCGATGGACAACCTGTCGATTGTCGTGGGCAGCACCTGGGAGCAAGGCTTCGTACGTTTTGGCCAGTTCTACAAGGTGTATGTTCAATCCCTGCCAGAGTTCCGGCGCTATCCGGAGGATCTGGACAATTTATTCGTCAAGAACGACGAGGGGCAAATGGTCCCCTACTCCGCGTTCATGAAAATCAAGACGATGCAGGGCATGAACGAAATCAACCGGTACAACTTGTATACCACCGCGATTATTCAGGCAGCGCCCGCAACGGGATACAGCAGCGGCCAGGCCATCGCGGCGGTCAGGGAAGTCGCCGAGGAAATGTTGCCCCGCGGCTTCGATGTGGGCTGGCAAGGGCTGGCCTACGACGAGGCCAACAAGGGAAACACCTCGATGTACATCTTTATCATCGTGGTGATGTTCGTGTATCTGGTCTTGGTGGGGCAATACGAAAGCTTCATCTTGCCGCTGGCGGTGCTGGTGTCGCTGCCGGTCGGTCTGTTTGGCTCGTTCCTGATGCTCAAGGGCATGGGGCTGGCCAACGACGTTTACTGCCAGATTGGCCTGGTCATGCTAGTCGGACTGTTGGGCAAGAACGCCATTTTGATCATCGAGTTCGCCGTCCAGCGCCGCCAAGAAGGCCTCAGCATCAAGGATGCCGGCATCGAAGGGGGTAAGCTGCGGTTCCGGCCGATTGCCATGACATCGTTCGCCTTCATTGCTGGCCTGATTCCCTTGGTCCGGGCCACCGGGCCAGGGGCGATTGGCAACCGCACCATTGGCACCACGGCGGTTGGCGGTATGCTCATGGGGACTTTGATCGGTGTCCTGGTGATTCCCGGACTATACTACCTGTTCGCCAAGTTGTCCGACGGGCGGAAAATGATCAACGATGAACACGACAGGCCTCTGAGCGAGATTATCGAGCACCCGACGCCACCCCTTGGGCATCCGTTGTAATCTTTTCGCATTGCGTTCCCTTCAAGGGCGAAGCCGAGGCTATGCGGCGGCCCCCCGTGGATTACCATGGTGAGGAAATCAATCGCGGCAGTAAGGCCGATTACCGGATGAACGCGTAGGAATCGTGCGTGACAATGCATCGCGTTTAATGGCTAATTCCAATTGCCGGTTGTTCGTGGCGGCCCCAGCGGCCCTGCGAGCTTTCGCCGCGAACCACCACACAAAGCCCCGTCTGAAGCTAGGAACAACATCATGCATGCAACATTCCGCTGCTTGGCAGCCATTGCCATTCTGGCCATTTCCACGACCCTTTCCGCCCACGATACCTGGCTGGAGACCAACACGGGCATTTTGCGCCAGGGGGATTCGGTCTACGTCGATCTCAAGCTGGGCAACCACGGCAACGAACATCGCGACTTCAAGCTGGCCAGCAAGATTGACTTGGACGAGGGGTTGACGCTGGCCGTGCGCAATCCGGCCGGCAAGCACTACGACATTTTGGACCGCGCGGTCGATACCGGCTATGCCCCCAAGGAAGGCTACTGGAGCGCCAAGTTCACCGCCGCCGACTCTGGCCCTTACATGGCCGTGCATACATTGGACAAGCTGCACAAAACGACGCGGGCCATCAAGAGCGCCAAGGCGTTCTTTGTCGTCAGTCCCAAGTTGGACGAGGTATCCTCCAAGACCGACGATTTCTCCCAGCCGCTAGGGCACAAGCTGGAATTGGTGCCGCTGACCAATCCCATCACGCAGCAAGGGCCGGGCATGCCCATCGCCGTCCAGTTGCTGTACGAAGGCAGCCCGCTCAGCAATGCCGTGGTTTCGTTCGTTCCCCGCGGCGCGGAACTTGTCGAGGGCTTCGACGACCGCTACGAGCGCCGCACCGACGATCAAGGCCAGGCCAGCTACACGCCGACTGAGGGCAATCTGGTGCTGGTGGTCGTCCACCACACGGAACCACAACAATCGGGCGACGGTTACGACCGCACCGCCTACTCCGCCACGCTCACCATCCGCGTGCCTGAAGTCTGCCCCTGCTGCGGTCAGTGAAGAAGCAAATCCTACCTTCCCGCGGCCGCGTGGAAGGCGCGCTCGGCGGAGGCCCGGTCGGGAAAGGCTTGCACGGTGACGGCTGCGCCGGGTGCCTGGGCGATCAGTTGCTGGACGTGGGCGGGCGAGACTCCCACCGAGATTCGCCGTCCGCCCGCTCCCGCCAGGATCACCAGATAATGCGTCTGGTTGGCGATGGGATCGGAATAGGGGAGCTTTTTCAGCGACTTCAGCATGGCCGATTCCAACTCGGCATAGTCCTGGCCGAAATGTTTGACGAACAAGTCGACGTCGGGCTGCTCGCGCCGCGCTAGCGACTGAAACTGGCTGACATCGCGGAGATAGGCAAAGAACTCCTTCCGCTTGTACTTGGCCAGGTAGTGCGTCAAGGCCCAGGCCTCGGCATAGCCGGTGGCGTCCAACTGTTCGGCATCGACGGTTTCGCGGACAAGCTGGCCAGGTTCGGATGTGGGCCGCTGCTTGATATACTCCAACAGGCTATGCATCCGTAAATCGTTGACCAGCCCCACCCCTTTCCAGCGGACCCGCTTGTCTACCTTGGTGGGGGCGAAGAATTCGGGCAGGCCCTCGCTGATCCACATCGGCCAGCGCGACAGCCGCTGCTGCACGCCGATGTTGTGCAAAATCTGATGGACCCCTTCGTGGGCGATGGTCGAAATCGACTGCTTGATGGCCAGTTCGGGGGCAATCTCGGCCAGCCGCGATTGCTCGTACATCATCACATGGTTAGAGACGCCGTTGTAATAGGCCACGACGCCATCGGGCATGCGGTGGTAGGCCTGAAACTCGGCCTCGGTCTTGAACATCACCACCACCAACGGTACGTCGGGATCGTGAACGTCGAGTTTTTCACGTTCGCAATACTTGTAAAGCGCCGGGTACATCGTCTCCAAAATGGTGCTGGTCGCCTTGTAAAATTCCTCGCTGGTGTTGTAGACGTAGACGTAGCGATTGGTCTCGCGCGTCTTGTAGCCCTGAAACTGTTCCTTGGCCAGTTCGGCCAGCAGGGCCTTCTTGGAGACTGGCTCATAGGGCCGGTCGGTGATGGTGGCGTCGGCCTGGCGATAGGCGGCCAGTTTGCCGTTCGGCAATTGCACCAGAAATCGGTCGGCGATTTCGGAGTATACCTTAGCCACGACAAGTTCGCCCGCCGCGTCCAACACCGTCACGCGGCGGCCATCGCCCGGCAACGGGGGAGCGTCTGGCAAGGCCAGGCCAAAGTCGGCCGGATCGGCCTTGGGCGCCGGGTCTTGCGCGAGGGCAGAGAGCCGAGGACATATGGCAGGCCAGCAGCCCACAACAAGTACGGCGATCAGCAATTTCCGGGACATCGCGGGCCTGTTGCTGGGGAAGGCGGATTGAAGCCAAGCTTCAAAGTAGGCCAGTCCCAGGGGCGATGTCAAGAAAATCGATCCTGTAGTTGGCGATTCTATCGCCGATCAAGCTGTAAAGCTGTCAGCGGAGAAGCCATCAGCTTGCGATAACGGTCGGGGGCGAAAGCCGCGGGTGCCGCAGTCAGTAGCGAAGCGGATGGCCCAGCGAAGCCACGTTGGCTACCGGTCAATCGGCATCAGTTCGGCGGGCTCGTCGAGGTGCCGCGGCTCGCTGCTGGCGGAAGACTCCTCGGCCGTGTCGGTCGAGGTGGCACGTTGCGTGGCGACCCATTCATCCGACTGATGGGCCGCCGGAGCGGCACCGCGTGACGGTTTGCCGCCCCGCGGCGTGATGCGCTTGCGCGGCTGGAACTTAGCCGTCTTGCCAGCCTCTTCATCGGTGGACTTCTTCAGACTGGAGGTCTCATCGTACCCCGCTTCATCGTAGTCCACATCGTCGTTATCGCCATAAAAGCGGGTCGTCTCTTCCTCAACCAATGCCGTGGGCATGGTCTTGGAGCGGACCTCGGTTCGCAGCACATGCGTCCCGGCCCGCAGCGCCTTGGCCTTTATCTTGAGCGTCAACTCCTCGCCCGCGGCAATTGACTCAATCGTTTCGAACTCCACGGTGCTGCCGTGGACACCAAACTGGCCGCCGGTAGCCGACAGGGGTTCGACGCTGGCGGAGAAGGCAGCCACCACTTCGACCTCTTCGGCCGCTTTGGTGCCGCGATTGCGGATGACGATCTCGTATTCCAGCTCCTCGCCCACGGCAATAGCGCCTTGCGGATCGTGTACGTCCAAAGTCAAGTCAGCCAGGGCTTCAACTTCGGTCATGACCACACTAGCATGGTTGATATTGCCGGCCGCGGTAGCGGCGGCCTGCACGCGATTGGGACCGGGCGTAGTCAAGCTGCAGCGGACTTGGAAGACTTTTTCCTCACCCGGTTTGACACTGTTGGCCTGCCACGTCACGCCGCTGCCGGCGCGCTGGCCTCCGCTGGAGCACGATGCGAATTCCGCGCCGCGCGGCAGCTGCACACTCACCTCCACATCGCGGGCCACGTCGTTGCCCTTGTTGGCGACGGTGATATCGTAGGTCGCCACGGTACCGGAGTAACGGAACTTGGGGGCATCGACGGCAACTTGCAGGACCGGCCGGCGAACGACAACATCCTCGCTGGCGTTGGCGGACAGTCCGCCGTCGGCCGTGGCCTGGACTTGCACTTTGACTTGCCCTTCTTGCCGAGCCACCAGTTCGACCTCCACGGTCTTGCTGGAACCGGCCGAGAGCTTGCCCAACGAATGGGTTTCGATCGGTTCCGTACCGTTGCCCAACGGCATCAGGTGGACAACCACGTTCTCGGCGTCGGCCGAACCGGGGTTGGAGAAGGTCAACTTGTAGACGGCTTTTTCACCAAAAGAGACTTCACGAGGGCCAGACAGGGATGCTTGCAGTTTGGCCTCTTGTACTTCCACTTTGGTCTGAGCAGTAACCGGCGACGAGCTCAACTGCACCGCCAGGTCGAACGAGCGGTTCTCGTGGGCCACGATCTGCAAGACTAGTTCCTCGTTGCTGCGGGCGTCGAGCGAATCGACGGCCCAATGAAACTCACCAGCGGTGCGTCCCTGGGGCGGTTCACGCGATTCGCCCGTCGTGGCTTCGGCCGACAACACCTCGGCCCAGGCTGGAACCTGCACCACCACTAGCACGTCTTGGGCGGCAACCTCGCCCGAGTTGAGCAAGTTGACCGAATAGGTGCCCGGCTTGTTGACCATGATCCGCTTGGGCCCGGCCGTTTCGACACGGATGGATGGCCCGCGCCGGGTGACGACAAACTCGTTCCCCTTTTGGGCGTTGGTCGTGCCGCGCGACAACTCTACCCGCGGCGTCGAGTTCTCTTCAACCTGGCTGGGCTGGGCCGAGGAGGTCACTCGCGGCAGCGTGGGGGCTGGTTCCAAAACAACGGGAATATCCGCGGGCTGTTCGTTGGCGGCTTCTTCCTTGGATTTCTCAGGCTGCGCATCGGCGGTTTGATTGGCCTTGCGGCGCGACGACCGCTTGGGAGGCGGTTGGTAATCCATCTGGTCGGGATCGGTGATGACTTCGTCGCCACGGTAGCTGTCGGACGAGGCTTCGCCCAGGTCGGCAGGCGTCAGACGGCCCGAGCTTTCCTCGTCCAACTCCACCACCGCCGAGGCTTCCACATCTTCCGACGAGTCCTCTTGCTGAACATAGTTAGGCTGCGAGGTGCGGCGGCTCGAACGGGTGCGCTTGGGCTGGGCGGGCTGTTCCGTTCTGGCCTGGGCGGGCGGGGATGGCGGTTGCGAGGCGTTTTGGTTACCTGGACGGCGGCTGGTGTCGGCCCGCGCCGTGCGAGGTGCCGATGGCCCTTGTTGGTTAAACTCTCTGGTTTGGTTGCTAGACGGAACTTGGCGCTGGGCCTGCATCCGCCCGTTGCCGTTGCCTACCCTGCCGGTCTGTCCGGAACTGTATTGTTGGCCGTTCCGTTGCTGCCCGTTATTGTTTTGGTTGTTGTACCGCTGGCCGTTGTAGTTCTGGCCATTGTTGTTCCGACCGTTGTATTGTTGGCCGTTTTGCATCTGGCCATTGCCGAACCGCTGCGATTGGCCCCGCTGCTGGTTGTTGTTGTAGCCCTGGCCGTTGTACCCGTTGCCTCCTTGATTGGAGCGCATGTTGGGGTTTTGGCCATAGCCATTGTTGGACTGGGGCGGCCCAAACAGGCTGTCGCGAAACGACTTGATGCGGTCCGAGATGCTCGGTGAGCCTTGCTGGCCCGAGTAGTTGGATTGCGCCCAAGCGGGAGCACCCCACACAACGGCAAGGAGCAAGAAGGCGGTCGTTTTGCGATTCAACATGGCTTTACCTCGGCTAGCGCCAGTAGCGGCGCACGGAACAGGAGCCTTGCCACACTGGGCAACTCGTCCTCACAGTATCGGCCCGTTTGATGATTCTGATTGAATCAATTCCGCCGATTAACACAAATAAGTTGACTTTGACGGTCGTAACGAACCGGCGCAGTTGCAGCACCAGTGAGAATGGAGAGAGTGCGGCAACCGCGAAGGTGCTGGCGTTGCTTTCGTGGTGGCTCTAAGCCCCAAGCACGATAGCATCGGGCCGGCCGGGGACTTGCCCCCCCAGATTACGATGGGCGATCAGTTCGGCCAGGATGCTGATGGCGATTTCCGGCACCGTTTGCGAACCGATATCAATCCCTAGTGGTGCGTAGACTTTGGCCAATGCCTCGGCGGAGATGCCCTCATTCAGCAGGTCGTCAAAGATCAGCTTGATCTTGCGCTGGCTGCCGATCATCCCCACATAACGGGCACCACGCTCCGCCAGGTGGAACAACGCCTCTTCATCGTGGTTGTGGCCGCGGGTTACGATCAAGCAATAGGTGCTGGGGGTGATCTCCATCTCTTTGAGCGATTGGGCAATGTCGCCACAAATCAATTGCTCAGCCTGGGGAAATCGCTCGCGGCTGACGTAAGTCTCGCGGTCGTCCACCACCCATACGTCAAATCCCAAGTCGGGGGCCATGTTGCCGACAGCCTGGCCGATATGCCCGCCACCCACAATCAACAGGCGGCAGCGGGGCAAATTGGGTAGAAAGGCGATTCCATGCGCGGCCGAAGGACGAGGGCGATCGTGCAGCGGTTGCAGGCTGGCCGCAACGGCGGCCGGCAGGTGGCCTTGTGTCAACTCTCCCCGGCAATTTGCCAGCAACTCTCCTTGCTCGTCAAACAGGTAGCAGGCGGGTGCCTGTAATCCGCACTTTTCGCCGTCAAAGACAATCACCTCGGCGGCACCTTGGCCCCTGTCCGCACGATCAATGAGCGTGCGGTAGTACTGTACGTCGCTGCCCGCCGGCAGTGGGTCGATCAGTACTTGCATCCGCCCGCCGCAGATCAGGCCGTCGTCCCAGCCGTAGTCGCTATCGAGTTGAAAGCTGGCAACCTGGGGTTGGCCTTGTTCCATGATTTCCAGCGCGCGCCGGCGGACTTCGGCCTCGACACAGCCTCCGCCAAGCGTGCCGGCTTGCGAACCGTCGGCAAAGATCAGCATGGTGGCCCCGGCCTTTTGAGGCGTGGACCCGCGCGTTTCGACCAGCCGGCAATAGGCCATCGGGCGTGCGTCGTCCAAAGCCGACTTTAGTTGACGCAACAGTTCGCGCATCCCAAAACATCCTTCAACAAGGCTCGTGATATTAGCAGCGTGCAAACGTGACACCGCTTCGCCAGCTTACTCCACGCATCGAGGGTGAACAATTGGAGGGGGCTGGCTGTTCGGCGCGATTTGCGGATGGATTTTCCGCCAGCGGCAGCAGTTCCTACGAGCTGATCGGCGATGGAATCGCCTTCTACAGTTGCGCCGCACGAAAGTCACTTCTTGGCTTCCGTCACGACGATGGTTACCGGCAGGCTGGCCGCGGCGACCAACGGATTGCCCTTCTTGGGGATATCGGTGTCTTTGTCAAAGGTGACGGGTGCCTGGCCTTGCAAGACCAAGGTTTGGCGGCCTGGCCGCGTGCCGGGTTGTACATTGATCTTGAAGGCCACTTCATTCTGGCCGGCCGGTATCTCAATTTCTGGCATCTGAAAATTTCCCGGAAAGCCCAGCGGAATCGCCCGCACCTTCTCTTTGAAGTCGGGCCAAAGGCGCGTTACGACCAGTTTCAATTCCGCGGCCTGGCCCGCTTCCACGGAAATTTCCGCCGGCTCAATGGCGATGGTGTAAGGAGCCGTCTGCCGGATGGAGAGAGCCAGTTCTCGCATCGGCCGGCTGGAATTGACATTGGCCACCGGCCAGACTCGCGTGTAGGGCCGCACTTCGCGAACCAGCGGCGATCCGTCGCGCTCGCCGGTGGCTTTCAGGCGGATTTTGCCGGTCCATTCGGCCGCGTTGGCGTCTGCCCACAGCACGAATACTCCCCGCGTGTCGCTGTTGATGGTGGTCGGCGCGGCGTGCATGCCTGGCGGCAAGTCCTCGGCCGTGATCGTGATGGGGCCGTTGTATCCCTCGCTGCGCTGCACAACCAAATCCAAATAGGCGGTACCGCCGGCCCAAATGGTGGTTGCATCGGGACCTGGGTTGTCGCTGTGGATCGCCGCCACGAAGAAATCAGGCACTGGCCGCCGCAGCGACAGCACATATTGATAGCGCGGCCCGCCCCGCCCATAGCGGTCTTGCACCATGGCGAAATACTGCCGGTCCTTGGCAAGATTCGCGACTCCGGAAGGATCGCGGAGATGCCCGTCAAAGGCGTTGATCCGCGGCCCAAAATCGTCCAGTTCCACCACGCGGTTCCCCTTGTCGTCCACGATCACAATGTACGGATCGGCGCGGCCGGCAAGACGCTCGGAAAACACCTCGACCGCGTAGGCTCCATCCTCGGCCGTTTCAAACTGGAACCAATCGGCGTCGCGAGGTTTATCAAAGCGCCCGCTGACCGTAGCCGGCAGCGCAATCGGCTGCGGTTGCATTTGCGTGTCGTTCGGCTCCGCTTCCAGCGTGACCGGCCCGTCGGCCAGCAACACGCATTGCGGCCGCAAAGCCGCGCCCGGCAAGGGCGGCAATATTTGCAACCCATTGAGGGACAACGTGGCCGCCGTGGGAAGGACGGCATGGTCGGTTGGATGTTCCGAGAAGGCAAACGAATGCAACGCCTGCGCATCGGCGGGGGCGTTGAAGGTAAAGCGGAACGCCTCCAGCGGCAGCCCGTCTTGCGTCAGTCCGCTCGGCTGGCCTTGCGAACCGAAATTGCGCCCCAGCGCCGTCAGCTCCACGGCCTGTCCCGCTTGGATAGCGCGGGGAAAGACATTCTCCACCTGCGGCCGCGTAGTGACCAGCAGCCGGTAGGGGTAGCCGCCGCGATACGACAAGTCGTGAACCGTGATATCGTACTCGCCATCGGCCGGGACGACGAAATCCAGGAACGGGTCGCGGCCATAATAGTCGCCATTGCTGGCCAGAATCTTGCCGCCGGCATCGGCCAGAATCAACGAGGCATCCATTTCAGACTCAAGCCGCTGCGCTTCGCAGGTAATCGTCACCCGTTCCCCGCGTTTGGCCGCAAAGCGGTACAAGTCCTGGTTGTTGCCGTCAGAGGTGCCGTGGACCGAGCTATTCAAGCCCACACTTTGTGACTCGGACGGTATGTTGTTGGGTTCTTTTTCCGTTACGTCAGCCAGGCCGTGGCTAACCGCGAACTGGCGAGGGTTGCTGACTCCGTAGCGGCCCACGACGCGCAGATCGTAGGTTCCTTCGGGCACGTCGGCCGCGACCGTCACGCGGTATTTGCCCTTCTCCAGCACTTCCGCCCGCAGGCCGGGATGGTCGAACCACAACCCGGTCACGCCAGCGTGGTCGCGGCCAATGGCCTGCACCTCCACAGTGGTGCCAGCCGCCGCGCCCAACGGCGTCACGCGGTCGAGCCGAATCGAGGGCAGCTCCGCCCGCGCCGCCGTGCTGGCAAGTGCCAACAAGCAATAGCCCATCGCGGCCAACAACGCCCATGCCCGGCTGTGCTGAATTACGCCCGCCCGCGGATTGCCAAATGCTTGCATGAAGAATCAATCTCTCACCAGAGTGCCACACCAAACCGCCCACGAAACCAGCACCCCGGGCAGGAGTCGAACCTGCGACCTGCAGATTAGAAGTCAGCTGCTCTATCCAACTGAGCTACCGGGGCAACGTGTCTGTAAAGGCAGCGGCAATGGTGGGACATCGCGGACAAATCGTGCCTCAATGGCAAGCCAATGTCCGCTTGTCCCACCCTACTGCTACTTCACGATTATAGCGACAATCGACCGGCCAGTGCGGTTCGCCGTGAGAAACATCAAACCCGTCAAGACGTTCCCCCAACTCCATGCTAGGCGTTGCGCCCGCCGACTGGCTACAATCGAAGGTGGGGGGATGGTGTTGATCGCGCATAAGGATATTGGCCATGAAAAAGGTGCTGTCGCTGGCGTGGGGACTGCTGCTCTTGTTGTCGGGTACGGAGTTGGCCTGGGGGCAAGCCGCATTGGAGCGGTTGGAAAAGCGGCTGCAAAAGCCAGCCAAAGCGGCCGACGCACCCGCCGGTCCGGCGGTGAATCGACCGCTTCCCGAAGACGACCGGCCCGTGCCGCGCGAAGGGGCTTTTCAGCCGGGCTATCTGGGGGCCATGCTGGATGACCGCTTCGATCCCGACCAGGGTGTGCGGGTTGTGGAGGCCGATGCCAATGGTCCCGCTGGCCTGGCCGGATTGTCCGAAGATGATTTGATCGTGGGGGTCAACGGACGCCAGGTCAAGAAAATGGCCGAACTGGCCCGCGTCCTAGATAGTTCGCCCGTGGGGGCGGAATTGACGTTTGACATCGAGCGCAACGGCGAAAAGTTGCGAGTGGAAGTCGCCTTGGGAGAACGGCCCGCCCCTGTCCAGCGGTTGGCGCCGCAATTTGGTCCCCAGCCCGACGGCGACATTCGGGTAGCGCCCGAAGACGATGATCCGCTTCAGCCCGCCGCTAACCAACCTGGCCCGCGGCCCGACGACCGCCTGCGGCAATTGGAGCAGCGTATCGAGCAGCTTGAACGGCGTCTGGCGAGGATTGAGGAATTGCTGCGCGAGCAGCAATGATGAGCCAGCCAGGCCGCGCCGACCCGATTTATCCGCGTCCCCTGATTCTTCCATGACCACTCCGCTGGCTCGCAAGTTGCTTTCCGCCGCGGAGGCTGTCGCGCGCATTGGGGATGGCTGCACGCTGGCCACCAGCGGGTTCATCGGCGCGGCCGTGCCAGAATCGCTGCTGCAAGCACTCGAGCGGCGATTTTTGGAAACGGACCTGCCGCGCAATCTGACGCTGGTCTACGCCGCCGGCCAGGGTGACGGCGGCGGCCGTGGCATGAACCACCTGGCGCATGCCGGGCTGGTGCGGCGAGTGATTGGCGGGCATTGGGGGTTGGCTCCGCGGATGGGCCGGCTGGCGGTCGAGGGCCGGATTGAAGGGTTTAACTTTCCGCAGGGGGTGATCTGCCAGCTCTACCGCGATATTGCCGCCGGACGGCCGGGCTGCATCACGCATGTGGGCCTAGAGACATTCATCGACCCGGCGCATGGCGGCGGGCGGATCAACGATCGGCCAACCGCCGACCAGCCGGTGGAGCGCGTTGAACTCGGCGGCCGAATCTGGCTGTGGTACAAGGCTTTTCCGATCCATGTGGCGTTGCTGCGGGCCAGCGCCGCCGACCCCCTGGGCAACTTGTGCATGGCCGACGAAGTGCTGGTCGGCGAATTGCTGTCGATCGCCCAAGCGGTCCACAATTCTGGCGGCATCGTCTTGGCCCAGGTCCAGCGCTTGCTCGACCACCCCTTGCCGCCGCAACAGGTGCGCGTGCCGGGCGTGCTGGTCGATTGCATTGTCTTGGGAGAACCGCACGAGCACGAACAGACTTTCGGCCAGCCGTTCAACCCGTCCTTCTGCCAGCCATCGCCCGTGAGCGATAAGGCCGACGCCGCCCAACGCCGTGCCTTGGGCCCCGCGCTGCCGCTCGACGAGCGCCGGATTATCGCTGCCCGTGCCTGCGACGAACTGCGGGCGGGAGCAATATGCAACCTGGGCATTGGCATGCCCGAGGGGATCGCCCGGATCGCCGCCGAGCGCGGCCTGTTGGACCAGGTAACGCTGACCGTGGAGTCGGGCTCCATCGGCGGCATGCCGGTGGGCGGTCTGGCGTTTGGAGCCAGCATCCATCCTCAAGCCACGATCGACCAGCCAGCCATGTTTGACTTTTACGATGGCGGCGGGCTGGACTTCGCGGCCCTGGGGGCCGCGCAAATTGACCAGGCGGGCAATGTAAATGTCTCGCGGTTTGGCTCTCGGTTGGCTGGCGTCGGCGGATTCGTGAACATCACTCAAAGCGCCAAGCGGCTGATATTCTGCGGCACCTTTACGGCGGGGGGACTGCAAGTGGCGGTGGAAGCCGGCCGCTTGCGGATTGCCCGCGAGGGGAGCGTCCGCAAGTTTGTCAAGCAGGTCGAACAAGTCTCTTGCAGCGCCGGCCGCTGCCAGGCGCTGGGCCAGGAAGTCTTGTTCGTCACCGAGCGGGCCGTGTTTCGCCTGTTGCCCAACGGACTGGAACTGGCCGAACTGGCACCGGGCATTGACCTGGAGCGCGACGTGCTGGGCCAGATGGACTTTCGTCCGACGATCGGCGAGATCCGGCCGATGGCCCCGCATGTATTTGCAGAGTCCGCCGGGTTGCCTTAGCTGGGCTGAAGCCCACACTACGGCCTTCGTTCACGCGGGCGATAGCAGTCTGCCTTACCCCTTGCCGGCTTTCTTTTGCTCGGCGGACCAGGCTTTCCACTTGTCGAAGCCGGGGCGCTCGTCCTTCTCGCGGAAGCCCAGGCTGGTGGGGTTGTAGAGATACATCTGGTTCTTTTCCAGCCGGGTAAAACCGTACTCCTTGGCATCTTGGCCCGTCAGGTGCAGCAATACGGCCAAGGCCACGTCGCGCACCTCGGCTTTGTGCATTTCGTTATTGATGTTGTAGTTGAGGCAGATGTTGGTGTTTTCCAGCATTGGCTCGAGCACGGCGACTTGGTCTTTATTGCCAAACTTGCCCACCGCCAAGGCGGCGTACATAAACAGGTGCGTCTGGCCGTTGGCTTTTTGACAAGCCTGAATCGCGGGCGACAGGCCCTCGGGCAGATCAAACCGCAAGGCCAGTTGAATGGCCTGAAAGGCAGCCGGCGAACCATCGGTGCGGGCGATCCAACCTCCTAGCAACTTGCGAAGCATATCGGCCTTAGGCCCGTTCGTAAGCTGGTTTTGGAACTGGTTGCCAAGGTTGCCTAGTTGCATGGTGGTCTGATCGTTGGAAGCTACCTCGGCATTGCCCGCCAAAAAGAACAGCGCGCTGATGGTCCCCGTGCTGGCTGGCTGGCGTTCGCCAAAGTTTTGTCCGTACAGCGATTCGTGAACCTGCTGGCAGCGCAAGGCCAAGACCTCGGCGGCGCGGGCCGGCTTGGACTCCGTGGCTTCCATCGTGGCGGGATCCGCCCGCAACATCTCGACGAACAAAGCCCTGGCTTCGGGATGTTCGCCAATTTGGCCGCGAAACCGATCCCAACCGGGAAGCTGATGGTCGGACTTGCCCTCTTTGTCGGCCGCGAAAGCCGCCAGCCGGGCCTGGTAGTCTTGCTCCATGACATCGACCAACACGCGCTGGCAGCGCAGGCGAATCTCGGCATCGGGATCCCTCAAGCCTTCTAGCAGGGCCGATTTAGCCGCCAGCCCCAACTTGCTGAGTTCACTGGTCGCCAATTCCCGCTCGCGATAAGAAGAACTGCCGAGTTGCCGCACCAATTGCGCGGCCATTGGCTGAGACTTGTCGGCGGCGGCGGCGTCCCCCTGGGCGTTGGCGATGCCAACGTTTGTCGCGAGCAACAGTGCCGCGCAAAGCAGATGTGACATAGCCCGACCGGTTCTCCGCATGCGCATTCTCCCAATCGCCCAAGGTTGTGGCGGCAATCGACTTATTCTAACGTGCCTGGCCGCTGGGAGTCTATTGGGAAAGGATGAAGGCGGAAGGATGAGGGATGAAAAGAGCGCGGCTGGCTCTGGCCAAGCCGCTAGGTGGATGCCGATTTGGCCTTGCCTGTTCTATTGGTACGTTTTGATTCGATGACTGGGGGCATATTGTTCCACGTTATCTGCACCATTTCACGGTGTGGTGCAGGTAACCGAGGGGGCTTTTTTCCGCGAAATCGTGGACTTTCGTGTCATGGCGGCCGCGTTACCTGTTCCACTATGGGGTGTGGTGCAGGTAACGAAAGGGTGTACTTCTCCGAACTACAAATGTTCGATTTCTTTGTATGCCGCGCAAATGGTTAATCTAGGCAAAGCAAATTTGGCGGTTGGTTTCGCGGAGGTTTTCGTGAATCTTGCCAGTCATGGATAAACCGTCAGCCCAAAAAGGGGAAATCACGCAAAGACGCAAAGGCGCAAAAAGGTTCGACAAGAGGGATGCCCTCGTCTCGCGACGGGAAGTTTTCGAGCGAACACCTCCTTTGCGTCTTTGCGTCTTTGCGCCTTTGCGTGCGATTTCTTCAGATGCGATTCTTGTCGTCCCTCCCAAACGGCACATGGTGCCTTGCCTTGCAAAATAGACTCGCACGAGCTTTGGTGTCATCGCGGCCGCGGTACCTGTTCCACCACGGGGGTGTGGTGCAGGTAAGGATTGTCGCCAATCGGAATGGCATTGGCAGGTTTCGATTCGATGGCTGGGGGCTTCTTGTTCCACGTTACCCGCACCATTTCTCGGAGTGGTGCAGGTAACGAAGGTCGCATTTCTCCGAGAAATCGCGGGGTTTTGGGTTCGCGCGGCCGCGTTACCTGTTCCACTATGTTGTGTGGTGCAGGTAGCGATTGTGGCCTGCGCCGCCAGAAGACGGCTCCTCCAGGCCCAGCGCGCACCGACAGCGCCCCGCGCGACGACCGCGTTTCAAAAAATATGAACAGGCCCCGTGTCGCGTACCGGTCGGCGGTGGGAGCGGCGAGAAAGAGGTCGCACCCAAGTTGGCCGAACAGCCGGCAACGGTAGCCGTAATAAGTGACCCGCCCGATCGTTCGCCCGCCACGGCCATGCAGTTCGAGCACGCGGCGGACGACGATGCTTGGGCGGTTTGGGGGCTTCGCGCCCGCAGGACGTGCAAGAGCCACGTCGGCGCGCGGAACCGCTGGCCATGACCCTACCATGTTAATGTGTTTATGTCAACGTTATTTTGTTATAATATCTATGACAATTTATTGCATGGATGGCCAAGCCCGTTGGCTTGCGGCGGCGCCAGTGGCGTCCCATCTGGTTGTGGAGGCGGCATGTCCGGGTTCATCATGGGCATGGGGGGTGGTGGCAGGGGAACGCGGATCAAAATGGCGTCGTCGCGAATGATTTTCAGGTAATTCGGATGGATTTCCTGGCCATCGGCGGAGAGCAGCACCGGAGCGTCGTCCGCCAGCCGCTCGGCCAATTCCTCGGCCGATAGTTCCTCGCCATCCTTGGTGGAAGCCTTGGCCGCCAAGGCCGAGTAGGCCACCGTCTGCTCTTGCCGCGAGGTGTAATTCAAAGCGCTCGTCGCTTGCGAGACGCTGCCGTCCCTTTCCAAGGTGACGGTCATGACCGACTGCCGCGTGCTGGTCACGCTGCGCCGCAACTGCAGCAGGCCGTCGGCGATGCGCGCCGTGGCGGCCAACGGTTCGGCCAGCGACGCCGCCGCGGAACGGCCCGGAGCGGCAACGGCCGGCGGCGTGGGCTGGCCGGCTGGCGGCGCGCCTTCCGGAGCAACCGGCGCAGCCGCCGGAACGGGGACCGGCTGAGCCACCGGCGCGGGGGCGGGGGCGGCCGGCCGTGGCGCGGGCGCGGGGACTGGTTGCGGTGCTGGCGCTGGCGCGGCGGCCGGCTGGGGACTGGGCAACGGTTGTGGCGCCGGAGCTGGCGCACCGAACCCATGCGCTTGTGGTTTGGGAAGCAGCAGCACCAGGGTCTCTGGCGCGGCCAATTTCACGTAGGCCGCGTCGATCTTTTGATCTTCCTCGCAGACCAGCACCGTGGTTGGGTCGCCCAGGCGCTTCTTGAGTTGCCTGGCACTGACTTTCTTGCGATCCAAGCCGTAGGCCTTGACCCCATCCAGCGGCACCTTTCGCAACTTGGTCTCGGGCACGGACTTGGTGACGCACTTCTGGACCTCCTTGAAGACGGTCTTTCCATCGACCTCCACGCTGACCTTTTCGGTATGGAGTTCGCAGACTTGATACACCACCGTATAGGTCAAGATGACTTCCTCGTTTCGGCAGATGGCGCTCATTTGCCGCGTCCCCCCTTGGCCCGGCAGGCCAAACCCGCAGTCGTCCGCCGGCGTGAAAATATCGGCCAGCACGATACGGGGAAGGGGCAAAGCCCCCAATAACAAACCCGCCAATAACAATTCCGCGAACAAGGCTCTTTTCATGTTGGTACTCCTGAACGTGGGACGAGGGGTTGTTCGTTAACAGGCTTGGCGATCAATTCGGTGAGAACGGCACGACCAGAACCAAGGCATCTTCTCGGATGATTCGCAGATATCCCGGATCGACCGGACGGCCGTCGCCGGAGACGAGCACGGTTGTTTCTTTCCCCAGCCGTTGCCGCAATTCGTCGGCGGAGATTTCCTCGCCCGCCGCGGTGAATGTCCGCACGGAATCGACTTTGAATTCTTGAACGGTTTCTTGCCGGTCGATCTGTTTGATGGTAGCGGGGACCAACTGGGACTTGTCTCCCTCGCCGCGCGTCAGGTAGCCGGTCTTGATTGTGTTGAACACGAACCGGCGTTTGACTTCCACCGTGTCGTCACCGTTCAGCGAGGCCTGGACCGCCAAGGGGGGCATCCCCCGGGGAAGCGGGGGCGGTTCCGGGCCGGCGGGCGGGTTGGTGCCGGGAGGCGGGGGCGCGGCAAGCACGGCCGGTCCCTCTGGCGGCGGCAATAGGATGAAGATGGCGTCGTCGCTCACTAGTTCCAGGTATCGGGGGTCGATCTTGGTATTGGGGTCGGCCACCAGCACCGGGCGGCCTTCCGCCAGTTGATTGGCCAGCCGGCGCTGCTTGATCGGCTGGCGGCCGGTGCCGAAGGCCTTCACCTTGGCTAGTTCGACCTCATGCATTTTGATTTCCCAGACCGGCTTGCTCACGGTGTAGGTCTCTGTCCGTTCCTCTTCTTTGTCTTCCACCTTAACCTTCACGGTGCGGGATCGCTCCTCGTAGACAAACCTGGTGATGGTTTCCCACAGCAGCATTTTCTTGTCCTCCACGCGGGCCATCATTTGCCGGGTGGTGGGAAAAGGAATGCCGCCATAGCGGCCTTGGGAGAATGCGGGCAACGATGGAAACAAACCAACGGCCAACAACAGTACAAGAGCGCGGCGGTCGAGCATGGTGGCGTTACCTGAGTAAAGAGGCAGTCTCAAGGAATTAAAATAAGCAAGGTTCAACGAGCTGCACTTGGCGATCCACGGAATCAATGGTGCCTAGCGATCGGTCGTTGGATTGATTGTTGCATCAACGGGAATGGCTGGCGATGCCGCCGGCAGATCGCGGATTTGCATGTCGCGGAACTCGACCGCCTGTTGGTTCTTAGCGTGGATCTGAAACGCCAGCAGCCCGTTGGGGGCCATCTCGGGCACGTCACCATCGACCGTGGTTTGCCCGTTGACCTGGATCGTAACGCGATTGCCCACGCACTTGATGGAGTAGTCGGCCCATTGGCCGCCGGCGATCGTCGGCGGGTTAGACGGCTTGAGCAGCCAGCCGGCCAACTGCTCGCCATACAAGCCCCCCCAGGTATTCTCGGCCTTCTGGCCCATGTCGGCTTGCGGTCCGCGGGCTTGCCACTTGGCCTTGTCGATGGCCTCGCTGCGAACCTGGATGCCGGAGTTGTCCCCTTCCGCCAGCCGAACCTGGCACTTGAATTCAAAATCGCCCAATGGCTGTGGGCTGAACAAGAACGTATTGGTGGTACCTTCTTGCGGTGCGCGCCCCGTCAGTACTCCATCTTGAAAGGACCACAGGCCTTTCAAGCCATCCCAACGGCCGAACTCGGCCAGGTCCATTAGCGGCCGCCAGTCGCCGGCGGCTGCCTGTTCCACCAGGGGCCGCACCCGCAGATTGCGGAACCGCACGGCAGAGCCGTGTTGTTGCAGCATGATCGGGCCGGGCTGGCCGAAGTTTTCGTTGTGGCGCAAACCGCCGCCAAGATTGGAAAAAGGGGCATTGTCGATCACCTTTTTGCCGTTGTGGGTCAACGTCAGCCGGCCCGGCGTGGTGACCTGCTTGTTGGCGTCCACCCGCGGGCCGCGGAGGACGATGTCGAACGATTGCCAGGTTTCCGGCGGCAGGGGACCGCCGGGCAGCGGCGCGATCTCGCCATACAAGGCCCCGCACCCGTTCTTGGGATTGGGGATTGTGTCGTTCTCAAAACTGTCGCAGATCTGAATTTCGTGCCGGCCGTGCAGGTAGATGCCGCTGTTGCTGCGTTGGCCGTTTTTTGGCCGCTCGTCGGGCAGCCAGAACTCGGCGTGCATTTCCAAGTCGAGTGGAAAGTCTTGCGTGGTGACGATACTGCTTCCCTGTCCGGGAATTATTTGGATGTAGCCGTTTTCAACCTTGGCCCCCATCGGCTGGCCCGTTTTTTCCGAAGCCCAGCCGGCCAGGTCTTGGCCATTGAAGAGTTCGATCCAGCCATCGCTGGCGGCCACGGCGGGGTACTGGCGAATGCGGATATCGCGGAAGGCGGCCCCGTCGGCCTCGCCAGCCCAGTTGGAGATGCCGATGAACCCAGAACGCGGCCGGCCCTGCGCCGCGGGTATTGTCTTGAGATCGGCTTGCGTGACGATGGTGCCGTTCAGCTTGACGGTGATGGCGTCGCCCTGGCAGTCGAGCTCCAGGGTATGCCAGGTATTGGTGGGGGTGGGAACTTGGGCCGTGGGACCGGCGATGCCGTGGATTGCGCCGGTGTGGAACTGGGGGGCCATCGGCTTTACGTCGTCGCGCGATTCGTCGACGAGTTGCGCCTCCATGCCCACTTTCGAGATATGCCCTTGCTCCAACGTGCGAAAGTAGATGCCGCTGTTGCCACCGGGCGGCAGTTTGAATTCCAGTTGAAGCGTGAAATCGCCAAAGGTCTGTTTGGACTTCAGCCACCCAGGATTTTTGGTCGCACAGACGAGATTGCCGTCGCGGACCTCCCAGCCACCGGCCGCCGGCTTTTGGAGCGTGAAGCGTTGGGAACTGCCCGGCGGCGTCTCGGACTCCATGATTTGCCAGTTGGCCAGGTCTTGGCCATTAAAGAGGTCCAAGAAGCCATCCTCGACGGGTGGTCCAGCCACCTCGATCGGTTCATTCACGGGCGTCACATCTTGCACCACCACCGGTTGGTTGTCGGCCTTGCCGACGTTGAACAAGAACCGCTTGAAGAGCTTGTCGTCCTTGTTGACGATTAATTCGTGTTCGCCGGGGAGCAGTTCGATCGGTGTCAAGAACTCCTCTGCCGGCACTTGCCGCTTGTCTAAAAAGAACGACAGCGACGGATCCTTGGTGTCGATGCCGGGGATATTAACGATGACGGTGACGGTATCCTTGCGGATGAAGAACCAGATCGCCGCCAGCAAGACAAGTGCCGCCGCGCCAGCCCCGGTAAGAATCAGCCACCATGGCGGGCTTTTGTGCCGCGACGCCGCCTGGTGGGCGGCTTGCGACACCGCCCGGTGAACTTTCGATTCGACATCCGAAGAGACCGCGGCCACCAGCCGGTCGAGCTGGCTGGTCCGCAGCGGATCGCCGTAGGACTCCGTGGCGGCTTGGCCGGCCTCGGCGGGCAGCGCCATTGGCGCAGGGACTGGGTCCGCCGCGCGGGGAGCGGCGGCGGCCTGCGTGGCTTTCAAAAAGTCGCCCAGCGCGGCGGCCAACTGCTTCATCGACTGGAAGCGCTGGGCGGGTTCCTTGGCCAGCGCCTTCAGGCAGATAAGTTCTAATTGCGGGGAGATGCCCAGTTTGAAGTCGCCCGGACGGGGCGGTTCAACATGCAGAATCTGCCCGATAACTTCCGTGACCGTCCCCTTGAACGGCCGCTGGCCGCAGAGCATTTCGTACAACACCACGCCCAAGCTGTAGATGTCGGCGTGCGGGCCGACATGCTTGGAGTCGCCGCGGGCTTGCTCGGGCGACATGTAGGCCGGCGTCCCCATGATCTGGCCGCTTTGGCTGATGACGGCGTCGCCGGAGTTGTCGCGGCGGGCCAGGCCGAAGTCCATGATCACCGGCTCTCCCTTGCGGTTGACCATGACGTTGGCCGGCTTGAGATCGCGATGGACGATGCCTTGGGCGTGGGCTTCCTCCAGGGCCAAGGCCAGCTTGCGCACGGTCCCCGCGATCTGCCGCTCGCTGAGGGGGGCCTTGCCTTGGATGAATTTGGAGAGAGGCTTGCCATCGATATAGGCCATCACGATGTAGTCGCGTCCCTCGTGCGTGCCGACTTCATGCACCGGGCAGATGTTGGGATGATGCAACCCGGCGGCGGAGCGGGCCTCGCGCAAAAACCGCTGCCGCTCCTCCTCCGTCGGCAGGCTGCCCGAGCGGGGCACCTTGATGGCCACCTCGCGGTCCAACTGGGGATCTCGCGCCCGGTAAACAGCACCAAAGGCTCCCTCGCCCAACAAGTCAAGGATTTCAAATCTTCCCAGTGTCTTTGGCGCAGATGCGACAGGGTTGCGGGCACCGGCCACGAACGGTGCGGTCTCGACCGAGGTCGGCCGAATGGAAGATTGCTCGGAAGGCGGCTTGACCGCCCCCAACCGGGCGAACGACTGCTCAATCTCTTGCCGATATTGCGGAAACCGCTGCTGGTACTCGGCGGCCGCCGGCTTGTCGCCCGCCCGGCGGCGAAGCTCCAATTTCAGATCCAACAGCGAGACAAACAACGGTTGCCGCAACCAGTCGGGCGCGTCGGCCAAAAATGCCTCGATCCTCGGCCGGTTGCCCGACGTGAATTCGGCCTCGAAGCGGTCGGACAGCGTGTCCACGCGCTGGGCGATCGACAAATCACCGGCGGGTGTTTCATTCATGGCGGATCACCGCAAGCGGCGGGTTGAGATGTGATGCGCGGCATGGCGGATTGACGGACGATTGATAGGACTCTGACAGTAGATTCCCAAACGGTGAGCGTTTCCGACAATCGCCGGCGATTTTTCTTCACGCAGGCATTCATGTAGATGATGCTCGCTCCCAGGTCAGTCGAACTAAGTGCAGCTTACGCTCCACCTTACGTTGCGTGCATTGCAAGGTTTCGGCCACTTCGCGGTCTTTGTAACCCATCAGCCGCAGCAGGGCGAAAGGGCGCAAATCCTCCGGCAAGGCGAGCAATAACTCCTGGCAGATCAGATCAAACTCTGGGACGGGCACCCGCCCCAGGGCCTCGTCCAGGGAGAAAGGCCGGTCGCCTTGCGGAGTGATATCGGCCTCGTTTTGCACGCGGCCCCCGCCACGTTTTTGGGCTTGTTCGCGGCGGGCCAATTTCAGGGCCTTGCGAACCGTAACCACGCCCAACAGGTTCCACAGGTCGTCGCGGTTCAGTTCCGCGTCGAAGATGCCCCCTTGGGTGCCGCGCCAAAAGCTGACGAAAGCGCTTTGCACGGCGTCCTCGGCATCGACCAAGGGACCGGCACGGTTTCCCACGGCTTGTCGGGCTAGCGCCATCAACCGTGGAAAGTACCGCTGCCAAAGCTGGCCGGCGGCGGCGGCATCCCCCGCCCGCAACTGGCGGAAGGCATGCGTAACGGAACCATCTTCGGCGGAGTTCATTTTGGCGACGGGGGGACCGCTGGGGGCAACGGGGTGGCGAAGACTTGCGTGTAGTACTTGGTGCCGTCCGCCGCGGCGCGAATACCGATGCCGATCTGTTGGTAGTTCTCGCTGAGGATGTTGGTCTTGTGGCCGGGGGAGTTCATCCACATATTCATGACCTCCTCGGCCGTCCGCGCGCCGTAGGCGATGTTCTCGCCAGCGTAACCGCTTTGGTAGCCGGTCGCGGCGATGCGCTCAAAGAACTGCTTGCCGTCCAACGTGTGGTTGAGCGTCTTTTGCCTGGCCATGTTGGCCGAATGCCCGCGGGCCGCCGCGGTCAGTTTGCCGTTGGCGGTAAGGGGCTTGCCGCCGGCCTTGGCCCGCTCTTTGTTGGTCAGGTCGAGAACGGCCTGCTCGTCGGCCGTTAGGTCGCCATCTTGGCCGGCCGGTGGAGCCGTGGACGGAGCAGCCGGTTTGGCGACGGGCGGATCGTTCATCGGAGCGGGCTGGGCAGCCGTGGCCACGAAATTGACAATCACCCGTTCGCCGGCCTTGATGGGGACCTTGTGCTGGGCCTGCTGTTGTTTTCCGCCGACGGTCCAGACGATGCGGACGTTGTAACTGTAGTTCTTGCCCGACTTCAGCGGCGGCGATTGAAAGGTCCGCTCGGCTCCGCTGCCGCTAATTTTTTTGTCTTGCACAAACAGCTCGGCTTCGGCCGGCAGACGGATCACCAAGGTCGCTGGTTGCGGCGCGGTCTCGTCGGCGGGGCCAGGAGTTGGTGCCAGCAATGCCACGGCCAGCGCCAGCGGGAAGGCCAACTGCGTCTTCAACAACGGGCCACATCTCATGGATTTCTTCTCGCGAGTCTGCCTGGGAGCAACCGGGAAACAGCATTAAATTGCCTCAACTCGCGGGCAAAGGCAAGCGAAATCGCGGGCGGCGAAATCGCCGCTACCCATGCCAAGGAAATGGAAAACCGGACAAAGTATAAAGGACCACGGGTAGCACGGATTTAACGGATAGTAAACAACCGTCACGCCAGATGTTGCGTTTGGCCGGTGCTAGCCGCGGTGTAGCCGGCGAAGATGGTTTGCAAGACGTGCAGGCTCTCGGTCCCGGTGATGGGGGGCGGTTGCAGGCCGGCGCAGGCCCGCACGGCGGCGCGGACGAACGGGGAATAACCGCGGTCGCCCGCGGGAATCTCGAACCGCTGGACTTGGGGCGTTTCGCCGGCGGGCGAATCGGCCGTGCTGTACCACTCCAGCGGCAGCTCCTCGGTGACGTGCATCCTTAGCCAACCCCGTTCGCCCCAAATTTGAATGTGCGAATGGTAGCCCCGATCGAGGAAGTAGCCCGACATCAACGTGGCCAGCGCCCCGCCATTCAGCCGCAAGGCCACGGCGGCGGCGTCCTCGACATCAATCGGTTGGCCCCCCACCACGCCAGTCAGCGCGGTCACGTCGCGGACCTGTTGACCGGTCATGTACAGCATCAGGTCGAGCCAATGGATGCCCAGCCAGATCAGGTGTCCGCCGCCGGCCTTGGCTTTGCTGGCAAACCACGACTGGTGGTACTCGGGCCGGGTCAGGCGGGTCTGGTCGGCGATGATATGGGCGTTGATGCCGTAGATGTGCCCCAGCTTGCTCTCTTGGATCAGGCGGCGGGCCTCGGCCACCGCGGGATGCAGCCGGTTGGCCAAGGCCAGCATGAGCTGCAAGTGCTTACTGTCGGCCTTGGCCAGCAATTTGGCGAAGTCTTCCGCCTCCACGCAGGCGGGCTTCTCGGCGAAGACGTGGCAGCCGGCTTCGAGCGCCGCATCGATGGCGGGCGGAGCCTGGGCGGCCTCCATGCTGACCAGCGCCATCGTGGGCCGCGCCTCCCGCAGCATCTGCTGGATATCGCGATACGTCTTTTTAAGCCTGGTCCCCAGGGCCTTCTCCGCGGCGGCTTGCGTGGCCAGATCGGGATCGGCCAGGACCACGCTTTCAACCTCCGGCGCTGCGGCGAGTGCCTGAAAGTACGCGCCCAGGTGAGCGCCTTGGGCGTGCGTAATAATGGCCACCGGGATTTTTTCGGGCATTGGTGCGTCCTCGCCGAGTGGGTGAATGTGAGACAGTTTGAGTCGTCCGGCTGCCGTTCCGCGCGTGGATGCGTTAGTCTATGTTCTTCCGCCCCCCGACGAACGAGGTGACTCATGGATCTTGTCAAAATACTGCTGTCTGTCCTGTTGCCCCCGCTGGGTGTCTTTTTCCAGGTGGGGTTTGGCATCCAGTTCTGGATCAACATCGTGCTGACCCTGTTGGGCTATTTCCCTGGGGTGATCCATGCCGTCTATATCATTGCCAAGAAATGAGCGCCGGCCAACCCAGCGGGCAACAATGCGACGAATCGCCAAGCGTTGGATTCGTACGATTCGTGGTTTTCACCATGCCTGGTACTGGCTGAAGGCGAGCCCTCAAGCTCTCGGAGTATATTGCCATGTCTTTACGACTCGCCATGCTGGGCATGTGGCATGTGCATGCCGACGGCATTGTCCGCCAAGTGGCGGCGCATCCCAACGAGTTTCATCTGGTCGGTTTTCACGATGCCGATCCGGCCGTGGTGGAAATGCGCCGCGAAGCTTGGGGCCAATTGATTCCCCAGTATCGTGTCTTTTCCTCCGCCGAGGAATTGCTGGCCCAGCCCTTGGATGGTGTCGTGGTCGAGGGGCGGGTGTCGGAAAACTTGCCACTGGCCCGGCTGGCCTTGCAGAGCGGCCGGCCCGTGCTGTTGGAAAAACCAGCCGGGTGCGACCGCCACGAGCACCGCAAGCTGGTGGAACTGGCCAATGGCTTGGGGCTGCATGTGCAGATGATCTACCTGTTTCGTTACATGCCGGCCATTCGCGAATTGTTGGATCGTGCCCGGCAAGGAGAATTCGGACAGATTTACATGTTTCGCGGCCGATTGCCCAAGGAACTTAGCACCTACGAGCGGTGGGTGGACGAACTGCAACCGTACCGCGGCGGAATCTTCTTTGAGATGGGGGGGCACCTGATCGACCTGATGGTGACGCTGCTCGGCCCCCCCAGCCAAACAAAGTCGGTCATGGCCCATCACCACACGTCGCCGCCAGAGTCGTTCGTGGACAACGGAGTGGCCTTGTTTCAGTGCGAACAAGGCTGCGGCGTGGTGGAGGTACCGGCCTTGGAAACGGCTCCCGGTTCCCGACGGATCGAGGTCTACGGCACCGCCGGCTCGTGCGTCATTCCCCACTTGGGCAGCGGCCACCTGGCCAACGACCCCATTCAGGTTCTACAGGTCCACACCACGGGCCAACCCGACTGGCAGCGGATCGAACTCCCCAACGAGCCGCTGCAAATCCACGACCTGCGCGAGTTCTCGGCGGTCGTCCGCGGCAAAAAGACGCCGCAATGGTCGATGCAGCACGATCTGGACGTGCAACTTGCCTTGTTGGATGCGTGCGGCATGTAGGAGCGGGCAAGCGAACAAAGCGATCAGCGGAGAAGCGATCAGCCGTCAGTTTGAGCCCATTCGCCGTGGCCCAAGACAAAGGTGGCTGGGTCAGCAGCGCAGCGGATGGCGAGAGCGGAGGTGGTGTTCCAACCGAATTGTCCCAAAGGGTTGCATGGCCGCGGTCAGGTGGTCTCTTTTGCGAGTTCTTGCGCCAGCCCGATGAGAATGCCTTCCGGGCCGCGGATGTAGCAGAGCCGGTAGGCGTTTTCGTACTGGGCCACCTTGCCGACGACTGCCGCGCCGCGCATGGCCAAGCGGGCCAGCGTATCATCGATGTCCTCCACGGTGAACATGACACGCAAGTAGCCTAGCGAGTTGACGGGTGGGGTGCGGTGATCGGCGGCCACGGGGGGCGCGAGGAATCGGGACAGCTCAAGCCGGCTATGTCCGTCTGGCGTGCGCAGCATGGCGATTTCGACGCGCATGCCGCGCAAACCCGTCACGTCATCCGCCCAAGCACCCTCGATGGGGGCGCGCCCCACGAAATCGAGGCCCAGTTCGGTAAAGAACGCAATCGCGGCATCCAGATCCTCGACCACGATGCCAACGTTATCCATACGCTTGACCGTCATGTTGCCTCCTGGGCATCCAACGAGTGATCGAGTTGGGCCGTCGGTAGACGGCTACCGGCTTGAGCCGCCGAACAGGTATTCGAGCGCTGAATTGCGTCCAAGAAACGCCCGATCCGCCGCATCGGTTTGTCGCTTTACTTGCCGCTGGTGGTCACGGGAATCTACCGCGCGCCCATAGAACGACGAATGCAATCGCGGATCCCAACGCTCCCGGAATAAATCCATGTATCAATAAGCCAATTGCAGAGGACAGCGGATATTCCGCCTGTCCAGACGCCACCATCCAGCCAACTAGCCCAACATATATGCCAAGGGCTACCGTTGCAGTGCAACGCAGCCAGATAGCGATGATCAGTGAAGACAAGAAAGCTGAAACGTGCAGGCAGAACGGCCATCCATGTGCGAATGGGTCTGATTGTTGGTAGACAACCCCATGCACGATAGGCGTCAAGGCGCCGCCGCAGACAACGCCAATGATGAACGTCACTGTGGCAGCGCGGAGCCACAACTGGGGCTCAGCGCTGAGAGAGGTATTGTTGTTGGCTGCATTCATCTGATGGCTGGTTCTTGATGGAAACATCTCGTCGCGGCGGCATCATTCTCTTCGAGGGATCTACGACCGCCAATGCGCAGTGAGTTCTTACCTCATTTCGGCGAGGTAGTCCGGACTTGTCAACTTTCCTTTTTTCGAACCGCGAGACGAGCTGCGACGGAGCACTGGTCGATTTCCCTGGAATATATCGTAAGACTCGCGTGCCAGGCGGCAGACCTCCCAACCGAGATTTTACTCGCCCCAAACGGCATGTGCTGCCTCGCTGCAGCCGAAACCAGGCGAGCCGCATCCTAAACGGAACCGGCAGACGACGTTTATTGGTTTTTGCCAGCCCCAGGCATAAATGCCTGGGCAAGTCAAAAGATGGCATCGCATAATGCCTGGTACGCGAAAGTTATCCGAGAAGTCCATGTGATCCGTGGTTTCTAGACATTCGGCCGTTGGGCCAATTGTCATCCATTCGTCACGCTTAGGCCGGTGCCGTGCCGGTATGACCCTTGCTTGAAACCACTCGAAATCGGGAAGAACCGAAGAGCCGCATCCCTAACTCTCAATCGCAGCCTGGTTTGGCCGGGTCGATCCGTGGATCGGGCGGCTGTTTTCGCCCGATTAACTCGTTTTGATGGCGCGCGGGGGAGCGCATGGCCGGAGTGTTTGCGCCGACCGATTCTTCCGCCCAATCCGGATTATCCGGCAAGGCCGGACCTTTTCGCCAGACAGAAGAGTTTCGCCAACCGGCAGACCGATCTTAATTCGGTATCAGTCCCCGTTGCCGTCTGCTCCCTCCTCTTTCTGGAACTGTCGAATCATGCCGACCAAGAAAGCCAAATCCGAAGTTAAAACCAGCCGCCGCGATGGGGACCGTCGCAAGGACAGCAAGGACCGCCGCAAGCAAGAAGTGGCCGTGGTCGTCGAGCGCCGCCAACTGGAGCGCCGCGCCAAGGTCAACCGCCGCCGGCAGATCGACCCCACCACCTGCGAACGGGAGTATACCGAAGCCGAGGTGGAGTTCATGAACGCCTTCAACGAATACAAGCGGACCAGCGGCCGCATGTTCCCCACGTGCAGCGAAGTGCTGGAAGTACTGACCCGCCTCGGTTATCGCAAAGAGATGCCGCAAATCATCACCGCCGAAACGGCCGAACGGGCGGCCGCCAGCCAACTCATGCAGCCTCCCCACGACGCGCCCGCCCCCGCGGCCGAAGACATGGACGGCGAAATGGACGAGAACGACGCGGAGGAAGGGGACGAGGATTCTTCCGCCTGGTAAACGGCGCAAGTGGCCCGTGGCGTGGGTTTTAGCCCACGTTACGGTCACGGCGTGGGCTAAAGCCCACGCTACGGCCAACATTGCCGACGATGGCAATGCTGGCACGCTTCCTTCGACCGCGACTTGATCTTGGTGCTGGCAACGGGTGGGATTAGAATCTCGCCCCGCGTCCCGGAGGTTGCTGCTGCCGTAAGAAACCGGCCCCGGCGCACCATGAAGATCGAGGCACCGCCCGGCAGGCGGAGCCTACTTGTCGCGCCAAGGAAGGTGACGATTGAACGCACGCGCGTTGCATCCAGCGGAGTTGACCCAGCAGCCGGCCGGTTGGTTGACGGCGGAACGCGCCAACCAGTTGGTGTGGGCCTTTCTGTGGCTGGGGCTGTTGGCCCGCTCCGTGCGGTATTTTTTGCGGTTTCCGCTGTGGGATGACGAGTCGTTCTTGTGCGTCAGCTTTATCGATGCCAGCTATGCCGACCTGTTGCGGCCGCTGGGCTTTCATCAGGTTGCTCCGCTGTTGTTTTTGTGGCTGGAACTGACCTGCGTCAAACTGCTGGGTTACAACGAGTGGAGCTTGCGGCTGCCGGCGTTTTTGGCCTCCATCGGCAGCCTGTTTTTGTTCCGCCGCCTGGCCGATGTCTGGCTGGCCGGCTGGGCCCGCGTGGCGGCCATCGCCGGGTTTGCCGTATCGTATGGCTGCATTCGCTATGCGGCCGAAGCCAAGCCTTACGGCATCGACTTGTTCGTGGCGCTAGTGCTACTGTCGTTGGCGCTGGAGTTTCAACGCAAGGCCGACCAGGCTCGCTGGTTGTGGCTGGCCGCCCTGTTTGCTCCGTTGGCGGTGGGGCTGTCGTTTCCCGCCGCGTTTGTGGGGGGCGGAGTTAGCTTACATGCCGCCGCGGTCTGCCGCGCGTCGGGCCATCGTCGCGGGTGGCCCGCCTGGCTGGCCTATAACGTGGCCCTGGTGGGCGCGTTCGCCGGTTTTTACGCGCTTAGTGCCCGCGTGCAGGGGGCGGCCGAGGCCGATTTCATGCATGGATGTTGGCAAGGGCATTTTCCACCGCTGACCGATCTGGCCCGAATGCCGGGCTGGCTGTTGGAAGCACACACCAGCAACATGTTCGCCTTTCCGGTGGGAGGAGACCGCGGGGCCAGCGCGCTGACGGCGATTGCCTTGGGCGTGGGCATCTTCTTGGCCTGGCGGCACGGACAGCGGATGTTGTTGCTGGCTTGCCTGGCTCCCTTGGGGTTGCAATTCGTGGCGGCGGCGCTGGAACGATATCCCTATGGCGGCCATGTTAAGTTTGGCATGTTCGCCGCGCCGGGCATCTGCCTGCTGGCCGGCTTGGGGGCGGCCGCGTTGGTGTCGGCCGCAAAGCAACCGCGCACCGCTCTGCATTGGCAGCGGGGCTTGCTGGTGGCGCTCTCGCTGGTGGCGATTGGTTCCATCGCCCGCGATGTGGCCATGCCGTACAAGACAACCTCCGACCAACGGGCACGCGACTTCGCCCGCTGGTTCTGGCTGAATGCCGAACGCGAAGGGGAAGCCGTCTGCCTGAAAAGCGACTGGGATGTCGATTTCTCGCCAGCCACCTGGAGCGAGCTGACCTGGGCCGCCATGTACCGCTGCAATCGGGCGATTTACTCACCTCGGCAGGCCAGCGGCCACCCACCCCAATTAGACCAGGTGACCGATCAATGGCCGTTGCGGTGCGTGGAATACCGCTCGGGCCAACAACCCTACGACGAGGCCGCGCGGCAAGACTGGCTGCGGCAAATGCAAGAACAATACGATCTGGCGGCCCACGACAGCTATCCCTTGCTGGAATATGGCAAATTCGACCGCATTTTGACCACCATCGACCACCTGGAAGTCTACAAATTCGTGCCAAAATCAACCCCCAGCGTCGCCAGCCCGCCGCAAGAAGCCAAAAACAATCGTTAGGCGGATCGAGAAAGTGCGACTAGGGTGGAGGGAAAGGCGGAAGGCTGAAGGCGAAAAGCCGTCAGCAATCGGCCATTGGCTTTCCGCCGAAAGCGACAAGTTGATGGCTGACAGCTTTTCCGCTGACAGCCTTCTACTGAACACTGACAACTAGTAACTGACAACCGAGTTTACCATGACCCCCAACGAAGACCTGGTCCCTTCCACCCGCCCCCATTTGCGCGTGGCTGATCCCGGCGACCATGATCCCCAACGCGCCGCGGCGGCCCAGGAAGAGCGGGCCCGCGTGGCCCGGGCCGAGGAATTGCTGGGGCCGTCGGCTTGCCGCACCTTGGGCATTTACGCGCTGCCCGAGGGCTTTGTGCTGTCGGTGGTGATTCCGGTCTACAACGAAATCCGCACGTTGGCCGAACTGGTCGGCCGGGTGCGGGCGTCGGGCGTGCCATGCCAGATCATCTTGATTGACGACGCCAGCACCGACGGCACGCGCGAGCTGCTGGAAAGCTGGCGCGGCGAGAGCGACCTGAAGATCATCTTTCACGAGAAAAACCAGGGCAAGGGGGCGGCCCTGAAGACCGGCTTCGAAAGCGCCGACGGCGACGTGGTGATCATTCAAGACGCCGATCTGGAATACGATCCGGCTGAGTTTCGCAAGCTGATCCAGCCGATCGTGGAAGGCCAGGCCGACGCCGTGTTTGGCAGCCGCTTTACCGGCGACAGCCAGCGCGTGCTGTACTTTTGGCACTACCTGGGCAACCGCTTCTTGACGCTGCTCTCCAACGCTTTCACCAATCTCAACCTGACCGACATGGAGACCTGCTACAAGGCCTTCCGCGCCGACACCCTGAAGCAGGTAACGCCCGCGTTGCGCGAAAAGCGGTTCGGCATCGAACCCGAACTGACCGCCAAGGTGGCCCGGCTGCCGGGCATTCGCATTTATGAACGGCCCATTTCGTACTCTGGACGCACCTACGCCGAAGGCAAGAAGATCACCTGGCGCGACGGTTTTCGCGCGCTATGGTGCATTTTCCGTTATCGCAAGGGAATCTAAGCGCCGGGCGGCTGGGGCAAAGGATGGCTGCGCTTGGCAAGGGATTGTGGCTGGGGTCGAAGGGTGGCTGGCGGCTGACCAACGGGAAGCCCCAGCGGAGTTGCGTTCCAACCAGAAAAAGCCAATGGACGCTCCTCCAGGAACCCGGTTGGCACATCAACTCCGCTGGGCCATTCGCTTCGCTACTGACCCAGCCACCCTTCGCCACGGTCAGCCACCCTTCACCGCCGGCAGCACGCCGCAGTGGATGTGCGTGGCACGAACTTCCTGAGGGGTCAGGCCGGCCTCGGCCAGCCAGCCGCGGTACTCGGCCGCGCTGTAGGCCCGCCCTTCCGTCAGGGTAAACAAGGCCGCCGAATACAGGGCAATCGCCAAGGGGCCGTCCAGCGCGTCGTTGAGAAACACGTCGTGAATCAACAGCCGTCCGCCCGTCGGCAGCGCCGCGGCACAACGGCCAATCAGCGCGCGGCAGGCGGGCACGTCCCAATCGTGCAGAATGTTCGACAACAAGATGGCGTCGATCCCCGGCGGCAGCGGGTCGCTGAACATGTCGCCGGGCAAGAGAGCCAACCGGTCGGCCACGCCGTAAGCCACCGCCATCTCGCTGGCCACCTTGAGGACTTCCGGTCGGTCCCAAACCACGGCGGTTAACGTGGCATGTTTTTGCAGCAAGGCGACACTGTAAATGCCCGTGCCGCCGCCGACATCCAACAGCCGCCGCGAGCCTTCCAGCGGGGCCTGCTCCGCCAGGGCCGGTGCCACGTTTTTGGCTCGGCCGGCCAAGGCCAGTGTCAGTCGCCGCGCGCTGGCCTCGTGTTCCATGGCCGACGATTCGCCGGGACGAAAAATGAAAGCGGCCCCTTCCGCCTGGTCGGCACCGGCTGGCCGATTGGCCTTCAAGCGGCGGACCATCTCCAGCACGCCGGGGCTTTCGGCCGCCAGCCCCAGGTAATCGCTGACATCAAACTCCGCCGACGGGCCCAAGTGTTCCTGCGCCAACGGTGTAAGCTGCAAGTTGCCTTGCGCGTTGGTGTAAATCAACTGCATGGCCCGCAGCGCGGTAAACAGCACGCAGGCGGGCCGTTCGGCCAGTTGCAAGTCTGCCCGCAAGGCGGCCGGCGATTGGGGCCGTTCGGCCAGCCGGGCGAACAGGCCGAGGTGCGCCACGGCGGCGGTCAGCAGTTCCGTGCCGTAGCTGCCGCGAAAAGCCTCAAAGATTGGCGTGGGATCGGTCCGCGGCCCGATCAAGGCGGAAAGTGGCACGTTGGTTCCTAACCAATTTGGAAGTTCAATCCAACAACTTGCGGTCTTGCCACGGAATGTTCTTTTGGGCCACCAGGTCGATAAAACGGCGAATCTTGGGAATCACGTTCAGGTCGGCCGCGGTAATCATCTTGGTCCCTTCCAGCGTCGTGTTGAGCTGCGTGTAAAACACGGTCTGCTCGCGGCGCTTGCCGCCAGAACCCCCCGGCCGAAAGCCGCCAAAAGCCTTGTCCAGCCGCCTGGCGTCGGCATCGTTTTTGCCGGAGATAATGCCGATCAAAATCTCCTTCTGCAGCGCGGGGGATTTCAACCCGTCGTTGATCGTCACGCCTTCCATGGTGTACTTGGGAGAGAGCAGCAACACCGCCTTGACATCTTGGCCTTGCTTCATAGCCGGCAAGGGAATGGCCGACCAATCGACGGCCGTCCAATTGACCGCCAGAATAGCACCGAATTCCGCCCCAACCACGCACAGCTTGTCGATGTTCAGCTCGCCGCTGTTGTTCTTGTCCATCAAAAAGCGCTTGCACAGCTCTACATCCTCCATGCTAGCCTGGAAGTGCTCACGGCGCAGCTTGTCGACTTCGATGCGGACATTCTTTTGGTCGTACAGAGGGCTGTCGCCATGCCCCCGCAGGTCGGGCACCATCACGGCATGGCCCACTTCTTGCAAGGCCACGGCCAGCTCGTGATAGTCTTTGCGGCTGCCTTTGTGCATGTGCAGCAGTAACACCGGCAAGGTGTCTTTGCCGTGCATCCCAGGGTAATACGTGGCCACGATATTCACGCCCCGGCTGCCATTGAGCGTCACATCCTCGGGTTCTGGCAATTCCTTGGCCGCACCGGCGGGGTCATCCGCCGCCATCGCCCGCGGGCCAACCTGCAGGGCAGCAACCCCTAGCGCCAGCCAGCCGGCCAGCAGCACAAGCGTGCAAACCCGTAGGTGTCCAAGAAAAACCGACCGACCGCGCCCAAGAGCCGCAAACATGGTGTGCCTCGACGTGAAAAATCAAAACCCTCGACCCGCGCAACCGATTTGCCACGCGGCAAGGCTTATGCTTCCATCGTAAGTTGCCCAGGGAGCGCCGGTCAAGGAAAGGATGAGGGCGAAAGGCGAAAGGCTAAAAAGCTGGGTGGCTACTCCACGGGCCCAGGCACCCGCTGTTCGCTAGCTGGCCAAATTGCCATCGCAGAATGCTGATGGCTTCTCCGTTGACAGCTTTTGCCGACACATCCCTACGAATGAATGTACAGCGTGATCAACGCCGAGACGTACATGGCCAGCAGGACCAGCCAACCGAACTTGACCACGCGCTGCCGGTCGTTGAATATCGAGATCACCGCCAGCACGAGCAGCGATCCTACCCCCATCAAACCGGCAAACCACGGCACCCGCAGCCAGACAATCGGCCCCAACAGCAAGGCAAACAGGCCAATCACCAGCAACACGCCCGACAGCGAAAACTGGCTGTCGGGATGCGCCACCTGTCTGGCCGGCCCATTTTCCGGGCGGGCCTGTTCGGCCGAATTCGCCGCGGAGAGCGAAATATCGGCCCGGCGGGGCAACCCGCCCGTCGATACTGGCGAAGACGACGAACGTTCGCCGTGTGGACGCAAGTCAGTCATGCCGCGATCCCCCCAGGGTCGTATGGATTTTAAGTCTAAACCATCCGCCTGACACCAGCAGTATATCAAGCGGACAAGGCCCCAGGCCAGCACGGAATAGCCACCGGCTGGCCTTCCGCGCTTGTCCCACCCAATTGCAGCCTTGGCCGGGCGTTCGCTGGCGGCACGCTGGCGGTTGAGGCCGTGCAATATTCCCATGACATGGGCCGCCTAGCGTTGTATAACAGCCTGCTGAAAAAGGGGTCTGACCCTCTCCGGGCATGCGTGTTGGTCGGATCTTTCCATGCCCTCCCTTTGTGCATCCCGTGACGCAACAACGTCCGTTTAGTTCGCGGCCACGCGGCCTCATACCGTGAAATGGCTGAAACACCCGCCACGCTCGACAACTTGTACTCTTCACCCGATAAATCACCATGACCCAGCGGATGTGGCGTGAACATGACCTGAAGGAGAGCTACGATGTCGTCATCATTGGCGGCGGAGTGCATGGGCTGGCCACGGCTTATTACCTCACCCAGATGGGCGTGCGGGACGTGGCCGTGCTGGAAGGCAAGTACATCGGGTTTGGCGGGTCGGGCCGCAACACGGCTATCATCCGCAGCAACTACCGCACGCCCGAGGGGATCGCCTTCTACGACCGCTCGGTCAAGCTCTACGAGCAGCTTTCCGAAAAGCTCGACTTCAACGTGATGTTCTCGCAGCACGGGCATCTGACGCTGGCCCACAACGAGCGCGGCGTGACGGGCCTGCGCGAGCGGGCCAACACCAACCGGCTGATGGGTGTCACCTCGCGGTTGATCGCCCCCGACGAAATCCAGCGGCTGGTGCCGCAGATGAACGTCTTTGGGCATTGCCGCTTTCCGATCATGGCGGCGCTGTACCATCCTCCCGGCGGCATCATCCGCCACGATGCCGTGGTGTGGGCGTACGCCCGCGGGGCCGATGCCGGCGGCGCCCAGATTCACCAGCAGACCAAAGTCACCGGCATTGAGGTTGCCGACGGCGGCGTGTGCGCGGTGAATACCAGCCGCGGCCGCATCAAGACGGGTACGGTGGTCAACGCCACGGCCGGATACGCCGGCACCATTTGCGATATGGTGGGGCTGAAAATTCCGGTCGAAACGCACCCCTTGCAGGCCTGCGTGACGGAGCCGCTCAAACCGTGGCTGAACGCGGTGATTGTCTCCAGCACGTTGCATGTCTATGTCTCGCAGACCGACCGGGGCGAGTTGGTGCTGGGGGCCGAGGTAGACGACTACGCCAGCTACTCGCTGCGCGGCACGCTGCACTTTTTGGAGGGGGCCGCCACGCACCTGCTGGAACTCTTCCCCTTTCTGGCCAACATCAAGGTCTTGCGGCAATGGGGCGGGCTGTGCGACATGACTCCCGACTACTCGCCGATCATGGGCGACACGCCCGACGTGCGGGGCTTTTTGATGACGGTCGGCTGGGGGACCTACGGCTTCAAGGCCGGACCCGCCAGCGGCCAATTGATGGCCGAACGCATCGCCACCGGCCGCACGCCGTCGATGTTAGAACCATTCGCCCTGACCCGCTTCTACGAAAACCGCCTGGTGGGTGAAAAAGCCGCGGCGAGTGTTTCGCATTGAGGAGGCATGCAGCCGGCACGGCTACGTAGCAACATGGCTGGTTCCTTATTGCCTGAGGGGCGATCGACAGCCCATGCCGGGCAACCGTAACCTACCAACTGCTACCCTGTCGATCGGGCATGCATCTTGGCCGCGAAGGCGGACAGGTCGGGGTAGAGTTGTTTGGCGAACAGGATTGACATGTGCCCGTGGCGGTATTCGTGGCGGGCCGGTTGCGACCAGGCTTGCCACCAGTTGGTTTGCAGCGAGTGGGGCTGCAGGTCGTCGAACAGCGTCATCAGGAACAGGGGCGTGGCACCCAGCGGTTGGCGCGTCAGGGCCGACCAGCGGTCGAACAGGGCCAGTTCGTCGTCCGGCAGGTTCACCATCCAGGGCCAAAAGCGCCGGGCCACGCCGCTTACCGGCAGAGCCTTCAAATGGTGGCCGACCGGCGCTAGCAGGCAGACAAAGTCCAGGTCGGGCCAGATCGTGGCCGCCAGCCCGGCGGTCAGCGAGCCGATGCTGTAGCCAATCAGGCCGATGGTTTGCACGCCTTGTGCCCGCAGGTGGCCGATCAGCCCGCGAACTTCGCACAGCCATTGGGCCATGCCGGCCACGGTGCAGCGGGTGCTCCAAAACATGGGCGCGCCGCTGAAGCATTTGGGGGCGCGGTCCAGGTGGGCCGGGGCGGCGGGGACCAGCACCCGAAAGCCTTGCTTGACGAACTCGGCCCCCATCCAACGCGAATAGGTGTACTCGTTGTCGCACGCGCCGTGCAGCACGATCAGCGCCGACTTGGCATCGGCCGGGCCGAGCGCGCGGCCGCGCAGCATTTGGCTCTCGGGCCAGTGCGAGGCGACCGGGCTTTCAACCTCAAACTTCCACAGATCGTCTTGCTGGTGGACCAGGTCGAACCGCAGCGGCGGCACGTCGGGCAGATCGTCGGGGCTGGCCGGCACTTCGTCTGGTTGCGAAAAACCGGCCTTGGGCGGGCGGACAAACGGCGAGATCAGCCGGACCAGCGAGCGGTCGTAAGCACGGCACAAAAACGGCAGCACGCGGAATCCTGGTGAAGGTGATCGTCAGTCGAAATGCCGCTAATTCACATAGATGAACTCGTTCGCCGCCACCAGTACATGGCACAGCACGCCCCAAGCCCGCTGCCGCCGCGCGGCTGCGTCGGGCAGGCTGGCCGCCAGCGATTGCTCGACTTCCGCCAGAAACGCCAGATTGGCCGCAATCTCGGCCTCGGTCGCCGCCCGGCCATAAGCAATCTGGCTGGCCAGCTTGAGGCGCTCGGTATCGTCCGCGGCGTCGCGCTGCACGCGCTCGGCCAGGTGGCTGGCGCATTGCATGACAAAATCGCTATTCATCATCAGCAAGGCTTGCGGCGCAACCGTGGTGGCGGTGCGGGTGCCGCTAGGCAGGGCCGCATCGGGGTAGTCCAGCAACTGAAACACGTCGTAGACGTTGTTGCGGACCACCGGCAGATAGAGCGAGCGGCGGTTGCTGGTGTAGTCGGTCAGATCGGTGGAAGTATGGTCGAAGAAAAACTCGCGGTTCTTGACCTTGAGCATGCTCCCTCCCAGGGTGTCGTCGAGCCGCCCGGCCACCGCCAACAGCGAATCGCGAACTTCCTCGGCCTCCAACCGCCGCACCTCAAAATGGCCCAGCCAGCGATTGTCGGGGTCGAGCGCCGCCGTGCCCGCGCGCGGCGTGCTACCTTGCTGGTAGACGCTGGAAGACATGATCAATCGGTGCAGCGACTTGATCGACCAGCCGTCGGAGACGAACCGCAACGCCAGCCAGTCGAGCAGTTCCGGATGGCTGGGGAGTTCTCCCAGCAGGCCAAAGTTGTCGGTCGTCGGCACAATCCCCCGGCCAAAGTGCCAATGCCACACGCGGTTGGCCATCACCCGGCTGGTCAGCGGATGCCGCGGATCGGCCAGCCATTGGGCCAGCTCCCGCCGGCCGCTTTCGGCCGTGGTGATCGTGGGGGGTTCTGGCCCGCGCAGCACGGGCGGAACGTGGCGGGGGGCAATCTCCCCCAGTTTCAGCGGGTTGCCGCGGATATGAATAGCCACATCGGCCACGGTATCTTCCGTCACGGCCATGGCCGCGGCCAGGTCGGGCGGCGTCTTTGTCAGCTTGTCCAATTCCTCGCGTAGCTTCTTCAATTCGGCCTTGGCCTCTTCGCTGTAAAGCTCTTCCAGTTTCTCTGGCGGCTTGGCATCGGCCGGCAGCGATTGGCGAACTTGCTCGTCCGCCTTGGCCACAAACGCATCGACCGCCTGCTGTTGGGCCGCGACCTGGGCGTCGTGCTGTTGCTGTCGGGCGCGGTTTTCGTCCGAGGGAAGTTCCTGTTCGTGCCAACGGGCGATCTTGGTGTAGGTATCCATCGTCTTGGTGCTTTTGAAGATGCCGGCCAGCCCGTAATAGTCGGCCGTGGCGATCGGATCGAACTTGTGGTCGTGGCAGCGGGCACAGCCCAAGGTCAGCCCCATCAGTGCCCGCCCGACCGTATCGACCTGCTCGTCCACGATGTCCATGCGCATCTTGGACATATCGACCTCGGCCAGCACCTTGGGGCCGATGCTCAAAAAGCCGGTGGCGATGAGCTGCTGGCGGCGGGCGGCTTCGTCCTCGGCGGGCAACAGGTCGCCCGCCAACTGTTCGACCATAAAACGGTCGAACGACTTGTCGGCATTGAAGGCCGCCACCACGTAATCGCGATACCGCCAGGCGTTGCCGTGGCAGATGTTTTCGTCCAGGCCGTTGCTGTCGGCATAGCGGGCCACGTCCAACCAGTGGCGGCCCCAACGCTCTCCATAGGCGGGCGAAGCCAGCAACCGCTCCACCACGCGGGCGAAGGCGTCGGGCCGGCCGTCGGCCAAAAAGTCGGCAATCTCCGCGGGCGTGGGGGGCAAGCCGGTCAGGTCGTAGGTCGCCCGGCGCAATAGCGTGGGCTTGTCGGCCGGCGCGGCGGGAGCAATACCAGCGGCTTCCAACCGGGCCAGCACGAACTGGTCGATGGGCGTTTGCACCCACTCGGCCTGCCGCACGGGTGGCAGCGGCGCGGCCGTCGGCGGAAGAAAGGCCCAATGGTTAGGATCGCGCTTGGGTAGCTCGGCGGTGGCATCGGCGGGAAACGGCGCACCCATTTCGACCCAGCGGACCAGATCGGCAATCTGCCTATCGGTCAGCTTGTCATCGGGCGGCATTTGCAAGTTTTCATCGGTCTGGCGAACGGCCAAGATCAGCCGGCTCTCGTCGGGCTGGCCAGCAACAATCGCCGGGCCAGAATCTCCACCCTTCAGCAGGCCGGCCTTGGTGTCGAGCCGCAGCGAGGCCCATTGCTTCTCTGGCCCGTGACATTTCAGGCAATGTTCGGCCAGCAGCGGGCGGACGCTGGTCTCAAAGAACTTGAGTTGTTCGGCGGTGGGAGCGGCTTCCGCCGGATCGGCGGCGGCCAGCGCCAGGCACAGGAGTGTGGTCAGCATGGTAAGCCAAAGAGAGTAGACACATTCCAGCGAACAGCAGGACGGCTTCAGTCCTGCATTATCACTGCCGCGGGCGTCGTTGCCAACCGCAATGGGTATTGCGGCAGGGTTGGCGCGGCATGGCCGCAATTATCGAGAGAGCAAGTGGCCAACTGAACGCGGATCAAAGAACCACGGATCGCACGGATTTCACGGATATAATTGGGTAAGTTCGCAATCCCACAGATGCTTTTGAATTGCCCAGGCATTCATGCCTGGGACGTTCGACCCTCACTGTCCGTCGTCGCGCTTCAGGGATATTGTGCCTTCGTTTGTCGAGGCTCGCGTCGTCTCGATCCCCGGCCCCTCGAGGGACCGATACACGACGTTAATTTAGTTTCGCCGGTCCCAGGCATAACTGCCCGGGCAATTCAAAAGGTTGCATCGCATGAAACCTGTTCCGCCAATTTAATCCGTGAAATCCGTGCTATCCGTGGTTCTTCAACCTTCGATCAATGGCCATTAGTCATCCATTGCCCAGCCCGGCAGGCGGAGCCTACTGTCGATCATCTTGCTAGCCGCGCGGGTGGCGGGCAAGATGGGGCCTGCATGTCTGTCCGCCGTTCGCCAGGCTATTCCAGGGTGAAGGTCGCAAGTATGTCGTGGCTCCGTTCCACCAAGGTCAAGATCGGTCTGCTCGTCGGCGTGCATTTGCTGTTGCTGGCGGGGGCCATTGCGGCGGCGGAGATGCTGCCAGACAGCAGAGTTACCGCCTTGGCAATTCCGCCGATCGCATGCGTGCAGATCGGAATCACGATTATCTGTATGGGCTTTGGTCCTTTTCGCGCGCCGGCACGGCTGCTGTTGGCGCTGTTGCTGGTTGTGCAACTCGCAATCCCCGCATGGGCCATGAAGATTGCCGGTCGTCCGCCGACCGATTCCTGGCTGGCAGCCCTAATCGCTAACTGGTCGTGGTCCCACTTCGAGCAGACCTCGATTGTCGCATTGGGACTGCTGGTGGCGCTCTTTCCGATTCGGCATTGGCTGGTCCGTATCGAACGAAACCCGCCAGTGGCGCCGACGCGACGGTTTCAATTTGGACTGCGGAGCCTGTTCCTGCTGACGCTGGTGGCCGCCGGGTTGTTGGCCGGTGCCCGCTAGCTGCGCGAAGCGGAATTGGACCATGATGTTCTCGGCAATTCACTGGCGGCCAGTGTAATCGCGGTGGCATTGGCATCCACCTTGTCGTCGCTGCTGCCGCGTGGCTGGCTTGTCACGTCGTTACTGTCGCTGCTGCTAGCTTCATCGTTCGCGCTAATGGTTCAATTCGCACTGGCCGCGCCCGCGGACGAAACCGTGATGATTGGCGTGGTGATACCAGCCCTGCTATTGCCGATCATTGCCTCGCTGCTGGTCTTTCGTTCTTGCGGCTGGCGAGTGCGTCGCCGTTGGCATGACTGGGGCCAACCGTGGCGCGTTCCGGTGGAACGAACGTCCAGGCAAAAGTGGATCGCCCGCGCGTGGAAGGCCGCCGTGGTGGTGTTGCCGCTGGCGGCGGCGGGGACGGCACTCTACATGGCCGTTATCGCGCCGATCCATGCGGAGCAGCGGGTAGTTCGCGCCATCGAACAGGCTGGCGGCTCCGTGCAATTCGCCCATCCGGAAAGCGATTTTTGGTCTGTCGAGATCGTCCGCCGCCGTCTGCCCATGCGTTATTCCGAGCAAGTGGACGAAATAGATTTGAAGAATTGCATTGTCTCGCGAAGACTGCTGGCCGATTGTGTCCGCTTGCCCCTGGTACGCAATCTCGACTTGACCGATGCCGATGTGGCCGCGGATGCCTGGAGCGCAATGCCGAAGCATACGGCATTGTTGAATCTATCTCTAGGCGGTACAAGGATCGACGACGCTGGCTTGGCGCATGTGGGCGAACACATCAACCTTAAGAGGCTGCGGCTCGACCGCACGCCGGTAACCGACGACGGCCTGGTCCACTTGGCTAAATTGACAAGCATATACTTGCTTTCGCTGGCCGAGACGGGCGTTGCGGACGCGGGCATGAAGCACTTACAATCGCTGCCTTCACTCACTTTCTTGGACCTGGATCGCACCAACGTCAGCGATGTCGGAGTCGCCACTCTCAGCGGCTGTCCCCGCCTGGAGCAACTCAGCCTGGCCGACACCAAGATCACCGATTCGTCGCTCAAGTCGTTGTTGGCTAGTAGGTGGCTGGAGTCCCTGGACGTCAGCCGCACGTCGATCACCGACGCCGGATTGGCCGATATCAGCCAGATACCATTCTTGCGACACCTCACCCTTGCTGGAACCGCCATCACGGACGAGGGGCTGCAAAGGCTGGCCGCCGGACCGCGCATCTGGCGTCTCAATCTCAACGACACCGCCATCACGGACGCCAGCGGCCCGGCGCTGACGCGAGTGATCGGTCTGTTGGACCTCTCGGTGGCGAATACGGCGCTGACCGACGCATTTTTGGAAGATGTCGCGGGAATTCGTGTATTGGGCACGCTCGACGTGTCCAACACGGCGATTACCGACAAGGGGCTAGCACAACTGAACGGTCACCCCGGTTTGCGATCGATTGACTTGGCCGGTACGCAAGCCACGCCAGAAGCCGTCCGTGAGTTATCGGCCAAGGCTCCGGAACCGCAAGCCGTCAAAGGTATTTCACAACCTTAGCTGCAAAGCTACCGCTTCGCGGGCTGGAAACGCCGAGCAGCGCAGCATGTTGGGATGCGGTTGCCTGGCATGGGCCGTCGAGCGCGGCTCAGTTTCGTAGGGTGGGACAAGCGGTCGTGGACTCCGCCATTCGCAAATGGTGTGGCCGCGATGTCCCACCAATTGTGGCCGCTGTCGCGAGTCATGGTGGGACATCGCGGATGTGCCAATGGTTCGTCCCTTGCCGCTTGTCCCACCCTACGAGATCCAGGCAACAGTCATGTTGCCACGGCGGCCGGCTACTTGCCTCGAACCTGGCTGAAGGCGTACAGAAGTTCGCGGGCGATCTGGCGGCAGCGCTCGTCGTAGGTTTCGGCCTCTTGAGGCGTGCCGTCCGATACCTTGGGGTCGTCGTAGGGCAAGGCAATCCGCTCTTCCGCCCCTTTGACCACCGGGCAATTCTTGTCGGCCTGCGTACACGTCATCACCGCGCAAAAGTCCTCGGATGGGTTGGGCGCTTGATGGAAGACCTTGGAATAGCACTCGCTGGCCGGCCCCCCCGCCACGTAACGCACCTGGTAGCGCGGGTTCTCCGCCTCTGGGCCTTTATCGACCAGCAGCCCGGCCCTGACCACGGCGGCTACCGCCCGCGGGTTGAAGGCCGTGCTTTCGGTGCCGCCGGAAAAGGTTTGCACGTCGGCCAGTCCGTAATGGGCGGCGGCCACCGCGCCCCACAATTGCGACAAATGGCTGCGGCGCGAGTTGTGCGTGCAGATGAAAGTCAACCGCACCGGCAGCCCGGCATCGGCCTTGGTTTGGATGTAACGGGCCAGCGACCGCAAAGCCAGCTTGCGGTCTTCGTCGATCTGGTCGAACTCCGCGGTGCGGGCGGCCACGTATTCGGCCAGCGGGGGATTCAACTCGGTTGCCATGACGGGGCTTTCCTGACATCGTTCAACGGCCAGCCCCACCAGCAACACCCAACCTAATGCGCGCATGGAAAAGATACCTCAGCCAGAATGGTCCCACCGGCCGCCGCGGACTGCTCGCCGCGAGAATGCCAGTACCGCCTCATTGTGGATGGGCCATGCGCGGCTTGCAAGCCACAGAGGTTGGCGCGGGGCCTCCAGCCCACGGCCGTGGGGCTTACGATGCCCGGCTGGCGCGGCTGCGGGTGAGGAGTTGCGAAAGCTGCTGGTGCAGGGTCTGCATGCGGAATTTTTGATCGGTCAGCACGCGCACCGTCCCATCGGGATCGGTCACCAGCCACTCACCCACGCGAGCCAAGCGGTCCCCCTGGCGGGTATGGACCATGATCGGCCGATCGACCTGCACGGCCTGCAACTCGCCCGACGCAATGTTATCGACGCGCGACGCGACCGCCGGAAGGTCCCCGTGCGGATCGGCTGTGACGGTTGTACCGCGATGCACGGCCAGTCGGGCGTTGCGTTTGGGGATTGCCATATCCGTTTTCTCGGTTCGCTTCCGCGGGGAGGAGAAAGTGCGTCTCGCGCTCATGGTCGCCATCCTGTCGAGGTTTAGACCGGCTTCGTCGGGTCGATGCAGCCCGATAGGAAAATCCTATCAGTCGGGCCGATTCCCAAACTACGCGGGCCAGAGGCGGATGGTTCGAGCGAGTTTCTCCTGGAGTGAATTTTCGCCGTCGGAGACGGCTCCTACAGTTTCTTGGCCGGGCGTTTCTGTTGGATGCTGGTGGTGCCTTGCCCGCTAGCCGAGCCGGCTTTGATAGCAGGCGGTCAGCAGGCTGTCACCATCCAACAGCAACCACGAATTTGATCGGCAGCGCATCGAGAGTTGCTGGAATGATTCGCGCGGGGAAACGACTTTCGCGCGCTAGCTGTCGCCTGCTGTTCCTATAAGAACGAGAATGCGATGTAGAAAATCGCTGTCAGCAAGGAAGCTGTCAGCGGAGAAGCTATCAGCAATCAGCTTTTCGATGGGCCACGCGGCGCGGTGGTTTGATGGCGTTGTGATCGCAAGGTCTGCCCGCGCCGTGGGATGCCATCCGCCGCACGACAGTTCCCATGCACGCCATTCCCATACCATGCTCCATCGCCCGACGGCTAGGGATGTGGTCCAAATGAACTTTCCGATTTGGAGTGTTGAAAAACGCCGATTGGCAAGGAGTTGCTCCAAGGGGATAGCCCCGGTAGGGGCGGCAGTCAATAGCCTCGGGCGTGAGCCCGAGGTGGACGGCACCACACAAGCCGTCGTCGGCCCCGGCAGGGACGGCAGTAGGCATGGCGACGCAACTATCGCCCCTACCGGGGCTAACAACGGCGTAAGAGCATCCATACCTGGGGCTAACGCCGCCAGGCTATTGACTGCCGCCCCTACCGGGGCTGTTGTTTGCGGAAGTGCTGGGTCCGTGGGGGCCGCTTGAAATCGGGGAGTAGTTAAGGGCCAGTTCCTAAAAGCCGAAAGCTGATGGCTTCTCCGCTTCCCCCCTTCTCCATCGTTGACGACGGGGGGCGCTGGGCCGTACACTTTGCAGACTGCATAAAGTGTTGAAAAAACAAGGGATAAGCCCGCCCGCCCGACGTTGGGCAGGGGCCGGGCTGTCGGTACGAAATCGAGGAATATCGAGGTCCGCATGCCCGTGTCGAGTGTGGGAATAGAACAGCTTGCCATTAACACCATTCGCACGTTGTCCATGGACGCCGTGCAAGCCGCCAACAGCGGCCATCCCGGCACGCCGATGGCGTTGGCACCGGTGGCCTATACCTTGTTCAACGAAGTCTTGCGCTACGATCCCGCTGATCCGGCCTGGCCCGGCCGCGATCGGTTTGTGCTGTCGTGCGGGCATGCCTCGATGTTGTTGTATTCGCTGTTGCACTTGATCGAGGTGCGAGAACCCGGCCCAGACGGCAGGCCCAGCGACAAGCTCTCGGTGCCGTTGGAAGACATCAGGCGCTTTCGCCAATGGGGCAGCCGCTGTCCCGGCCATCCCGAAAACTTTCACACGCCAGGGGTAGAAACGACCACCGGCCCGCTCGGCCAAGGGGCGGGTAACAGCGTGGGCATGGCGATCGCGCAGCGCTGGCTGGCGGGCCATTTTGGCGCGTCGAACGGCAAGCTGTTCGATTACGACGTCTATGCCATGCTGAGCGATGGCGACATGATGGAGGGGGTCTGCTGCGAGGCCGCCTCGCTGGCAGGGCACCTTAAACTGGCCAATCTTTGCTGGATCTACGACGACAACCGCATCACCATCGAGGGGGAGACGTCGTTGGCGTTCAGCGAGGATGTTGGCCAACGCTTTGCCGGGTACGGCTGGAATGTGCTGCACGTTGCCGACGCCAACGATTTGGGCGGGTTGCGGCAGGCTTTTTCCACCTTCAAAAAGACCAACGACCGACCGACGTTGATTGTCGTCCGCAGCCATATCGCCTGGGGCGCCCCTAACGCGCAGGACACGCACGGTGCCCACGGCGCGCCGCTGGGTGCCGAGGAGATCAAGCTTACCAAGCGCGCTTACGGCTGGCCGGAAGAAGCCCAGTTTTTGGTGCCGGACGAAGTTCGCGAACACTTCCGCGCTGGCATCGGCGCACGCGGGCAGCAGGCCCGCCAGGCGTGGACCGCCCAATTTAGCGATTATGCCAACCAGCAGCCCGCCTTGGCCCAACAGTGGGACTTGCTGCAACGGGGCGAGCTGCCCGCCGGATGGGATGCCGACATTCCCACCTTTCCAGCGGATGCCAAGGGGCTGGCCACCCGCGTCTCGTCGGGCAAGGTGTTGAATGCGATTGCCAAACGGGTGCCGTGGTTTTTGGGAGGCTCGGCCGACCTGGCCCCTTCGACCATGACGTTGATGACGTTTGACGGGGCGGGCCGCATGGGACCGCACGAGGCCGGCCGCAACATGCATTTTGGCATTCGCGAACATGGCATGGCGTCGGCGCTCAACGGCATGGCGCTGTCGCGGCTGCGTCCCTTTGGCGCGACGTTTTTTATCTTCAGCGACTATTTGCGGCCATCGCTGCGGCTAAGCGCACTGATGGGCCTGCCCGTGCTGTACGTCTTTACGCACGACTCCATCGGCGTGGGTGAGGACGGCCCCACGCATCAGCCGATTGAGCAGTTGGCCGCGTTGCGGGCCATACCCAACCTGGTGGTCTTGCGGCCGGCCGATGCCAACGAGGTGGCTGCCGCCTATCGCACGGTGATGCAACTAAAGCGGCGGCCGTTAGCGCTTGTATTAACTCGGCAAAATTTGCCGACGGTCGATCGCGACAAGCTCGGCTCGGCTGACGGTGTGGCCCGGGGGGCCTATGTACTGGCCGACGCCGCCAACGGCAAACCGCAAGTGCTGCTGATGGGGACCGGCAGCGAGGTCTCTCTCTGTCTGGAAGCCCGCGACTTGCTGGCCAAGGAGAACATTTCCGCCCGCGTGGTGAGCATGCCCTCTTGGGAATTGTTCGAGGATCAAGATGCCGCCTATCGCGAGAGCGTCTTGCCGGCGGCGGTTGCGGCGCGCGTGGCGGTGGAGACGGGCGTGCGGCAAGGTTGGGACAAATACCTGGGGAGTACGGGCCGGTTTGTGGGGATGTCTGGCTATGGAGCGTCGGCACCAGCCGGCACGTTGATGAAAGAGTTTGGGTTTACCGCCGCCCATGTAGCCGACGAAGCCAAAGCGGCGCTAGAGGCAACAGGGTGAAGTTTCGTCTGTTTCTCGCAAGGGGAGCGGCTAATCGTGTGGAGAATCTGTCGCCACATCGCCCTCTCCCCAACCCTCTCCCGGAGTACTGGGAGTGGGAGCATCGGCGATGGAATCGCCTCCTACAGCATAGATCGGCGACCGATTTGCCTCCTCCAGAAACTTCCCGGCCCTCGATTGCTCTGGCCGTGGGGGACTGATTGATTAGAATTAACGCATTGTCCGGCAAAGGTTTCTGACAAACGCCTGAGCCTTGGCCGTGCATTCGAGTTCCATGCCTCCCCCGCAGAGCCGCTACCCAACGTGCCATCCACCGACCGACCGAGCGAACCCAAGATTCAACTGCGCGACCCGGCCTTTGCCGCCCTATTGGCGTGGCTGTGGCCTGGGGCGGGGCATCTTTACCAGGGCCGCACCGCCAAAGGGGCGATGTTCATGGTCTGCATTTTGGGAACCTTCGCGACGGGCTTTCTGCTGGGCGAGGGCCGCGTCGTCTATGCCTCTTGGAAGCCGGACGACCTGCGCTTGTATTATGTGGCCCAGGTTTGCGTGGGAGGGCCCGCCTTGCCCGCTTTGATCGAACGGTTTCGCTACACACGCAACCGGGCGGGTTACACGCCGTTGTTTCGGCACGATTGGTACGCTCCCCCCCGACAGCGGCGCGGCCCCGACTCGGCCGACGAACTGGATGAGTTGAACTACCGCATGGGCCGAAACTTTGAGTTTGGCACCGTTTATACGGCTGTCGCCGGACTGCTCAACGTGCTGGTGATCTACGATGCCTGGGCCGGGCCGGCCATCATTCGAAAAAAGGAAGAAGACGAGCCAGCCGCCAAGGATCGCGACAAAGAGAAAGCCCCCCCGGCAGAGTGATTCAGCAGGCAAGAGCGGAGAAGCTGTCAGCGGAGAGGCGATCAGCAGCCGAGGAATTTCGCGCTGGCCGATTATTCTCCAACAAAATGGAGCAATACCCATGGAACCGATTTCCGCGTTGTTCGCCCGCGTCAACGATTTGTGGTTTGCCGCGCCGCTGATTTTGGCGATCAGCTTGGTTTATGCCGGCACGCGGCACGAAGATAAGTGGGATATCCTGCGGCACGCCGTCCGCGTGGGGGTTTGGATTGGCGGGTTCATGGCGCTGATCTTGGCGGTGCTGTACGGCGTTTCCCTGCTGGCGTAAGCCGCACCTTTCCCATCGTCACGATTTCATGCAAAAATTCACCAGCCACATTTTTGTCTGCTGCAACCAGCGCTCGCCGGGCCATCGTCGGGGCTGTTGCGATCCCGAGGGAAGCGAAGCCCTGCGCGAGCGGTTCAAGGCCGAACTGAAAAGCCGCAATCTGAGCCCGCAAGTCCGCGCCAACAAGGCGGGTTGCCTGGACCAGTGCGAGCAAGGGCCGACCGTGGTCATTTATCCGCAGCAGATCTGGTATGGCCGGGTAACGCCCGACGATGTCCCGCGGATCATCGACGAGACAATCGTGGGGGGCCGGGTGATTGCGGACCTTTCCCTGGAGGAGAAGGCTGAAGGCGAAAGCCTGAAGGCGGAAGGATGAGATGAATCGAGTGGGTGGCTGGGCCATCCATGTCGGCGCAGCCCACTGGCATCGCTGATGGCTTCTCCGCTGACGGCCTTTCGGCTGATAGCTTGATTGCAAACTCTTGTAACCGCGCGGCCCGCGGTTTCTAATGGACTCAGCGGACAGTCAACACTTCGATGGAGGAGCGCGGTATGCACAAATTATTCAATTCTCGAGTGGCAGCCGTCCTGGCGGTCTTGGTCTTGGCAACCTGGTCGCTATCGGCACAGGGCATTCGCGGGCGCGGGCAGCCGGGTGCCGGCGGTCCTGGTGCTGGTGCTGGTGGTCCCGGCGGACCGGGTGCGGGCGGAGGACGAGAGCGTTATGCGCCCCCCATCACCGATGAGAAATTGCTCAGCCTGCATCGCGAGTTCATCAAGAAGGCCGAAAAACTGGCCAATGACTACGGCCGCAGCAAAGACCCCGACAAAGCTCGCATCGTCTACGAGCAGATTCTCAAGCTCGACCCTGGCCATGCCGGCGCCAAAGCGGCCATGGCCAAGTTCAAGGAGCGCGAGGAGACGGCCAGTAAAAAGGTCATGGACATCATGGCCAATAAGTCTTTCCAAGATACTGGCGTCTACACCGTGCCTGGCAAGCCCTTCAAGATCGAAGCCGAAGGCCAATGGAAAATGGTCATTTCCGAACAACTGGGCCCCAACGGCTTTGAAATCCCCAAGGAACTGCGGGAGTTTAATCTGGGCTCGCTGGTTGGCTATATCGATACTGGCGACAAGGAAAGCTCCAAGCCGTTCTTGGTCGGCGCGGAGTACGAAGACGTGGGACCATCCAAGTCGGGACAGATTCGCCTGGCGATTTGGGACAACGACCCCACCGACAATTCCGGCAAGATGACCGTCACCATTCAGGGAACCTTCGATACCGGTTCCAAGAGTGCCCGCGGTTCGTCCGGCGGAAATTAGAGGCGTCGGAGACGACACGTACCCGCATCGGCGATGGAATCGCGTCGTACAAACGGCTTACTCGTCAGTCTCTTTCAGGCCGAGCCGGGTGAGCCAGCGGCTGCGGTCTGGTTTGGCCGGCTTTTCCTTGGGATTGGCAGCCGATTCCTTGGCTTGTTGTGCCTGCTGCGCTTCGTAGGTCCGTAGCTTTTCCTCCAGGTCGGCCCGCTCACGCGCCAGTTTGGCCCGCTCGACGGAAATATCGACTTCCGCCTTGCGCAGCTTCTCGCGCCATTCGTCCTGCAAATGTTGGAGGTTCTCGCGCTCTTGGCGGATGATCTCGTCTTTGTCGAGGACTTCCACCACGGCTGCCGCGCCAACCGCCATCGTGCCGAACTGGGTACTTTGCTGTTGCAACAGTTCTTGCAGTTCTTCAATCTCGCGGTCCTTTTCCTGGACGACGCGTTCGGTCGAGCGCAAGGCTTGTTCGATCTGCAGCCGGTCCGCGACCGACATCGGCTGGCCAGCTCCGGCATCGTCGGCTTCTAAGGCCGCCAACAGCCGCCGCTTTTGCGATTCCCAGTCCGAGGCCTCTCCCCCGCTGCTGGCAGGCGCGGCGTTGCCGGCGCGCGACAGCCGCCGTTGCAGGTCGGCGCTGCGCTCGCGCTCGGTTTTTAGTTCATCCAACGCCAGCTCCAAACGCCGCCGCGCATCGCCCGCGTCGCCGTGGCCGTCGCTCGATTCCATTTCGGCCAGTTGCCGCTGCATTCCGGCCAGTTCGCGGCTGGTCTCATTGAGTTCCGCCAGTAGCGAAGCGGTTTGGGCTTCGGCCGCTTCGGTCTGTTCGGCCAGTTGCGCGTTCTCGGCAGCCAGCCGTTCGATTTGCGCCATTTGTTCGGCGGATGCCGGCTGGCCCGGCCCGCGGGCCGCTTCCAGCTCCAGTTCCAGCATCACGGTCTGTTCTTCTTGCCGCCGCAGTTCGCCGGCAAGTTGTTCGCGCGCCTGCGATTGGGCCGCCTGGTCGGCCCGCAATTGTTCACACTCCGCGCGCAGCGCTGCTTGCTCGGCCGCGGCCAAGGCGGCCTGATGCAGCGCGGCATCGCGCTGCTCGCGCAGTTCATGCCCGGTTGGCCCCTGGCTGTCTTGCCCAGCGATCTGTTCGCGTAGTTGCTGGGATTCGGCCAGTGCCGATTCCAGTTGCCCGGCCAAACGATCGCGGTCGCGTTCAACCGCCCGCAGGCGCTGTTCGCAGTCGTCCTTCTGGCGGATGACGGCCACCAGCGATTCCTCGTGGTCGCGCTGCCGCGCGGCAAAGGCCGCTTCCAGTTCGGCCGCGCGGCGCTGCATTTCGGTTTGAAACTCGGCCCGCCGCTCGTGCAGTTCGTCGGCGATCCGCTGCCGTTGGGCCGCCGTCCGCGACCGCATCTCGGCCAAGTCGTCGTATTCGGCATCCAATTCGCGACTGCGACGTGAACAGCGCTCGCGATCCTCGGCCAAATGTTTTAGGTCGGCCTGGTAACGCTCGCGCAGCCGGGCAATCTCGCGCTGGCCGTCGCGAACACGAGTGCGGTCTTGCCGCAATTCGGCATGGCGCTCGTCAAGCTGGCGGTTGCCTTGCTCGATCTGCTCCAACAATGCCTGCTGATGCCGCTGCCCCTGGTCCATTGCCTGCCGCAGCGATTCGCGTTGTTCCAGCAGGCGGGCTTCCAACGCATCCAGCAGCGCCAACCGCTCTTTCAATTCCGCAGCTGCCGCCGACGATTCCTCGGCGGCTTCGTGCGATTGTTCCTCCAAGGCCGCCGTCAGCCGGGCGAATTCTGCTTCCAGCCGGGCTTCGATGCCGGCCAACTCATGCTGTTGCGCGCGGACGAACTCCCACACCTGGCCCGAATCGGGCCCGTACCGTTCGGCACTCTCCGCGCCAACGGGTTCATCGGGTACGAAGGTGGGGTTGGAATCGTCCATGCCTGGCGATGAAATCCAAAAGTGGGAGCCGCGAACAGAGTCTCTGCGCAAGGGGCATAAGTGTATAGGTCACGGGGATGGTCGCGTCAAAGCGGGCGGCCCCGGCGGAAAGTGGCAATTGCGGCAATGCCAACACGCTTGCCGATTGTGCGGGTTGCAGCGGTCGTAAAAAAGAGAACGCCCGTTCTCAACCTTGAGAACGGGCGCAAGCCTCTCGATGCCAAATGACTTCTTACGACGGCGCGTTATTCGGGCAGCAAGACCGTATCTATGACGTGAATGACGCCGTTGGAGCAGGCAATGTCGGTCTTGACCACCTTGGCCTCCCCGACCTTGACGCCGTCCTTGGCATCGATGGTGACACTGCCGCCCTGCACGGTCTTGGCGGTCTTCAACTTGACCACATCGGCAGCCAGGACTTTGCCCGCCACGACATGGTAGGTCAAGATGGCCTGCAATTTGGTCTTATTTTCCGGCTTGAGCAGGTTCTCCAAGGTTCCCTTGGGGAGCTTGGCGAAGGCCTAGTACGTGGGGGCAAACACCTTGAAGGGGCCTTTGCCCTGCAACGTGTCGACCAGGCAGGCCGCCTTGACCGCGGCGGCCAATGTCTTGAAAGA
>JBFWUW010000012.1:0-124180 GCA_050247075.1 Pirellulales bacterium | reverse complement strand
TTGACCCTGATAAAGCAACATCCCGAGAAGAATTCCGTCGCCATGAAGCGTCGAAAGGCCGGTTGGAACACCGAGTACTTGCTGCAAGTCCTAACAGGGACAGGTAATTAGTTTGCGATTGCCTTGTGCGCCTGCTCCAGGGGCCGGATGGCTGGCGATAGTGGGCTTGCTCGTGGCGATCGTGCCTCTAAGAGCCTCCCGCAGATCCATCAAGGCCCGCTTGTGGATCCCGGTCGAGCGAACAGCCCCCGGCTCCACGGCTGCCTGGGTCTCCGCGGTGGTAGAGGTCATGCGGTCGATTTCGTAACATGAATATCAGCAATAGGTTAGGCCCTCAACCCAACGGCAATGGCCCCACGGGAAAATTTTGGGTGTCACCAGGCTGCATCGCCGAGCTGCTTTCATCCCCAGGCTTCTTTCAGGAGACGAGTCAGGGATCGTTCCCGAGCGCGGTCGCAAACCAGTCAGCAAACGCCGGCGCGCTAAACTCGCCGCAGCCCCATGAGTCCACTGACAGGCGCGGTATCACTACAGACGAAGCTTGAGTCGGCTTATTCACGCGGTTACTTCGAAGAAACACATCCAGATACAGGTACCGTATGCCTGAGTTCGACTCGCAACGTAGCCGCACTCGGTATCCGTCAACCAACTCTTCGTGATTCCTCCAGTAACACTGTGACTCATTGAGATTGCTCAGCCCAGTCGCGATAAGCTGCCTATCTACGAGTACAAGTCGGGGCACCCCGGCTGCCTCCTCCTCCGTATCCAACTGCCACGCCCGTATTTCTGTAACAGGATAGTTAGACAGAATCCAACGAAACCGGAGAGAGTCATAAATTGTGACGCTAACCCATCCTGCTTGTACAAAGCCGATCCCTACTCCAACAGTTCCAATAAACAATGTCTTAAAGTCCTTAGACACTGTCCTCGAATAGTAAACCATGCCAATTCCCATCCCGAGCACCATGATTGCAAATGCAGATGGCAATGACATACTCGCAAGCATTTTCGAGATCGCTGGGAACTCCACCATCCACCCCTTCCAGTTGTTTTAGGCGAACCACTGAATATCTGAACTCTGTGCCCTATCCGTAATGTTGGCCGCTAGCTGACATTTTATCGGTGGAAGATTGGGTCTCCTCGGTACTGGGGTGGGCCGTGCCGGTTGAGACCTGGTCACGACCCAGCGCTTCACCGACCATCGGCGAAGCGCTTTCTGGTATCTCTATTCTACCCGAGAGTCGCAATGACAGCATTTTTGTCGCTAAAGGGCGGCCAAGGGGCACCCATCCTTAGGGCGAGATGGCCCCTGATGCGCCTTGACGGTCAAATCCGGTAGCGAAACAGACCACCAACTTGGCCGTGGCGATACCGGCGGATGGCTGGGCCGGCAGCGCAGCGAATGGCGCGAGCGCCAGTTGATGTTCCGACCGGGTTGCCTCATGGCGGCGTGAATTGGGTTCTCTGGTGGGAATGCAACTCCGCTGGGCCTTCCCGGTGGTCAGACCCAGGCACCCTTCACTCCAGCCAGTCACGGGCCATAGAACCGCCAGCACGGCGGTTACCGATTTGGTCGGCCAGAACTCATCAGGTCGATCGGCGATGGAATCGCCTCCTACAGGATGTCACTGTCGTATCCGTCTCCGACGGCGATAATCCGCTTTTATTTTTTGCACAACGCCTTGAAGTTGCCGCCGATTGCTGCCATTCTCTTCGGTCTACGATGAACGCGGCGCAGGCGGAAGGGAGGCACGTCTGGCGGTTCGCGGCACATTTCATCAACACGTTTCTCCATAGGTCACGACGGAGCGAGAAACGCCATCCTTTCTGGTCGAGTTAGCCATGTCGAAAAACACCGCCGCCGCGGGCACGTTCGTAGCGCCTCATCCCGGCTCGCAACAAATGCCGCAATGGAACACGGGCGAACTGATCGATGCGCCCCGTTTCACCTGGCGCAATTGGGCCGCCATGTTGGGGCCGGGGCTGATGATGGGGGGATCCGCCATTGGCGGCGGAGAATGGCTGATGGGCCCGCAAATCACGGCCCGCTATGGCGGCGCACTGCTTTGGCTGGCCACGCTGAGCATTCTGGCCCAGGTGATCTACAACATCGAGATTAGCCGCTACACGCTGTATACGGGCGAGCCGATCTTCACGGGCAAGTTCCGCACGAAACCAGGGCCGAGCTTTTGGCTGTTCATCTATCTGTTTCTGGACATCGGCGCGGTGATACCGTATCTGGCGTCCACCGCCGCCACGCCGGTCTTCATGCTGATTTGGGGGGCGGTACCCGACACGTCTTCCACTCTGGCGAACAAACATTTCTTGTGGATGGATTGGACCGACGAACAATTGCTGTGGAGCTACGGCTGCGTCATCTTCTTGCTGGCGATGGTACCCCTGATTTTTGGCGGCAAGGTCTACAACTCGCTGCGGGCCGTGATGACCGTCAAGATCGTCACACTGCTCGGCTTCTTGCTGTTGCTGGGACTGTTGTATTCCGAGCCGCGGACCTGGGCCGAGCTGGCCAAGGGGTTCTTTCTGGTCGGCAACGTGCCAGTCAATCGGGGTGAGGATCTCAATGGCAACGGAGTCCTCGACGTGGGCGAGGACTGGGATGGCGACGGAAAACTGGATGGCGTCGAGCCCAAATTCGCCAAAGTTCCCCCGACGGATGAAGCGGGACACAATATCATCTGGAGGCCGGCAGCCGAAGGCAGCGACCTGGCGGCCTTCGTGCAAATTTCCGAAACGGAAACCAGGCCCTATTTGGACAAAGAGGGCCAGCAAGTCACTCGGCCCGACAACGACGGCGACGGCAGTCCCGATAGCTTCCGCGATCTCGATGGCGACGGCATTCGCGACGGCGATAATGTCGATAATGTCTTTACCGCCGTGGCGGAGGGACGCTCGCTGGGCTCCATTGGCTTCGATTGGACCGTGCTGGGGTTGTTGTGCGCGATGATTGCCATTTCTGGCCAAGGGGGGCTTTCCAACACGCCCGTGAGCAACTACACCCGCGATCAGGGTTGGGGAATGGGGCACCACGTTGGGGCCATCCCCAGTGTGATCGGCGGCCATCATCTGGAACTGTCGCATGTCGGCACGGTGTTTCAACCGAATGCCGAGACCATGCCGCGCTGGAAACGCTGGTACAAGCATTTGTTGCGCGACCAGTTGGTCGTTTGGATGCCGGCCTGTTTTATCGGGCTGGCGCTCCCCAGCATGCTGTCGGCCGAGTTCCTTCGCAAAGGAACCGAGGCCCAAAGCTGGACGGCCGCCGGCATGACCGCCGGCGCAATTCAAGACCGCGTCGCCGATCCGGAGGAGTTCATCGCCACATCGGGCAGCCAGACCGGCTGGCGGGCCGCCCGCAACAGCGTTATTCGCGTACTGGCCACGCCGCGTATCGCGGGCTTCTTCTGGTTCATGGCGCTGTTTTGCGGATTGCTGACGCTGGCCCCCACCATGAGCAGCTCGGCCGATGGCGTCATCCGGCGGTGGGTCGATGTTTTTTGGACGGCCAGCCCCACGCTGCGGCGCCTCGACCCGCGCAACATTCGCATGTTGTACTTTGGCGTGTTGTGCGGGTACGTAGTGCTGGGCTTGCTGGCTATCACGCTGCTAGATCCCAATAAGTTGCTAAGATATGCCAGCCAAATTTTTAACTACGCGCTCGGTTTTAGCTGCTTTCACGCGCTGGCCTTGAACCTGATTTTGCTCCCCAAGGAACTGCGGCCCGGCTGGTTCGTGCGGATCTGCATGGTGCTGGCGGGGACGTTCTTCTTGGTCGTGGCTGGCCTGACAACCTACGCCACGCTGCGGTAAGAACGCCAAGGACGGAGTCATTGCAACATGCCGGGCGACTTTTTGGACGTATCGAGCGACCCGCCGGAAGACGACACGCCAGACATAGCCGCGTCGGGCCGCCGGTTCATTGGCATTCAATTTCGCTGTTGCGGCATGTACGCCCGAATTTACATCAACCGCCGCGGTACCGCCTACGAAGGCCGCTGCCCGCGCTGCGCCAAGCCCGTGCGGTTTGAAATTGGTCCCGGCGGCAGCGACGAGCGGTTCTTTACCGTGAGTTGACGTTGGGGCTGTATCTTCCGCTCTGCCGCCAGAGCGTACAATCGGCGATGGAATCGCCTCCTACAGATATGTGATGTAGGAGGCGATTCCATCGCCGATCACCCTGCGGGAGCCGTCTCTGACGGTGAAAATCCACTGCCCGCACTGAAAGCAGCGCGGGCAGCAGTGGCAATGCGGTTTGCCAGATTCGTGGCAAGATCGGCCGACATTGGCCTATAAGCGGCGGGGGGAGTCTCGCTAGAATCCGCCGCCCAAAACACCAGCGGCCCGCTGCGCCACGATGTTGACGCAACACGAGATTGCTTTTCGCTTGAGAACGAGAAAACCGCCCGGATGGATTACGAGCTTCAACGTTGTACCAGGCATTGCGCGGCGACGGGCCGCGAGCTGCGCGAAGGTGAGCCGATTTACTCGGTCCTCGTGGGCCGCGGTTCCAAGCTCGAACGCTTGGACTACGCCGCCGCCGACTGGCCCGGCCCGCCCGAAGGCGTTGTCGGTTGGTGGAAGTCGAACATCCCCCATCGCGAACAAAAGCAGCGGCAAACACCCAGCGAGGTGCTGCTAGAGATGCTCAAGCAGTTCGACGGCGTGCCCGATCAGGCTGACTTTCGCTACGTGCTGGCCTTGTTGCTGGTGCGCCGCCGCGTGCTGCGTATTGAAGAGACGACGCAGTCTTCCGCGGACCAGTTAACGCTCTACTCGCCGCGCGACGAGGAGACCTTTACCGTACAGGCCGTACTGCCAGACGAGCAGCGGGCACGGCAGATTCAAGATGCCTTGAGCCAGATCATGTTGCCGCAAGAGGACACCTCCGATCCGGCCACGGCGGAGGAATCGACCGCCAGCGAAGGCAAATAGCCGTCGATCGAATAACCAGCTAACGAGCGATTCGTCAAACACGGAAAAAACAACCAGCATCGCATGAAATTCCCTGCCACATTCCGCTCGCTAGGATTGCTGCTGGCCGTGGCCTGCGCCAGCGGCGCGGGCTGTCCGGGAATGATGCGCACCCAACCCGTAGCTTTGCCCCGCGTGTTGCCGCCAGCCGCCACACGCGAGCAGGTGATTGCCGTCGTTAATCGCAATTCTGCCGCCGTACAATCGTATCACACCAGTTCGGCCACCATCGGCATGCCGATGATGCCCAGCGTGCGGGCGGAGATTTCGCTGGAGCGCCCCAAGAATTTTCGCTTGCGGGCCGACACGGCGTTTACCGGGCCGGAGGTCGATCTGGGGAGCAATGCCTCGGAATTCTGGTTTTGGATTCGCCGCAACCAGCCGCCGGCCCTGTTTTTCTGCCGCCACGAACAGTTCTCGCAAAGCCCTGCGCGGCAGATGATTCCCATCGAACCGGACTGGCTGATCGAGGCTCTGGGGGTGACATCGTTCGCGGCGGAGGACGACCACCGCGGGCCGTTCGCCGCTGGACCCGGCCGTTTGGAGATGCGCTCCGTGCGGCAAACCTCGACCGGGCCAGTCACCAAAGTCACCATTTTGGATGACGCCCGCGGGGTCATCATGGAGCAGCACCTGTACGATGCGCAAGGCCAGCTAGTGGCCAAGGCCCTGTCGAGCGACCACCGCCTGGACCCGGTGCAGCATGTCACGCTGCCGCACCATGTAGAGCTGCAGTTGCCAGGCGCGCAAATGGATTTGAAAATCGACATCAACGAGATTGCCGTCAACACGCTGGGTGCCGATTCTCGCCAGTTGTTCGTTCGGCCCAGCTACGACGGCTGGCGGGACGTCGATCTGGGCGACCCCCAGTTGGAAATGCGTGAACTAACGCAAAGCCGGTATCGCATCACCCAGCCGCCACTAGCGCGGCAACAACCGCCAGCACAAGCACCGCCGGCCGCCGCCGCTCGGCCGCCACGTGGCGGGTTCTTCCGGCGGCTGTTTCAACGATAGCCCGTAGCCGCACGGCTCCCGCTGGCAGCTTTCCCATACATCTTCGGAAAGCACCAATCATCTACCAGCGGTGGCTAATCATCACCAGCGACCGTGACGCGGCCGTTTCCGAGCGGGCTGCAGACTCCAATCGGCGGCGGAAGGAGTCGAAAAGCGCGGCGGGTGGCGTCCCTTGTTGCGTGCGTTGTAGCGAGCGCCATATCTCGGCGACGGCCGAGGCCCCTTGCTCTTCGAACAGTTTGCGCCAGGCGTCACTGCCAACCAGCAGCATCTCCTCGGACAACAGTTCCAGCGTCCGCGGAGTGAAGGGCGTTTCGGGGTCCATGCCCAAGGGATGGGGCTGCGGCAATAACAGCCCGCCCCCTTGTCTCTGAACATGCAAAAGGCCTAGCGGCCCAGCCGAGGCGTAATGCAGCCGCCCCGAGCCCGGTTCGATCACGCCGCAGAAAGCCGCGGCTTGCGTGCCCGCCGCGGAGGCCGACCACATGGCCCGGTTGGCTCCGGCCAACATGCGGATGGGATCATCGGTATAGTCGCCTTGCACGCGGAACGAAGTCCGCAAGCTGCCGGATTGCAACGCGCCGGTCAGCCCCAGCGATTCGATCTCGCCCAACGTAATGGCCAGGTGCTCGCCGCTCCCCACCGGAAACCAATCGTGAAAGGTCGTCGCCAGTCCCTCATCGATGGCGGTCTTGCCCGCCACGTCCCAGGCTTCGCACAGGGGGGAGATCACCGGTAGTTGGTCTTGCTGGACCAACTCGGCTTCGTCCAATTGCTGACGGACGGCTTTGACCTGGTGAACTTCCGCCGCCAGGGCCTCGCGTTCCAGTTCGGTGGCGATCCGGCCGGCGACGATCTCGGCCAGGTTGACCAGTTCATCGCTGAACTCCCGCGGATCAACGCCATACAGCCACAGCGTCCCCAGCACCGTTGTGGCGCTCGACACCGGCAGGCAGATGGCCGACCGGCAATCCTCGGGCGGGTTCCAGTGGATCGTGGCCGCGGCATCCTCCAGCACCACGGCGTGCCCGGAGAGCGCTTCCAGATCGGCCCCGGATTGCCGCAGCAAGCGGGGCGGCTGCGAGAACCGCTCGTGCGGCAGCCGCCAGGCTGCCCTCAGCTTCAACTCGCTGGTGGCATCGTCCAGCATGTATAGCCCGGCCGACTGGCAGCCAACGGTGCCCGCCGCCGATTCCAACAGAGCCTCCAACAGTTCCGGCAGCCGGAGGCGTCCCTCTGGGTGCGGCACCAGGGGCACACCCGCCGCCAGGTCGGCTTCGCGTTCCCACACCAGTCGCTGGGCAGAAAGCAACGTCTGCACCAGGCCCGCCAGCGACGTGGCCAGGCCGGCCGCTGCTTCGACATCGCAGCCAATCGAAACCAACGGCCCGCGTGACAGCTCGATCTGCAGCCGGCCATTGGGCTGGTCGGCATCGTAGCCCAGCGGCATCGACCAGATAGGATCGCTGTTGGCGGGCGGCGTAGGCTGGGGATGGAACTTTAGCGGCCAGCCGGTCGCCAGTTCGAAGGACCGGCACAAGTCGCCCAAGCCGGGGACCATTTCCACTGCCACCGGCGGCAGGGGGGCTTCGAGTGGTTCAGGCTCGGAATGCAGACGCAGATAGTCGGGGATTTGCTTGTTCACGATGTCTCACGGCCACGGGGTCTGGGAGGGGGACCACCGATGCCTGGGCGACTGGGGCGCGGGTCGTGACGCTTATATCGCGGCTGACGGTTGCTCCGTCGGTCCGTTTGGTCGCGCGTCTTGCGCAGCCTTTGTATCATCCAGGATCGGCAGACTTTAGCATCGGCCCGGCGGCGAGTAAGAACTGAGCCGGGCCTCCATAAACCGGATCGTGTCGCGCGTAGCGAACGGTATGGCCAAACGGCTCATGCAAAGCGCGACGGCTGGTGCGGGCCAGGGGTTTTGGTTCAAGCCGCCGGAGATGCCTGATTTCGCGGAAGCTTGGCTGAGGAAATCCCCGGTCAAGCGTTGGCGAATCTGGTTACAGCTTGTTACGGATTGCCACCATCAGCCGATTGAAGAGTTCGACGGGCTGTTAGGCACCATTCGCTTACCTGCCGGAAATGCCACTACTCCCTAATCAATTCCCGCACGGTCATACCAGCGGGGATCATCGGCAGGACGTGTTCTTGGTAGGGAATTTGCACGTCTAGCACGTAGGGACCGGGGTAGGCGATCATTTCTTGAATCGCGGCGGTCAGGTCGGCCTTGTCCTTGACGAAACCGCCTCCACAGCCAAAGCCCTTGGCGATCGTCACAAAGTCTGGGTAGCGCGTGGGTGGCCCCATTCCGACGCCGTTGCCGGTGGCTTCCGGGTTGCCGATGGGGCCCAGGTACGTATGCGCCCGATTGCCCGCGTGAAAGCGGTCTTCCCACTGCACGACCATGCCCAGGTGCTGGTTGTTGAGCAGCAACACTTTGACGGGCAAATCCTCGCAGTAGCATGTGGCCAGCTCTTGGACATTCATCAAAAAGCTGCCATCGCCGTCGATATCAATCACCAGCCGGCCGGGATGCGCCGCTTGTGCTCCCATGGCCGAGGGAAGCCCAAAGCCCATCGTCCCCAAGCCAGAACTGGACATCCAGGTACGCGGGCTGCGGAACTTAAAGTGTTGCGCGCTCCACATTTGGTGCTGGCCCACGCCAACCGTCACGATTGGATCGAGATCCTTGGTCAGCCGGCACATTTCGCTAATGGCGTGCTGCGGCAAGATGCCGTCAAACTTTTTGTCGTAGGTCAGCGGGTCGGACTTCTTCCAGTCGGCTACTTGGGCGTGCCAGGCGGTCAAATCCTCCGGCGCTTCGACGACTTTGTTCAACTCGGCCAGCGCGAACTTGATGTCGCTGATGATCGGGATGTGGGCCTCTTTGTTCTTGTTGATCTCGCTGGGGTCGATGTCGATATGGACGATCTTGCCATGCTTGGCGAACTCGGCCACCTTGCCCGTCACGCGGTCGTCAAACCGCACGCCAAAGGCCAGCAGCAAGTCGGCCTGATCGACGGCGTAGTTGGCATAGACGCTGCCATGCATGCCCAGCATGTCCAGCGACAGCGGGTCTTCATTGGGAAAAGCACCCAACCCCATTACCGTCATGGTGACGGGTATCTTGGTGCGGCGGACCAGTTCGCGCAGTTCGGGGCTAGCCTCGCTGGCGATCACGCCGCCGCCGGCGTAAATCACGGGGCGCTTGGACCGCTTGATGGCCGCGGCGACCTGCGCGATCTGCGCTGGCTGCGCCTTGCGGTCCTCCACATGGTAGCCCGGCAAGTTCATCGGGGCGTTGAAATCGGGGACCAGCTTGGCTTCTTGGACGTCCTTGGGGACGTCGATCAACACCGGGCCGGGGCGGCCCGTGGTGGCAATGTGGAAGGCTTCCCGCATGATGCGGCAAATATCGGCCGCGTTGGTCACCAAATAATGGTGCTTGGTGATGCCGCGGCAGACTTCGACAATCGGGGTTTCTTGAAAGGCGTCGGTGCCGATGACCTTGGTCTTTACCTGGCCGGTGATGGCGATCAGGGGGATGCTGTCCATCTTGGCATCGGCTATGGCCGTTACCAGGTTGGTCGCTCCCGGCCCGCTAGTGGCCATGCAGACGCCCGCCTTGCCGGTGGTGCGGGCGTATCCCTGGGCGGCAAACCCGCCCCCTTGCTCGTGCCGGGGCAAAATGGTGCGGATTTGGTCGCGATACCGTGTGAGCGCCTGGTGCAGCGGCATACTTGCCCCGCCCGGGTAGGCAAAGATGGTTTCCACGCCGTGATGGACCAACGACTGGACGACAATGTCCGCGCCATTCATCAGTTGCGTCGAAACGGGCTTACCAGGAACAGTGGCCACGGCGATTCTCCTGAAAACAAACCGGCATCAAGAAATCGGCCCGAGGACCGATCAATACTTGCTTATTCAATCCGAACGAAGCATTTTAGGATACGCCCCTGCGGCAAATTGTTCAACCGGAATGCCAGAGCATTTACAGCCCCATGTCTGGCAGTCACACTAGGGGCCGTGGGCAAAGACTACCGTGTTCCGCGTCCTACTTGTTGAACCCTCCGCTCAGGAATGATTTCCATGCGCCTCACAGCTTTCTTCGCTGGATTGTTCTCGCTTTGCCTGTTTGCCGGCCTGCCATTGGCCAATCGGCCCGTATTGGCCGCAGACCCTGCGCCTGCCGAGGCGGATGGCGACGACGGCTGGATCAGCCTGTTCGACGGTTTGCACCTGACCGATTGGGAAGCCAACGAGAAGGCCAACAACTGGACGGTTGAGGATGGGTGCATCGTCGGCCGCGGCTCTCGAAGCCACCTGTTCTTCAAGGGGGCCGAGTTTGAGGATTTGGAATTCAAGGCCGAGGCCAAGCTCAACAAGGGGGGCAATTCCGGCATGTACTTCCGCACCGAGTTCGGCCTGGGCTGGCCCAAGGGTTACGAAGCCCAGGTCAACAACAGCCACACCGACCCCAAGCGCACCGGTACCTTGTACAACTTTGTCGAAGTCCGCGAGACGCTAATTCCCGACAACACCTGGTGGACGCAGCACATCACCGCCATCGGCAACCACATCACCATCAAGGTCAACGACAAGGTCGTGGTGGACTTTACCGACGATAAAAACACCCACACCAAGGGCTACATCGCCTTACAGCAGCACGACCCCGGTAGCGTGGTCCACTACCGCAACTTGAAGGTCAAGCCGATCAGCAAGTAGGGCGAAAGGTAGCAGGTATGGCTCTCGCCTTCCCCGCGGGCGGTGAGTAGGGACGCCCCATGCCTGGCGACTGTTGCCGAGATGGTCCTCGTGTTCGCCAATCAAGCCTGCGAAGCAGGAGCTATGCGGCTACGTTGTCCGGTCGAGCCGCCCCTCCGCGGCTGCATACAGAAGTCGCGATAGCTCCGAGCGATGGCAGCGGTTTTCGTCCGGGCAGTAACAGCCCACACACAGATTGGCGGACTTGCCTAATTCGGCCAACAGTAGCAGCGTCTGCTTGCGCTCCGTGTCGGCCAGCAGTTCCCGGCGGTAGCAGCGAAAAAATCGCTTGAGTACGGCGGAGTCTTCCCAGTCCTTCCCCTTCATCGATGCCAGGAGCTTGCGGCTGGGGGCCAAGAGCGGCATCCAGACATCGAAGTAGTCGAGCCTGGCGTAGTCCTTCTTCCGCACCCCTCGCGGCAAAAAACGCACCGCACCCACCCGCACGCCTTCTCCTCTGGCGCGGGCCGTGCCGATTTGGAATGTGTGGATGGCCACTGTCTGATCCCCCGGCTGAAATACGGCCGCGGACGAAACGTCCCCGATATCGGTTTCTGCTAACGAATTTCCAGAGCCGCCTTGATGCACTCATCTACCCGCCGCATCATCTCGGCGGAAACGGATCCAAGGACTTTTCGCACGTCTGCTTGAGGGATCGAATGCAGACGCTCGCAGCGCACCGCCGAATTCATAAGGAGACCGGTCGCCGTGCCTTCGGGCACGGCGACATCGATCAAGAACTAGTGCGGCTGGTGAGCGTTCGACAAATTGGAAGTGATGGCGGCAATGATGGTTTCGCGGATCGTGCCGTTCAAGGTGTCTGACTGAACTACCAGCGCGGGACGCATTTTGCCGCCGGGTGAGCCAACATTGGGCACATGCACGAGTACCACATCTCCACGCTTCATGGGACCAGCCTGTCGTAGGCATCCATGCCTGGTTCATCCCAGCCGTTTTCGCTCGAAGAACGAGCCAAGGCTTGCCGCAATTCGTCGTGCGACCAATCGCCCGTCTCGTGGTAGACGCGTTCAAACACGTCGGAACGAATTACCACGCAAGGCAGGCCATCAATAAGGACGGGTACGGTCTGGCCGTTGTCGATGGCCTGGCGCTGTTCGTCGGTGAAGGTCATGTTTGGCTCCCTATTCCCTCGATTATCGGGCCAGCCGGCACGAGGTTCAAGTCATTTCGGCGAATCGAATGGGGGCATCAGGTGTTTCAATCTTGAACTCGCGGGAAGTTTCAGGGATCCTGGACCAGGTAAACGAGAGCTTCTTCAGGAACGCCTTTTCGCAGGAACTCTTCGAGTGTCCACAGACGCCGGTCGTCGCATTTGACGGCCTCCTCGCCGAGTTCGCCATTGTAAAAGTGAGCGAAGATGCGGACACCGCCGAACTGGCGAACCTTATCGGCAATCGACTGGCGAAATCGACCTTCTGGATTGAGGTCATTCCGTGATTGCTGCTCTTGTCGAAAGGGCCGTTCCGTCGATTCGATGCCCCGCGCGATCTTAGCCTCGGACCAGCCTTGCTTGCGGTAACGCTTTCGGTGCGCCTTCAATTTATTCGTGATCGTGAATTCGATCTGAGGCACCAAACTGCACGAGCACATGCCCGGTATTACCAAGTAAAGAAGATCGTCCTTGGGAAACAAGGCCGCCACATGCGGATTATACGCCGGATACAGCTTCAAACCGCTGCGGTCATGCCCAAGCTGTAATAGGCTGGCTACCGCCGCTTGCTTGACCCCCAAGGTAATAAACCAGCACATCGCGGCACGCCTGGCATACAGTCGCTTTTCGATGCCCAGACCTACTTCTGCAAACTCCACCCGGTTCCATCGGGCCGGTCCTCTAGGACCACCCCAAATTCCGCCAGCGATTTGCGGACTTTGTCCGCTGTGGCGAAGTTTTTGCTCTGCCGGGCGTCGGCGCGGATTTCGATGAGGAGTTGCATCAGCTTGCCGACGAGTTCGTCGTTGCCGGCACTGCTGGCCTGGGCGGGTTCGCGGAACAGGCCCATGGTGGCGGCGAGTTCGCGCAGAGTGGCCGTGCCGGCGCGCAGGGCGGCCAGCTTGGCCGGGTCTTTCTGGCCGGGGTTTTCCAGCTTCTCGGCGTCGATGTAGCGGTTGAGAGCCGAGACCAGTTCAAACAACACGCCCGCCCCGCCCCCGGTGTTGAAGTCGTCGTCCATCGCCTCCAAGAACCGCCCCCGATGTTCTTCCGCCAACTCGCTCTTCGCGGCGTCTCCTTCCGCCCGCGTGGCCGCGAACCGCAGCTTATAAAAGTTCTCGCCGGTCACGCGCTCGAAGCGGGCGAAGAAGCGGTAGAACTGTTCCAGACCTTTTTGCTTGTCTTGGATTTGCTCGTCGCTGAACTCGATCGGCCGGCGATAGTGTGTCGCCAGCAGGAAGAAGCGGATCGTCTCCGCCGGAAACTGCTTGAGCAGGTCGCTAAAGGCGGCCGCCCCGGTCGATTTGCTCAGCTTGGCCGCGGCTTGCGAATCGAGATCCCCCTCCTTGGCCTCACGGGTGTTGCGTCCTCCCAGCTTGCCGACTTCGCTCGATTTTTGCAAAAGTCCGTTGTGCATCCAGTACTTGGCTTGCGGCTTGCCGTGGCAGCATTCGCTTTGGGCGATCTCGTTTTCGTGATGGGGAAACATCAAATCGAGCCCGCCGCCGTGGATATCGAACGACTCTCCCAGCAGCTTACGGCTCATGGCGGAACACTCGATATGCCAGCCTGGCCGGCCCCGTCCCCAGGGGCTGTCCCAGGCCGGTTCACCCGGCTTGGCGCTCTTCCACAGGGCGAAGTCCATGGGCGAACGCTTACGCTCGGCGGTGTCGCCCCCTTCGCCTTGCAGGCTTTCGATCGACCGCTTGCTGAGCTTGCCGTACTCGGCGTCTTTGCCGACATCAAAATAGACATCGCCGTCGGAAGCATAGGCAAAGCCGCGGTCGATCAGGTCTTGCGTAAACTGAATAATGCCGGGCATGTGGTCGGTGGCCCGCGGGAAATGGTCGATCGTGTCGATGCCCATCGCCCGCAGGTTAGACATGTAATCCTCGGTCATTTCGGCGGCGACCTGGGCCATTTGCAGCCCCCGCTTGTTGGCCTCGCCGATCAGCTTGTCATCGACATCGGTGATGTTGACGACCCATGTCACCTTGTACCCGCTGTAGGTCAGGTAACGCTTGATGGCATCAAAAATCACCGGCCCCACCATGTGGCCAATGTGGCTAGGCTTGTAGACCGTCGGCCCGCACAAATAAATGCCAATCTGACCCGGCACGATGGGCGAGAAGGTTTCCTTGGCGCGGGAGAGTGTGTTGTAGACACGGAGCATGGGGAAAGGCGAAAGGATGAAGGATGAAGGATGAAGGATGAAGGCGGAGGTATGAGGTATGAAACTAAAAACTGAACACTGAACACCATACCCGCTTATGCTATCGTTTTTCCACCTACTCCAACAGCACTATTGCTTGCGCGGAGATGGCTTCCTCTCGGCCTACGGCGTCAACGCTTTCACCGGTCTTGGCTTTCAGGCCAATGGTGGAGATGTCGAGGTGCAGGATTTCGGCCATTTTTTGGCGAATGGATTGTTTGTGGGGGGATAGTTTTGGCCGCTGGGCGAAGACGATGCAGTCCAGATTGCCGATGCTGTAGCCGGCGGCTTGCACGCGGTCGTGGGCCAGCCGCAGCATTTCGGCCGAGTCGCGTCCCCGGTTCTCGTCGGCGGTATCGGGGAACAATTCGCCAATGTCACCGAGCGCGGCGGCACCCAGCAGCGCATCGGTCACGGCATGCAGCAGCACATCGGCATCGCTATGTCCAACCAGCCCGCGATCGTGCGGAATGAGCACCCCGCCCAACCGCAGCGGCAACCCGGCCGCCAACCGGTGCGTGTCGTGTCCAATGCCAATACGCATGAAGGTCCTTCAGTCCTTTCTTCAACCTTATAGGATCGTCAACTCGCTGGGCCATGCACCGCGATCGTGACCCAGGCACCCGCGCGCTATTCCGCCGCCGCTAGCGGTTCCGCCTGGGCGATTGTGGTGTCGCCTTGTTCCCGTGGGAAATATTGCTCGACCACGCTGATAAACGCCTCGTGCGTCTCCACTCGCGAGACGCGGCTGCGGAACTCCCGCGCGCCGGACTGGCCTTGCGCGTAGCAACAGGCGTACTTGCGCATCAAGACGGAACCTCGTTGCTCGCCGAACCGCTGGCAAACCAGCTTGTAGTGGTGCAGCAGCAGATGGCGCTGTTCGGCCAGGTTGAGGTCGGGCGGAACAGGCTCGCCGCGCAAGGCGGCTTGCACCTGGCGAAACAGCCACGGCTTGTTGAGCGCCGCCCTGGCGATCATCACTCCGTCCACGGCGTAGCGACGGAAAGCCTCCAGCACGCGTTGCGGAGAATCGAGATCGCCATTGCCGATCAGCGGAATTCGTTTCAGGTGGGGCTTGATCTCGGAAATGCGGTCCCAGTCGGCGCTCCCCTTGAAAAAATCGGCCGCTACCCGGCCATGCACCGTGAGGGCCGCCGCGCCCGCCCCTTCAACGGCCTGGGCCACGTCTATCGCCACGATTTTGTCGCGCGTGCAGCCCAGGCGAATCTTGGCCGTGACGGGCGTGGGGGCGCAGGCTATGGCCACCCGCTCTACAATCGCCCCCACGCGGTCGGGAAACCGCAGCAGATACGACCCGCTATGGGCCGCCTGGGTGATCTGTTTGACGGGGCACCCAAAGTTGATATCGACCACACTGACGCCAAAATCGCGGGCCAGCGCCACCCCTACCTTGGCCAGCGTTTCGGGGTCGTTGTCCCACATTTGCACGGCCAGCGGGCGAGGTTCCTCCTTCACGCCCCACAAGCGGTCGGGAAATTCATCCGGTTCGCGGCCGTTGATATGCACAAAGCCCTGGGCGCTAACCATCTCGGTCGCTTGCAGCCCGGCCCCGCCAAACTCCCGCACAATCTGGCGATAGGCGTAGTTGGTAAAGCCGGCCATGGGGGCCTGTAACACCGGCGGATCGACCTCGATCGGGCCAATCCACAGCGGAGGGGGGCAAACGGGGCCGTTCGTTTTTTGGCTGTCAGTCTCTTGGTTCATGCGTCCATTCAAAAGCAAAGCCGGCCCTGCGCCAAGTTATCGTTTGGAAAAGAATCACAGCGATTCCACACCACCGCTGGCCAGATTCCTTGGCGTTTTCGCGGCTTTGCGTCAAGTGTTGCCTCTCACTCTAGCGGCCTTTTGTTTTGTCTTTAGCGACTGCGGGCTCTCCTCCGAATTCGGCTGTGGGGACGCAAGGCCATAAAATCCGATTTCGAATGCGGCGAATATTGGTATTCACCCCGTACCACGGCCTAATCCGGGACGCAGCGCACTCCTACGGTCAACCAAAGCCCCCCTCTCCTCAACCCATTCCCAAGAAAACTATTGTTCAGGGGCTTGTGTGGCGGTGGGGGATTGTGCCATATTTCACAAACTTTTGACGCACCCATCGGCGGCAGTGCCGCGGCGGGTGCTTAACGCCCCTTCAAACGCTTGTCGGGATCGGGTTTGGCCCTTCCCCCAGGGACGATTCATCCGTGGCTGACTCGCTCATTCATCTTGGACTGGCACCGTGGCTGGCGGGTACGCTGGCCGCGTTGGTCCATGCCGTGCTGATCCTGCACGTCGTGGCGGTCGGTGCGTTGGTCTTCATCTGGATGGAACGTAAGATCGCTGGGCGCATCCAAGACCGGCTGGGGCCTACCCGCGTCGGCGGCAAGTTTGGCTGGCTGCAAACCTTGGCCGATGGGATGAAGCTCATCACCAAGGAGGACTTGGCCCCCGCGGCGGCGGACCACATGCTGTTTCGGCTGGCTCCTTATGTCAGTTTTTGCGCGTCGTTCGCGGCTTATCTGGCGTTGCCCTTTTCTGGCTGGGTGGCCGTCGACGGCGGCAATTTTGGCTGGGTGGGGCAGCACCTGAACGCGGGCGTGTTCTTTATTCTGGCGGTGATGGGCCTGGAGGTCTTCGGCGTGATTCTGGCGGGCTACGCCAGTGCTTCAAAGTGGTCGCTGTTTGGTGCTATGCGCGAAGCGGCCCAGGTGGTGAGTTACGAGGTTCCGTTGGGGATGTGCGTGGTCGTGCCTGTCATGGTCTGCGGCACGATGGACCTGGTGGCCATTGGCAACATGCAGCGCGGCTGGTTCACCAACTGGCTGATCTTTCACGACCCGTTCACGTTTATCACGTTTTGGGTCTACTTTACCTGTGCCACCGCCAGTGTGAACCGTGCCCCGTTCGATCTGGCCGAGGCCGAGAGTGAACTGGTGGCCGGCTTTCATACCGAGTACTCCGGCCTGCGGTGGAGCTTTTTCTTCATGGCCGAGTATGGCTCGATGTTTGCCGTTAGCGGGCTGGCGGCCATTTTGTTCTTTGGCGGCTGGAACGGCCCGATTCCGATTACAGACATGCTCGGCATGAGCTATACCAGCAGCAGCGATGCCTGGTCGCTGGGTGGGTATCTGGCCAACTTTGCCGGATTGGCCAATTTCATCCTTAAAGCCGTGGCCGGCGTGACGGTGATGATGTGGGTGCGGTGGACATTGCCCCGGTTGCGGATCGACCAGGTGATGACGGTCTGCTTGAAATACTGTACGCCCATCGCCGCCTTTATGCTGGTGGGGGCGATGGGCTGGATGTGGGTTTTCCCCGGCGGATTGGCGCTGAAGAGCGAACCTTACGCTCTGGTACGCGAAGGGGGCGTAGCGCCCGGCATGCCGGCGAATGCCGCCCCCGCCGATCCCGCGAAGGACGCGCCCGCCGATGAACAACCGGCGGAGGAGCAGCCCGCCGCGGAAGAACACAAGGCCGCTAATGCGGATGCCGCAGCCTCGCCCGACAAGTTGGCCAAGACCGAAGGCGGGGGACCATGAACTGGCATTCGTTCTTCTTTCTGTTGTTTGCCCTGCTGACGTGCGGGTTTGCGTTAGCCGTGGTGCTGAGCAGCAATATCGTGCGGATGGCCTTTTATCTGGTGATGTCGTTGGGTGCCAGTTCCGGCTTGTTCTATCTGGCCGGGGCCGACTTCTTGGGAGCCATGCAGTTGATGATTTATGTCGGCGGCACGCTGGTGCTGCTGATTTTTGGCGTGATGCTGACGGCCCAGGGGCCGTTTGTCTCGATCAAGACTTCCGCGGCCGACTGGATCATGGCGGCGCTGGTTGGCGGAGCGCTGTTCGCGGTGCTAGGTAAGACGGCCATCAGCGCCAAGGAATGGCAATCGCCCACCGCGGCCCAAGCCGCGCCGGCTCCGACAGCGGCACCGATAGGCTTGGGATTGATGGGTGCCCGCGTTGACAAGTTGGACCAGACGGATGAAACGTTGCGCGGCGGCATGTCGGGCTATTTGCTACCGTTTGAAATCGTGTCGGTCCATTTGCTGGTGGTGCTGATCGGCGCGGCCTATTTGGCCCGCGCCAAGATGCGCCCTGGCAGTGCCAGCCGGGCCACCGAGGGAACCGACGACATTACGGGAGGGGTTTGATTTCATGGACCTGCTTTCACAACCCGTCGGAGTTTCGCACTACCTGGTGGTAGGCGCGGTGCTGTTTGTCTGCGGTGCCGTTTGCATGGCGACCAAGCGCAACGCGATTGGCGTGCTGTTGGGTGTCGAATTGGTATTGAACGGCGCGAACCTGAACTTTATCGCCTTCGGCAGCAAGTATTTGCGGCCGGACGGGCGAAACCTGCTAGGGCTGGATGGACAGATGTTGTCGCTGTTTGTGATTGTACTGGCCGCGGCTGAAGCGGCCGTGGCCCTGGCGATTGCCTTGAACTATTACAACAACCATTCCACGATCGATGTCGATCGGGCTGACGAGTTAAAAGGCTAATGAATCTGGCCGAAATGCTACCGTTGTTGCTCGGCGCGGCCTGGCTGCTGCCGTTGGTGTCGTTCACGTTGATCGTGTTCGTCGGCCCACGCATGGGCAAGGGGGGCGTAGCCGCCAGTTACGTGGCGACCGGCGCGATTCTGGGAGCTTTTTTGCTGTCGGTCGTATCGCTGGTGATCTGGCTGTCGAACCATCCGTTGCAGGCAGGCCATCATGGCGATGGGCTTGCGGCAGGCGAGCATGCCAAATCTGGCCACGATGAGCATGGACATGATGACGATCATGAGCACGACGAGGATGGGCATGGGGCGGATGGCCACGGCGAGCACGGCCATGTGGAACACGCCAGTCCTGAAAAGCCGTTCATCTCCGGCGACTGGTACTCGCTGGGCCGGTTTGGCTCGCTCAATATCACGATTGGCTACTATATCGACGCCTTGACCGTGGGCATGTTTGCCATGGTCACGCTGATTGCCTCTTGCATTCATTTCTACGCGGCTGGTTACATGCATGACGAATTGCATGAAATCACCGACCACGAAGTCAAACTATCGAACGGGCACCATCTGCATCGGCCGGGCCGGTTTCACCGCTTTTTCCAGTACCTATCGCTGTTTTGCTTCAGCATGTTGGGGCTGGTGATCGCCGGCAACATCGCCATGGTGTTTGTGTTTTGGGAACTGGTAGGTATCTGCTCGTATTTCTTGATTGGCTTTTACATCGAACGAAAGAGCGCATCGACCGCGGCCAACAAGGCGTTCATCGTCAACCGCGTCGGCGACTTCGGCATGATTATCGGCCTGATGGCGCTGTGGGGCGCGCTGGGGACGTTCTCCTTCGCCGACTTTACCGATGCCGAGGGGCAAACCCAGCCCGGCATTTTCAGCCAGGTTCGTAACCCGGCCCATGATAATGTGCTCGCAACGCCTGTTGGCATGGTCCAGGCTGGTGCCAGCCGCCAAGTGGGCGAAATCGTGCGTTTGGCCGACTCGCCCCAAGCGGCGGATGAACAAATCGCCGCCCATATCGACGGCTGGCGAAGTGACCCCCAACACAAGTACGGCTACTGGCTGCTGGTGGTGGCTGGCCTAGGGATTTTCTGCGGATGCGTCGGCAAAAGCGCCCAGTTTCCGCTGCATGTTTGGTTGCCCGACGCCATGGAAGGCCCCACGCCTGTTTCGGCCCTGGTCCACTCCGCCACAATGGTCGCCGCCGGCGTCTATTTGGTAGGGCGGTTCTATCCGGTATTTACGCCGGAAGTGCTGCTGACGATTGGCTACATCGGCGGCATTACGTTGTTCATCGCCGCCACCATCGCCATCACGGCCACCGACATCAAGCGAGTGCTGGCCTATTCCACCGTCAGCCAGTTGGGGTACATGATGCTGGCCTTGGGTGTCGGCGGTTGGGTAGCCGGGCTGTTTCATTTGATCACGCACGCCTTCTTCAAGAGCCTGTTGTTCATGTGTTCGGGCTCGGTCATTCACGCCTGCCACACCAACGAAATGCCCAAGATGGGCGGCCTTCGCAAGAAGATGCCTTGGACCGCCTACACCATGCTGGCCGGCTGCCTGGCGATTGCCGGTGCGCCGTTCTTCAGCGGCTTTTATTCCAAGGATGCCATCATTGCCCAGGCGATGAACTTCAGCCAGGCCAACCCCTCGCACGCCACGCTGTTTTATCTGGTGGCGATTGGAGCGGCGATCACCGCCTTTTACATGTTCCGCCTGTGGTATATGACGTTCGCGGGCAAGCCGCGAGACCACCATATTTACGACCACGCGCACGAGTCGCCCAAGATCATGTACGTGCCGCTGGTGATTCTGGCGGTGTTTGCCGTGGGTGTCGGCTGGACGCTGCCATTCACCAACATCAGCGTGGTCAATCTGCTAGAACAAGCCCGCCACCCCGGCACCGAGGCGCACCCCGCCGGCCTGTTGCTGACCGGTTTGTCGTACCCCAGCGAACATGCCGCGCATGACTTTCACGCCCAAGCCACGTTGGTAGCCAGCGGCGTGGCGCTCGCCGGCTTTTTGCTGGCCACCGTGTTTTACGGACTGCGGCTGCTGAACGCCGACGACGTGCGGAAATCGTTCTCGCCGCTGTATGCCTTGTTCCGCAACAAGTGGTACTTCGACGAGATCTACAATTTCATTTTCGTGCGACCCGTAATGGTGTTCTCGGGCTGGGTCTCGAACGTCGATAAAAAAGGTCTCGATGTGGCCATCAACGGTTTGGCCCGCGGAGTCCGCGGACTGGCCACGATCGACGATCTGATCGACCGTATTTTCGTGGACGGCCTGGTGAACCTGACGGCCGGCTGGATCTACGCCTTAGGGTTCAACCTCAAGCGGTTGCAGACCGGCCGGTTGCGGCAGTATGTGTTGTTCATTGTGGTAGGCACGGTGGCCTTGTTGTTTATCTTGCGTTGGAGCTTTGCCGTGGCGGGCTGAGACGGCCTGTGTGCCGTTACCGCCGCGTTTCCCAGAGAAATCGTGAAGAACTGATTCGCCATGCCCGACACGAATACGTCTAACGCTATTCTGCTAAGCCTGATTATTTTCTTGCCGACCTTGGGCGCGCTGGTCCTGGCGTTCTTTCCCAAGTCGGCCGAGGGGGCCATCAAGCAATTCTCGCTGGCGGTCACCTTGGCCGTGTTTGTCATCACCGCCTGGATGGCCATTCCCGGGACCGACGGCATCGGCGGCGGCCGCTTTGACCTGACGCATCCGCAAATGCAGAACGTCTGCAAATTTGCCTGGATCCCCTCTTTCAATATTGAATACTTCCTGGGCATAGACGGCATCAGCTTGCCGCTGGTCCTGCTGACCTCATTCCTAAGCATGTTGTCGATGTGGGCTAGTTGGCCGATCGTCAAACATGTCAAAGCCTACTGTATTCTCTTTCTGCTGCTGGAGACGGGCATGTTGGGGGTCTTTATGTCCCTCGACTTCTTCCTGTTCTACGTCTTTTGGGAAGTCATGCTGCTGCCGATGTATTTCTTGATCGGCATTTGGGGCGGCCCGCGGCGCGAGTACGCCGCCATCAAGTTTTTCCTGTACACGCTGCTGGGTAGCGTGTTGATGTTGATCGCCATCCTCATGCTGTACTTCACCAGCGATCTCACCAAACTGTCGCCCGACCAACTGGCCGCGGCCCATGCCACCGTGCCAGCCGAAGCCGCGCCAGGTACGGCCCACTCCTTCAACCTGCTGGCCCTGAAATACATGGGCCAAACGACCAAACTGTTTACCGAAGGGTTGCAGTGGTGGGCGTTTTTGTTGTTGTTCATCGGCTTTGCCGTCAAGGTCCCCTCGGTGCCGGTGCATACCTGGCTGCCAGATGCCCACGTTGAGGCACCCACGCCCATTTCCATGATTCTGGCCGGAGTACTGCTCAAAATGGGTGGCTACGGCATCTTGCGAATCTGCTATCCCATCTGTCCGCATGGCGGCTACGACTTGCGCTACTTCGTCTGTACGCTGGGCGTGGTGAGCATGGTTTACGGGGCCTTTGCAGCGCTTGCGCAGAAAGACTTCAAGCGGTTGGTCGCCTATAGCTCGGTCAGCCACATGGGTTACGTGGTGCTGGGCTTGGGCGTGTGGAGCGCAGTCAAGGGCCAGAATTACGTCGCGGACTATTGGCAGCAGGGTGTTAACGGTGCCATGTTCCAGATGATCGGGCACGGCATCAGCTCGGCCGGCATGTTCTTTTTGGTCGGCGTGGTCTACGACCGTGTCCACCATCGCAACCTCGACCAATTCGGCGGGCTGTTCGCCCGTATGCCGGTATACGGCGGTATTTCAATGGTGATCTTCTTCGCCGCCTTAGGACTACCTGGCCTGTGCGGATTCATCGGTGAAGTCTTCGTCACACTGTCGGTCTGGAACTTCAGCAAGTGCCTGGCGGTGTTGTCGGCTTCGGTGGTGGTGCTGACGGCCGGTTACATCCTGTGGACCTTGCAAAGGGTCTACTTGGGTCCAGAGTACAAAGGCCCGCATCCCGAGGCGCTCACCCCCATGACCGCCCGCGAGTTGGGGATTGCCGCGCCGCTGGTGGCTTTGGCCATCTTGTTTGGCGTCTATCCACAATGCGTTCTGAACTACATGACGCCCAGCATCGATGCCAGCGTGCAAGAATTGGCTAATTGGACCAGGGATGTCAAAGAGGCATCCCCATTGGCAACCGCCGATATTCGCGAAATGCCGGCCGATGCCGCCGTGGAAAAGCCCGCCGTGATGCTGCAGGCAGCGCCAGCGGATGCCGACAAACCGGCCGCGAACAAGCCAGCTCCGGCCGAGGCCGCGCCCGCCGAAGCGGACGATAACCAATTGCCCGTTCGTGCCGACTTGGAGTAGCCTTTTTTTGCTTTCACCGCGATTCGCCCCGTTGGGCCGCCTCGCTTGATCCTTCGAGAAGTGCCGTGAGTTTCCAGGAACTATTCAATTCGTTCTCCACCGACACGTTTTTGTCGCTGCGCTCGTTTCTGCCCGAGCTAACAGTCTGCGTCACGATCGTGCTGCTGCTGGTAGTGCGGCTGTGCGATAGTTGCCGCCGCATACCGGCAAGTTGGCTGGCATTGGCGGGTGCCGCGGTCTCGCTTTACTTTGCCACCGGGCACATGGCCGGAATGGATGGCGGTTCACAATGGATGGCCCCGGTTGACCAGGCCCATCGCGAGATTTTCACCGGCTTGCTGGTGTACGACAACTTCACCGTCTACTTCCGCGTGTTTCTGTTGTTCTTCGCCGTGCTGTTTATCATTTTGACCAGGCTGACCGGCGTCCCCAACCGCGATGATGGCACCGATTTTTACGCCCTGTTCTTGGGGGCCACCTTGGGCATGTGCATCATGGCTTCGGCCAACCACATGTTGATGGTCTTCCTGGGCGTGGAGATGGCCAGCGTGCCGTCGTATGCCTTGGCGGGCCTGATTAGGGGCCGCCGCAAGAGCAGCGAGGCCGCGCTTAAGTACGCCGTCTACGGTGCCGGAGCCGCTGGAATCATGTTGTACGGCATCAGCCTGTTGGCGGGCGTGTTGGGCTCGGCCCATTTGCCGACGATGGCCAAACAGCTTTCGGCCATGCTGGCTTCCGAGCAGGGCTTGGGTGATTTTTCCACGGCGCTCACGCTGGGCGGACTGATGGTCATGGTCGGACTGGCGTTCAAACTGTCGGTGGTGCCATTTCACTTTTGGTGTCCCGATGTGTTCGAGGGGGCCACGGCCGAGGTCAACGCTTTCTTGTCGGTCGCCTCCAAGGCCGGGGCCTTGGCCATGTTGGTAAGGTTGGTCGTGGGCTTGGGGCATGTCGGTGCCGCCCCTACTGAGTTGGCTGCCGCGCCAGCCGCCGTCGAACGGCCCGCCAGTGACGTCGCCCAGCAGCCGCCCGTCGCATCGGGCATTACCCAGGCAACCAAGGATCTCAATCCCGTTCGCAAGTACATGCTGGGGCTGCTCTGCCTGCTTTCGGCCGTGACATGCACCTTCGGCAATTTGGCCGCTTACGGGCAGACCAACATCAAACGTCTGCTGGCTTATTCCACAATCGCCCACGCCGGCTATCTGCTGATGCCGGTGACCGCGGTCGTAGTGCTGATGGGGCAAAACTCGGCATTGGCGGAAAACGCCGCGGCTGCGGTCTGTTTCTACATCGGCATCTATCTGTTTATGAACCTGGGGGCGTTCGCCATCGTGGCCTTTTTGCGCAACGTATTGCATTCCGAGGAAATCGCCGACTACGCCGGGCTGATCCGCCGCATGCCGGCCCTGGTGATTTGCTTTGCCATGCTACTGCTGAGCTTGTTGGGGCTGCCACCGCTGGCGGGCTTTCCCGCAAAGGTGGTGATTTTTTCATCGCTGATTGACGCGGCCCAGGCGGACCCCGAAGCCTGGACTGAAATGATTGGCCTGCTGGTGATTGGCGGGCTGAACACGGCCATCAGCCTGTTCTATTACCTGCGCGTGGTCAAGGTGATGATTATCGACCCCGAACCGGCCGACCGCCTGCCCGTGGAGTTTCCGATGGTGTCGCCGCGCGGGGCCTATCTGGCGGTGGTGGTGTTGCCCGTGCTGCTATTGGGCATCTGGTGGGACGGGCTGAACCAACTGGCCCGCGCCGCTACCAGCCAATTGTTCTCGTAAGTCCGCCGGAAAGAGTCGTTGTTGCATGAATGCCGCCCACTCCATCGCCGTCCTCAATCGTCTGCTGGCCCGGCTGTGCCGTTCCTTGCCGCAGTATTTGGCTGATGGATTTCCCTGGCATCGCCCTGGCGACCAGCGGGGACCAGAGGTGCTCCAGCAGATCATCGCCGACCAGCAGGCCATGGCGGGCCGCGTTGCCGAGGCAGTACTGGACCGCCGTGGCGCGCCAGACTCGGGTGAGTTCCCCATGGACTTCACCGATACCCAGTTCCTGTCGCTCGATTTTCTGGTCCGGGAGTTGATTCATTACCAGCAGCAAGACGTGGCGGCCATTGCCCGCTGTGCCAGCGAATTGATCCGCGACAGGGCGGCCCGCGAACTGGCGGAAGAAGCGCTGGGCCAGGCCCGCGCCCATCTAGAGGCGCTGGAAGAACTTGCCCGGCAACCGGCGTAGGGTTGGCCCCATGGCTGGTTCGCCGGATCTCTTCGACACGCACGCGCATCTGGACGAAGTCCGCTTCGACACGGACCGCGCCGAGGTCGTATCGCGTGCCGCGGCGGCTGGCGTTACCCGCATGGTGGCCGTGGCCACCACGGCTCACTCTAGCCAAACGGGACTGCGGTTGGCGGCGGAGTTTGCCGGTGTTTACCCTTCGGTCGGCATTCATCCCAATTACCTGGCCGCATTGACGGATGGCGAGTGGAGCCGCATCGAGGAATTGGCCCGCCAGCCCGGCGTGGTGGCGCTGGGTGAGACCGGTCTCGACAAGCATTGGGACGACACGCCGTGGGAAGTGCAACTCGATTACTTCCAGCGGCACTTGCGGCTTTCCCAGCAGACTGGGCTGCCGGTCATTATCCACACCCGCGATTGCCAGGTGGAAATGCTGGCCGCCTTGCGCGATGCCACCCTGCGGTTTGGGCCGTTGCGCGGAGTGATGCACTCCTTCACCGGCGACGCCCAAATGGCCGCCGACTGCCTGGCGCTAGGGCTGTACATTAGCTTTGCCGGCATGGTGACATTCAAAAAGTCCGACGATTTACGGGCGGTAGCGGCCACGGTTCCCACGGACCGCATTCTGATCGAGACCGACTGCCCCTACCTGGCTCCTCATCCGCTGCGCGGGCAGCGCAACGAGCCAGCCCATTTGCAACACACGGCCGCTTGCCTGGCCGGCGTTCGCGGACTTCCCCTGGCCGACTTCGCCGCGCAAACCACGGCCAACGCCCTGCGGTTGTTTGGGATACCGTCGTGATGGCCAAGGGATGGTATCCCATCGCCCGCCAATGCTGCACGCGTCATTCCCGCCCCATATTCTTGCCGCGCACCATTGCCGGCGGCCGGCCTTGCGAGCGGGCGTGCAGCGACCGCTCGGCATCCTCCGGACAATGTTGCCGCAGCCAGCCCCGTAGCGGCACGTCGCCGTCGGCGGGGTCGTACACGCCGTTGTTGCTCAGCCCATCACCCAGAATCTGCCGGCGAATAGGGTCTAGCCGCGGGTAGAGGTGCGACACCGTCATCTTGTCCTTGGGCCGCAGCCAGCGGTAGCTGTATCCGTACCACAGTACCTTGCGCGTCAGGCCGCTGACGTTGGCGCTGCGTGAATGCCAGATCCGCCGGTCGACAATCACCGCCGTCCCCGGCCGCACGCACAGCGGCTCTGCCCCCGCCGGGTTGCTTTGCCCGTCATTGGGGCAGTCAATCTCATTTTGCAGATGTGAACCTGGGGCGATCAAGGTGTTGCCGCGGCCGGGCTGGCTGACATCGGTCAGGTAGAAGCCGACCTTTAACGATAGCCGCGGCCGCGGCTGCGACTCAATCTCGTCATTTACCCGCATGCTGTCTTGATGCCAGGCAACTCGCCATCGCAGGGCGTTCTCATCGGCGGGCGGGGTAACGTCCAAATGCGAGTGGTACAGATAGATGTTCCAGCCCAAAATGCCCCACACCTTGGGAAACACCGTCGGGCAGTCCAGCAGTTCCACCAGCGAATCGTCCTCATGGATGATGTTGGCCACCGACATCAGCTTGCCCTGCTGCTCGGCCGATCGCTCGCGGGCATCAACTTTGTCAATCACCCCCAACAGGCGCTGCACCGTAGGCGGGTCGAGCGCATCGGGTACGACAAGATATCCCCGCGTGTTAAAAAACTTGCGTTCCTCATCGGTCAGGCGGTTAAGCAGGCAGTCTGGGTTCATGGGCAAGCTGGTAAGAGTAGGTGCTGTCTGCCGGGCGATAACTTGATTCGCGTGGAACGCCGCAAACAATGCAGGTTCCTTCCGGCAGTAGGAACGTATCAGCCTCGCCGCGTCCCCATTTTGACCCGGCGGACAGCCCCAAGCAACGGGTGCCAGCCAACACCCGTTGCGAGAACCGTGCGATCGTGGTTCAATCGAAGTGGAAACCGCCGGGTTTGGCCGCCTTGGTTGCGGTTGTCGAACGGTTGCGGTTACAAACATCGTGGCGACGCCGCATTTTGGGCGGGCGTAATTCGCCGAGAGACTACTTGCAGAGGGAGCGACACGCTTGCAAATCGAACGCAATCCCACGCGGACGGTGCGGATCGGCACGGTCACCATTGGCGGCGGAAACCCCATTGCCGTGCAAAGCATGTGCGCCACGCACACGCAAGACGTGGCCGCCACCGCCGCCCAAGCCAACGATCTGCTGGCAGCCGGGGCCGATGTCGTCCGCATCGCCGTCGATAGCCCCCGCGATGTCGAGGCCCTGGCCGAGATTCGCCAGCGGACGAGAGCCAATCTGGTCGTCGATCTTCAAGAAAACTACCGGCTGGCGGAATCGCTGGCCCCACACGTCGACAAGATCCGCTACAACCCAGGGCACCTCTACCATCACGAACGGGCCAAGCCGTGGCAAGACAAGGTCCGCTTTCTGGCCGACATCGCCAGCCAGCACGACCTGGCGATGCGGGTAGGGGTCAACTGCGGTTCTGTCGATCCGGCGATGGCGGACAAGTTTGACAAGCACGACTCAATCTCGCCCATGCTGGCTAGCGCGCTGGAGCATTGCGAACTGCTCGACTCGTTGGGCTTCACGCGGTATTGCGTATCGCTCAAGGATTCCGACCCGGCCAAGGTGATCGACGTTAACCGCCGCTTTGCCGCCCAGCGGCCCGACGTACCGCTGCATCTGGGCGTGACCGAGGCCGGCCTGCCCCCGGACGGCATCATCAAGACCCGCATCGCTTTTGAGCAGTTGGTGGGCCACGGCATTGGCGACACACTGCGCGTCTCGCTGACCGTTCCCAACGCCCGCAAGGGCGAGGAGATCGCCGCCGGACGGCAGATTCTGGCCGACATCGCCGCTGGCCGCGTCCGCAGCGTCGTCGATTTCGGTCTTAAATCGCTGAACATCATCAGTTGCCCCAGTTGCTCGCGGGTGGAGAACGAAGCTTTCATTGAGCTGGCCCAACAGGTCAAGGAGATCACCGCCTACGCCCAAGAGCATGCACTGACTATCGCCGTGATGGGCTGCCGGGTGAACGGACCTGGCGAAACCGACGACGCCGACCTGGGCCTGTGGTGCGCGCCCAACTTCGTCAATCTCAAACGCGGCGGGGTGGAATTAGGCTCTTTTCCCTACGATCAAATTCTGCCGCGCCTGAAGCGCGAGCTGGACGAACTCATCGCCGCCCGCACGGCGGCGGCGGAAGCGTGACGAACAATCACCATGTTCAGCCCCAATGGCAGCAACATGCTAATTGACGGAGGGCACGGTTTTGCCTGGGTGTTCCTCCTGCTATTCCTGGGGTTTGCCTCCCTCGGCCTGTCGCTAGCTGGGCTTTGCGCGGCGGAGTTTTGCCAGCCAGCCAGGCATCGCGCGGCGATTACTTGCGGTGTACTCGCGGTCGGCCTGGGAATTCTACTTGGGGGCGTTTTGGCAAACGGCAGCAAGTGGTTGGCAATCACGATAGGGACCATTGCATCCGGCTTTGGCTTGTTGGCCATTCTCGCCGGAATAGGGCGGCTTGGCACCGGTCAGCGCAAGCCGTCTTCCGCCACCCCGCATGATCCCGGCTCGTCACACGGCCGTTGGGGGGATTTGAGGTTGGTGTGGCCAACGAAACCTCACGAAGGTGGAAGTTGCCATGAAAATAGAGAGACGAATGGATTAGATTTTGGATTGTCGATTTGCGGAAGCGGTCGGCCCTCAGCCATCAGCAATGGGCTTGCGCTCGCAAAGCTGATGGCTGATGGCTTCTCCGCTTTTTCGCTTTTTCAATCCAAGTAGGTCATATCGAACAAACCTCGATCCCTCGCCTTCGATCGCCGCGAGTCCGCCAGGTCTTTGGGCGTTGCTTCCGTGTTGCGAGAAACCAGGTGCCAAATCTCTAGCCGAATCGTGGCATGGTCGGGATGCGACACCTTACCGCGAACATAGGTTCGTCCGTCGCGGCCTCGGCATAATTGCTGAACGTGGTGCGGCTTTCCCGCGCCCCGGACTAGCTTGCCCCGCTGCGCCACCACGAGGTTAACCGGATCGAACTCCGGGCTTGGCAAGAAGAACCACTCTCCCTGCCGTACATAGGCCCGCGTTCGCCGCTTGCGGCGCTGCTTGCGTTTCAGGCCGTGGCGTTCTTGGGCGCGCCGAACCGCGCGTGGCTTCAGCGCTTCCATCGCCTCCGAAACCGTCCCCACGTCCGGCGTTTCGGGCAAGGCCGCCACGAACCAATGAAACTCGTCATGTCCGCACAGGTACTTCTGGTTCGCGCCAAAGTTGCGATGCGAAACGTCCAGCAGCAAGTGCCGCCCGCGCCGATCCGCGTCCAGGACCTTGGCCGTTACCGAACCATCGTTTGGCAATCGCACTTGAAACGTCTCGCCAAAACGTCCCTGGTTTATACCAATTTGGAACCGGTCACCAACCACGGCCAATCGCACATCGGCCCCCATGGCATGAAACTGATTGAGTAACATGTTTCCGAACATCTATTGCTCCTTGATTTGGCAAGAATTCTTGTGGAATGCGAAAAAGCAGTCAGCGGAGAAGCCATCAGCATTCAGCCTGAACCTGAAAAACGGTTAGCTGACCGCTTCTCTGCTTCCTTTTCATCCTTCTGCCTTTCCTCATGGCCCGTGCGAGAATCGATCTCGCTCTTCCAGCGTGAGAGGCTGGCATCCTGAACTGATAGACGAACTGGCCGCAACCGTTTTCGATTTCTTATTTTTGATTTTCGACTGGTCTTTGTGCCGCGGGCGGCGGTTGCATTCAATCCGCCTTACGAATGTGGGCGACCAGCCCTCGACCGCCTCACTATTCGTTCTCATTCAGTCGGGATGGCGAGACTCGAACTCGCTGTCTCGTGGTCCCAAGCCACGCGGGGCACCATATCCCCTTCATCCCGGCAATATGCTTGCATCGACATTCGCCAGCCCCGCCGGACAAATTCCGGCGAGGCGGCATTTCTTCCGTCCTGGCAATAGCTCGTAGGGGAGTCGAACCCCTGCTTCCGGCTTGAAGGGCCAGCGTCCTTAGCCACTAGACGAACGAGCCGTGTCATTTTCGATTTCTGATTTTTGATTTTGGATGGCGGCCTTGTATCGCGTTCCAGCCATCAATCAAAAATCGAAAATCCAAAATCACACGCCATCCCAGCGCAACAAAGAAGCCCGATGTCCTTGTGACACCGGGCTTTTAGGCCTCTCCAGCCCTGGGCGGCTGGCGTCACAATCGGAACGGATACATGGGGAGCGGATTCGCCGGTTGACCGGCAAATTGGCCCGTACCTTGTCGTTCAGATGTGATACTTAGCCGCATGAGGTACATGGCGAATAAAGTCTTGGCAGCCAGAAATTCACCGCGGCACGGCCTGCCCGCTGGCAGACGCATCGTGGCCGTATGCCCATTAGACGCCGCTGGCGCCCGATTGGTTCACGGAGAAATTTGGGAATTTTCCAAGACGCTGTAGGAGTCGATTCCACTGTCGAACCGCATCCGTTCGCGGACGGGCGATTTCCTTTTCAACCCCGCCTACGCCATCTCCAGCCCGCGCATGGTTGCCGTGCCGGTCGAAAACTCGCCAGCTTCAATACCCAGGCGCTGCAGCATCGACACGTACAGGTTGGTCAACGGGTAGTTGTTTTCCGTGTCGAAGGCCAGGTGCTGGCCATGTTTGAAGCCGCCCCCCGCCAGCAGCACCGGCAGGTTGACGTTGGAGTGCGAGTTGGCGCTGCCCATGCAGGTGCCGTACAGCACCATCGTGCGGTCGAGCAGCGATTGGCCCTCTTCTTGCACGCTGTTCAGTCCCTCCAGAAAACTGGCCAGTGCGTCGAACTGGGCCTCTTCCTTGGCCCGTAACTCGGCTAGCACCTCGGGCCGGTTGCCGTGGTGCGTAATGTTGTGGATCACCGTGGTGTCGATGAACAGCGAGATCAGCCGCGAGGAGTCGGTCTCCAGGGCCAGTTTGATGACATCGAACATCAGCCGCGTCTTCTTGACAAACTCGCGGGCGTCCTCGATATCCTCCGGCGGCTGCGCGTCGACTTGCGGCTTAGGTTTGTATTCCCATTCCTCGGACGAATGCAGCCGCTGCTCAAGTTCGCGGACCGAGGTAAAGTACTGGTCCATGCGGCGCTGGTCGGCCGGCGACAACATGCGGTTCAAGCGGTTCGACTGCTCGGCGATAAAGTCCAACATGCTGCGGCCTTGCTGCAAGGCATCGACATTGGCGGCGACTTCCTCGGGCTTGCCCTGCACGAACAGCGTTTGAAACAGCTTCTTGGGGCTGCGCTCGGCGGAGATCGGCGCGCCACTGCGGGTGAAGCTCAGCGTTTGCCCTCCCTCGCTGCTCATGGCCAACACCAGCGAAGGGTAGCGAGTTTTGTTGCCGATTTGCTCGGCGGCAAACTGGTCGAGCGAAACCCAATTGCGAAAACCGCCCCGCTCGGGATGGGGCGTACCGGTCAGAAAGCATTTCTCGGCGGCGTGGGCACCGGTCACGCCCGGCAGGCTGACACCGGAGAAGACTGTCATGTTCTGACGATAGGCGGCCAACCGTTCCAGATAGGGCGACAGTGTATAGTCCGCGCCCGCCTGCTCCGGAAAGAAGTACTGCGGCAAGATCCCCATGTTGGTTTCGATGGCCACCATCCGCCGGGGCGTGACGTCTTCCTGGCTCTCCGCGCGGACCGGCCGCATGGCATCCAACATCGGTAGCGCCAGCGCCACGCCCGTCCCCCGCAAAAAGGCCCGCCGCGAAAGAGAGCTACGCACTATCGAAAAAGACTTCCGCATAAAATAGCTTTCCCTTCGCGCAAAAAGAGAGCCCCGCTAGCATCGTCAGGGCTTTGATGCCAAAACAGGGTGGCTTATGGGACTTGAACCCACGACCCCCAGATCCACATTCCAACCCCCTGAATATCCACCACTATACCACCCAACGCAAACCCCAGCAAATACGGGGCTTTACGACTCCGGTCATCGGCCATTCTCGGCTAGAGTCGCATGGCTATGCGAGTGTTTATGGAGTGTTGACGCGGAGTGCCGGGAGTGCATTTGCGACGGGCGCAAGTCACTTTCATCCAGGGCAATATGCAGGTTTGCCAGTCCCGCGTACCCGTGGCGACAACCCAAGCAAAGGAAGTCATGCAGCGACGCCCCGACGATGTAATTTGGGTAATCGAACGCCATGGGAATTGTTACGACGACCGGCGATTCTGGGCCAATCGTGGAACCGTTCGTGACCGATCCGAAGTGAATACCGTCTACGCCGATACTGGCGAATGTGACCGAGTTGCGGGGCGTTGGCCGATAGCCGGTATTCTTGGGTGGACGATGGAGAAACAGGCCAATGGCACCCAACCCAACGTCGAGATACTCGTGCGGAAACTGTATTTCAGCGAGTTCGTGCACGCGCTGCAAATCGTCGAACGTCGGTTGGCGCTGAGGCATTGTTTGGACTGCTCAATCTAAAAAGTGTACTGGACTACTTGAACTTGTGGGAAAACCGACATTGCGTCTTCGCATGGGGAAATCCATCCTTTGGGGACAACCGTCCATGCAGTTACATGTTCCGGTCATTTTGGCGGCCGAATGGTTCCTGTTCCACGCTACCTGTTCCATTTCACGTGTTGGAACAGGTAGCCAGGTTGGATTTCTCCGAGAAAATACGGGGTTTTGGACATTGGGCATGGCCTTACCTGTTCCAGTGACCTTGGGGGGGAATGGTTTCCGATTGGCTTACCTCGACCAATACGGGGGTTGTGGGCGAGGTAAGCGGGGCATGGAGAGGCGTGCAACGGCGGCGCGTACCGATAGCGCATCGCGTGGCTACCGCGATTTTTTTGGATATGGATAGGGCCCCGTGGCACGTACCGGACGGTCGAGGTCTTGGCCAGACTAGCGCCTTCCGTGAGGGGAAGGCATTGCCGACCGCTCGATAACCGTCCAGCCGGTTACGATAGCCGTAAATCAGGGACTCGTCCGCTGTGCCAGCCGCCCCGGCCATGCTGATCGAGCACGCGGCAGCTAACGCACTTGGGCGGTTTGGGGGACTTTACGAGCATGGAACGTGCGAAAGCCACTTCGGCGCGCGGAGCCACCTACAGCCATCGTAATCACGTTTATTAAAATGTCAATTGTTTTATTATTTTATTAATATGTTTTCATTGGGTGTCAAAAGATGCACGCGCCGCCGGGCAGGCCGGCGCTGCGGGAGCGTTGCCGGCTACGCATTCGATGAACCGTTGGCTGTCGCCCCTGCCAGCAGTGCCACCCCTCCATTTGAGTAAATGGGCGGTTTGTGGCGACTTTTCCGAAAGTAACGGTTGTGTGTGTGCCGATGATCTTGCCGTTGTGACTACGCAGCGGCGCAGGTTGTTGCCTGCGCCCTTTGAAAACTTGCCGCTCTGCCGGTGGAAAGCCCCTGAAACTGATGCAACCGAAAACCGCCCATGCCTTACGCTTGCGACTAGCCTTCGTGCTGGCGGCGGCCTCGTGGGCAGGCGGAATGGGTTGTGCTCAGAACAATTTGCTGACTAAGGCGGGCAGTGGCGAATGGCTAGCCAGCGAATCAACGGTGGACTCGCCCGGCTTTGTTGCAGGCAAGGATGGCACCAGTTCGGCCGATCCGGCAGCGTCGTCGTCGATAGGATTTGTCGATGGCCAGCCCCCCGCGCCGGCATCGGCCCGGCAGCAAGCCTCGAAGATTTCCGTCGTTCAACCTTCCCCCGTGCAACCGGCGGGGGCGGTGCAACTGACCCAGCGTCGCCAGCCGTCCGGCAAGGGCAAAGAACTCTTCCCCAACATGCGGGCAGGTTGGGATGAGCCAGCCGAGGACGATCCCTTGGCCGAGCCGAAGGAGTTGGAAGAGCCGCCACCGGCCGCCAACAAGCCAGCCCCCTCCGATATCCGCCGTCGGATGCCGGTGGGACAAGACTATGCCGACCAGATTCGTCTGACGCATAACAACGACCGCATCACGCTAACCGTCCGCGATGCCCCGATGAGCGCCGTGCTGGCGTTGATCGCCGAGCAGCACGGGCTGAACATCGTGGCCGGGGACGATCTGGACCAGCGCATCTCCGTGACGATATCCGACGTGATGCTGGAAGACGCGCTCAACACCATCTTGAGCGTACACGGACTGACCTGGGTGCAGCAGAAAGACATCATCATTGTTTCGCCCGTCAGCGAGGACAAAAAGGGCTTCCCCGGCGTGCAAGGACGGATGGTAAGGGTCTACCCGCTCAACTACGTGGCGGCCCAGGACGTGGACAAGATTGTGGTCGGCTTACTATCGCCGGTGGGGCAATCCTTCGTCGTACAGTCGAGCAATACCGATCAACGCCGAACGCGAGAGCAACTGGTTGTGGAGGACTTGCCCGACTATCTGGCCCGCATCGACGAATATATCGCCCAGGCCGATTGCCGCCCGCGGCAAGTCATGGTCGAGGCGCATGTGTTGCAAGTCACACTGAAGGACAACACAAGGCACGGCATCAACTTCGACCAGTTGCTGAGAGCAGCCGGAGCCAACGTGCATATGGGCACCGCTGGGCTGGCCAGCGCGGCGGCCTCGCCCGCCGGTTTGATTACCGTCAGCGGTGCCGACCTGGACGCGGTGATCGAGTGCATCAAGTCGACAACCGACGCCAAGACGCTGGCCTCCCCCAAGGTGGCCGTGCTGAACGGGCAAGAGGCCAGCATTCAGATTGGAGGCAAGTTGGGCTACTTGCTGACGACGACCGTGCAGACCACGTCGATGCAAAGCGTGAACTTCCTGGATTTTGGCGTGATTCTGAAGGTCACGCCGATCATCACGGCGGACAACAAGGTGCTGTTGAGCGTCAAGCCGCAGGTTTCCACGGCCCGGTTAAACCCCACCAATAATCTGCCGGAGAGTGAAACGACCGAACTCGACACCAAGGTCATGCTGTGCGATGGCCAGGCCATTGTCATCGGCGGACTGATAAAAGAAACGAACAACGACGCGCAGAACAAGGTGCTCTTCCTGGGTGACTTGTGGGGCATCGGGGCGTTGTTCAAACGACGCGAGACCTTGCGGCAGCGCGATGAGATCATCATCACCTTGTTGCCCAAGATCACGCCCGACGGGCCCGAGTATTGCCCCGCGGAGATTGAAAGCATTCAACAGGCCCATACGCCGCTGATGCATGGCCCGCTCGTTCCCAACGACCGGCGAATGTGGGAGCCTGACCTGCCGACGAACAATAGGCTGCGATTGAAAAAGTACGAACGAAACAGGCCGCTGATCGACACCTTTGAGTTTGGTCCCGACAATGGCTATCTTGAGTCGGACTTGCCGGTGAGCCAATCTGAAATACCCGCCGGCATCGGTCCGGAAATGATCGTGGCCCCCGCGCCAGACACGGCCCCGCTGATGCCTATGGCGGACCCTGAAATGTCCGTCGGCCCGCCGCCGCTGGAAGACAGGGAGTTTCGACAACTGCCGATGCAACAAGGGAGCTCACCACTGCTCAACCGGCTGCGAGAGCCGAACCAACGGAACTAGCAGCCTGTTAGCCATATTCTGGAGAGAAGCGATGGCCAAGCGACTGCCGCTGCCTAAAGAGCTGGAATCCTTGGTTGAAAAACGCGAATCGCCCGACCGCCGCAAGCGCGGGCGGCGGCTAGCCGGGCAAGCAGCCCCACCGGCAGACAATCAGCGAGCCAAGCCCGAGCGCCGCAAGCAAGCCCGGCGCAAAAAGTCCTGAACGGGCATAGGGCCGGGAGTTCTTGGCTCTTATCAATCCTGGCCCGATTCTTCTTGCTGCCGTTTCTGGCGCAGCTTTCTTTCGTGCTCTGGTAGGCCAAGCAGTTCTGGGTCGGTGGTGTTGCCGCCGACGATTTCGGGAATCGGCCGGTAGTCGAACCACTCGTCCAGCGGTACGCGGTCGCGTTGCGGGTTGGCCAGGGCCGTCGACCAGAAGAGCGAGCCAATCCACAAGTCGGAACCCGCCGCGATCTTGCCATCGTCCAGTAACAGTTTGTAGGGAATGCCGTAGTGCAAGGTGCCGCGGGCCGCCTGGCCGCGAATCAGGCCCCAGTACAAATAAATCAGCCCCGACATTTCCTTGGCCTCGGCGGAAGGCGAACCCAACGGATAGTAGGCCGCCCAATGTTGTTGCGGTTCGATCGTTTCCAGACGGGCCGGTTCGTCGGTCAGCGGCCGGAACTGATCGCCCCGATGGACCGACTGGCTGAGATAGACGGAATTCAGGTACTCCTCGGTGAACAAGGCATCGGCCGTATGCGGAGCGCGGATAATCTCCACTTTGACCCACAGGCCATCGGCCGGAACATCGTCGCCGACTTGCAGGTCTTGATGTTGGCTATTGCATAACGCCACGCGAAATGTTGCCGTGCGGTAGTGGCCGTTGTTGAAAAGTTCCTTGTTTCGTTCGCAGTTGCCGCGATAAAACTCGCCTCCCAACCGCGGAGGCAGGGGCGGGCGAATCGGCACGGGGGGATCGCCATACCCGCGCAGCACGACCTCGGCCGGGTTGTTGACTAGTCCCAGTTGCCGCTCGGCACCGAACGCCCGGGCCAGCGCGTCTTGCAGCATGGTTTGCGTTTCTTGCAACTGCTCGCGATTGGCTTGCCAGACGACGAAGGCGGCCACCAGCGTCATCCCCAAGACGTAGTGGCTGACCCGCAGTGCCGAGCACAGATCGAACCAGCGCCGCCACCGCCCCCGTGTGCGAGGATCATTCGCGGCCCGCATTTTCTTGCCGCGTTCCATGAACAGCAGCAGCAAATGGACGAGAACCAAAGGATAAAGGAATTTGCGCGCGTGCGAGGCCAGCCGCGTCCATTCGTTCGACCGCCGCCCCTCGATCAGGTCCATCAGCTTGTCCCAAGCCGACGGGGGCGCGCGGACAATCACCGGCGACACCGGTTCCGGCCAGGGTGTTCCTTGATCGACCCAGCGGCCAATCCGTTCGATTTCGTCGGATGTAAGCGGCGGCCCATTCTTGGGCATGCGGTAAGTGGGGTCGTCGGAGTGGATTCTGGAGAACAACTCGTTGGTCTCGCGCGTGCCGCCCAGAATGGGCTTGCCCGACACGCCGCCAATCGCGGCCTGCTCGGCCGAATCGAGCCGCAAACCGGCGTTCTGGGCGTCGAGTCCGTGGCAGGCAATGCAATGCTTCTTCAGCAGCGGCTCGATCTCGCGGGCAAAGTCGATCTCCCCCTCTTGCCCATGCAGCGGCAATGAGCAAGCGGCGGCCATCCACACGGCCAAAAAGGCACCTGTCCCTTGTTTGATAATCGAGATTCGAGACTTAATCATCCGAATGAACCCAGGCGGCGGAAAACACCGCGGAAACTCGAAAACACCCACAGGGGCTTCCTCACGGACGCCGCGATGCTTCGTCCAACGGCCCAATCGGAAACTCCGCCGATGGCACATGTTGTTCACGCATGAGTTGTTCCATCTGGGCCACCACCCGCGGATGATGCGCGGCCACATCGCGCGATTCGCCCGGATCGCTATCCAAGTTGTACAGTTCCACGTTGAGCGTGGGCTGGACGTTCTTGCCTCGCGGCAACAGATTTTGCCGCACGCCTTTCCAGGGGCCCACCCGCACGCTTTGCTGGCCGCCGTAACTGGCAAACTCCCGGTACAAGAAGTCCCTGGGAGGCTGTTCGCGGTTGAGCAAGGTTGGCGCAAAGCTAAAGCCATCGGTGTCGGGCGTGGCCGATGAATCGTGGCCGGTCAGTTCCAGCAACGTGGTGAACCAGTCTTCAAAACCTGTCACGCGGTCGCTGGCCGTTCCGGCGGCGATTTGGCCGGTCCAACGCACAAGGCATGGCACGCGAATCCCTCCCTCGTACAACGAACCTTTCTGTCCCCGCAGTTCTCCCGACGATGCAAAGAAATCGCCGTCCGTGCCGCCCACTCGGTCGGGTGCGGGACCATTGTCAGACGTAAAGACCACGATTGTCCGTTCGTCCAGATTCAGTTCGCGAACGAGATCCAAGATGCGTCCCACGTCGCGATCCATGCGGGTAATCATGGCGGCATAGGCGGCACGTGGCGTAAAGTGGGGCGTGTAGCCGCGGTCTCCCAGGTAGGGAGGGTCTTCCCATTGGCCTTGGTATTCCGCGAGCGAATCGGGGGGCACTTGCAGCGCAAGGTGCGGTACCGCCGTTGGCACGTACAGAAAGAATGGCCTTTCGCGATTCTCGCGGATAAACGCCAGTGCCCGCTCGGACACGCGGTCGGGGACGTAATCTTCTCCGATGTAGGGGGTATAACTTTGCGGATCTTGGGGGTCGGCATCGGCGGGCAGTTTTTGGTGGGCGTCGATCTCGGCGTTGTTCAGCGGCAACCGCTGGCCGTCGTTCCAGATAAACGTGGGATAGAAATTGTGCGCATGCCACTGGTCGAGGTAGCCAAAGAAGTGATCGAAGCCTTGCCGCAGGGGGTCGCCGGTCGATTGGTGCCCCCCCAGCCCCCATTTGCCACAGCCTGCCGTGGCGTAGCCGTTGGCGTGAAATTGTTCGGCCAGGGTCAGCGCGTCATCAGGAATGGGAATCTGCCCCTTGACGGGCCGCGGCACGCCCGGTTGCACCGGGTCTTTGTTGTCACGAATGTAGGCATGGCCCGGGTGGCGACCGGTCATCAACACGCAGCGTGACGGCGCGCAAACGGCACAGCCCGCGTAGTGCTGGGTAAACCGCATCCCCTCAGCCGCCAGGCGGTCGAGGCGGGGTGTCTTGATCTTTTGCTGGCCGTAACAGCCCAAGTCGCCATAACCCAGGTCATCCGCCAAAATGAAGATGATGTTGGGGCGACGTGGAAGATCAGCGGACAGCGCGGTTTTATTCTTGAGTATCGGCCATTGCGTGACTGCCGCGATCATGATGAGGACGATCAGTCCATGCTGCCAAGGGCCTCGCGAATGATAGGCGTAAGACAGAGACAGCTTGCGGGCCGTGGCGGGCATGACAGACCTCCTCAGACAGTTGTTTTCGCGAATGCAAACCAACATGGGCTGCATGAGCCGCCATGAAAAACAGCTTGGCCCACAGCCGCCAATATCGGCTCCCACGCCACAGCGGTCAAATTATGCCGGAGAACGACGCTCGTGAGACATCCATCAATGGGGAGAAATCGGGTATACCGGTCATAAGAAAACCCTCCTGGGCTGAAGTCACGGTTTGCCAAGGAGGCCATTCACCAATGAACCAAGGACTGGCATTTCCCACGAGACCAACCCTCAGCTTGGCCGGATCTTAAAACAGGCCCAGCCATCTCCTTTTTCCACAGGCTGTTAGACGCGCCATGTTTCCCACCACCGAAGCCGAACTGGAAGAATTGCTCTCGCGCCCGACGGAGCTGTCGCTGCGTGCCATGCAAGAAATGCAGGGGGACTTACTGGTGTTGGGGGTCGGCGGGAAAATGGGGGCTAGCCTGCTGCGGTTGGCCAGGCGCTCGGCGGATGAGGCGGGCCGGCCGCGGCAGAAGATCATTGGCGCATCTCGTTTTTCCAAGTCGGGATTGCGCGAGGAGCTGCAACGCGAGCGGATCGAGACCGTGCCGCTCGATTTCTTGAACGAGCAAGACCGCCACCGCTTGCCGGACGCACCCAACGTGCTGTTCATGTTTGGCCACAAGTTTGGCGCGAACGGCCTGCCAGGTATTTATTGGGCCATGAATACCTATTTGCCGGGCTTGCTGGCCGAACAGTTTCGGCAGTCGCGGATTGTGGCGTTTAGTTCGGGCAATGTCTATCCGTTCACACCAGTCGATCAGCCCCCGCCGGCGGAGGATTCCGCTTGCTCCCCCGTGGGAGAATACGCCATTACGGCCTGGGGACGCGAGCGAATGCTGGAGTTCGTCAGCGCACGCCACGGCACGCCGATCTGCCTGTTGCGGTTGAATTATGCGGTCGATCTGCGGTACGGCGTAATTGTGGACATCGCCCAAAAACTTCGGTCGGGCGAGCCGATCGATCTGTCCGTGCCCGAGGTGAACTACTGTTGGCAAGGCTGGGCCAACGCCGTCTCGCTGGCGGCTTTTGTCCATGCCGGCAGCCCCGCGGCGGTCTTCAATGTCACCGGAACGGGCCGCCACAAGGTCCGCGACCTGGCAAAGGAACTGGGCCGGCGGCTGGATATCGACCCAAGATTCTCGGAGCCCGAGGGGACCACTGCCCTGGTCAGCGATGCATCGCGTTGCCACCAGGTATTTGGCGATCCCAGCATTGGCGACCTGGAGTTGCTGGATTACGTGGCCGCCTGGCTCCGTGGCGGCGGCCGCACCCTGGGAAAGCCAACCGGTTTCCAAGTCCGGGATGGAAAGTTTTAGAGAGTTCGACGACGCCAGCGGCGACAGCATCGCCAGCAGGCCGGGCTTCTCTGGCCAAATACAGGCGATTCGGCGAAACTTGCCCGCTAAACAGCGAGTATAGAGGGGCAGTTGGCAATTCCTGATTCACCCCGGTTTCTCTGCGAAAGGCGAATGATGCGACTCGTAAAGGCTTGTTTATGTATGGGTGCCGTGCTGGCTATGGCGGCGGCGGCCCAGGCCGAACCGCTGAATCTCAAGCACGTTTCGGCGTCGTCGGGTTGGTTGGGGCACGTCGATATCGACGCCATCCGCGACTCTACCGTGGCCCGCAGGTTGGTCCAGCGGCACATGGAGCACCACAAACAGACCGACGCCCAACTCAAGATGTTGGAAGGCCTGACTGGCATCAACCTGCTGACCGATCTGCACGGCCTGACCTTTTACGGCCCGCAAATCGGCAAGCATCATGCCGTGATTATCCTGCACGCCAAGATGGACAAAGGCATTCTGCAAGGCTGGGCCGAGCGGATCCCCAAGCGTGAGACCGGTAACCACGGCGACCACGCCATTCAAAGTTGGACCCACGAACATCGCGGACACAAGCACACGGTCTCCTCGGCCTGGTACGGCCAGGATCGGTTGGTGGTGGCGAGCGGCGTGGAGGATTTGAAGTCGGCCCTGGATGTACTCGACGGCAAGGCCAGCAGCGTGGCGGAAGATGCTCCTTTGGCCGGCAATATTCCCGCCGGCACGACCGTGCTGTTCCGCGCTGTCGGCATTTCCAGCATCGAATGCAAAGAGCCGCTGGTGAAGCAGATTGAATCGTTCCGTTTTGTTTCGGGCGAACACAACGGCGAATCGTTCCATCGCTCGCGGATTGTGACTAATAATGCCGAGACGGCGGGCCAACTTAAGGATATCGCCGAGGGAATGAGGGCTTTGCTAGCGATCCATTGCCGCGGAAACGAGACCGGCAAGAAGCTGGTCAACGCCGCCAATATTAAATTAGACGACAAGACCATGACTGTCTTGTGGAGCGCGTCGGCTGATGATGTCTGGGCAATTACGGAAGCTCACATCAAGATTATCGAGGCCCGCATTGCCAAGCACCGCGAACATCGCAAGCATCGCGGCGATCACGGCAAAGGCCACGCCCCCAAGTCCGAAAAGCCGAAGCCAGCCGAGCCAAAGAAGTCCCCAGAAGAAGACTTCTAGTCGCCGCTGTACAAGGCGATTCCATCGCCGAGACGATTTTTAGACGATCGCCCCCAGGCTCGTGCTGACTTGCTCAGCGCGAGCCTTCTTCTTTGGAACCATCCAATAACCTCGTCGGTGGAGGATGCCGCGGCGAAATCGAATTCCGCCAACGCGGCTGGATTTTCGTCTGTCGGCGACTGGTGTAGACTGATTCCATGTATTTCTCATGCTGCTTGAACCGTCGCGAACTATTGCAAGTCAGCCTGGGTGGACTTGCGGGGGTGGCTTCTCCGAAGATGCTGTCGGCGGCAGAATCTGGTGCGCGGGGCGAGGGTTTCGCCGGTGAACGCTCCGCGGGGTTTGGGCGGGCCAATGCCTGCATACTCTTATACATGGATGGAGGCCCCAGCCAGTTGGATCTTTGGGATCTCAAGCCGGCGGCTCCGGCGGAGATTCGTGGGCCTTGGAAGCCCATCGACACGACCGTTCCCGGTTTGCGGATCGGCGAACATTTGCCGCTTGTTGCCAGGCAAATGCATCACGCAACTCTGGTAAGGAGCGTTTGCCACCAAGAAACGGTGCATGATCCAGCCGTTTATCAAATGCTCACGGGCACGAAGCACATCAGTTCGGCGGGCGGTCTGAAAGTGGAGGCGACGGATGCCCCTCATTTGGGCGCGGCTTTTGCCTATGCGGACACCGTTCCGGCGGTCATGCCCAAGTTGATTCAGCTACCCGAGACCATGCGCATGCAAGACCGCGTACTGCCGGGACAGAACGCCGGCTACCTCGGTTCGACGTTTGATCCATTTCCGATTGAAATCACCCGGTCGGGCCAAGTCGAGCGGCCGCGGCTGGCCCCACAACCTGGGCTGCCATTGCCGCGTATGGCTGGCTTTAGCTCTTTGGTTAAACATCTGAATGGATCGCCAAGCCGAGTCGACGCGACGTTGGAGATTGAGAGATTTGAAGCGTTCCAACAGCAAGCCTTGGAGATACTGTCTCGGCCTGGGATCGAAGCCGCTTTTGACTTGGAGCGGGAGGACGGGCCAACTCGCGATCGTTACGGACGTCATCGACATGGGCAATCGGTATTGCTGGCTCGACGTATGGTGGAAGCTGGTGCCAGGTTTGTCACGGTCTACTGGGGCCGCGAGCCGCAGGACTGGGCGGATGGCCGCGCACCTCAAGTCGCCAACAATCCTTGGGATACGCATCGCAACCACTTTCCACTTGTGAAGGATACCCTCTGCCCGCCGGCCGACCGGGCACTGGCGGCCCTGCTGGAAGACTTGCATCTTCGCGGACTTCTCGACGAGACCCTCGTTGTTTGGATGGGTGACTTTGGCCGCACCCCGCGAATTAGCAGACCCTGGGGCAGCCGCGATCATTGGCCTGGTGCGTTCAGCATTTTGCTTGCCGGGGCGGGCGTGCGGCGGGGTGCCATTTACGGCCAGACCGATCAGCATGCCGCCGCGGTGACGGATTCACCGCTCGGTCCCGGCGACCTGGCGGCTACGATTTATTATTCACTGGGGCTCGACCCGGCGGCCCCCATTCCCGCCGCTCAGGGAGGAACTCGTCCTTTGTCGCCTGGACGCATGGTGTCCGGCTTGTTGGGATGAGTCAGGCGTCGGTATTCTAAACCGCTTCCGTGTAGAAGTTTACGAACAGCGTCGAGCCGCGAGCTCGAATTGACACCCTACCGGCTGGCTCTATAATTTCAGCGAGGTTCGTGGGATCGCTCACTTGGAAATAGATCACCTTAATCTGATGTGCAACGTCAGGCTGCCACGTCGGATAACACAAGAATGAGGAGTCAGTGATGGCCGAAGGAGTTATTGAATTCACCGACGGTAATTTTGAGTCCGAGGTATTGGCTTCCAACGAGCCGGTGCTTGTCGATTTTTGGGCCCCATGGTGCGCCCCTTGCCGGGCACTCACTCCGTTGATCAATGAATTGGCCGCCGAATACAAAGGTTCGGTCAAGATCGGCAAGCTCGACATCGACCAAAACACCGTTTACGCACAGAACTACGGTGTCTCGTCGATTCCGACTTTGTTGATCTTCAAAGGGGGCCAGATCGTTGATCGCTTTCAGGGCGGGCCTTCCAAGGCCAAACTGCAAGCCGCCTTGGATGCCTCCAAGGCGTAGAGTTGCAATATTCCAGCCATCAGGCCTTAGTGGGGACTTCAGTCCACGAATGGCCGATGAGCGCGAGGACTAAAGTCCACTTCACGGTGCTTACACAGTAAAGTCAAAAAATAACGGCACGGGCCGCAAATGGTCCGTGCCGTTATTGATTCTATTGATTGGCCCGCTATAACTCGCCGCGTTTCAGTTCCTGGCGGCGAGGCCAACCGCGACTACCAGCCCAGGTATTCTTCCGGGATGGATTGGCTGACGGTTTCATCGTCATCCAGGCAGTCGTTGGCTGGCTCGACATACTCCTCTTCTTGGGCGTAGGACTCTTCGCCCAGGTCGTCGGCCAGCTCGCTCAACGTGTGAGACAGCGAACGCAGGCACTCACCCGTGTAGCGTGCCGCAAAGGCCCAGCCGTTCAACATGCCGCGGCACATGGCTCTGCCGTCCGCCTGGCGGATAGCGTCATTGGCCCAAGGTTGTGATGCTGGCAGCGAGGTTTCCACCAGATCCTGGCGGGTGATTTCCGGGCACAGCGGCGGCTCCTCGGTCAGGATGGCCTCCAGGGCTTCTGCCTGAAAATCGCGTGCCTGCGGGTCGCTTTCAATCACGGCCCGGTTGGCAACCGCGGGAGCGGCTTCCTCGAGTTCCAGATCAAACTCACAATCGTCCTCGCAATCAACCGCCATTTCGCAGTCTTCATCGGCGTCAACCGAGGATTCATCGTCTGCAACAACGTCTTCCTCGCAATCGTCGCCGGCCACGTCGCAGCCCTCGTCGCAATCCCAGGCGAACCCGAAGTCGCATTCTTCCGCGACGGACGATTCGCAATCTTCAGCGGCAACCTCGCAATCATCGGCTGCATATTCGCAATCTTCCGCGGCAGCATCGTACTCGGCTGCCGCATATTCGCAATCGTCCGTAGCAACTTCGCACTCATCCGTCGCGGCTGCCCGCGGGTGGCAGTAGCAGTCGTACTCGTCCAGGCAGCAGTCGGCACCAAGAGCTTCGTAATGCAGCCGCATGCATGACTCTTCGTCGTCGAAACACTGGGGCGAGACATGCGTTGGCGCGGTGGCTTCCACCGTCGGGGCGGCTACGATCTCGTCATCCTCGGCCACCGGACCTACCCGCAAGCGAACGGTCAGGTGCGTGCCCGACAATCCTTGTTGCTGCTGGTTCAGCGACTCCACGGCCGATTGGCCTTGGCTGTGGCGCTCATCGGCAGCCAGACAGCCCAATTCCGAAACGTCGGCTGGCTCGGTCACGGCATCGGCCGCCAGGTCAACGGCTTCTGGTGCTTTCGGCAAGGCGGCTTGTTGGACCGCCACCGGACAGCAATCGCGCAGGTAAATCTCCGACCAGACATCTCGGTAGGAGGGGGATTGTGCCGCCGCGCAACCGTAAGAGTCAACTGGCAGGCCAGCTTCGCAACCTTGGTAGACTTCGGGGGCACCGTCGGCGGGGGGTACGTCGATCGTGGGCTTGGCAGAGAGCCATGTCGGAAGGCCCCAAGGGCTCATGGCCGGGGCGGCCGCTGTTTCAACCGCGGCACGATAAGGGCAGCCCGCCGGTTGCGGCCCATATTCACCGCAACCGGTGTGTTGGCCAAGGGCCACGGTACATAGAGAACTAGCCAGACCGCCAAACATTAGGAAAAGCTTGAAAAACGAGCACTTCATCGCTGGATCCCTCCGCGGAAAGAAATTCGAGGCCGTCAAGAGAAAACGGACAAGGGTAGTTTGAGGGTAAAGTAGGCATTCCTTGCCGCACAAACTACGAAGGTGGGTTAAAAGAGGTATCGGAGAAAGACCGTGACGGCGTGAAAGCTTCAATCCACGGTTGTCTATCCGTTCCAGGCGTGAAAACCGTCAGGCGTCGGCCGAATCGTGAAAGATGTTGCCGTTTTCCACTCTTGCCAGCGGCGAGATACTGCCTGCTGCAGGAGACGATTGCCCATGCCATTGTAGGAGGCGATTCCATCGCCGATGAGCCAGTAGGAGCCGTCTCCGACGGCGATTGCCGCGAGATTTCGGCCACGAAGATAGTGCAGGGATTATTGCCGTCGGAGACGGCTCCTACAGGGCGGGCGAATCGAGCTTGGGCAAGGCAAAACAACCCAGGCTAGAGAGGGCCGCCGCCGCCGCAAACGCCAGAAAGCACTCGTTCAGATGACCAAAGTGGTTGAACCCGTGCAGCATGGCCGCGGCCAGCGTTCCGCCCAGTCCCCAACTGACACCCATCGTCCAGGAACTAGCGATCCGTTGGCCGTTGGGCAGCAGTTGTTGCCCGTAGCTGGCCAATACAGGGATGGCGATTCCCAGCATCAGGCCCGCCGCGAAGGTCGTCAACAGCAAATTGGCACCGGACAAGTACGGCAAAATCGCTACCAAGGGGGCCACACCCAGCGGCGGCAGCCACAGGGCCAGCCGTTCGTGCCGCCGCCCCACGGCCAACGCGCACAATACCGCTCCCGCCCCCACGCCGGCCAGCAACATCGACTGCGACAGGCCCGTCTCTGTCTTGGTGGCGTCGCGGGCTTGCAGCAGATACGCCAACGCCAGGGGGACACCCATCGCCACTAATAACCGCAACGTGCCAATGGCTTGAATGAGCGCCATCGCCGCGTATTTGCCGCGCAGAATTTGACCCAAAGGAACTGGCTGCGTGCGGCGAACCGCGGCCGCTGGCAATCGCCGAAACAGCAGCAGCGACAATAGGGCCAGCCCGGCCAGGCCCCACGGAATCCCCCGCGTAATGCCCGGCAAGGTAAACGTGTCGGCCATCCAACCACCGTAGTACGGGCCTGCCGCCTGCCCCAGGTATCCGCCGATGTAGAAGATCGAAAGTGCCCGGCTGCGCTGCAACGGAGCACACTCGCCGGCGGCCGTGGCCGATTCTGGATGAAACGCGGCCGTTCCCAGTCCGCCCAGCAGCAACAAGCCTGCCGCACCCCAGGCCGAGCCGGCCAACCCCATACAGCTCATGCAGGTGATGGAGACCAACGGGCCGACCCAGATCAGCCAGCGCCAATGGTAGCGGTCGCCGAAATAGCCGAACATGAGCTGGCTGAACGAGCCGGCCAGCGTCCACAACGCGTACAAATAGAGTTCCGTCGATTGGCCGCCCTGAAACTTGGCACCCAGCGCCGGCCACAGCGGCTGGACCAGACAGGCAAAAGTATCGACGAGTACATGGGTTACGGCTAGCAACAGCAAGGCCGTTGGCGCGGAACGTGGTAACGATGTGGGCGCGATGGAGCGACCGGATACGGTGGGGGCTTTGGTTAGCAAGTGGGGTTGGGGGAAGTGTTCGGTTTTCAGTTGTCAGCCTTCGGTATCCCGCCTTCAGTTCACGAAGATGAACTCTTTGACGTTCATGAGAACGTGGGCCAGGTCGGCCCAGGGGCGGATGTCGTCGAGACCGGTGCCGTGTCGGTCCGATTGTTCGTCGAGGAAATCGCGGGCGGCTTGCAGTTCGTCATCGGCCGGCTGCCGGGCGTACAAGGTTCGATACATCTTTCGCACCCGGTCGGAGGCATCCTCAGGCCCTTCCGCCAGCAGGCGTTCCGCCCACAACTTGGATTGGCTGACCACCAATGGATCGTTCATCATCGTCAAGGCTTGGGCCGGCACGTTTGACTCTGTTCTGCGTCCGATGGCATTGAAGGGAATGGGGAAATCGAACGCCAGAAACATCGGATTGAGAAAATTGCGGCGGACTTCCAGATAGATGCTGCGGCGGCCATCGCCATCCAACGGCCCGCTGCCACCCGGACGCCCGCGGCCTTCCATGAAGGGGGTTAAATAGGTTGCCACGCCCGGCCCATGCATCTGAAGATTGAGGCGGCCGGAAACCGCCAGCACCGAATCGCGGATGGCTTCGCCCTCCAGCCGTTTGACACGCATGCGATGCAGCAAATCATTCCGCGGGTCGGCCTGTTCCGCCTCCGCGTTAATGTCACTGCTTTGGCGGTACGTGCTCGAGAGGGCCATTTCCCGCAGCAGCTTCTTCCGCGACCACCCCTGTTGCACCAGCCGGTGGGCCAGGTAATCGAGCAGTTCGGGGTGGGTGGGCTTTTCGCCCAAGACGCCAAAGTTATCGACCGTGGCCACCAGCCCCCTGCCAAACATGTGCTGCCACAAGCGGTTTGCCTCTACGCGGGCCGTAAGGGGATTGGCCGGGTCGGCCAGGCGCTGGGCAAGTTCCAAACGCCCGCTGCCACCGTCCCCCTCTCCCTCTGGGAGAGAGCCGGGGTGAGGGCTACTGGAAGGATCCTCGCCATCCAGCGCTTCCAAGAAACGCCGCGGCACCGTCTCTCCTGGTGTCTTGTGATTGCCCCGCAACAGTAGCCATTCGTCGATGCCGGGACCATCCACGATCGCCGGCGCGCGTAGCGGTTCCGGCAGGGCGGCGTTCTCGGCCTCGACCTTGGCGGCGACTTCCGCCAGCCTGGTTCCTCCGGTCTGGCTAGCGGGCGATTCCGTATCGAAAAGCTGGTACCGCATGGCAAATCGAACCAGGGCAAATTGATCGGAATCGGCCTGGCCAGCGCGCCAAGCTTTAGTCGCCTGCGCCAACTGTTGGCCATAGGTCGCGGCCAAGTGCTGACGCGAGGAGATTCGATCGTCACCCGCTAGTTGCCGCGCCAACTTACTGGTTGTCTCTGGTTGGCCGGCACCGTCCGAAAAACGGATTTCATCGACCGCGATGAAGCCGTCGCCGTCGTCGATCAATTCGATATGTGCCCGGTGCCCGACATACCGGCTGTAGTCTCCTCCTTGCCGACGCCAGGCCAGTTCGGGCTGGTTGTCTACCCCAAACGAAATACCGCCAAACAGCAGGCCGTTATGCACATCCATCACGTAGCCGTCGATAATCACGCGGACTTGCCCGGACTTGCCCGCTAGATGGTAGTCGATAAACGGCTTTTGAATCACAAACGACGGAGAACGCAGCACGCCCCGCAGCCGCGCTGCCAACTGGCCGCTATGGGCCACTCCCGGTTCGACCGGTGCTTGCCCGCGGGTTTGCATGTCCCAATCGCCGGAGCGCGTGGGCCGCTCACCAAAAGCCTGGCCGGTCGACCGCCAACCGGCAAAATCTCCCTTGTGGAAATCGGCGAACGGTTCCGAATGCAGCTCGGCATTCGCGGCGGCTTGTTGGCGTTCGTCAAGTTGCCTGGCGATTTGTTGCCGGTGCCCGGTAAGAGCGTTCTCATCCGCATCCGGGGCAAGTGCATTCCAGACAAAGAATGGGTGCGATGGCTGCCTGGCTGCTTCATCAGCCAAAGCGGCGGCAAACCGGCCCAGGCGGTTCGCATCGAGTTTGCGTTCCTTGGCAACGGCTTCAACTGGACGGCGGAAGTTGACGCCGTCGGACTGGTCGCTAAACACAATCTGGTCAACGTTGACATGCCCCCAGCCGCCGGAATGATCGTCGACGATCTCCAGCACGGCTAGCTTGCCACGCAGGTTGGACACATCCCACGCGGCGGGTTCCAGCCGTTCGTCGTTGCGGCCCGTGGCGCTGTGGACCACGCGGCCATCGACCTTGAGATTAAGGCAAGTCCGGTCTTTGTGTGCTCCGCCGCCAATCAAAAATCGCAAGAAACGCCGCTCAATGCGAAATTCCTTACTGGTCAGCCGGCCGGTGGGGCCATCGGAACCGACATAGGTGTTAATCAACTGCTTTCCCGCGAAACCGCTGACCGGCATCTGATTGTTGGCCGTGCCGCGGGCCAGGCTTTTTTCCGCCGCCGGTCCGTCGGCCACCCAGCCTTGCAATTCGGCCGATTCAAAGTCTTCAAACACAATATCGGGGTTGAGAGGGTCAGAGTCGCCGGCCAAAGGCTCTCCGTGCGACACTTCGCGCGCAGCCAGCAAGTAGTCGGCGAACGACCGGGCCAGCGGCTCATTTCCCGCCGGCAGTATTTCCTCCAGTATGGCGTTCCCCTCATCGCGCAATGCGGATAGCCGCGCGGCGGCTTGCTCGATCTTGCCGTCACGGTCGATGATGGCGTCTTGCCGCCGGGAACTTTTCAGATAGCCTGCCAAGGCGTAATAGTCGCGTTGGGAGATGGCGTCGAACTTGTGGTCGTGGCAGCGGGCGCAAGCCACCGTCAGTCCCAAGAAGGCCTTGGTTAGCACGTCGATCTGGTTGTCCATGCGCCCCGTTTCGTCGGCACGCACGTCAACCGGCGCGTGTGTGGCCTCTCCCAAAAACCAGAATCCGGTTGCCAGAATCGACTCGTTGAATCCCTCGCTGGCATTCAGCCTGGCGGGCAGCAGATCGCCCGCCACATGCTCCAGGATGAATCGATCGTAGGGGACGTCGTCGTTGAACGCGCGGATGACGTAGTCGCGGTACTGGTACGCGTTGTGAATGGGGTAGTCAAACTCGTGGCCCAATGTCTCGGCATAGCGCATCAGATCGAGCCAATGCCGGCCCCAGCGTTCTCCAAATCGGGGCGAGTCGAGCAAACGGTCAACCACCGTCTGCTCGGCCGTCGGCGAATCATCCGCCAGAAATTGGTCCAAGTCCGCCAGAGTCGGCGGCAATCCCACCAAATCAAACGACACCCGCCGCAGCCACGTTGCTTTGTCGGCCGGCGCGGCAGGCGCTAGTCCGGCTGCTTCCAATCGGGCCAGCACGAAACGGTCGATCGGCTGTGCGGCCCAGCCCTTATTCTTAACGTTTGGCGGGTCGCTGGCCACAACTGGTTGAAAGCACCATTGCCGCTGCTTGCGGCCAGCCAGATCGAACGGCGGCTTCTCGACCGCGGGGTCGGCTTCATCGCGTGGTCCCGGCGCGCCGCTGGCCACCCAAGCGGTAAGCAAGGCAATTTGCTCATCGGGCAGCTTTCCGTCGGGCGGCATCTGCGCGAAATCGCTGCCGTAGTTGATGGCTTGTACCAGCAAGCTCTCCGCGGCGTTGCCGGGAATGATCGCCGGGCCGCTTTCGCCCCCTTTCAGAATGCTGCCCACCCGATCGACGCGCAGCCCCGACTCTTGCTTGTCGGGACCGTGGCATTCGTAACAATGCTGGGCCAGAAGCGGACGAATCTTTTTCTCAAAGGCTTCCAACGCCTGGGGATCATCCACGGCGTCGGCGGACAAGCCAGGCCCGGATAAACAGGCCGTCCAGACCAAGGCCGCCACGGCGACAACAGCACGAACCATATGTGCAACCCAGGTAGGCGTGGGGAAAAGGTGGGCAATAGTCGGCGGCGGGCACCGCCGATTGCCAGTATAACCTCGAATTCGCCAGATGTCGTCAACGGGCAACGAGGGGGCTGGAACCGGTTGTTCCCAGGCGGCAATGGCCGGCAATCGTTGCTTGATTACCAGGATAGGCTGCGCTAGACTTGAATGCGTGCATCCCGCGAGATGTTGTCCGCCTGCCCTGTTCCCAGAGACTGAACGCATGCCCGCCATCGAACAGCAGCAACAAGTGACCGTCATCGTGCTGGATGCCGAGTACGACTCACTCGACGAGCCATCGGTCGAACGCTGCGCCGCGACCCTATTGGATCAAGCGGCCAAGATCACGCCCCCCCTGCTGGTGCTCGATTTCGGCAACACCAAGTTCCTGGGCTCGCGATTCATCGAGGTTGTCGTCCGCGTTTGGAAACGCATTTGCGAACGCCAGGGGCAGATGGTGCTCTGCAATCTCGACCCCTTCTGCGCCGAGGTCCTGGAACGGACCAATCTCAACCGGCTGTGGAAATTCTACCCCACGCGCAAGTCGGCGGTTGAATCGCTCTCTACCTAGTAGAACCAGCGCGGGGTCCATGGCCAGTAGGTCTTGCGCGGCCCGCCAAAGCGGAACTCCACCGCACCAGTCACGCTCATGTTGTGGGTGTTGGAAAACAACCCGTCGGCCCCCAAGGCGATCGTGTCGGTAAAGTCGACTCGAAACGCCACCCAGTCGTCGTGCCGGTACTTAAGGCCGGCCCCCACCGGAAAGATCGGTGTGGAGTTAACGATATGCCGGCCAAAGTCGTTATCGAAGTCCAACACGCCAATGCCTATGCCAGCCAGCCCGAACGGCCGGAAGCGGGCGGTCGTCCAAGGATAGAACAAGATCGAGGCATCGAAGAATTTCTGCACGCCGGTCCGCAGCTCGGTCCCCGTATTGATGTTGCTAACCGGGGCACCCGCGAACGCCACCCGCCCTTCCAGCCCCCAATAATCATCGAAATCCAACCCGCCGCGAACGCCGCCAATGACTCCGGTCCCCTGCTTCACGCGGCTGGCGACCAATTCATCGCCAAAGAAACCGCCGACGAACAGACCCAGGTACAAGGTCCGCTCGTTCCAGCGTTCGCTAACGACGGGCAAGGGGGGCCCATGCAGCCAGGAAAAGCGCTCTCCCAGCCAGTTGCACAGTCCACCGTGAAAAATGCCGCCCCCGCCGCTATATGCCCGTGGCGCTGGCTCGACCATTTCAAAGTCGATTTCGTGATCGGGCGATTGCAGCGGAGCAAAATTTGGCGAGAGGCTGTCGGGCGGCGGAGGGGGCTGGCGAAGCGTTTCCAGAGACAAGTCCAACGGCTCCGCCAACATCCCCGGCGGGCCATTGGTTTCCCGTTCGTCGATAAGAATGCTGCCATCTGGCTCGTCCAGGTCTTCTCGATAAACCGGCTCGCCCTCAACCGGCCGGTCACTCGATTCAACCTCGCCATCTGGCGCGCCAATCAAACGAATCTCCGATTCCGCACCGCGACCGCGACTGGCGATCAAGAAGATCACCAGCCATAGGCCGACCTGTGAATAGCGGCGGAGTTTGGTCACAAAGTTAATCCGCGTAAGGAGAAAAATAGGGCGGGATTATGTCGGCGGACTTCGGCGGAGTCAATTGAAGGTGGGGGGAGTAAGGAGTGTTCAGTGTTCGGTTTTCAGTGTTCAGAAGTTGTTCTGCAACTCAAACTGTCTAGCAATGAAGCCTACTGCAACGAAAGCTGCTAGCTGCTAGCTTATTGGGAGGTACTGAAAACTGAACACCGAACACCGAACACTTCCTCTCCGTTCCAGGAATCGCACCCATGCAATCCGTCCGCGTTGCCGCTGTGAGCATGAACAGTCTGTTGGGCCAGCCTGAGAAGGCATTGAACGATATCGCGGGCTGGTGCCAGCGGGCGGCCGCGGAACAGGCCGAACTGGTGCTGTTTCCGGAACTGGTGGTGCATGGCCACTGTACGCCCAACACCTGGGAACTGGCCGAAGCCGTTCCCGACGGTCCCAGCACGCGGCGGTTGGTGGAGATCGCCAGGCAAAGGGGGCTTTTTCTCTCAGCAGGCCTGAGCGAGAAAGAGCGGGACATTGTCTTTAATACCCAAGTCCTCGTCGGTCCCAACGGCTACATCGGCAAGCAGCGCAAGCTGCACTGTTCGCGCGATGAGACCCTGTTTTACAAAGGGGGCCGCGACATAATGGTGTTCGACATCGGCAAGTGCAAGATCGGCACGATCATCTGCTACGACAATCAGTTTCCGGAAGTCGCCAGAATTATGGCGCTCCGCGGGGCGGATGTGATTCTGATGCCGCACGCCGCCCGCGAAGGCCGCTGGGACGATACACCCCAGTCCGAGGCCGCTGCCCGGTCGCACGTTTTTCGCTATTTCACCAGTTGCTACGCCCAGCGGGCGAGAGAGAATGCCTGTTTTTGCGTGCTGGCCGACCAGGCCGGCAGGGCCGGAATTGTGCCTGGCTACCCGCCCGACCACCCCAATCAGCCCCACCACCCCGGGGCGGGGCTTATATTCGGTCCCGACGGAACCCTGCTGGCCCATGCCAGCACGGAACATATCCGCGATGAAATGATCGTCCACATACTCGATGCCGCCAGTCTGGCCCAGCAACGCAGCCTGCCCAACTACACACTCCGCACCCGACGGCCCGAACTTTACGCGGAACTCGTGCGGGAGCAGGTTACCTGTTGAACGTCTTCGTCACCGTCGGTGAAAGCTACTGAAGCGGCTCTCATGTGGACTTTTCTCAAAAAAAATCTCCGAGGGCACAATAAACAGCCACCCGTGCGCATCGTATTCAGGTTGACCACGCCCCACGAGCCAGTCGGGACGAAAGCGACAGGGACAACGCATTGAATTCCCCGCCCGAGTGCCGAATCGACCCAACCGTCGTGGCTGCCCTGTATGTGCAGCATGGTAACGAGTTGCGGGCGTTCTTGTTGGGAGTGCTTCGCGACGGCCATTTGGCTGCCGACGCACTGCAATCGACATTTGCCAAAGCGCTGGAGCAAGGGCATACCGCCCACGAAGAGAACCTTAAAGGTTGGTTGTTTCAGGTCGCCTATCGTGAGGCTCTGGCCCTGCGCCGGCGGCAAGCCACGGACCAACGTGTCTTGAAAAGTGTGGCGGAACAGGCAGGAAATGACACCGATGCGCCTGGCACCGCCATCTCAAAACAACCCGATGAACTGTCCATTCAGCAAGAGACCGTACTGCAAGTTCAAACTGCGCTCAATGACTTGCCGCTGCCGCAACAACAGGTTGTGCGGCTGCGGATGCAGCAGAATCTAAAATTTCGCGAGATCGCCAGCCAACTGAATCAGCCCCTGGGGACTGTCCTGGCGCGAATGCAAGCCGCCCTGAAGCGGCTGAGAGAGAAACTGGAACCATAACCATGAACACGCCAGCCGATGACAATCTGGCCTGGTTGGCCTTCTGCTACGTGGCCGATGAAATGGCCCCGGCGGAAATGATTGCCTTTGAAGAACGTCTTGAACATGACCAGACTGCCCGCGAAGCGGTGGCCCAGGTTGTGCAACTGAGCGCGGCCGTCAAGACGGTTGAGTCCGCGCGGCTAGCACCATCGGCGTCGGCAGGCTTCGATCAAGGGTTGGCGGCGAGGACAGATCGGGCCGCTCGGCCGCAATCGATGGGTCGTTTTGCCATGCCCGCAACCTGGATGGCGTTGGGGGCGGCCGCTTGTCTGGCCGTGGTGGTTGCCTGGCAATCGTGGAATCGCCCCGTGGCGGTCGTTGATGCCATCGCCGTGCCCGATGCGAATCTGATCGAGCATCGTCAGGTGGCGCAGGCCTGGACGGAAGTCGGCGACGACCGCGACGATGATTCCCTGGACGACGATTCCCTGGACGACCTCGATTCCGCCGACGAAGTCTCCGATGACGTTGGTTCGGCGGGCGACATGCATCCGTTCGACGACGATTCACTCGCGGCTGACTGGGAAGCCTCCAGTTGGATATCGGCCGGCGTTGCGCCGCAAGAATCCACCAGTCCTGCTGTCTCCGAGGAGGACCTTCCGTGAAACGATCATTGCTTGTGGCCGGTCTGTTGCTGCTGGCGAGTGCTTGGGCTGCGCGTGGCGACAATTCGCCCGACAAAAATCCGCCGGACGAGTCCGCCACCGCCGAATCCCCCTCAACGGAAACTCGTGCCGCCAAGAAATCGGCCCGACGCGACAAGCTTCCCTTGGCCACGCCCGAGCGCGAGGCGGCCGCGTTGATGTTCGTGCGGATCCATCATCCAGAATTGTCGGCGGTGCTGGAACAACTCAAGGCCAATAAGCCGGAGCAATACGATCGGGCGATTCGTGAATTGTTCCGAACTTGCGAGCAGCTTAACCGCACCCAAGATAACGACGTGCAAAAGTATGCCTTGGACCTGGAAGCCTGGAAGGTCAAGTCGCGAATCCAACTGTTGGCCGCGCGGGCCAGCCTGGGTGAAGACCCTGCTCTGGACCAGCAACTGCGCGAGGCCGCCAATCGCCAGTCCGAGATCCGCATCGAGCAACTGGCACTGCAGCGAGAGCAGCTAGCCTTGCGGCTGGCCAAACTCGATGAGCAATTGGCCGATGCCAAACAGCAACAACAGGCACAAGCCGACAAACATTACGCGGCCTTGATGCGCAGCGTTTCCAAAGCCCGCTCCAGCGCCGCCAAGAAGCAAAAGCCGGCCAAAGCCAAACCAGCCGCTGCCGCACCCGCCCCCATGTAAGGGGCGGTTCCATCGCCGATAACTTTCGTCCGAATTCCGAGGAACCCCCGCATGGACCGCCACCTAATCCTCCTAGCTTGCTTGCTCATTGGCACTTCGTACGGTCGCGCCCAAGAGGGGCCGGTTGCTGCCGACGGGGCCGCTCCGCTCCCCTCGGCCAGCCAACGGTTTGCCACGGCCGAAGGGGATGAAGCCCCAGATTTTCGCCGGCATGTCTTGCCGCTGCTGGGCCGCGTGGGTTGCAATGGCCGGGCATGCCACGGCTCGTTTCAAGGCCAGGGAGACTTCAGGCTGTCGCTGTTTGGCTACGATCTGGAAGCCGACCTGGCCGCTTTGGCCGGCGGCGAAAGCCCGCGCGTCAATAAGCTGGAACCGTTGCAAAGTCTGATCCTTCAAAAACCGACGCAGCAGATTCCGCACGAGGGGGGCCAACGCTTGCAGGCCGGCACCTGGCAGTTCCATCTGCTCCAGCGCTGGATTGCCGCGGGGGCCAACGGAACCGCCGCCGATGCCGCTGGGCGGTTTGAGCGGTTGGAAGTCACACCGGGCGAGATCATGTTCGACCGGCCGGGCGAGCAGCGGCAACTGCTGGTCACGGCCTGCTGGTCCGACGGCACACGAGAAGACGTAACCGCGCTCTGCCGCTTTCGATCTAATGACGATTCCATCGCCACCATCGACGACGACGGCCTGGTCACATCGCTGCAAGCGGGCGATACGCATGTTGTCTCGTTCTACGATAATGGCGTACAGCCCGTCCCCGTGCTGACACCTTTCGGCGGGCAGCCGGGCCAGGCTTATCCCAACGTGCCCGCTCCAACCAAAGTCGATGAGTTGGTCGTCGCCAAGCTCAGCCGCCTGAATATCGTGCCGTCGGAACTTAGCGACGATGTTGAGTTCCTCCGCCGCGTTAGCTTGGATATCTGCGGTACGTTGCCCCAGCCACAAGAAATCGAGCAGTTTTCCGCCGATACCAGTCCTGGCAAACGGGGCGCCAAGATCGACGAACTGCTGGCCCGGCCCACGTATGCCGCCTGGTGGACCACCAAGCTGTGCGACTTCGTGGGCAACAGTCCTAAAGTCCTTAACGAACAGCCGTTCAATGGCGATCTGGCGGCCCGTCAATGGTATGCCTGGCTCTATCAGCGCGTGCTGCAAAACAAGCCTTACGACGATATCGCCGCTGGCATGATCCTGGCTTCTGGCCGGATCGAAGGCCAGAGCTACGAAGACTACTGCCGCGAAATGGGCCGGCATGCCCAAGACGAAACGGGCCAATCTTTCGCCGAGAGGGCGACCATGCCCCATTTTTGGATGCGGCGGAACAATCGCAAGCCACAAGAAAAGGCGCAGTCGTTCGCCTATGCCTTCATGGGCGTGCGCATACAATGCGCGGAATGCCACAAGCACCCCTTCGACCAATGGACCAAGAGCGACTTCGACGACTTCACCGCGTTCTTTAAGACGGTTACCTTTGGCGTCTCGGCCGACGGCCGCGCCCGAAGCAAGGAATTGCAAGAAGAACTGAAAGAGGCCGCCAAGGCGGCGGACGGCACCAAAGCCAACATCAACAGGCTCATCCCGCAATTAATCGCCGAGGGCAAACTGGTCCCCTGGCGCGAAGTCTTTGTGGCACCCGTCAAAGAAGCCAAACCGCCCAAAAAGAACAAGAAGAACAAGCCGAAAAAGAACGCGGAGGAACAGCCCGAACCACCCGCCAAGATCTTCGCCAGATTTCTGGAAGGGGAAGAGGTAGAACTAGTTCCTGGCTCCGATCCACGGCAAGCCTTGGTCGATTGGCTGCGACGTGATGCCGGCGATTACTTTGCCAAGGCATTTGTCAATCGGGTGTGGGCCGGCTACTTTCATGCGGGCATTATCGAGCCGCCCGACGACTTGAACCGGGCCAATCCCCCCAGCAATCAGCCCCTCTTGGATCACCTCACGCGCGGGTTCATCGATCACCAGTTCGATATGAAGTGGCTGCATCGTGAGATCACCAACAGCCGCACGTACCAACTCTCTTGCCAGACGAACGACTCCAACCGGCTCGACAGCCGCAATTTCAGCCATGCTATCCCGCGGCGTCTGCCGGCGGAGGTGGCCTACAACGCCCTGTTGCAAGCCACGGCCCGCTCCGACCAGCTAGCCGGGTTTCATACCGATGTCGGCGATCTGGCCACTGGCAATGCGTCGGGCCCGCCCAACGCCAAGGGCCGCGGCCGCAACAACTACGCCCTGATGGTCTTTGGGCAGCCGGTGCGGGCCACCAATTGCGACTGCGAACGCTCGATGGAGCCGACGCTGCTGCAAACCCTGTTTCTGCGGAACGACGGCGAAATGTTGAACTTGATCGAACGGTCGGATGGCTGGCTGGCTCAACTCGGCGGCGAAGCCAAGGCCGAGGAACTAGCCGCTCAACGGGCGGAATTGGCCCAACAACAGCAGACCAATAAGCAAGAACTGGCGGAACTGGATGCCAGGCTTCAAGAACTCGCCACACCGGCGGAGAAAGCAGACCCCAACCCAGCGACGGACGATAAACAAGCCGCGGCGAAGCGCAAAGAGGCCGAAAACCGCAAGTCGCAAGCCATCAAACGGCTGACCAAGCGCCGCGCCAAGGTCGAGCGAGATATCAACAAACAAGAGGCACAACTGGCAAGACTCGCGCCGCTGGTAGCGGCCCAGCCTGTCGAGCCGCTCGACACGGATGCCCTGATTCGGCACTGTTACCTGCGAACGGTCAGCCGCCAGCCAACCGATGCCGAGATCGACCGCGTCACCCAATACATGGCCGATCCCGCCAACCAACAGACGGCCTTGCGCGATGTTTTGTGGGCTTTGATAAATACCAAGGAGTTTATCCTCAACCACTAAGTTTAATCGCCGACCTTTCGTTACCGGATCAAAACACTTAACTCAACTTTTTGGCCTAAAATACAAGGACTTACTCATGACCCGCCATCGTTATTGTGACGGATTACCACGGCGCGATTTTCTACAAGCCGGAGCACTTGGTACGGTCGGGCTCAGTTTGGCCGGCTATCTGCGGGCAGCCCAGGCTGGCGAGGTCGCCGCGGCCCCCGCCAAGGCGGGCATCTTTATCAATCTCGGCGGCGGGCCAAGCCACATGGACACGTTCGATCTCAAACCGGCGGCCTCGACCGAGTTTCGCGGCGAACTCAATCCCATCGCCACCAACGTCCCTGGCGTGGAGATCTGCGAGTTGCTGCCTAAGTTGGCGCAATCCGCCGACAAATTCGCCATCTTGCGCGGGGTCAGCCACACCCTGGCCGCCCACGAGCTAGGCAGCAAGTATCTCAACACCGGCAGCCGGCCTATTCCCTCGCTGGAGTATCCGGGCTTCGGCGCGGTGGTCAGCAAAGAGCGGCCCACCGGTGGTGATCTGCCATCGTTCGTGGCCATTCCCGATACGCCCCAACGGCCCGGTTACTTGGGCGTGCAACATGCTGCCTTGCAGACCAACGGCATGCCCGTCCCCGGCAAACCGTTCACCGTCCGCGGCGTGTCGTTGGGGCGCGGGCTGACCGTCTCCGATGTCAAAAAGAGGCAGCAATTGCTGGCCGACCTCGATACGGCCTTGAAGGATCTGGACGGCGACCAGGGCCTGGTCGATGGGCTGGATGAGTTCTCGGAACAGGCCCACGAAATCATCACTTCGCCCCGCGCCCGGCAAGCTTTCGATGTCAGTCAGGAACCCGAGGAAGTCGTCAGCCGTTTCGGCGCGCACTCCTTTGGGCAAAGCTGCCTGCTGGCCGTTCGTCTGATTGAGGCGGGCGTGCGGTTTGCCACCGTCAACTTTGGCGGCTGGGACATGCACGGCGACATCTTCAACAACTTGCGTAAGGGCAAGGCCGCCCAACTAGACGACGGGCTGGCCGCCTTGTTTGGCACGCTAGCCCAGCGCGGGCTGCTCGATAGCACCGCCGTCTGCGTGACGGGCGAGTTTGGTCGCACGCCTAAGATCAATGCCCGCTCTGGCCGCGACCACTGGCCGCGCGCCATGTGCGTGCTGATGGCTGGCGGCGGCATCCGCACCGGCCAGGCTATCGGCGCCAGTGACGACAACGGCCAAGGCCCCGCGGCCGAGGCCATTTCGCCCGACCAGGTCGCCGCTTCGTTTTATCACGCGCTAGGCATCGACCACACCCGCGAGTATCACACCGCCACCGGGCGCCCCGTAATGATCGTTCGCGGGGGCTCGCCGCTGCCGCAATTGTTCGGATAACAGGGGCGGTTACTTAACCTCCACGACCTCGCCTCCCCGGTTGATAACCGCCGGGGCGGTATTGGGCAGCAGTTGGGAATTTTGCAGATTGGTGATCGACGAACCTGCGGTCAGCAACTGGCAGAATCCGTTGTCACCCAGCGTGCAGCCATCCAGCAGCAGGTGGCAATTACCGGCCACGGTCAACCCGCTACGGCCATTGCCGCGGCAGGTGACATTGGTCAGCACGCAATCGTCCACGCCGTCAAAGGCGTTGATGCCATCGAGCTGAAAGCCTTGCACGGTCAGGTCGGCGATTTCAATCTCGCGGCAGCGATACAAGGTAATTCCCACGGCCTCGCCCGTGCTCGACAAGTTGTATTGATAGACCGACACGCCCGGTTCTACCCGCAGATAGATTTGGCCTTCGTACAAGGCCCATTCACGCGGCTGCAAAAAGCTGACGGGCGAACGGTCTCCTTCCACCGGACGCCGCACCAGCGGACGGTCGTCGATGAACAACTGTTGAAATGCCGAGCGCTGCGGTCGAAAGCGAAAAACATCGCCCGACACATGCTGCCAGCAATGGGGCGGCACGGGCGTTGAACCATCCAAGATGGCCCCATTGCCAATGATGGTGAAGCGGTTGACCGCACCGCCGCTGTGGTGGCTGCTGATGAGCGTGATCGACTCTCGGTAGGGCTGGCCGGCATCGGCCAGGATGATGCGGTCGCCCGAGTCGGCCAGGCGCAGCGCCTTGGCGATTGTCCGCACAGGTCCGCCGCCGTCGGCAAAGTCGGGCTGCGCGCCCAGAAACGTATCATCGCCGGTGACGTTGTTGACGTACAAATCCTTGGCCCAGGCATTCGCCGCGCAGCCGCACAGCAAGCAGGCCCATATAACAGTTCGCGTCACGATCTGGCTCCACGGCCACGAATTGGCAAAACAAGTGCTGCAAACTCCCCCAGCAAGTGTAGCATGGGGAAAATGCCGATTGGCACACATTTTTCCGCCGAGGATCGAGCTGGCTTTCCGCGTATTTTCCATGAAAACCACTATCAACGGCTGCGCGTTGGAACTCCTGCAAGGCGATGTGGCCATGCAGCAGGTCGATGTGATTGTCAACGCGGCCAATGCCGATCTGGCGGGCGGCGGTGGAGTGGACGGGGCCATCCATCGCCGCGGCGGTCCCAAAATCATGCAAGAGACCGACCTCCGCTACCCTGCTGGCTGTCCCACGGGTGCGGCGGTGATGTCCGGCGCGGGCCGGTTGCCGGCCCGTTATGTGGCGCATGCCGTGGGGCCTGTCTGGCAAGGGGGACAACGGGGCGAAGCCCAATTGCTGGCGGGTGCCTACCGTGCGTCGCTGGAACTGGCCTTGGAACATGGCTGCCAGAGTGTTGCGTTTCCGGCCATCAGCACCGGCGTGTACGGTTACCCGCTCGATTCCGCGGCCCGCGTGGCCTTGGTAACCATCGTCCGTTTTCTGGAAAAGCACGGCGAGCCGCCGCTGGTGCGGATCGTGTTGTTCGATGCCGAGGCCTTACGCATTTTCTCAGCCGAACTGTCGATCATCGCCGGCGATACCATCTAGGCTATCCTAGATACCAGGGCTACCCGTCTCCAATAACGGCAATGACGAATCGAGCTTGAACACGGCACCATCGGCGTCGCTCATTAACAGCACATTCGGGTCGCCCTGGACCTTGTCGGTTTCTGTCTCGTAGGGCAGGCCGTTCATGGTGGGGTCTAGCCACAAGGCCTGGCCGGCCGCCAACACCACATGGCCTGTCTTGAGGACCGGTTCGCCGTCGTACACAATCTGCCCGCTTCCCGCCGCGCGAATGCAGAATACCGTCTTGGGTACTTGCCCCAGCGACTTTCGCCGTTCGTACTCTTCTGGCTTGCACAGATGGCAGCGCCGCACCCAGCCCCCGCCGGTGCCGTCGGGCAAGGTCACGCGGGCGACGTTGGCCCGCAGATCAGCCAGCATGAATGGCGTGCCCGCCGTTACGGCGGTCGGGGTGCCCGAGAGTTCCGGGTCGGGATACAAGGCCGATTGCTCAATTCCCACCACAACCGCGGCGGTGGGACTCTTGCTGAACATTGCCATGATGCTGGCATTGGGATACTTCAACGTCACCAGAAAGTAGATGATCGCCAGCGTCACCAAGGCCAACATGCCATAAGCGAACGCGGGCTTAGTGTAGAATTTTTGCGATTCCCCCGCCGCATTGGCACCCATGCCGGGCGGGCCTTGGGGCGACATAATCTTGGCCGCCGCGGCCGCCGCGCTAGCCGGGCGCGCGGCGGGTGGAGTTGGGGCCGGGTTTTGCGGCGCAGCGGGACGAGCGGCCGATGCAGGCGGAATTGCGCCGGGCGGCATCGCTGGCTTGGCTGTTCCAGGCGGCGGGGTTGGCGGCGGCACGGCGCCAGGTGGAATCGCCGCACCCGGTGGCTTGGCTCCGCCAGCCCAGGGGCTGCCCGGCGTGGCCTGCGCCGGCTGCATCGCCGGGGGCACATTGGGCCGAACCATCGAAACGGTTGCTGCCGCGCCTGCCTGGCCAGCCGGCATATTCCCCTTGAGAGAATTCAGTTCCTCCTGAATCGCCATATCGAAGGCGTCCAACCCGGCCGCCGCGGCCACATGCCGCTTCCAACGGCTGACGCGGTCGGCGTTCATGCTGTCGTCGCGTTCCAATTCCAGCTTGACTTCGCGGTCGGTGCCGCGGACCTTGGCCTTCACGTTCAGACGGCCGTTAATGCCGTATTCGTAGGTCACTTCCACCGGCCAACCTTGTGGCAAGTTCGGCGGAAGGTCTCGGATCACCGTCCTCCCCACCGCCGTGCATTCGCTTGGGTCCAGGCTTTCGCCCTCTAGCACTTGCACGACCACCGTCCCCTGGTTGACTTCCTTGGTGATGAACTCTTCCACCTTCTTCGATGGCAGCGGCGAGTTCCGCTTGATAAGCACCTTGTTGCGCTTCCGCATCGTGCGCGGGTCAATCCCCTCAATTCCCAAGCTGTGCGCGTTGACGTTGGTCACGTCGAAAGTCGGCGCGTGCCCCGTCTCCCCCTTGCTGGCCAGCAGGTAGTTGGCGTATACCGCCGCGCCGCGGGCCACGGCCTCGTCCGGGTTGACCGACATGTCAGGCTCTTTGCCCGACAACGTCCGCAACATGTTGACCACCATCGGCATGCGGGTAGAGCCGCCCGTCAGCAAGATTTTGCTGATATCCTTCCATTCCAATCCGGCCGTAGCCAGCAGTTGCCGCGTGGTGTAGCGGGTCCGCTCCAACAGATCGGCCGTGCGTTCCTCAAACTGCTCGCGCGTAATCGGGATATCGGCCGATTTGCCATCGTGAACAAGATGGACCGACGTCCGGCCGCGGGCCGACAGCGTATGCTTGGCCTCTTCCGCCAGCAACAGCATCCGCTGCATCCCCTCGGGCGATTGCCGCGGATCGGCCTGGTGCTGCTTGACGTAGTACTCGGCAATGAAATCGACCAGCCGCATGTCCCAGTCGAAGCCCCCCAGTTGCACGTCGCCGTCGGTACATAGCGTGCGCAAGTCGCCGGCTTGCATGTCGATCAGCGTCACATCGAACGTACCGCCCCCCAAGTCGTACACGATCACATTCATCCGCTGCTTGGGCGCGCCAAAGCGGGTGAGGTAACCCAAGTCCTCCCCATATGCCAGAGCGGCGGCGGTCGGCTCGTTGACGATATCCAGCACCTTCAGGCCGGCCATTTCCCCCGCCTGATACGTGGCCTTGCGGCGGTTTTCGTCAAAATAGGCCGGCACCGTTATGATTGCCCGAAAGTCTTGCCCGGCCGTGCGGGCGATGTCATCCTTGAGCTTCTTCAAGATGTACGATTGAATAACTTCTGGCGGAATATATTTGCCGCGGATCGGCCGGCTGTAGGCCGGTTTGCCCATGTCGCGCTTGACGCAGGAGGCCACGCGGTCGGGATGCAGCACGGCCACTTTCTTGGCCTCTTTGCCCACGACGATCGACTTGTCCTCGAACAGGACCACGCTTGGCGTCAGCAGATCGCCCTGATCATTGGGAATCAGCGTGCTGTGATTGGCCTCATTCACCCACGCCATGGCGGAGTAGGTGGTCCCCAGGTCGATTCCAACCGCATTTATCTTGGGCATGGCAACAATTCAACGAGGCAAGTAGATCGGCCAGGCGATAGAGAACACCCCCCGCCAACAGGGCACCTTGAGTATGGCCGGGCCAGCCTCGCGATTCAACCAGACGGGGCGTGATCCACAACCGCGGAACGGTTCTCTTCTGCCAAGGGAGACCAGTCAGCCGTCATCGGCCGGATCATCACCGAAGCGAAAGCCCCCCACGGGTTGGTTGTGGTGGTCGAAGGCTGAAAGCCATTGGCCGAAAGCCGCCGGCCTGATCCCCCACCTTGACATTTCCCGCAAAAACGTGACATTGCGGCCCATGTCTACCAAGCCTCACAAAGCGTCGTTGCTGGTTATTTTTCTGACGGTCTTTATTGACTTGTTGGGTTTCGGCATGGTTTTGCCGCTGCTGCCGATCTACGGCAAGCAATTCGCCCAGGCTTTGGGTTATGGAGAAAAGGATTGGCAAGTCGGCTTGTTGGTAGGGCTGTTGATGAGCAGCTTTTCCGCCATGCAGTTCTTGATCGCGCCGCTGTGGGGGCGGTTGTCCGATCGGATTGGCAGGCGGCCCGTGCTGATCGTCGGACTGGCCGGGTCGGTCCTGTTCTATGCGATGTTTGGCGTGGCGACGGTGCTGGAGAGTTTGACGCTGCTGTTCGTGGCGCGGATTGGGGCGGGCATCGCCGGTGCCACGATCTCCACGGCCCAGGCTTACATCGCCGACATTACCACGCTGGAAGGCCGCACCAAGGGCATGGCCCTGATCGGTGCGGCGTTCGGCATTGGCTTTACCTTTGGGCCGCTGTTTGGGGCCTTGGCGTTGGGGGACGACAGCGAGACTAAACTGGGGCCTGGTCCCGGCTATGCCGCGGCGGCGGTCTCGGCGGTGGCGTTGCTGATCGCCATCTTCAAATTGAAGGAATCGCTGAACCCCGACCGCCGGCCAGAGCCGCGCGGTTGGATCAATTTTGATTCGTTGCGCGATGCCTTGGCCATTCCCTCGGTGGGATTGTTGCTGCTGGCCGCCTTTGTCTGCATCTTTGCCTTCGCCGGCTTCGAATCAACATTGTCGTTGTTGCTCAAAGACGAACATGGCGCGTTTCATTTCAAGTTGAAAGAAGTCCTGTACGTGTTCGCCTTTATCGGGCTGACGCTTTGCCTGGTACAAGGGGGAATCGTCCGCCGTTTGTCGGGCAAGGTCAGCGATGTGGCCTTGGCGGCGGCGGGTGCCAGCATCCTAATCTTGGGTCTGGCCCTGCTGGCGGCCACCACGGCCAATAGTTCCTTGCCGCTACTGCTAATCGGATTGTCGATCACCGTGGCCGGCTTTTCGTGTTTTACGCCATCGATCAATGCCTTGGTCTCTCGCCGCAGCGACCCTGCCCGGCAGGGCGCAGTGTTGGGCGTGCTGCAAAGCTTCAATTCGCTGGCCCGCATCCTAGGCCCCTTGGCCGGCCCGATGTTGTATCAATGGAGCCCGCGGTTGCCGCTGGGCGTTGGTGCCGGAATGATGGCGATCGGTTTGGCGGTATTGCTGGTGGCCGCCCCGCGCGGGCACGATTTTGCCAGTTGAGGAGGGTGCATGCCGGCGATCCTTCGACCAGAGACGCCGGCCGATCAGTCGGCGATTTGGGCAGTGCATCGATCCGCGTTCGACTCGGCTGCCGAAGCCGATCTGGTGAATGCGTTGCGCGACGGCGGCTACGCGCGTGTCTCGGTCGTGGCCGAAGTCGCTGGCATGGTCGTCGGCCACATCTTGTTTAGCGAACTCCGTATCGCGACTGCCAGCGGACGCATTGATGCCTTGTCGCTCGCCCCACTGGCGGTACTGCCAGATCATCAGCGCCAGGGAATTGGCACGTTGCTGGTGAATGCGGGACTTAGGATGTGCCACAAGCAGGGTCATACGATCGTAGCCGTATTGGGGCAACCCGATTACTACACTCGATTTGGGTTCTCGGCCCAATTGGCAAAGCCGCTGGTTTCGCCGTTTGGCCACTCAGAAGCCTGGATGGCGACCGAACTCGTGCCGGGCGCGCTAAATGGTGTCGCGGGCGAAGTTCAATTTCCGCCGCCATTCCTGGCGTTTGAGTGAGCGGTGCCCATCGGCGATGGAATCGCCTCCTACAACTCCTCCGCCGGTGGCGCGGAGAGAGCCAGCAGGCCTTCGCTGAGGGCGGCAAAAATCGCGTCGGGCGTTTCGATGCCGACCGAGAGGCGAATTGTGCCCCCTTCAATTCCCAATGCCGCGCGGTCGGCAGCCGACAGACCGCGATGGCTGGTCGATTCAGGATGGCTGAGCGTGGTGCTCAGGTCGCCCAATGAGGGGCTGAACGGAATGCGCGGCGCGGCGGAGATGAACTTCTCGGCCGCGGCGGTTCCGCCCGGCAAGGTGAATGTAACCATGGAACCGAAGCGGCCGCCAAACAGTCGCCGCGCCACCCGATGGTCGCGATGGCTGGGCAGCCCCGGGTATTCCACTGCATCGACACCCAGCCGCGTTTCCAAGAACCCGGCCACCGCCAAGGCATTGGCGCTGGCTCGTTCCGAACGCAGGGCCAGTGTCCCCAGCCCGCGATGCGCCAACCAGCAATCGAATGGATTGGAAGCCAGTCCCCAGGTCTTGAGGACTTCCGGCACGCGGCTCCAGCCGTCGGTCGGCCCGCACAGCAGGCCCAGGTTCACGTCGCTATGTCCGTTGATGATCTTGGTCAGGCTTTCCCACACCAGATCGGCACCCCATTCGATCGGCCGGCAGACGATCGGGCCGGCAAACGTGTTGTCTACGAGCAACCGGGCACCGTTTTCATGGGCCAGCCGGGCCAGCAGTTGCAAATCGGAAACGCGCAGCAAGGGATTGGTGATGGTCTCCACCACCAGCCATTTGGTGCGCGAGGTGAAAGCCTCGGCCGTCTCATCGGCATGGCTGGTATCGACGGCCGTGCAGCCGATGCCCAGACGCGGCAGTTCGCGGCCCAGCAGCAACGAACTCCGTCCGTAGAGCCGATTGCTGACGACCACATGGTCGCCTTCTTCCAAGAAGGCCAGCGCGGCCACGCCCAAGGCCCCCATGCCGGTCGAGGCGATGGCGGCTTGTTCGGCTCCATGCAATAGCCGCAGTTTTTCGGCCAACTGGTCGCCGTTGGGGTGGCCATCGCGGCTGTAGACATAGCCCGACAGTTCGCCCGAAAGGAGTTGATCGGCCTGTTGCGGGCTGTCACAGCGATAGACGGCCGACAAGTGGATGGCGGGTGCCAGGGGGTCGGTCGGCTGCGGCGGCAGCCGGTCAGGCCGGGGACAAACATCATCGGGCTGGGGAGTGTACGTCATACGCGAATGGATGGAAGGGCCCCGAAGGAGATAACCCGCGAACATCAAGTGTAGCCAAGCCGGTTGCGCTTGCTAGCCGGCGTAGGACTGCAATCCCTGGCGAAGCTGTTCTTCGGCCAGGCCCAATTTCCATAGGGCGGCGGCGACGGCTAGTGCCGCCATCGGTTCCGCGGCGACTTGGGAAATTGGCAGCAATGGGGTGGCATTTTCACCCATCGCCAACATGATGATTCCATCGCACGGAAAAGTGGCTGAGCCGCCAATCGCACGGTGCGCGGCCAAAACCGGGTGGGCCTCATCCAGGGCATAGTACAGCACACTCCCCTTGCAGACTTGCGACATCTCCGCCACGCGGGCGTCTTCGGCATTCAGAATGGCCCAACCGTCGGCGTTTAACGTCTCGACAATGCAGCGTTGCACAACAGCGGCCTTGTCGGGATTGTCCCAATCGGGTTCGCCCAGGTCGATCTGGTCGGCCACGTTGGTGACGATGGCCGCGTTGCAACGGTCGAAAGCCAGCCCCTCGCGAAAGATGCTGCGGTCTTGTACGTCGAAGACGGCAGCCTCCACCAGCGGATGCGTAAGCAGGCCGTGGGCTGAAATCCAATCGGCCCGGTTGCCCGTGGCGACCTGCCGGTTGGCCACGAAAATACCATCGCCGCACGACAAGCCCACCAAACGGCCGGCGGTGTGCCAGGCATGGGCAGCCAGCCGGGCGGCCTGGGTGCGTCCGCTGCTGCCCGTCACCGACAGAATAGGGATGCGGCCGTTTTCACCAGGGGGAAAGAGCGAGGCCACGATGGCCTCTCCCACCGGCCGAGGGTTGCCCGTCTTGGGCCGGACATGCTGCAACAGCCCCGGCCCACAGTTGACCTCCACGATGGCCCCCCCTTGTGCCTCTAATGGCCGGCCAATGTCGGCGGCAATCAGGTCAATTCCAGCCACATCCAAACCAACCACCTTGGCTGCCAACACCGCTTGGGCGGCTACCGCGGGATGGACCTCGTCGGTTTCGTCGGTGGTCAAATCTCCGTTGTAGTGCAGCAGGACTTGGCGTCCGGCAGCGGGCACGGATTCGGGGGTAAGTTGTTGATGCTCAAGCGCCATCAGCGCCGCGGGGTCAAGCTCCAGTTTGCCTAGCTCATTCGCGAAGAAGTCTCCTCGCCGCGGGTCGAGATTGAGTTCGTTGCAAATCTGGCGCACGGTTTGACGACCGTCGCCTGTAATGGTTTCGGGTTCCCCACGCGATGCCGCGACGAGCCGGTCCCCAATAACCAGTAGCCGATGTTCCGTCCCCAGGGTAAACCGCTCAACCAGCACTCCATCTTCCGACTCTTGCGCGGCAAAGGGAAACGCGGCCAGAATCTGTTCCGCTGTCTTCAAGTTCAAGGAGATACCACGCCCGTGGTTTCCGTCGCGTGGTTTCACGACGACGGGCAGGCCAATCTCTTGCGCGGCTCGCCAGGCGTCTTCCGCGCTTTCCACCGCGCGGCCAGCCGGCACCGGCACTCCCGCTGCGCGCAGCAGCCGCTTGGTCAATTCCTTATCCTTGGCAATCGACTCGGCGATCGATCCGGTGCGGTCGGTCTCGGCAGCCTTAATTCGCCGTTGCTTGCAACCTTGTCCCAGTTGCACCAGGATACCAGTGGTCAACCGCGTAGCCGGAATATCGCGGGCCTCGGCCGCCGCCAGGATTGCCCGGCTGCTAGGACCAAGCAACCGGACGTCGCCTACTTTGCAGAGGCGATCGATTTCCCCGCGCACGTCAAACGGCTTGTCGTAAACCGCCGCGTCCAGCAGGCGGCGGGCCGTCTCCAGGCAATCGCGGGCAAACGATTCTTCTTCATAGCGGATGGCCACGCGGTAGTAGCCATCCTCCGAGTTCTCGCGGGCGCGGCCGTAGCCCATGGCCGAACCGGCCAGCGTTTGCAATTCCAGTGTGACATGTTCCAGAATGTGCGCCTGGTACGTGCCGCGCCGCAACCGCTCGAAGAAGCCGCCCCGCTCGCCGACGCTGCAACGATGCTCGACCATTGTCGGCAGCCAGGCCATCAGGCGTTCGTTGAAGCCGGGCAGTTCGTCGGAGGGGGAGTCTTTCAGCGGGCCAAGGTCGACCCACGCTTCTAGCACCGGAAACCGTGCCCACACGTTCGGCCCGCGAAGGGCCAGCACTTTACGAAATTCCATGCACCACCCGATTGAACTCGGCCATCTCGTCGGCACTTCCTACAACCAGCGGAGTCCTTTGGTGGACGCTCTGGGGTTCTACATCCAATACTCGCCGCTTGCCATCCAAGGCAATGCCACCGGCCTGTTCGGCCAAAAAGGCGATCGGGTTGGCTTCGTACAGCAGCCGCAGTTTTCCCTCGGGATTATCCTTGGTGGGAGGATACAGAAACACTCCCCCTTTGAGCAGCGTGCGGTGAAAATCAGCAACCATCGAACCGATATAACGGCTGGCGTAACTCGTGCCGAGCGCGCCGCCGCGGAGGCGGTCGAGATATTCGACGTAGCCGGCGGGGAAGCCGTCGCGGTAGGCCTCGTTGACGGAATAGTACTTGCCGCGCTGTGGCATGCGGATATTGGCATGGCTTAACACGAAAGCCCCTACCGAGGGATCGAGCGTAAAGCCGTGGACGCCATTGCCCACGCTATAGACGAGCAGGGTCGAGGAGCCGTAGGCCACGTAGCCCGCCGCCACCTGCTTGCTGCCTGGCTGCAACAGCCAACGGCCCGGTTCGTTGCTGGCGGCTCCTTCGGGCTTGCGCAAGATAGAGAATGTAGTCCCCACGCTGACGCCAACGTCGATATTGGAAGAGCCATCCAGCGGGTCGAAAACCACCGCGTATTTGGCATCTTGCGAAAAATGCCCCAAAATTCGTGGCTGCTCGTTTTCCTCCGAGGCCAACACGCCCACGCTGGCGCGGGTGCTCAGGCAGTGCATCAGCACGTCGTTGGCGTAAACGTCCAGCTTTTGCTGCACCTCGCCCTGCACGTTGATCTCGCCGGCATCACCCAGAATGTCGGACAGGCCAGCGCGGCGGACGCGAGCCTGGATCATCTTCGATGCCAATGTGATGGCCGAGAGAAGCCAACTGAACTCGCCCGACGCGCCAGGAAAGCGCTTCTGGTCCTGCAGAATATGTTGCTGCACCGTGACAATCATGGAGAAATCTCTAGAGGACCGCGCGTTTGTGGGAGCCGTCTCGGATGGGGATTGGGCAGCTATGGCACCGCATCGCGATGAAATGCAGAATAGCTTCCGCGTCGTCCGATGTCAGTAGGAGGCCGCGAAATGATTGGGGGCCGCGGTGAGGTATGATTCCCCAGGCCTGGAACGCGGATTATCGCCGTCAGGAGACGGCTCCTACAGGGAGATCGGCCAGGAAACCGCCTCCTATAGGTTTGGCAGCCAACCTCAGTTACCCGCCGTCGCCGGTGTATCCGCCGCTGGCTGGCGCTCCCCGCGGTTGCGGACGTACGATGGCAACTGGAAGGGGAATTCTCCCGGAGCGGAGGGCCGCAGAGTGGTGACGCGCTGCGGATCGTCGGAGTACGGCGACTGAAACTCGGCCTGGCCGATGCCTTGCAGCGGATCTTGCCACCAGCAGTCAATCTCAATGGGTGCCGTTGCCAGGGAGCGGGAACTGGCCGCGTCATCGCGCAGACGCTCCAGTTCGCGCAGCACTTCGCGCGGCAGGGCCAGTTTAGGGGCGGCGTTGCTGCATGAATCAATCAGCGTTTGCCGGTCGAGGTCTTCCTCGAAACTGAACGACTTGCTGGCACCGCGCGGCACGTCAAAGAACAGGTAACACTGGCCGTCCAACAGATACATGGCCAACACGGGGCTGGCTTCGGGCTGTTTAAGGTAGAACTCGCCGCGGGTGGCCTCCCATTGGATCTCGAGCAAGTCCTTAACCTGGCGAGGCATCAGCCGCAGCTTGTTGCGCATGACGGCGTCGTAGTAGGGACGCAGGTACTGACGGGTTTCTTGGCGTTCCTCGTTGGCCAGCGACTTTGCCCCGGACTGCTTGGGCAGCACTTGCCGGCAAAAGCTGAGCAGCAATTCGGCATCGGCCACCAAATGGTAGCGGTCCTCGGCAGGGGTCTTGTCGGCCAAGGTCTTCGAGGCGAATAACAAAACCTCCAACTGGTCGCGATGCAGATTGGATCCGCCGTGGTCGCGGACTTCTTGAATCACCATCCGCAGCTCGGCCAAGGGAGACTGGCGCAGCGGACCCTCGTTTTGCGGCTGCTCACCCATCAACTCGACGACGGCCGGAGTGATCATGGCCAGCGTCCGCAAGACTTCCGAACTGCTCGCTTCCAGCCGTGTGAAGATCGCGGTGGCTTCGTGACAGGTGGCCCGCGCCAGATCGAGATCTTGCACCGACGAGGTCGCGCTGTAGGCCAACGCCTGTTTGAACAGCAGCCCCATGCGGGTACGGTCGCGACGGTAGGCCGGCACCAGATGGCAGACCCCTAGCGCTCGGCGGTAGTCGTCGATGGCTTCTTTAATGTCGCAGGTCGCCGGATTGCCAAATAAATTGCAGTCGCCCAGGCGTTCCTCGGTATTGATGAGCCGCTCGATCAACCGCAACTCCACATCGCTGGCGGTCTTGGCCCCCTGGCTCTGCTGGCGGACCAGCGACAGGGCGGCGGCAATCTTGCCGGTCAGGCGGCGGTAGTCGCGAGTCGCGCCCACGCCGTCTCCTTCAAAGCGTTTGACCATCGCCAGCCCGTGCAGATCGTGCAGATAGGCAATTTGGGCATCGAAGTCGCCCGCCAGCACAAGAGCCTCTTCCGCCGGTATCGTCGCGGTGGAACCGCCGCCGGCGTCACCCTCGGCGGTGGCTTGCGCCCGGCGAAGCAGGATGTCGTTGGCCTTCTCGAAAGCGGTGGCCGCCTCGGCAATGCGCCACTGCTCCATGAAGGCCCAGGCCCGGCGACGCCAGACAAAGGCGGTCAGCCCGTGCTCGGCGTCAAAATTATTGGCCACATCGAGCGCGGTCAGCAGCTTGCGGTTGGCTTCGCCCCAGCGATTGAGCCGCTGCCAGGCGTCGGCCTCGCAAGCCAACACATAGACGCGGAAAGCACCCGGCGCCGACGCGCCAAACGGCGACAAGGCCGCCTGGTACTCGCGGGCGGCACCCAGGCAATCGGCTTTGTTGTTGAGCAGGAAGTAGCCCAGGTCGGCATGGCAGAGGGCCATCAGTGCATCTTCACGCAAAGTACGCTGCGAACCATCGTCACCCCTGTAGGCGTTGAGCGCCATGCGATAGGTCTCGCCGGCTTGCTCTTCCCCCAGGCTGTTTTGGGCCACGGCCAGCAGATGCAAGTCGGTGGCTTCCAAGGTGGAATCCTCACCGGTGGACAACGGGGTCAGCTCGGCGATGATTTCCTTGACGCGGTTTTGCAGTTCCGAGCGGGTTTGCCCCCGTAACAGCGATTCCAGATGCCGCAATCGCATCTTCACCAGCGGATCGGTGCTGCCGCGCATTTTGAGAATGGCCCGGTCGGTCAGTTCGCGCAACATGTCGGTGGAAATGGCCAGCGATTGGGCGGTGCTGCGGTCTTGCTCGATGGAGCGCAGATCGTCCAACACCATTCGCCGCAAGCTAGGAATGAACCAGGGCGTTTCCTCAAACCACCAGTTGCCATGTTCGCTAGGCACCATCGCCTGCAGCAGCAGGTATTCTGTCTGGTGGCTGGAGTAGCCCGAAAAATCTCCCTGGGGAAACAGGTAAAACTCACCATCATCCTCCGACAGGCTGCGGCAGTCGGGGCTTTGGCCGTCGGGCAAGCTGGTCAATTCCGAACGCATATAAGCAAACAGCTTGTTGGCCCACAGGGGCGACTTGTGGCTTTCGGGCTCGCGGGCCGGCAATTGAGTCATGGCGTGCAGCAGGGCACCCGTAAAGGGCGAGTGTCCGTCTCGCCCGTCCGAGGCCAACTGCGTGGCCCGGCACGAGGCAATGGCTTGCAGGGCCGGCTGGGCGAAAAGTTGCGGCTGCTGGCGGTTGTCGGTCTCGCTGCGCGGACGGGCCTGCAGGCTGAATATCTCGCCGGAGTGGCAACTGTCCAGCACGATTAGCTTGTGGCGGGCGGGACTGCGCTTGAGCTTGCCCAGCAGATCGCCGTTGAGGCCGACATAGCGCCCCAGCGGGCGGCCCGCCGCCAATTGCACATCGACCGGGTAGAGTGCGCCGCGTTCGGCCATGTCCCCTTCGATGCGAGCTCCGTGCCCGGCAAAGTACACCAAGATACTATCGTCGCGATCGACCTTGGTCTCGTCCAGGAAAGCGGTTAACTGGTCTAAAATGGCCTGATGCGTGGCGTTTGCGCCCAACAACAAAAATGCGTGTTCAGCGTCGTATCCGTAGTGCTCCAAAAGCAGCTTGTGAACTTCCGCGGCATCTTGTTCGGCATGGTTGAGCGTGCGCAAGAATACGCTCTCCGCATCGCTGCGCATGGGATGGGTGTAATCGTTGATGCCGATCACCAGCGCCCAGCGCTGCCGGTATTGCTTGGGCTGGGTCACGGCAACGTTGGTCACTCGCCGGTCCCCGCGCACGGCCGGCTCGCCCTCGGAGGCCGCCGGCTCTTGGCCAGCGGCCAGTCCGCATGTAAGAACCAGGCACCCCAGCAAAACGTTGCGAAGAATAGCCGTTGTCATCAAAGTACCTCGCATGTTGGCGTGCCTTGCCCTGTCGTCTGAAAGCCCCGCTATCGGAAAGGCCCGCTGCCTGGGCGGGCCGCTTTCATCCTACTCGCTGGGGCCCGGTCTCACAACAAAAAGCAGGCCCCCGCGGCGGCGATGAAGTCCAATATTACCGGCGTTTTCCGCATATTTTTCGCGGCCGGCAATTTCCGAGCGTTACAACTGCTAGCACCGCGAAGGTCATGGAGAGGCACATTGGGGAACGACCGAAAAATGACTTCGGCTTTTTCTTTCCCTTTCGTCGCCGGAGGTCATGCACCTTTCTTGAGTTGCTGGCTCTCAGTCCTGTGTGCCGCGTCCGCAACGAAACACACAGCGCATTGGTACCATCTTCAAATGCGCTCATCGCCGCCACTGCTGCGCGTGCTTGAGGAAAGACGCTATCCGGCCGTCCCCAGCCAGCCGCTGGTTGAATCGCCGCACCAAGCGCCACCCGCCGGCGCGTTAAAGCCGGCTGCCGATAAAGGCCCGTAACGTGTTTCTTTCGATACCCGTTACATCCCACGCCCATCAACGGGCCGGCCTCGCTATGATGTTGGGTGTCCCCCGCCGCTTCGCTTGATGCATCGGACCAAGACCTGGGGTTGCGCTCCAAGAATTCAAAACGACAGCCGATAGGCAGCCGCCAGATACGGCCCCGGACTGAGATCGATGCGGTCGTAGTGGCGACCGGAGAAACCCGTGCCATTGAAAAAGTAACGATCGAAGGCCCAGCCTCCACTGAGCTCCAGACTGCCAAACCGTGGCAGCTGATACCGCAGCCCCGCCGAAAACGTTTGAGCGTAGGAGAAGAATCGCTCTCGATAGTCGATCCGATCCGCCAGCAGGTAAGCTTCGTTGGCGGCATCGTAACCGCCAAATACCGTCACCGGGCCACTCCCGACGCGCCAGCCCGACTGCAAGCGGACGATCGTAAGAGGAAAGTACGACGCCTGAAAGTAGATATCTTCCGTTGGCTGCCAAAAGACTTGAAATGGCACGCCGACGTTGATCCTCAGGGTGTCGGTCGCCTGCCACTGGTAGGCCACGCCGGGAATGGGAAACGGAATCTGGCTTACGGGTGAATACATCAGCGAAAACATCCAGGCATTGGACTCGCCCGACGGCACGCGCACAAATGTCAACAGGGTGCCGTTCATTTCGCGGACCGAATGAAACGGCTGGTCGCTGGCCGAGCCACCATTGAGCATCACGCTACCAGTCCAGCCGTTGTCGAACTGGTGCGTGGCCATCAGACCCAAGCGAATGTTCCAGACCTGTTCGGGAAAGGCCTTGCCACTGTCGGGAAAAACCGCACTGGTTTGGAAAAGTGTCGATTGAACTCCCGCTGTGGCCAGCAGCATGGCCCCCTCGCCGCGCCACAGCGGAAAACCGCCCGACAGGCTCTGTTGCACCAAGCCCAAATTGGTCTCCTGACCCGACACCGCTTGCGGCGCATACCAGTGAGCCGAGTAACCCGGCATGCCACCCCCCGGTCCGCCACCCATTCCACCACCACCCATTCGATCACCGCCCAATCTCATTCCGCCTGGGCCCGTCTTGCGACCGTCGCGCGGCTCGACATCTTCTACAGGGGTTGGCTGTTCCGGCAAGACAAGCTCATGTGGGGGTTGATGCTGTGGCAGCGGCTGCCACATCGATCCGTCTCCCTGCGGTTCCGCAGCATCCGAACTCGACTCGTCGGCGAAGGTCTTATTGGCCGAGTTTTGTCTGATCGACGCGCATGCCAGTAAAGCAGCCAATGCCGCCGAGCAAACGGTTCGATTCGATACCAGCCTGCGCATTCAGGGGCCCAATTGCTACAAAAGTCCAGGAGATCGGACAGTAGCTGCGGCAATTATCACAGTCACTCCCAGTCCACAAGATCAAGCCGGGGGCAAGGCACTCTGCTGGTTGCTTGTGCCATTTACTCACGCGGAAACACCCCGCCAGGGGACACCCATAGTTTGAGCGTGGGGCCATTGCGGCGGGGTTGAGAGCCTAACGTATTGCTGAAGCGTATGTTACGAAATCGGCCGCATGAGCTCCAGCACCGCGTAGACTCAGTCCGCCGTGGAGCCGGTGCTATTCGCTCGGCCAGTATTCACAAGCGATCCTTGATGGATGCGGCGAGGGCTCTGAAGGGGACTTAGGCGACAGGCAAGCCACTTTCGCCGGCCACCCGGCCCTTAAACAGGCACAGATAATATATTTGTAAATAACTATTTTACTAGTTTACAAAACGAATATTTCGTGTACAATCACCAGCGCATGGCTTTACACGCCGACGTGGTCTTTGCACGTCCAACGGGCGTGAAGCCCCCAAACCGCCCAAGCATCGTCGTCCGCCTCGTGCTCGAACAGCATGGCCGTGGCGGGCGGTTGATCGGGCGAGTCACTTATTACGGCTACCGTTGCCGGCCGCTGGGCCAACTTGGAAGCGACGACGTTCCTCGCCGCTCCCTCCGCCGACCGGTACGTGCCACGGGGCCTGTCCATATTTTTGAAACGCGGTCGTCACGCGGGGCGCTGGCGGTGCGCGCCGCCGTTGGAGCCGTCTCCGACGGCGATTCGGGGCAATCGTAACCCGCACCACAACCCCGTTGCTGGAACAGGTAACGCGGCCGCCCCAACGAAAAGCCCCATGATTTATTGGAGAAGCGCGCGTTTGTTACCTGCACCACCCGGTGAAGTGGTGCAGGTAAGGAACGACCAAAGAATAACGTCGGCGTTTTCTCTTCTCTCACCCTGCCATCTCCCGGAGAGGGAGAGGAGTAGGTGGAGAGGGTATTTTTCGGTCGTTCCTTACGGCGCGGCCACGAAGGGCAACGTGGCGGAGGTCCATGACTCGTCAAACAATTTCTTGGGCCGCCGCCGCCGGTCACTGCCGCGGGTTTGAAAATAGGTTTGCTCCAGCAACAACTGGCTTAGGGACGATCCAGATCCCAGCGCACCCGCGGCCGTGCCGCGCGTGGCCCGCGGCAGGCTCGGCTGCGATAGCATGTAGTAGCTGTTCGCCTCGCGCGTGGCGAGTGCTACCACCAGCCGCTGGCCGAATCCGCCCTGGCACTCGAAGGCGTCTGTCACGCGGCTGGTGCCAGGACGCAGTTCTTGTTCGCCCAGGGCCTCGCTACCCGCGGCTTCTTGGAAGGGGAGAATCTGGTCGATCCCCATGTCGGGGTCGATATGCAGAATGGTGGCGTACCACGATTTTTCCGGGTCGAGGTTGGTGATGCGATAGGCATAGAGATCTTTCTGATGCACGACAAGTTGGCCTTCGCTCTCTGGCCAAGGCCGCGAACTCGTGATCGTTTGCGACGATTCATCCAGTTCGACGGAGAGCAGTTCCAGCTTTAAAGCGGCACGGTCTCCGTTAGCCGGTTGCCGCTGCGTTTCAGCCAGCCGCATGAGGTTTCGCGCGCGGCAAATTTGCCGCAAGTACCGCCGCAACGTGGCGTTGGCGTCCGCCTGCCGCAAGTCGATCGGTCCCCAGCCGCCGGCGAGCGGACCAGCCGTATTGCCTGTCGCGATATCGGGAGAAGTTCGGCCCGTCATGGGAAACAGGGCTGCCCGCTGGCCATCCAGCCGCAATAGCAAGTCGCACGGTTCATCTCCACTGGTCCAAACCAGCCAGGGCGATTCACCATCGGTGTTGGCCGTTTCAAGCGCGGTACGAACGGCAGCGGGCAGATCGGGAAAGCCGTTGTCCAGCGCCGGGCCGTCGCTGCCATCGTCCCGGACCGCCACCACACGCAAGCGAATACCAAAATCGCCATGCTGGTGATAGCGCTCCACGGCGACCCCTTCCTTAAAATCGGCCGCCAGCCTGGCCGGGTGTTGCTGGTCGCCGTCCCAACGGAACACGCTGCAGCGCGCGGTAGCCCCTTCAACCTGGTCCACCTTCAACCAGCCGAGTGAATCCGCCGATGTGGCGCCTTGCTCGGCTTTCCAGACTATCTGGTCTGGCTGGGCGTAGAGTTCGAACAGAGAATCGGCCGTGACGCCGTGAAAATTGCCGGCCTTGAGCAGTGCCTGCCCGCGTTCTCCGGCGAACTCCGTGACTTCCCAATAGGCCGGCCGGTCGGCCCGCGATGATGCGCCCAAGACGGTGTTCCGCAGGCTTGCGCCGTTCCCCTCGATTTGAGGCGACGGGGGCTGCAACACCGAGGGGTCTTGCCGATAGCGGGCGGCAATCGACTGCCGCAACAAGTCGTACGACAGGTCCGACAGGTGGGGCCGTTCGCTGAGGACTTGCACCACAAACCGCGACAACAGCCCAAAGTGTTGGTCCCCATCCTGGTATTCCGGTTCGACCTCGCGGGCGCGGCAGGCCGACAGCACCACAGCGCCGGCGGGCAGGCCTTTTTCGGCCGCGGTTTGGCCGGTCAACTCGGTGGCGGTGACCGGCAGGCTGCGGTCGAGCTGGCGAACGGCCGTCGCTCCGCGGGCACCCGTGCCCGAGTGGCAGCAGTCCAGCACCATCCACAAGCGGGCGCGGCCCGCCTGGCAAACTTGCTCGGCGAAGCGATTCAGCTCGTCGTCGCGAATATCCTCGGCTCCGCCTTGCCGCGTGGCATCAAACGGAACCAGCGTTTCATCCAACCCATCGGTCTCGTCGTGGTCGGCATCGCCGGCTGGCTGGTCGGCCACTTGCGACCCATGCCCGCTGAAGTGGAGCACCACCTGTGCCGTCGGCGCGTCGGCGGGTATTTCCGCGATGCGTTGGGCCAGTTGCCCCATCGCCTGGCGAATGGCGGCGGCGGTGGCCTGTTCGTCGACCAGCGCCGTGACATCCTCCTCGGCAAAACCGAAGCGGCTTTCGAGCAGCAATTGCCGCATGGCCCGAACATCGTTGGCCGAACCGCGCAACTGCTCGGTTGGGCCCAGGTTTTGGTACTTTTGAACGCCAATCAACAGCGCCAGTTTGACCGGCTCCGCGGGCTGTTCCTCCGCCTCCTCCGCCACGGCCAACGATGCCAACAAAATCGCCGCAATCAGCAGCAACATTGTCGAATGAGCGCGGCAGGGATGTGACATGGATATTAGCTCCAGGCGCGGAATGGCTGGCCAACGGTATTTACGGTGCGCGAGGAAATCATGGCAGGACGATTGGCCTGCTCATTGCATCGCGACACTGGCATTCAGTCTACGGCACTGCCGGCGCGATCGTAAACCGCATTATCTCCGACGGCGACAATCCGCTTTCCATGCAGACGAATAAGACTGTGAAGATAACTCACGGTCGCCGCCAGGATAGGGACCACGAATTGAACGAATCTAACGAATGAGGAATTCCCGCAAGGAATGTTTCCATGCGGAAAAGGGACGATCGGCCACCTGAAGGCGACGCTGCGACCGAGTTCCTATTCGTTCGATTCGCCGGATTCGTGGTTCCCCCTTAGCCTCCCAGTGCGTCGCGCAGCCGCTTGATCTCTTCTCGGCTGCTGCTGACTTCGCCAGCCAGATCGGCCAGTTCACTGCGTAGTTGCAACACCAGACTGCGGAGATCCTCGACGGCGGAGCGAATTTCGCCTGAGTCGTCGTGGGCCGGTACCGCCGGCTGAGCGGAAGTGGATTTGGCCGCGGGAGCGGGGGGCTGGGCCACTGGTGTCGGCGGCATGGAGCTTGCGCTCACGGTGCGGCGGCCGGCATCGTCGCCGGCCTCTTCCGCATCAATAGGTGGTGCGCCGGCCGCGTATTGGCCGCGAAGCTTATCCAACTCGCGCGGCTCATACAGGGCATGAGTAATGACGTGGCCGCGCCCCTCGGGCGTTAGGCCGAAGACAAGCTTCTTGAGCTTGAGCGAATCCAAAATGGGCCGCAGCGCCGTCAAATCGGCGATCGGCTCCATGCGCGCCGCCCGGCCGCGGAGTTCCCCCTCGGTTTGTGCTCCCCGGAGCAGCAACTCGGCCATGACGGCCGCCTCCGCCTTGCCCACGCCCAGCCACTCGTAGATGTAGTGGCGGTACTTATCGACCCGGCCTCCTCCCTGGATGATGGCCACCGCCCCCAACTGCCGCAAGAGGTCCAAAGCAGGTTCAAGATCCTCCGGCTCGACATTCATCGTCGGAGCACGGTTGCTCTTTTGGTTGCAGCCGCTGACCATGGAGTTAATGGTCATGGGGTAGCCGTCGGGCGTCGTCTTGGCCTTTTCGACCAGCACACCCAACACGCGCCGGGCCAAAGCAGGCAACGGTTGCCAGCGTGGGGCAGGCTTGTCTTCGGTCGCGGCGGGCGATTGCGATTCAGCGGGATCCATTGTGGTTTCCAGATAGTCGAGCGATTGGTTTGTATGACAGCCAACCATCGGCGTTAGAAACGCCTCCTAGGGGGCTGGCGGTTCAGTACGGGACATGGCTTGCTGATAATGGTCCAGGCGGGATCGCGCGTAGGACCGATCGCCCGTCTTGGCTAGCAGTTGACCCAGGGCCGTTACATGCTGGCCAAAGTCGGTATCGGACTCAGGCTTGAGTGAACGGGGCAGGCCAAAGATGGGAAAACGCCAAAAAGCGTAGATCAATCCCAGCACGGCCAGATGCAGCAAGATGATCCCCAACGTGTCGATGCTGAATAGCTCCAGCAGCCCGTGCGATTCTTGCGGCGGCTCTTCGTCATCCACGCCCGGCTCGGAACTCCCTTCCAGGAACAGCACATATTTGTCGCTGCCGACCTCCTTAATCAGGCTGCTCGCCAGTTTGCGATGTTCGTGATTGACGAGCGGCAGATTGAGCAGGAACGAGGCATTCACCACGCACAACACCTGCCCCAGGGCAACTTCCCGCCGGGCCACGATGATGTCTGATCCGCTAGCCAGCAGAATCTCCGTCTCGTCCTCGTTGTCGTCGGGCAACAACATCCGAGCACCGAGTTCGATCTCGACCTTAGCGGCATCCACGTCTTGCAGCCAGGACTCCGACCCCCAGAAGTTATCAGCTTTGCGCGGTTCCGCCGGTTGCAGCGTGAACCAGCCGTGGTCTTCCGGTTCTTTGTGCGACTTATGGATGTTGTCACGAATTGTTTCGGCGCGTTTCAGGCGGGCATCGACCAAGGGCTGTTGTTCGACCGAGACGCTGCCGCGGATTTGCGTCCAGTATTGGGCCTCGCCATCGTAGTCGTAGGGGACATAAATCAACGTGCGGCCCGCGTCGCCATCCAACCACTCGGCAAACCACTCTTGCACTTCCTCGGGAGGCGGGCCCGGTGCATCGGGAAACCATACGATGACGTCGGCCTTTTCTTGCAGCCGGGGAGACAGCCGGAACCAACTGTTCACCCGATGCCCGGCGGCCATGAACATGTCGCCCAGCGTGGCGGTGCCATTGATGCTTGACTCGGCCCCCAGGCCTTGCCGTTTGCCGTAACGAGTCTGCAACTCGGCTGGTTTTGAACCGCAACCGGCCATTGCCAACAGCGCCGCCAGACAGAGCAGTCGGCCTATTGTGTGCCGTGTCGTATTTCTCGGCGCGGTCTTGTCGGCCATGACGTTCATCCGGCCCTCTGCGTCACCAGACGCTGGAAGGTGTCCAACTGCGACCAACAGCGCTCAAAGCGGTCTTGCGCGATCGGGTAGTTGCCAAAGAAGGCATCCTCAAACACGACCATCGTTTGCGATACCAACTCGCGCAGCGATGGTTGGGCCGCCACTTCCGTCAGATATTGGCGATTGGTCTTGCCGCGGGCCAGGCGGATCAGTTCGCTTTTGTCCAGTTCCAGCAGTTGATGGCTGAACAGGTACACAATCGCCTCGCCATACTGCCCTGCTTGATAGCAGCGGCGGGCCTCGGCCAGCAAGTCATCGACATGTTTGCGGGCCTGTTTGGGCAGGGCTTCCAGCGCGTCGGAACTGTTGGCCCGCCGCGGGGCAGCGACGGTCATCTCGGCCGGTTGTTGGCGGCGGTTCTGCATGAACAGGTAGATAATCACTCCAATGACAGTTCCTATTAGCAGTACCAGCACCAGAATGGAAAAGACCGACAGCCCCTCTGCGGCGGCTGCCGGCACTTCCAGACTGCTGTAATCGCGCGGGGCGCGGCTGCCGTCGTGCCCTTCCAGCGGGCTGACATCAGCCGTGGTGCCGTCGGCCCCTGGCGCGCTGCCGGTGGAATTGCTAGCCTGCTGCTGGTTTTTGGGAACCGGCAGTTCGACCGGTCGCAGGGCATCTTTTTGCGGGTCGTACCAGGGAAAGCGGTGCTTGCCCAGCGACTTGCGGCCGCTCTCGACCGGGGGCGTATCGTCAGCGCAAACCAACGCCGGCCAGGCCGCCGCTGTCATAGCGAGAGCGATACATGCCACAGTCAACTGTTTCATGCCAGGCGCCTCGTGAGTTGTTCGCCCGCCGCGCGTAACCGAAGTTCTACCTCCCAGCCTTCGCCGCGGATCCGCAAGTCAAGATACGACAAAAACCGCACCACCGTAAAGAACGCAATCACCAGCCACAGGCAGACGGGGTAGGCCACGCTGTAGGCCGCCGGGGCCAGGGACGTACTGCCGGAAAACAGCAGCCCTTGCAAGGTCCAGGTCGAAAGCCACATGGCGATCAGCCACGGCACGCTAAACAGCAGCGACATCGCCCAGCGGCTAAACAGATCGGCCTGATGCGGCCCGTGCAGGTTTTGCGCCCGCTTGCCGGTGGTCATTTGCAAGCTATTGCGGGCCGTCAGCGGGTTCTGCTCCAACAAAATGATTTCACCCGTGTAAGGCCGCAAGAAAAACCGCAAAAAGAACAGCAGCATAAGTACCATGGTGGCCAGACTGGTAATAGCCTCGTCGTCCAGAAACACCGCCGGCAAGATCAATAAACCCCACAGCAACGTGCGGACCAGCACCAATTGCGGCAGGCTGCGCATAAAATCGCGGAAAATCTCGCCCGGTGTGGGACGATCATGGAACATGACTTTGCTCAGGCAGAGCGTTAACGGTGCCGTGGCGATGGGCATGGCTAGCAGGGTCAGATAGGTGACACGCCATAGGTAAGACCACTCGGGAACTTCCGCGAACTCCAAATGCAAGTTGGCGTCGTACGGCCTCAGCAGCAGCCAGTTGAGCAGGGCAAAGGGGACGATACCCGCCAGGGCGTAGGCCGCCAGCAGCCCCAAATGCGCGCGAATCAGGCAGAGTGCCAGATCAAGCAGTTCCAGGTAACCGCGTTCGCGGACGACCACGCGGGTGTTATCTAATCGCATCGAGCTTCTCCCGCGGAAAGCCGAGCACCAGAAAATAGACCAGCAGCACCACGATGGAAAAAATGGCTACGCCCGCTTTGACCGCATATGGCAGGGCCGTGGCCGAAATGAAGCCCTCAATGGTGGCCGCCGCCATGAACAACACGGCCGAAAAGGCGGCCATGGGCAGCGATTCCTGTGCGGCTTTTTTCCACGAATCGAGCCGCTGCAACCCCTTGGTCCAGACCAGGGCAAAGCCGCAGCGCAGCCCGGTGCCGGCCGCCAGCACAATGGCCGTCAGTTCAAACGGGCCGTGTGCCGTGACAAAATGAAAGAAATTGGCCGATTGCGGCGTGGTGGCCATGTAGCCGAAACTGGCTCCCAAGACATAGGCGTTGAAGGCCGTTTCAAATAAGCCCCCCACTCCAAACAGCGCCGCGCCGCAAATGAAACAGCGCAGCCCAATCGTGGTGTTGTGCCACACGTAGAAACCGAACATCTCCGTGTCCTGGCTTAGCCCGCGGACAATCTCTCCGCTGAAACTGTCTTCCATGTGGGCCATGGTCTGCTTGTCGATGGCTTTCTCGGCGAACGAGCGGGAAGTATAGGCCATGCCAGCCGACGCGACGAACAGCCCCCAGAACAAGAAGAAGGCTACCCACAAACAGCGGTCGCGCAACATGCGCTGGGGAACATTGTAGGCAATCTCGCGCAGCCACTTGCCAAAGGTAAAGCCGCGGCTGCGGTAAAGCTGGTTGTGCGAACGGCCCACCAATTGGTGCAAATACAGCACGGTATGCGGAGGCAATTGGTAAGCATCGGCCAGGGCCAGGTCGGCGCACGCCGCGCGGTACAGGGCGGCAAAGCGGGTCACGGCAGCCGCGCCCATCGAGGCCTTGGTGCGGCTCTGCATGGCACCGCAGAGTAGCTCCAGCTCGCGCCAATTCTGTTGCCGGCGTTCCAGCAGCTCCGCGACTTTCATGAACGCCTTTCGTCCGAAGTAAAGACAGGCCGGGGGTGGTTGGTCGAATATTGGCCGGACTGCGCGGCGGCCCAGGGTTGCCCGTAAGGCTGCCCCACGATCGGCGGCGCCTGCGCCGCCGGCGAACGCGGCGAAGGCCGGCTGTAGTCCGCGTCGGCCACCTTATCGGCGATGAACACGCGGTGGTACAAGGCGCACAGCAGTACGTCGTAACTTACATTGCCCGGCAGGTCGAGCTTGATCCGCAGCGGTTCGGCCATGTGCCGGGCGATTTCCAACCGCCGTGCGGGTCCAAACATTTGCCGCCGCGATACGTAGGCGGACAGCGCACGGGCCAACTCCTTGGAAGCCTCAAAGTTGGGCGGCAGATCGGCGGCCAGGCGAATCGCTTCTGGTTCGGTCACTCGCTGCACGCCGTACAGTTCCGCCGGTTCCTCCATCACCACCATCGTACCAGTGATCAGGTCGCCCAGCCGCTGCGAGCGGTTGTTGAGCATCATTACGATAAACCCCAACTGCCAACTGACCAGTGGCAGGCTCATGAAGCCCAGCGGCAGCAAAAAGGCCGGCAGGGCATCCGCGCCGCGCATGAAATTCCGCAAGATGGCCTGCCAGCCGCTGATCGGCTGGCCGCGGTCCGTCACCACGCGCAACCGCAACATCCGCTTGCCGGGGGTTTGGCCGTTCATAAAGGCCTCGAACAGGCCGCCGTAGAACCAGTCCAACACGAAGATGGCGATGAGGATCGTGGCCACCCCCATCCCCCCCAGGCCCACCACCCCAAACATGGCCACCCCCACCGCCAGAAAGAAGATGACGGCGGCCCGAATCAGCCAATCGAGCAAATACGCCATCAGCCGGCGAAACGGTCCAGCCAGATGGTAGTGAAAGGCGATGTTCTCGGGCGTGACGATCTCGATGCGAGTATCGAGCTGGCTGGAGGAATTCGCCATCGTCGGCCCGGAAGTGCATGCGTGCGAAGTGTACGGATCGCGGCCACGCGCGACAGGCCCGATTATCAGCCACGCACCCGTCGGAGGCAAGCAGGCAACGCCGTCACCCAGTTTGTGTCACTTATCTAGCCGGGAGCTGCGTGGCCGCAAAGTCGCTGTCTGGCGTTCTCGTTGAGTTGGCCGAGGAAACTGACAAAGCAACTTTCTCTGCGGCGAATATGTGGGACCCGCTGCCGATGTTTCACGGACAGGTTAAACGCAGCGTAATATGCCCAAACTGCGGTTAAATGCGGCGATTTCGGCGATTGATGCGGTATGCGAATAGAAGTGTATCTTGGCCCAAAGGGCTAGAATAGACTGGACATGCACCGAGATAGACGCACCCAGAACTGCGTTATGCGGTCAAACCCATGAACCAAACGACATAGCCGCATGTACAACATCTTCGAGTCTGTCACCCGCCTGCTGGCCGAGGCGTGGAAGTCCGACCAGCCAACGAGCCGCGGGCATTCGTATCGCTGCCAGTGCCAGCGGCCAATCTTCTTCCGCAACAGCGTTTGCCTCGGCTGCCAGGCACAATTGGGCTATGAACCCGAGGCGGCCAAAGTACTCGCCCTGGAAGCGGGCCCCGCAGCCAACACCTGGAAGTTGTTCGGGCAACAAATAGACTTGCCGCTCTGGCGGCGTTGCGAGAACTTTGACTCCCCCGCCGGTTGCAACTGGCTGGTCGCCAATGAGGACGAGGATTCATTGTGTCGTTCTTGCCGGTTGAACCGGACCATTCCAACGCTGGACAACGACGACAATGGCCGCTGGTGGCGATTGATTGAGAATTCCAAGCGCCGATTGGTAGCACAACTCTTGGGACTTGGCCTTCCCGTAACGTCGAAGGTCAGCGAGGATCCCGAACACGGCGTGATGTTCGATTTCTTGCGTTCTCCAGACAAGGGTCCGCGGGTGCTCACCGGGCACGCGCAAGGACTTATCACGCTGAATGTCGAAGAGGCGGACGATGCGACGCGCGAGAAGATTCGGAATGATATGCGCGAGCCATACCGCACACTCTTGGGGCACTTTCGCCACGAGATCGGCCATTATTATTGGGACAGGCTCATCTACGATACGCCCTGGCTCGAAAAGTTCCGCGGCCTGTTTGGCGACGAAAGGCAAGACTATTCCGCGGCCTTGAAACAAAATTACGAACAGGGTCCGCCGAAGGACTGGCGGGACCATCACATCAGTTCTTATGCATCCGTACATCCTTGGGAAGACTGGGCGGAATGTTGGGCCCACTATCTGCATGTCGTCGATAGCCTCGATACGGCGATGGGCTTTGGTCTGCGCGGTGAAGATGTGGAAATGTCGGTGGAACCCTTCTCGGTTGACGACCTGTACGATCCGCAGGCACCCGATGCCAAGAAAGTTGTCCTCCTCGTGAACTCCTGGCTGCAACTCACCACCGTGCTCAACGAGCTATCGCAAAGCATGGGCCAACACGACTTTTACCCTTTCGTGATGTCGCGCCCCGTGCTGCGTAAATTGCATTTTATCCAGATGGTCGTCAAAGATGCCCGAGGAGGATATTCGCTCATCTAAAGAGGCGGCCACGCCAGCAGGTAAACAGCGCGAACACTCAGCGGTCGTGCGGCATTGCTGCTTTTTCCTGGATCGAATCCTCGATAGGCAGCGGTTCTGAGACTGATCCAACATCCATTCGGTGTTTTCACAGGCCTACTCGTGGCGGTCGCGCAGTGGAGTTGTTAGAACAGAGTTGTTGCACGTTGCTTCTTGTTCGCGGCATTGCGAGTTGTGGTATCAACCAGTCGAGGTTAATCATGGCAGCCAAACTGAGCCTGGCCGAGCGAATTGACACGGAGTTTGCCGCAGCAGCGGCGAAAATCGAAGCACAGAAGAATGAACGCGTTCAACACTATCACGAGCGCCAACAACGGCTGGAGGAACTGGATGGCAAACTAGAGTCGCTCAAGGGCGTTTGGCGTCCACGGCTGGATGCCTTGGCCCAGCGGTTCAGCGATAAGGTGAAAGTCACGCCGACCGTCACATCGGAAAGCCGGATGGCTACTTTCGAGTTTCAATCGGAATTGGCCCGCATCAATTTGCGATTCTGCGTGATGGCCGACGAAGACGTACGAAACGTCATCTTTCAGTATGACCTCGATATTATTCCCATCCACATGGCATTCGAAAAGCACGATGAATTGCGGCTGCCTTTGACCAATATCGATCAGCAGGCCCTGGCGGACTGGATCGACGACCGCATTGTCACGTTTGTAAAAACCTATCTCGCGATTCAAGAGAACAACTACTACTTGCAGGACCACTTGGTTGAGGATCCGATCGCTAAAATTCGCTTCCCCAAGTTCGCCGCCGGTGCCAAGCTCGACTGGCAGGGCAAGACGATTTACTTCATTGGCCAGGAGACGCGACAACAATTTGAGCAGCAGCAAGCCGGGACCAAGAAGTAGAGTTCCCGCGGGAGGGTTGATAGTCGAGCCATGCGCCCCGTTGAGACCGATCCAACTTCTTCGAGCAGTTGCTGATCTCGGCACTTCTCGTGGCCTGTCTGTGCCTAGCCAAGGATACTTCATGGGCACCGTGGCATGTGGTGCAATCAAACAACAAGAAGCGAGTGCGGCTCAACTTGATCCATCGTTTGTTGGGCCAGATTCCGTACAAGGCGGTGCCACGGACAAAGATCGACTTTCCCAAACGGCAGAAACCAGGTGACTACGAGGAGCCAAACTACCCCTTCAAGTTCATCGCGGAAAGATATTGATCAACAGGACAATTCCGAAATCGTGCTTCGGCACGCAAGTCGATATCCAAGCTCTTGTACGATTGCCGACAATGTCGATCGCCATTTCAACGTGGCGCGATGAAAATGCAGGGTCAACGTTATTGCAGCCAGGGATGGTTCCATGGTTGCTAAGTGTCGCCGCAAGCTAGCAGGGTTTCGGCAAAAAGCCGTTATCCGCGGGTGTCGCGAAGCGGTGGAGGCTTCCTGAGACTTCGATGCACAACACACCACTCGATATTCTGCCGCTGTGGAGCCTGTTCCTGGCGGCCGTGGCGTTCCTGTTGCTGGCCTTGGAAGGCGGCTATAGGCTCGGCCGGTGGCGTCACAATCGGTCGCCAGACGAAAAGGAGCAACCCGTCGGTGCCATGGTGGCCTCGATTCTGGGGCTGTTGGCCTTGGTCCTCGGTTTTACATTCAGCATGGCGGCCTCGCGCTTCGATGCCAAGCGACAGGCCGTGCTGGAGGAAGCCAACGCCATTGGCACGACCTATCTGCGCGCACGACTTCTGCCCGAACCGGCACAGTCCGAAATCACCGATCTGCTGCGAGAGTACGTCGATGTTCGCATTCAAGGCGTTCGGCAAGGCAAGCTCGAGGAATCCATTGTCCGCTCGGCGGAAATACATGAGTCGCTTTGGGCAAGGACCAAGGTGGTCGCGGAGCAAGACCCGCATTCGATCATCACGGGCGTTTTCATTCAATCGCTGAACGATCTCATCGACATGCATGCCAAACGGATGCTGGTGGGGGTCCAAGGCCGTATTCCATTGGTTATTTGGGTCGGGCTGTTTGAGTTATCGATGCTTGGTGTCGCGGCGATTGGATACCAATGCGGGCTTTCCGCCACCCGCCGGTCACCCGCCATGGTTGGATTGGTCTTGGCATTTGCCGTCGTCATGTCACTAATCGCCGATCTCGACCGCGGCCAGGAAGGCTTCTTGCAAGTCGGCCAGCATGCCATGACCGAACTTCAACAGTCCATGCAGCCTATCCAGCCATAGGTATTGACCTGCACGCCTCGATGAGCCGCCGCGCTATTAGGCAACTTTGGCCCTATCGCGCGCGAAGTTGCGGCGGGTCATTCTCGAAGCGGAACGCGCATCTAAGCACACTGATTCGCTTTGCCCCTTTGCGACAACGCGCTTTCAACAAGCCAACACTGGGACTTTTCTAGCTGCGCGAGCCAATTCATCAAGATTGACTGATGACATCTGTCGGCAGATCGGTTAAAATTGCCGGTCCAGCCTTGAACCCTACCTCGACCGCCCCATGCTGCCATCAAGCCACTTTCGGTGGCAGTAGCGTTTTGGAGAAAGCCCATGAACCCAAGCCGCGGAATATCGGCGACGATTCTTGGCTTAGCAGCGGCGCTGTTGTCTGCTGACACCAAAGCGGCCGATCCCACGCGTGAGCGGGTTGAACCGGCGCTGCGGCCCGTGGCGCAGCCGTTAAGTTTCACACGTGATGTTGTACCCGCGTTGACCAAGTCGGGTTGCAACGCGGGTGCATGCCATGGGTCGTTTCAAGGTCGGGGCGGGTTGCAATTGTCGCTCTTGGGCTTTGACGCTCCGTTCGATTTCGACGTAATTACGAAAGCCTCGCGCGGCCGGCGCATTAATGCCGCGCTGCCCGATCGTAGTTTGCTGTTGTTGAAGGCGACGGCCAGCGTACCGCATGGCGGCGGACAGCGAATCACGCCCAATTCCGAAGCAGCGGCTATTTTTCGCGATTGGTTCGCGGCTGGAATGCCCGGCCCCCAGCCAAACGACCTCGAAGGATTGCAGATCAAGGTCGAACCGCCGGAGGCCGTGTTGTCGTATGCCGGCACGGTTGGCGAGAAACCGTCCAGAGGTGAGTCGGGCATTGCGGTCCCCTTGCGGGTCGTGGCGTCGTTTGCCGATGGCTCGTCGCGGGACGTGACTCCCTGGGCGCTGTTCGACATCCGCGACAAAACCATTGCCGACGTGTCGCCTCAGGGAATCGTCTCGGCCCAGCGCCCGGGCAAGACGTCCGTAACCGTGCGTTATCTGGGTCAAGTCGCCTCGGTCAGCGTCTCCGTTCCTTACGGCCCGCCGTCGGAGTTTGCCTTTCCCACGCAGAACTTTCTGGACGAATTGGCGGCCGCCGAGTGGAAGCACCTCGGCGTTCAGCCAGCATCCTTGGCGGACGATGGCACGTTCCTGCGTCGAGTTTTCCTCGATCTGATCGGCACGCTGCCGACGCCGAACGAATCGCGAAACTTTCTGGCCGACACAAACCCCAACAAGCGCCAGGCGGTTATCGACCAACTGCTCGAGCGCCCAGAGTATGTCGACTACTGGTCGCTCAAATGGGGCGACTTGTTGCGGGCCCACCGGCGGTACCTGGGAGACAAGGGGCTGGCGAGTTTCAATAGCTGGATTCGACAGTCCGTGCGCGAAAACAAGCCTCTCGACGCCATGACCCGCGAATTGCTAACGGCCCAGGGAAACCTGTTTACCAACGGGCCCGTGGCTTACTTCTTTATCGACGAGAAGGTCGAGGACTTGGCCGAGACGACTTCGCAGGTTTTTCTCGGGGTCCGTCTGCAATGCACCAAATGCCATCACCACCCCAACGAAGTCTGGAGCCAGCAGGACTACTACGGACTGGCGGCATTTTTCTCCAAGCTGGAAGCCAAAGACAGCGGCCAACTCGGTTCGCGGTTTGGCGGGCCTAAGAGCATCCGCCCGTCAGCCCAGGAAAACCCCAACCGCAAGCCGCAAATGTCCGTCGCCCCACGCGTCTTCGGCGAACCGCCAATCCAGTCGGGCCAGGAGCGGCACCCCCTTGGTGCGCCGGCGAGCGATTCACCCTCGGCGCTCGCCGAGGATACCGCGTTGCCGGTCGCCAACGAACCGCAAGATCCACGGCAAAAACTGGCGGATTGGATCACCCATCGTGACAACCCGTTCTTTGCCCGCAACTTTGCCAATCGCGCCTGGGCCTCGTTGTTGGGCTTTGGCCTGGTCGAACCAGTCGACGACATGCGGGCCACAAACCCGGCCTCGTTGCCGCGCGTTCTCGATGCCCTGGCCGAGGACTTTGCCGCGCACGGCTTCGATTCCAAGCATTTGCTGCGGACAATTTGCAACTCACGCATCTATCAACTTGCGCCCGAGATCAATCCACGGCGCGACGAAGACGGGTTGTTGTTTACGCATCGCGGTCCGCGGCGATTGTCTGCCGAGGTTCTGTTGGATGTTATCAACCAGGTGACGGGCACTACCGAGAACTTCGTCGGTCAACCAACCGGAACTCGCGCCATTGCGCTCCCCGACCAGACGATTGTCTCGCAGTTCCTGACGACTTTTGGTCGTCCGTTGCGCAACAGCCCTTGCGAGTGCGCACGCGGCTCGAACTCAGACCTGTCGCAGGCCCTGTTGCTGGTCAATAGTCCCGCGCTGCACGAAAAAATCGTTGCTCCGACCGGCTACCTGGCCGAGCGGATCGAGGCCGGCAAGGGCGACGACGAAATCGTCGATGAGCTTTACTTGGCGGCGTTTTCGAGGTTGCCAAACGACGACGAACGCCTGGCTATTCGAGAGACAATTGCCGCGGGGCCATCGCGCGATGAAGCCTGGCAAGATATTGTGTGGGCGTTGCTCAACTGTTCGGAGTTCGTGTTCAATCACTGATACGACAATCCATTATTCCACAGGATCTGCTCGTGTTTGATATCCCCAACGTCTCTCGAAATTGCGAAGGCCTTTCGCGCCGTGCGCTGTTGCAGATTGGCGGCCTTGGTTTGTTCGGTTTGTCGCTCCCCAAATTGCTGCGGGCTGAGCAGATCCAGCCCGCGGCTACCCGCAAGGATACCAACTTCATTCTGCTTTGGACGAACGGCGGGCTGAGCAATATTGACACGCTCGACATGAAGCCCAACGCGCCGGTGGAGTACCGCGGCGAGTTTCAGCCCATTGCCACCAACCTGCCGGGTCTAAATGTTTGCGAACACTTGCCGTTGATGAGCCGGCAGATGGACAAAGTCTGCCAGGTGCGGACGATCGTCCATCAAGGAAGCCAGCACTCCGAGGCGACTCACTGGATGCTGACCGGCTACCCGCAAGTGCCCGACGTCAACGCGGCCCCCGTCGGCTCGACTATTTATCCCTGTTTCGGGTCGGTGGTGTCGAAGGAACTGGGCTGGAAGGACGGTATGCCGCCCTACGTTCAGGTTGCCAGCGGGCCGATGATGTATTCCGGCGGCGGCTATCTCGGCTCAGCCTACAATCCGCTGATGGTTCGCCGCAGCCCGCAAGAAAAAGACTTCTCGGTGGACGACGTTTCGATCCCGTCGCTGATTGGGGCCGACCGCACGCGCCGCCGCCGCAATATTCTTGACCGGCTCGACTCTTGGCAACGCACGGTCGATGTTTCGGGTGCGATCGCCGACCGCGGCGAGTTCTATCGCCAGGCCTACGACTTGATCACCTCGCCGGTCGCCAAGCAAGCTTTCGATTTGAACGCCGAGCCGGAAAACCTGCGAGACCGCTACGGCCGCACTCGCGAAGGCCAGGCGACGCTGCTTGCCCGGCGGTTGGTGGAGGCGGGCGTGCGCTTCGTGGCGGTCGATTTCACCGGATACGACACGCACGACAAGAATTTTATCCGCTTGAAAGATCCACTGCTGCCCACGCTCGACCGCGCCTGGTCGGCGCTGCTGACGGACCTGTCGGAGCGCGGCATGCTCGAAAACACGGTCGTGCTGTGTGCCGGCGAGTTTGGCCGCACGCCGCGCGTCAACGGCGGGGCGGGACGCGACCACTATCCACTCTGCAATGCCATCGGCTTCAGCGGGGCGGGAGTGCGCATGGGCAGCATTGTCGGCCAGACCGATGCCAAGTGCGAAAACGTCGCCGGCCGTGCCAACACCACGCTCGATTACGCCGCCACCATCTTCCGCCTGATGGGGATCGATGACACTCAGGAGTACATCTCCAACGACGGCCGACCGATCCAGATCAACAACGGCGGCCAGCCGATTGATGGTGTACTGTCGTAGGCGAACGGAAACGGAAGCGAACATGAACACGGGCGAATCGCGGATGAGTGACAAGCGCGGTCGCGTTCGGATTCGAACGCTACATGCCGTAAGCTTGTTGCTTGCATTTTCTGTTTCACATCATGTGGCATATTGCTTTGCCCAATCGACCGCCCCTTCCTACGCCGAGTGCCGCCTCGATTCCATCTTTCCCAACGGTGGAATGAGGGGAACGACGGTCAAGGTACAATTCAAAGGGGTCGGCAGCGGACTTTTGCATCCTCAAGAGATCATCATTGATGGTCCGGGAGGGATCGCCGTCAAGGAACTACAGTCGATCGACGGCAGCACGCTGGAGGCAACGCTCGATATCGCCGCCGACGCCACGCTGGGCCGTCGTTGGCTGCGGGTATTGAATGAGAGGAGTGGTCTGACCAACTTTGCCCATTTCGTCGTCGGCGCGCTGCCGGAAGTGGTAGAAGCCGAGCCGAACGACGATCCAGCCCGCGCGCAAACGCTCGACCTTACGCCAACCGTGGTCTGCGGCCGCATCAACCCGCAGGCTGATCTGGATGTTTTCAAATTCCACGGCAAGGCTGGCCAAAAGGTCGTGGCGGCAATCGCGGCGCACGCCCTCGACATTCACGGGCAGGGCCGCAACTACGGCATTGCCGATTTCAGTTTAGAATTGCTCGACTCGACCGGAAAAACCCTGGCCGCCGCTGAAGACACGCTCGGCTTCGACCCGTTGATCGAGTATGCGTTGCCCGCCGACGGCGACTACTTCGTTCGCGTATTGCTGCTAAACTACGGAGGTTTTCCGGAAGCCGTCTACCGTCTGACGCTGGGCGAAACACCCTACGTCGTGGGTGCGTTTCCCCCCGGCCTGCAGCGCGGGGCCGATCGTGAGATTGAACTCTTTGGCCCTAACGTTCCGCAAGGGACGAAGCGGCGCGTGGCGGTCGCTCCTATTGGCGCGCCGCAGGCTGATCCCGCGTTTCTCTTGCGGCATCTGACACTACAAGATACGCCGCATGGCGGACTCGATGTGCCGCTGGTTCTCGGCCATCTGCCAGAGATTGTCGAGGCCGAGCCCAACGATGGGCGGCCGCAAGCCCCGTTGCTCGCCTGGCCGACGGTTGTCAACGCCCGTTTCGACCAGCCTGGCGATGCCGACTGGTATCGCCTGGAACTCGCCGCGGAGCAGAAGGTTTGGCTGAAAATCGTCGCCCAGCGGTATGTACGTTCGCCGGTCGATACCCTGATCCAAGTCTATGATGCCGCCGGTGCGCTGCTCCTGGAAAACGATGACGAGTCTTTTGAACCTGGCTACGAATGCTTCCACGATTTCAAAACGACCGACAGCAAGCTGATGCTGACGGCACCAGCAACGGGCGAGTACTTCGTCAAAGTTACCGAGCAATCGGGCGGCGGAGGTCCGCGGGCCATCTATCGGCTGACGGTGGAGGAAGCCCGGCCCGATTTTCGCTTGACGCACTTCCCAGACGCCGTACCAATCTGGGGACCAGGCTCGACCGCTGCCGTGCTGGTCCGCGTCGATCGCTACGCCAATTTCGATGAAGACGTGGAAATCTCCGTGGAGGGACTGCCCGCCGGCTGGAACGGCAGTACCGCGACTTCGCTGGGAAACAAAGGCCTGCGACCGTACACTACCTACCAGCACAAGCTGTTTCTCACGATCACGGCACCGGCCGATGCCCGGCCGGGTACGTGCGTTCCCTTCCAAATCGTGGGCCGCGCGTCGGTTGAAAGCCCCCCACAGACCGGTGAGGGACGCCAGCAGCCTGGTGCGCCATCAACCGATCCACCGCCTGGCTCAGGCAGCAACCTGGCCAGCGAGGCAGCGGATGATTCGGTACACCCGTCTATTCCACTGACGCTCTATTACACCAGCGACACTGGCTTCTTTCGTGCCAGTCCGCAATCGCGCGCGGCGGTGGCCAGGCCGCAAGGCCCTTGGCTCGATACGGCGGTCCGGGAGATTACGCTGAGCCCTGGCGGCAGCGGGACGATCGCGGTCAAAGTCTTGGGGGGGGCGGAGGGCCAACCAACGCCGACCACCATGCCGCTCGTGGCCAACCTGGCTACGGCTGGAGTCGCGTGTGCGTTGACCACGCCGCAAGTGCTGCCGATCAACAACGGCATGGTCGAAGTCCCCATCAAGGTTCCCGCTGAAATCCATCAGGGAACCTACTACTTCACCATCGCGCAAACGTGGGGTAGCGATATCCGCGGCGGCATGCCCGCCCCTTGCACGCCGCTAATGAAATTGAAGATTGTCCCCGCCAGGTAAGTCTTGACGGTTCCGCGGTTGATGCTGCCCGCATCGGTCTTTCTCGCCAAAGTGGCAGGCGTGCCGCGCTTCGCAGCGTTTCTTGCGTGCCAATGGTCCGCGGAGCCATGCCCGCGAGTCGGGGGCTGCGGCCAAAGGTCCGCGGAATTTCCCGCGCGGTCCACCGGCGAATTTGGGCGTTTCCTTGGTCAGTTGGATCGAGCAAGACGCTTCACTCGCCATGGTCGAAGGGCGTTTGGGTGCCATACCGCTGCCCCTGCGATTTGGCAATTCACCCAAAGCACTTTACTGCAATTCCTTAAAAACAACTCAACCGGCCGTCGGCCCGTTCCAACCACCGGCTCCGCACTTGACCCCGTGCGGCGTTTGCCATCAAAAGGGCTTCCTCGAATTCCAACGCCGACGACTCCAACCGATTCGTGTAGGTGTGCCGCAGGTGTTTAGGAAAACGTTGTGTGTGTTCAAAAAGCCCCGCGTTGAAGTCATGCGTCTTGACGAACAACGGCGTGTCAGAATGACGTATGATTTTTATACCGTGCGCTGGGCTACGCCCGGCGCACGGCGAGAGAAACAGAGTACAGATTATCAGAGTTCGATGACTGGACGCGACACTCCTACCACACCGACACGCAGCGAAAACCGTTGCTGCGGAGACGGGGCGACGGCGAGGTGTAGGAGCGATACGCCGAGCGACAGTGGGAAGCGTGGTTGAGCCAGTTGCCGCCGCGAATCACGCGATTGGAGCCGGCGGATGGGCCGATCGGGTCGTTTGACGAAGATGTTGAATACCATTTTTCGTCGTGATAATCGCCGCACCATTCGTACAAATTCCCGTGCATATCGAACAGACCGAACGGGTTCGGTAACAGTGTTCCCACCGGATGCGATTCGCCGCCGGCGTTCGCCTTGTACCAGCCGTACTTCGACAGTTCGTTGTAATCGTCGCCGAACGAATACTGTGTCGTCATCCCGGCCCGGCACGCGTATTCCCACTCCGCTTCCGTCGGCAGACGATATGTTTTCTTTTCTTGTGTGGAAAGCCACCGGCAATACGCCACGGCATCGTTCCAGGTGATGTACGCCGCCGGAAGATTGTCGCCCCCGGCACTGAGGTACGCCTTGGCCGTGGGATCGTTTGGGGCCACCTTTTCCGCTTCCGTGACATAGCCGGTGGCGGAAAACTTCTTGAACTCGCCGATCGTCACTTCGGTCGCACTCATCCAGAACGGCTTCGTGATGACGACCTTGTGTTGCGGCCGTTCGTTTTTCTGAATGCGATCTATGGTCAGTTGGTCGGCTTCGATTTCGTAGGCCACCTTCAACGCCGCTTCGACTTCGACATCGGTGCTGCCCATCAGGAACTCACCGGGCGGAATGAGGATCATCGTCTGCCCGACGCTGTTGGGCGTTTCAACCTGGATGCCCAAATGCTTTGCCCAGGCGTCTTGATGTGAGCGGGCCGTCTTCGCATCAAACGGAGCCACCGCCGGCGGCGGGGCGGGGGTATTTGCAACTGCGGCGGCCTTCGCCGTTCCGGGGCGAGCGATCGCAGTCGTGAGGCTGGCGACCTCATACACGTCACTGTCTTTGATCGCGGGGTCCGGATCGTGTGACAAGTACAGCGTGTCGGTCGCAGGCTCGTACCGTGCACAACGTCCGGTGAGCGGTTGTCCATCGATCACCACGGGTCGATAGTCGCCAAACGGTTCGGCTTGCGAAGCGCGGCGGGCAAGGTACACCGCCGCATACCGTGTTCCACCGTGGCAAAAGGTGAGCGTAAGACCGTCGGCGCTGAGATGCGGCCACGTCAATGAGTCGGTCAGCGCCTCGTCGACCGACATGGGCAGCAATTCCGGAGCACCCCACGGCTGGTCGCGGGCCGTACGACGCGCGATGACGAACTCCGTGTCTTTGCCGGGATAGGTCTTCGCCGTCCGCGGTCGTTGAAATACCAGCGTCAAACCGTTGCCGCTGAGCCAAGGACTCTTGACGTTATTTTGCGTCGAGAGAGAGACGATCGGTTGCGGATTGTCCCAGGCGTCGGCCGCCGACTTCCGCGAGGATTCCTGCAGCTTGTCTCCGGGTCGGTAGGCGGCACTTAGCATCACGGCGTAGATTTCATCGTCGGTGACGACCGCTTGACGACCCGATACGACGCGCACCGGAATGGAAAACAGAGCGTTGGTTTGCGGGCGGGTCGCTCGGTACGTCGCGGACCCAAGCCCTTCGGCTTCACGTGTGAAATAGATCACACGGCCCCCGTTGATAACCCACGGGTAACAATCGTCTTGACCGCGACTATTGAGTACGGGCAATTCAAAGAGTTTCGGCGTCGATGCCGACGACGAATTGCCTGTCGGCATTGTGGCCGACGGCGGATGAGAGGAACCCGTCACCCCCTGTCCCTTTTCCACCGGCGTTGTCTGCACCGTGGCCGTGCCGCCGTCGGGCACCTTGCGGCGGGCGACCTCGTTGCCCTTGTCGTCCTTGACGATCACCCAGATGCCGGAGAGCCAAGCGCCGAAACCACCGACGACGAGCAATGTCGCAACGCCGGCGGCGATCCACATAACTGGTGGTTTCTTGCCGCTGCGACGAACTCCCCGGGCTAACGCTGCGGGGCTCGCCAATTGAACTTCGCTCTTCGGGTCCGTTCCGACCTCAGGACTCAAATGTGCCGCCGTCTGCTCGGTCTTGACCGACGTCTTTGTGCCGGACTTTACGGTCGACGCGGCGCCGGTGGACGACGGCTGCATCGCCGTCAGAAACTCGGTCACCTCGACGTTGCCAGGCAAGGTGGCCGACGAGCTGCTCCCATCACCATGCTCTGATTTCCACGCTTCCAGATCGGCCACCAACTCCGGGGCCTGTTGGTACCGATCCTCCGGCTTCTTGGCCATCATCTTCTGAAAGACGCGGTCGATCTCTGCCGGCACGTCGGGCCGATTGGCCGACAGCGACGGCACGGGCGCGTTCATGTGCGCCATCAGCTTCTTCACGACCGTGTCGCCGGCAAACACGCTAGCGCCCGTGAGCAGCCGGTACAGCGAGCAGCCCAACGAATAGATATCGCTGCGAGCATCGGCGGCGTGCGTGTCGGCCGCCTGTTCCGGGGCCATGTAATCGACCGTTCCCATCACCTGCCCGGTGTTGGTGAGTTGGTGGTCGGCGGCATCGGCCGAGTTGTCGAAGCGGGCCAAGCCCATATCGAGAATCTTGACCGTACCCTTTTTATCCAACAACAAATTGGCCGGCTTGATGTCTCGATGGATAACGCCTTCGCCGTGGGCGTAGGCGAGGCCGCGAGCCGCTTGCAGGATGCAATCGACGGCCTCTTGCACCGAGAACGGACCACGCTCTTTGCCGATGACCGAGCAGGTCACGGCCTTCGACGTATTCCATCACCAGATACCATACTCCTCGCTGCACGCCGGCATCGTAGGCTTGCACGATATTGTTGTGGGCCAGTTTAGCCGCGGCTTTTACTTCCCGTTGGAAGCGTTTGACGGCCGCCTCGTCTTTGGTCATCGCCGCCGGCAGCAGCTTGATGGCGACAAGTCGTTCCATGTGCCGGTGTTGAGCTTTGAAGACTTGCCCCATACCACCCGCGCCAATTCTGCTGAGTAAGACGTAGTCGCCCAGCACGAGCGGCGCGCCGGAACCGCTCAAGAGTTCCTGCGACTGAAAATCGGTCAGCTTGCCTTGTTGGACCAAGAAATCAGCGAACGTCTCGCCATCCTTCGGCCGCCCGGCCGCCGGCAACGCCGACCACAAGGATTTCACGTCGTCCGCCGACATCACGCCGGCGGCGACGATTGCTTTCCCAAATTGGTTGATGGTGACGGGCACGAGCGAATCCTTCGACGTATGGAAAAACTCCCAAAATGTTAACGGTCATTATAACCGCCGAAAAGCGGCCGATTAGCTCTGACACGCCCGTCACTTAAAACTCACTCGGGCATTTCCCTGCCGCGGCGGCCGAGGCGATGCGGCGGATTCTGGTCGAGGCGGCCCGTAAGAAGAAACGCCTTAAGCGCGGCGGCGACATGGCCCGGCTGCCGCTCGACGAGTCGGCACTGGCCGCGCCCGAACTGCACGAAGACTTGCTGGCCCTGGACGAAGCACTCGATAAGCTGGCCGAGCAAGACCAAGCCGCCGCCCAGATCGTCCGCCTGCGTTACTTTGCCGGCGTTACATTGAGCGAGGCGGCCCAACTGCTAGACATCTCTGCCCGCAGCGCCGACCGCCTCTGGTCCTTCGCCCGGGCTTGGCTGCACCGCGAACTGCGCCGGCCAGCTTAAACCCAACACGGCGGCCAAAGCGGCAATGCCCTGAATGACTATCCACGCCTGTTCGGACAACCGCGGCCTTCATTTCCTCGGTACGGATTTTTTTCTTGCCATTTACAGCGCGGCTGTCACAATCGGGTATTTGGGGGGCACTTTCTGTTCAATCTTCCATTGTCGCTTGGCTGTCACTTTGGCTCATTCCGGCAAAAACAGACAAGGGGCAGGCGGATGAGCCTTGAATCGCAATCGTCCGCGGCCAGCCACGACAAGCTACGGCGGTTGTTTCTGGAGTTGGCGAACGAACTTAAGTCAGGTCTGGCGGAACCCGAGTTCTTTTCCCGCTTTGTCCCCCGTGTGGCCGCCGGGCTGGACGCAGTCGCCGTGGCGGTGTGGCTGCTGGACGGTCCCGGCTTGCGGTTGGCTGAAGCGCAGGGACTGGAATCAACCGGCTTGACGGCTCGGCCAGAGTTAGTGGAACAGCACGCCCAACAATTGCAACCAATAGCCGCAAACGGCCGGCCCTGCCTGATCGCGCCGGGCAACGGAAATCAAATCGAGACCGGCCCGGGCAATCCAACACCTTTTCTGTTAGCAACCGTGCCGCTGCGCTGCGCGGACGAGGTGGTCGGTCTCGTGGAGACTTTTCAACGTCCCGAGTCTTTGCCCGCGGTCCAGCGTGGGCATGTGGGACTGCTGGCGGATTTTTGCGAACTGGCCTCGCAATATCTGCAAGCCCGCCAATTGAAAACATTGCTGGCGCGGCAGTCCCGCTGGGATCATTTCTTGGCGTTCAATCGGTTGGTGCATTCTCGATTGGACCTGAAATCCGCCGCCTTGCAGGTCGTGCATGAGGGGCGGCGGGTGGTGCCGTGCGAGCGGATGAGCCTGGCGGTGCGACAGGGACGAAAGATGCGCGTGGTGGCCATTAGCGGCCAGGAGCATGTCGATCCTCGCTCCGCGGCCGTCAAGCGCCTCCAGGATTTAGCGGAAATCGTCGTCAAGTCGCGGGAAGGCTTGATCTACGGCGGCCGCGCCGCGCCTTTAGAGCCGCAAGTCCAGAACGCGCTCGATGCCTACCTGGAAGAAACGCCTATGCGGACAGTGCTGGTTGTCCCCCTGGTCCGTCCGCTGCTCGATCCGCAGTCTCCGCCCGAAGCACCTTTCGGCGCTCTGGTGGTCGAACAGTCCGAAGACGTGGATTCTTCCGTTTCACTGTGGGAACAAACGCAATTAGTCGCGGAGCCGGCGGCCACGGCGCTGGCTAACGCCTTGGAACACGAGAGCCTGTTCTTGTTGCCGGTGTGGCGAGCGCTGGGGAAGGCCAGCCAACTTGTTCAAGCGGGGACCTGGCCCAAGACACTGGCCGTAATGGCGGCTTTGGTTTCGATCGCATTGGCCCTGACGTTCATCCCGGCGGACTTCAAGCTGGAAGGGCGCGGGGTGTTGCAACCGGTCGAGCGGCGGGAGGTGTTTGCCGAAGTGGACGGCGTTGTCGCCGATGTCCATGTGCGGCACGGTTCGACCGTGGCCAAGCGGGATCTGCTGGCCACGTTGCAAAACTTTGAATTGGAGCGGCAGATCGAAGGCACCGCAGGCCAACGAGCCGTCACAGTGGAGCACCTCAGTGCCTTGGAAGTCGCCCTCTCCGGCGATCAACAGGCGCTCAGCGCCACGGAGCAAGCCCGCCTGCATGGCGAGCGCCTGGCCGACAAGCAAACAATCACCAGCCTGGATCAGGAGTTGGAGCTTCTGGAACGCAAATCCAGCCAGTTAGAAATCCGCAGCCCGATCGCCGGCGAGGTGGTAACCTGGAACGTGGCGGACCTATTAAGGCATCGGCCGGTCAAGCGGGGCGACGCTCTCTTCAGCGTGGTGAACCCGGCAGCCGAATGGGAGTTGCAGGTCCGGATGCCCGAGGAGCGGATGGGGCACATCTCCCAGGCCAGAGCGGAAAGCGATACGCCGTTGGCTGTGTCGTTTGTAGCGGCCCATCAGCCAGACCGAGTTCTTCAGGGACGTTTGATCGACGCGGAGCGGCGGGCCGAGGTGGGGGAGGACGACGGCAACATCGTCCGGCTGCAAGTGGCGATCAACCGGGACGAATTGAGAGATCTGCGGCCCGGCGCCGAGGTGATGGTCCGTGTGCATTGTGGACGGCGGGCCTTGGGATACGTCTGGTTCCACGACGTGTTGGCCTTCATTCAATCCCGTATTTTTTTTCGACTCCGTTAAGGAGGTTTGTGATCATGTTGGCCTGTTCGTTGTTGGCGCTCGTATTGTGTCAGGCTGGCGATCGGCCGGCCCTGGCGATTGTGCCTAACTGCCTGGTCACGGTCATCGACGAAATTGATGTCCCAGCCAGGGAAGCCGGGCAGCTCACGCTGGTCGAGATCGTGGAGGGGATGCCGGTCGAAGCAGGCCAATTGTTGGCCCAGATCGACGACGAGCAGCCCCGCCGTCAACGAGACGTGGCCACGTTGGAGCACAATGCCGCGCAGGCCAAGGCCGACAACGACGTGGCCGTTCGTCATGCAGAGTCGCTGGCTGAGGTTGCCAAGGTTGAGTACGACGACGCGGTGGCGGTCAACAAGCGGGGACCAGGCACGTTGTCTCAGTCCGAAGTCCGCAAGCGGCGTTTGCAATGGGAAACGGCCGAGTTGCAAATCGAACAGGCCCGCTTCGAGCAACAGGTGCATGGAATCGCCAGCCAGGGCAAAGCGGCGGAGGTGGCGGCGGCCGACACGTCGATCTCGCGTCGGCGGGTGCTGGCCCCTTTGTCCGGAGTGGTGGTGGAACTGCCCAAGCGGGCCGGCGAGTGGGTGCAACCGGGGGATCGCGTGGCTCGCATTGTCCGCCTGGACCGGTTGCGGGTGGAAGGTTTCGTGCGGGCCGCCGAGTTCCATCCGGACGAACTGGACGAACGGCCGGTCACGGTCGAGGTTTCTTTAGCGCGCGGTCAAGTGGAGAAGTTTTCTGGCAAGGTCGTGTTCGTCCATCCCAAGGTCGAGGCGGATGGCGAGTTCCGGATTTGGGCCGAAGTCGTCAATCGTCGCCAAGGGCGGCAGTGGCTGCTGCGGCCGGGAACAAAAGCTGAGATGCGGATTGACTTGATGTCCCCCGCTGAAACGGTGGAAGAATCCGAGCCGACTGGATCGTAACGGGGTACGCATGTCTGGTACATCTTCCTCAGCCGCCGCATTCCAGCCCTTGCCGCTGGCCGTGCGCGGCGATTTGATGGCCCGCCGCCAGACATTTCAAGGTCGCACTTGGTGGGTTATCAAAGACCCGCTCAAGCTTCGGTACCATCGCCTGGCCGAGGCGGAGTATTTCATCCTCAATAACCTGGACGGCCAGCATAGTCCGGCGGATATCCAGGAAGCCTATGGCTGGCAATTCGCCCCGGATCGGCTGTCAATCGCGGAGGTTGTCGGCTTCGCGGCAATGCTTCACCAGAGCGGGCTGGTGACCTCCCATGCCTCTGGCCAGGGGCACGTGATGCTGGAGCGAGACGCCCAGCGCATCCGAGGGAATCGCTGGGGAATGTTGAGCAATCTGCTGTCGATTCGCTTTCGTGGTGTCGATCCTGATGGGTTTCTCAATCGGGTCTATCCTTTTGTCCGCTGGGCGTTTACGCCCGCCGCGTTGTGGATGTCACTGCTGCTGGGATTAGCGGCGCTGTTGCTAGTCGTCGTGCGGATGGAAACCTTTTACGCCAAGCTGCCGGCGTTCCATCAATTCTTTACCCGCGAAAACGCCTTCACGCTGGCGGGTGTGCTGGTCGTGACCAAGATCTGCCACGAGTTGGGGCACGCCTTTGCTTGTAAACATTTTGGCGGCGAGTGCCACGAGATCGGCGTTCTGCTGCTGGTGTTCTCACCCTGCTTATATTGCAACGTCTCCGACTCCTGGATGCTCCCCAATAAATGGCATCGGATGGCGATTGCCGCCGCGGGAATGTACGTGGAATTGGTGATTGCCTCGCTTGCCACGTTCGCCTGGTGGTTCAGCCAGCCCGGCCTGCTGCACAATCTTTGCCTGAGCACGATGTTCATCTGCTCCGTGACGACCGTCCTGTTTAATGCCAATCCCCTGCTGCGATACGATGGCTATTACATCCTGGCCGACTACCTGGAGATTCCCAATCTGCGGCAAAGATCGAGCGACATGCTGCGCCGGTTTTTGTCGGCTTGGTTCTTGGGGGATGAATCATCGGACGATCCGTTCCTGCCCCGCGGCCGTCCTTGGCAATTCGCGCTGTTCACCGTGGCCTCGGAGATTTATCGCTGGCTGGTGACGTTGTCCATACTCGTGTTTTTGTATCATTGCCTGGAACCATATCGGTTGAAGATACTAGGGCAGTTATTGGGATGCTTATCCTTGTTCGCTCTGTTGATTCAGCCTGTCAGCCGTCTGGTAAGGTTCATGCGAACTCCGCGCAAGAGGGACGAGTACCGGCAGCGCAGGTTTTTTATCAGGAGCGGATCGCTGGCATTCGTTGCCGTGGTGCTGTTGGCCATTCCGCTTCCGCACCGCGTTCACTGTCCGCTGGCACTCCAGCCCAGGGATGCCGCCTCGGTGTTTGTGAAGATTCCCGGGGAAATAACGGAGTTGCGTGTGCGACCTGGCCAGGTGGTGGCGGCGGGAGAGACGCTGGCCCAATTGGAAAACATCGATCTGGAATTGGAAGCCGCCACGATCCGCCGGAAGCGCGACCGCCAACGAGTGCTGCTCGAGAACGCGCGGCGGATTCGTTTCTTGGACGAGAAAGCGGCGGGCCAGCTTCCGGAACTGGCCAAGTCGGTCGCTTCGCTGAGCGGGCAGCTAGACCGCAAACAGGCCGATCTCGATCAATTGACTCTGGCCGCTCCCCTGTCGGGGACTGTTCTGCCGCCACCGTCGCAATCCAAGTCGCGGGCCGCTGATGGGGAGTTGCCGACCTGGAGCGGCACTCCCTTGGAGCGACGTAACATGCATTGCTCGCTCTCACCAGGGAGTCTGCTCTGCCAGATTGGCGATCCCAGCCGGTTCTGGGCGGACCTGGTCATCGATCAGGCCGATATAGAATATGTACAACTGGAACAAAGCGTTGTCCTCTTGTTCGACGAGTTGCCAGGGGTTGTGTTCCGGGGAACCGTGGAAGAGATCGCCCGCCGTGATTTGCAGGCTACGCCTCAGCAGCTTTCCAACAAGACGGGGGGTAATTTGGCCAGCAAGAGCGATGCAGGGGGCCGTGAGCGACCGATGAATGCTTCATTTCAGGCTCGCGTGGCGATCGACGATCCGGAGCAGCACCTGCGGATTGGCTGCCGCGGCCGGGCAAGCATTCACGTTTCGTCACAGTCGCTCGGTCAGGCTGCCTGGCGGTGGTGGCAGCGGACTTTCCATTTCAAATTGTGATTCCATCGACTTGGCACAATCAGCCCCAGTGATCTTGACAGTGGCAACAAATAAGGTTTGCATAGTGTGCGGCATACATGAATCGAGCCACGGGTTCGGATGCGCCGATGATATCAATGCGTGCAACTAGCATGTCGTCCCAGGAAGAATTCCACTCGCTATTAGCGGCGGCCCGCGAGGGTTCGCAGCCGGCCGTGGCGCGGTTGTTGGATGAGTTTGGCCCCACGGTGTTGCGAGCGATCCGCCGCAAACTGGCTCGTCAACTGCGGACACGTTTTGACTCGCTCGATTTTGTCCAAGCGGTGTGGGGATCGCTGTTTGCCGACCCGCGCCTGCTGGCGGATATTGAATCGCCGGTCTCGTTGGCGCGGTTGTTGACAGCCATGGCTGAAAACAAAGTCATCGAGCAGTTTCGGCGCCAGTTGCAAACAAAGAAGCGGGACATGCGCCGAGACCAGTCGTTGCAAGGCTCGGCAATCTTCGCGACGGATGAGGTTGCCGATCGTCACCCAACCCCCAGCCATCTGGTGATCGCCGAGGAGCGCTGGGAGCAACTGTTGGCCGCGGTTCCCTCCCGGCACCGCCCGATCCTGTATTTGCGTCGGGACGGAATGCCCCAGCAGGAGATCGCCGAAAAACTAAAGTTGAGCCAACGGACCGTGGCGAGAGTATTGTCTCGTCTTTCTCAAGGACAAGGTTGACCGATGAAACCATCCCTGGCCTCGGATGTGCGCGAAGCTGACGCAGTCGAATGTGATGCCTTGGTGGAACAATTTGTCGAGGCTTGGCGGACGGGTGCGCGCCCCTCCGCGGCAGACTGGCTGGCGCAGTATCCCGATTTGCGGGAAAATCGCAGCCTGTTGCTGGACATCGCATTGGAAGAGTTTCATCAGCGGCAGATGGCCGGCGAGGATACCGATTCCGCGGCCATTTGCCGGCAGTTCCCCGAGCACGCGGGGGAGATCGGTCGGTTGCTTTCCATTCATCGGCTGATGCAGAACAATCCGGCGATGTTTCCCCATGCGGCACAGCCCCACTGGCCGTCGGTTGGCGAGGAGTTTCAGGGTTGCCGGCTGCTGGCCGAGATGGGCAGAGGGGCTTTCTCGCGGGTCTTTCTGGCGCAAGAAGCGGCGTTGGGAAATCGCCACGTCGTGGTCAAGGTGACCCAATTAGGATCGGCCGAGGCCCTACTGCAGGGCAAACTGGATCACCCCGGAATCGCGCCAATCCATTCCGTCAAACCCGATTCAGCGCATCAACTGGTGGCCCTGATCATGCCCTATCGAGGGCATGCGACTTTGACGGATCTGATTGACCGCATAGCGGCCATGCAATCCGTCCCTGTCGACGATCAGATCATCCGAGAAGTAGCTCGTTCCGCCCCGCCGCTCAACGTGCCGCCTGGGGGCCATGCTCGTGGTCCCGACCGCCGGCGGCCCTTTATCGATGGCGTTTTGGAGTTGACCGCGCAACTGGCCGAGGCCCTGGCCTATATCCATCGGGCCGGCATTCGCCATCAAGACATCAAACCGTCCAATGTCCTCCTCGATACTGGCGGCCGGCCGTTGTTGCTGGATTTCAACCTGGCCTACGACGCGCATGACCAGTTTTCCAGGCAAGGGGGAACGCTGCCGTACATGGCGCCCGAGCGACTGGCCCAACTCGTCAGCAAGAACGCGACGGCGGTCGACAGCGCTGACCCGCGATCCGATATCTATTCCCTGGGCGTTATCCTGTATGAGACCCTGACCGGTCGGCATCCGTTTGACGTTCATTCAATACTGGATAAGAAATGCACCCTGGCTGAGGCTGGTACCGAGTTGATGGCTCGGCAGCGAGGTGGTCTCAAGAGCCTGGTCCTGTCGTTGCCTGAGGCCGACGCGCAACTCGATCGCCTGATTCAAGAATGCCTGGCCTGGGACGCTGACCGCCGGCCGGCCTCGGTGGAAGTGGTGGCCCGCGAGTTGAGAAAATTGTCCCAGCCGGTGTTTCGCGGTCGGCGTTGGCTGCGCGGAAATCGACGCTCGGTACGCCTGCTGGGTATAGGCCTGGCATGTTGCATTCTGGCGGGTGTCTTGGCGCTGGCGAGCCGGCCTTCCTGGTTTGACCGTGAATTCCGCCGCGGGGCCGCCGAATTGGCGGCAGGGCGTCCGGAGGTGGCGGAGATCCACTTTGCCAACGCCCATCAGGCCGATTCCCGCGCAATCGATGCCACCGTGGGTTGGGCCGTGGCACTTCAACGACAGGGGAAATATGAGGCAGCCGCCAAGGCCTATCTGACTTCCCAGCCCCGCGATATGCGTTGTTTTTTGGGCGCCGGCTATTGCGCCAACCAACGAAAATTGTTCGATGAGGCGATCGACTGCTACCAAAGAGCCCAGCGCTTGGGCTGCGACTCGCCGGCCATGTGGAATAATCTGGGGTTCAGTTATCAGCGAAATTCACGCAACGCTCAGGCCGCGGAGTGTTTTGCTCAAGCGATTAAGCTGGACCAAAGTTCCTCAGCCCCTTTCGCCAATCGAGCCATTAACGGCCTGGCGGAGGCTGTGAACGAGCAACGTCCTCTCGACCCGCGCGCCTACCAAGACATCCAACGCGCCATCGAGTTAGATCCGAAAGCAGCGGAGTTACATCTGTTTGCCGCGAGACTCTTATGCTACGGCGGTTCGCCAAACGAAGCAGCGCGGACAAAAGCTCTCAATCATGTGGAAAAGGCCATCGATCTTTCCGCCGATCCCAAACGGCTCTTGGAAGACGAGTTCTTGCGTCCCTTGCAGCAGGAACCGCGATTTACACAGTCGGCGGCTCGTGTACGGCGTTCCCAGCCGGAAGCCACTCCTCTCAGGCTGATCGACCCATTGGCACAAGCGCGGATGTAATCATTGCCCCCGCTATGGATGGCAAATCATCATCGCATTCGGCATTGCCTCGTTCGCCCATTGGCACGGCGCTGCTTGAAGCCCCTCACGGGATTCCAACTGACTTCCTTCCCCAAGGCTGGTTGGAGATCGACGCATGCCCATCCATCGGGGGATGCTCTTGCCTCGTTAACCGTGGCGAAATTTTCCCAAAAAATTTCTGTCTGGTTTCGTCCGACAACCGCGACTCTTAAGGTAGAGGGTGTCGCTGGCAGGCGAACGACGGTTTCGTCTGGGCGAACACCAAATTCCGACGATCTGCTTTGGGCCCAACTTGTGTCGGCCGGGGATGGAGTCCGCGCGGAGGCGATCGTGGGGAACGATGAGGGAGATTGAACAACATGTGGAATATTTGGAAGTGGTTGAAGCCGGCCCCCCGGCGATCCACGCCGCCGACGTACTACAAGAAGCTGCGATTTGAACATCTGGAGTCTCGTGACTGCCCCTCCGCCGCCAGCATCAGCAGCTTGATGATCACTCCCCAGCAGGGAACCACGGTAACGTTGTCGGGCTACGTCATGGACGAGCAGCCGTCAACGGTGCAGTTGCAATTCAGCGGCGTCGTTTCCGGGCAAGCGACCGCCAATGCGTCTGGCTATTTTCAACTGGTGCAACAAGCGTCCGGCTTGGGGACGATTACAGCCGTCGCCCACGACAATGAGGGCCTTACCTCGTCGCCGTACTCGGCGCAATTGACCAGTAATGTTCCCGCCATCACCAACCTGAGCGTGATGCCGACCAACAATGGCAAAATGGTAACCATCACCGGCACGGTCATGGATGAATCCCCCGGCAACCGCCCGGTTACCCTTTCTGGCGTCGTGAGCGGCACGGTCACGACCAACTCGTCTGGCTCGTTCTCGGCCACGTTGGAGGCAAGCTCCTTGGGCAACGTTACCGCTACGGTCACGGATGTGTGGGGGCAAGTCTCAACTGCGGCCATGTCCACACTCACTAGCGCCAAGCCGGCCATCGGCGGCATGAACATCATGGAATCGGGCAATGGGCAGATGGTGTCGATCTCGGGCAATGTGTCGGACGAGGCTCCGGCCGGGCTGGTGGTGACCTTTTCGGGCGTGATTTCAGGCACGCTTACGACCGGCTCGAACGGCGCGTTTTCTGGCTCCTTTCAGGCCAATGGCCTGGGCACGGTCCAGGCCAGCGTGACGGATGTATGGGGGCAGACGTCGGCACCGGCCAGCGTTACGCTGACTAGTTCGCCTCCGACCATCAACGTTGGCGGGGAACAGGCTGGCGGCGGGCAATATGTCACGTTGTCCGGCATGATCACGGACCTTTCGCCGTCTGGACGAACCGTGACGTTTGGCGGCGTAGTTAGCGGCACCGCCACGACCAATTCGCAGGGCTATTATTCCGTCACGCTATGGGCCAGCCAATTGGGGCAGATCACGGCAACTACCACTGACGTGTGGGGGCAAGTTTCCAACGTTGCTCAGTTCAATTTGACGAACATGCCGCCCGTGGTGAGTTCCTTCTCCGCGATGGAAGGCCAAAACGAATACTGGACCTTTCAAGGCATGGTCACCGACGAGCGATGCTACGGCCTGACGGTCACCTTTGGCGGGCTGCTGTCCGGCCTCACAACCACCGTCGGTAGCAGCGGCTCTTTTTCCATCGCCCGTCAGATCGCCGTGGGCACGGTCGGCACGGTTACCGCCCAGGTAGCAGATTGGTGGGGGCAGACTTCCGGCACGGCCCAAGTCTTCGTGGACAACACCGTTTAGCACCGGGACCTTTCTCGCGGCGAGTTGTGCAATGCGATCAACATCCGACTCCTTCATTTGCCCGACTCAGAAGTACGCATTGCCATCGTCGGACTCCCACGAGGGATTCGCCTGGCAAATGCGTCCCCTCGTGCGTGTCTTGGCCCGCCGCTTGTTGCGAAGTGAGAAACATCGCTCCCCTGCCTTTGCAGATTTCAGTGACCGCCAACAACAGATCGAACAACACGCTTCCCAGTTGCTGGATCAACTATTGCGGTTCCCAGAAGGCGAAACGGTGGTTGCCGACGGCCTCTGCGCCGCTGCCGAAAACTCGTCCTGGCGGATACTCAAAAAAATTGAAACATTATGCGCATCGGAGGAGAACCGTCCTCGCTGATTGCGCTGAACATGGTGGGGTGGGGACAGCAGCGGCTCCCGAGCAGCCCCAATTGGCGCTCGCGGGGCCGCTGTGCATACAACCCGGCGGAGGCCGGACGCAGTGGCTGCAATTTCCACATGACGCGACTGCTCTTGAGGAACAACGATGACCGACCAAGCCTCTCCGACGATCAGGCTGGAGCGAATTTCCAAGATCTTGAGCATCAAGCATAAATTCATTCCCACCGATCCACCCGAGGTGCGATTTGTTGTCACCGGAGAGGTCGATTCGACGGGCTGGACAGAGGCGCAACTAGTGCGGCGCATATATGTCTCCCCTCCCGCGGAGGGTATTTGGGAGTACGACTTGCTAGCCAAACCACCGGCAAGCCCCTCCCCACCGACCCGCGCGATCGTGACCGTAGAGGAATCTTGGAAGTCTCTGGATACAGCGAAGGTGAAAGGGATTCGAGTTTATGGGACTGGCGACGACGTTCAGGAAATCCTCTTGCCTTGATCGGCGACAAGGATCCTCCCGCACTCAAAACGCGGAAGTTGCGGGCCGTCGGGGTGTGCGACGGTTTTGCTCGTGTCGCATCCAGCAGCCAGTTGAAAAAGGGATCCGACCCTTTGGAGGGCATTGAAAACCCCAATTAACACGGCCGCCCGGACAGGTTCTGCCCTTTTTTCACAGGCCGCTGACCTTGAGGAGGGAATTAGGTCGGTATGGCGTTGAGCAACTTGGGCCTTCTTCGAGGCGTAAGACCGTAGACGACGGCGTTGCGTTTCTGAAAATCGGCCGCACCGCCGACCATCGACAGGCTACTAACTCCAAGTATCGGTATAAGTTACATCAAAAGCGGGCGAACGGACTCGAACCGTCGACATCCAGCTTGGGAAGCTAGCGCTCTACCAACTGAGCTACGCCCGCGAATGGTCTCTTGTGTTCACTTCTTCCTTGTGGCGCTCTTCTGCGCGGGCCGAGCCCTAACTGGCTGCTAAGGCTTATGATGGATTCCACTACCTGTAGCCCGTCGACGGCAAGCCGGGTTGTTCTTCAACGCCCACTCATCGGGGCAGATTGCCTCGTTGTTTCAAGGGGATGCATGGCCCGCGAATCATGTCCGCCATTCTAGCTTTCCCGCCACAATAACAAGCCACTTGCGCGAAATAATTTAGGCCGAACCTACCGACGCTAATTCGTGCCATCCGCACGGGTAGGTGCGCCGCTTGTGTCTTGAAGTTTGGCACTATATAAAAACTCGACGGCAAATGTAGGCGCGAAGCTCGGTTTTTCCAGCGGCCAAGGGCCGGCGCGGCCGGTTTTGTCGCGGCTTACCACGCCCAATTCACCTGCTCTCAACCGCTCTGGCTGATCTCGATCCGCCAGAGGTTCAATGTTTTTCACCCGCGTTGCTAAGGAAAATCGCCGATGGCTGCATCCAAAACCGTTACCAAGGACAACGTGGCTGCCGTGCTTAGCCGGGCACTCGACGCGGGTGGCGGGTTGCTGCGGCTGACACCGACTTGGGTTCCACGTAGCTTTCTGCACCCAGGCAAGCGGATCAAGCTGCACCCGGACGATTGGTATGCCTATGGGGCGCATCGGGGTGGGATTGACGAGCGTTGGTTTGCCAGCACCACCGAGGCCGCCAACGAAGGCCGCGTTCCGGATGAAGGGCTGAGCTATTGCGCGTTCGAGGGGCAAAAGTTTCAGCTTCGCGATGCCGTGGCGGAAGCCGGTGCGCGGCTGGTCGGCCAGGCGATGTTCGACAAATACAAGCGTTGGCCAGTCTATTCCAAATTCTTCGACAACATGGGGCCGATCCCCCATCACATGCACCAGTCGTTCAAGCATGCCAAGCTGACCGGCCAGGAAGGCAAGCCCGAGAGCTACTATTTTCCGCCGCAGTACAACAACGTCGATAACAATTTTGCCTACACCTTTATGGGGCTGGAGCCAGGGACGACCAAGGCCCAAGTGCGGAAATGCCTGGAAGACTGGTCCAAGGGGGACAACGGCATTCAAGACTTGTCCCGCGCATACCGTTTGAAGCGGGGCACTGGCTGGCTGATTCCGCCGGGCGTGCTGCACGCGCCGGGCTCGCTTTGCACCTACGAGCCGCAATGGGGTTCGGACGTATTCGGCATGTATCAGTCGCTGGTGGAGGGGCGCGAGGTTCCCTGGTCGCTGTTGGTCAAGGATGTCCCCAAGGAGAAGCACCAAGACCTCGACTTTATCATCGAACAGCTCGATTGGGAGAAAAACGTCGATACGCACTTCAAGGACAATAACTACCTGGAGCCGATCATCGACAAGGTCGCCAGCGGCAACGGCCACACCGACAAATGGATTGTCTACGGCACGGTTGACGGCGAGCAACTGTTTAGCGCAAAGGAGCTGACCATTGAGCCGGGAGTGAAATGCACCATCAAAGACCCAGGCGCCAGCGGCTGGATCACCGTGCAAGGCAAGGGGCGCATGGGCAAATTGTCCTTGCAGACGCCCGCCATGATCCGCTTTGGCCAAGAGACCGAGGACGAAGTCTTCATCACGCACGAAGCGGCCGTCGCCGGCGTGGAAATCGAAAACACGGGCAGCGAGCCACTGGTGGGGTTAAGATACTTCGGCCCCGCCGTCCATGGGAATTTGCCGAAGATGGGGGATTACAAGAAGTAACGCGGCATTAGGCCGTTTTTTTTAATCTGTATCAACTCGCCGCACAAAACTATACGAGTAAACCATGCACACCAACAACTTCCCCAAGATTCACAATGCCGCCTGGCCTGGTGTGGTTGGCAAGGGTTCGCCCGGCGCGGAGCCACTGATTGAGCTGGACACCATGCTGGACTACACCGCCGCGGCGGAGGTCGATGGCGTCAAGTTCGATGGCATCGACCTGTTCTTGTTCGCGCCGCATGTCGATATTGATGCCAGCGACGACGAACTCAAGCGGCTGGCGGAAAAAGTCACTAAGCGCGGGTTGCAGGTCGGCACGGTGGTCGCCCCTGTCTGGCCGCCGACGGGGGGCGGATCGGCCATGGGCAACGAGTCCGAGCGCAAACAGTTCCTGGAGCAGGTTCGCAAGGGCTGCCGCATCGGTGAAAAGCTACGCAAACTAGGCGTGCGGCCCTACGATGTCGTCCGCATCGACTCGGCCGGCGGTCCGGGCGATTGGGCTTCCGACCCAGAAGCCCATCAAAAGACCATCGCCGCCACCTTCCGCGCAGCTTGCGACATTGCCCAGGATTTTGGCGAACGGCTGGCGGCCGAGGGAGAAATCTGCTGGGCCGGCATGCATAGTTGGCGGCGGATGGTGCAGCTATTGGAATTGACCGACCGGCCGGGCGCGCTCGGCTTTCAGGCCGATATGGCCCACACGCTGCTGTACACGCTGGGCTACAACGCCCCGGAAGACCGCATTCTGCCTGAGAAGTGGAACTGGGATGTACCCGCCACCCTCGATCAGGCCCTGCAAACGCTGACCGCGGCGCTACGTCCCTGGACCATTGACTTCCATGTGGCGCAGAACGACGCCACGGTCAAAGGTTCTGGCAGCCACGACAAGACCGGCCGGCACTGTCTGCCTGACGACCCCAACGGCAAGCTCGACATCGCCCGCCACGCCGGCTTTTGGCTGAGAGACCATTACGGCAACGTCACTCGCCGCATTCGGCATATCTGTTGGGACGGCTGCATGTTTCCCAACGAGGTGATGAGCCAGCCTAAGACCTGGAACGACATCTTGCGCAGCCTGATCGCGGTCCGCGACGCGCATGGTTGGAAGGAATAACGGCGGCGGCAATCGGTCCCAAGAGAGTCATGCGGTGCCCTGGCGAGCCCTCCGTGACGGCGGTTAAACCGCCTGACTAGCATCGCCCAGATGGTGCCCCGGTTCTCCCGGCGATTTGATTTTGACCTTTCCGTCGTCTAGCTTGGGGGGCCTTGAACTTCCCCCCACTTGCCCACGCGGAGACCGCCCGTGACGATTACACCGGCACGCGAAGGACTCGTCACGCTCGATTATATCGGCGTGGCGATTTACCTGCTGGTGACCGTGGCGATCATTGCCTGGTCGTACCGGCGCAAGGCCGACACCGAGGATTTTTTCCTAGGGAACCGGCGGATGCCCTGGCTGGCGGTCGGTATGAGCCTGCTGGCCACGTTGCTCTCCACCAATAGCTACTTGGGCGTGCCGGGCGAGATCATCAAGAACGGCGTGGCGATGTTCGCCGGGTATCTGGCGGTGCCGCTCAGCATGGGCGTGGTGCTGCTAGTGTGGGTGCCGTTCTTCATGCGGCTCAAGCTGACCAGTGCCTACGAATACCTGGAGCGGCGGTTCGACTACCGCGTGCGGCTGTTGGCGGGCATATTGTTTTTTGGGTTGCGGCTGGGCTGGATCTCGCTGGTGACATACACCGCCTCGATGGCGTTGTCGCGGATGACGGGCGTGCCGCTGACGACGGTCATTTTGTTGGTGGGAATCGCCGCCACCATCTATACCTGCGTCGGCGGCATCCGGGCGGTGATCTGGAACGACGTCTTGCAGTTCGTGATGTTGTTCGGCGGCACGTTCGTGACGATTGGCTACGTCATGTGGGCCACCGGCGCTGGGCCCACGCAATGGTGGACGAGCATTTCCAGCGTGGCTACCCACAAGACCAGCCCGCCGATTTTCAGTTGGGATATAACCGTCCGCATGACCGTGGTCACGGCCATGGTGCATACCTTTTTCTGGACGATCTGCACGCACGGCTCGGACCAGGTTGTGTTGCAGCGGTACTTTTCCACCGAATCGCTGGGGGCCGCCCGCCGCAGCTACATCGTCAATGCCATCTCCGATATTTCCGTCGGCCTGTTGCTGGCGCTGTCGGGCCTGGCCTTGCACTATTTTTACCTGCAAGAGGGGGCGGTGCTGCCCGACGGCTTAAGTGTGGATGGCCGCGCCGATGAAGTATTGCCGTACTTTTTTGCCCACCAGTTGCCGGCCGGCTTTGGCGGTCTGATCCTGGCTGGCTTTCTGTGCGATGCCATGCAAACCTTGGTGTCGGGCGTCAACAGCATTACCGCGGTGGCCACGCAAGACGTGTTCAAACGACTGTTTCCGGGCGGCAAGCGGCTGATGAAAGAGATGTCGCTGGCCCGCTTAGTTACCGTCGCCATGGGGCTGTTGGTGACGGGCCTGGCGTTCTTCGTGGCCCAGCATGTGGAGCACTCCGGCAGGAACATAGTCGATCTTATGCCGCGGATGTTTAACCTGTTCCTGGGGCCGCTGGCTTCGGTCTTCTTGATTGGCATGTTTCTGCCACGTTGTACGGCCCGCAGCACCATTGCGGCGGTAGCCGTGGGCCTACTCGTGGCGGTGGTCTGGAGTTGGTGGGGAGAAATACCCGCCGTCTGCAGCTACCTGGGCCTGCACGATACCGCCGATTGGCTGGTGGAAATCCTTGGCCGCGATGAACAGGGCAAGCCCAAGACCCCCACCATCACGCTGACGATTGCCATTCCCTACCTGACCAGTTTTCTCCTGGCCGCACTCTGCGGTATGCTGTTTGACAAAGGCGGCGAACATCCCGGCCGGCGGTACACGTGGCTGGCCGTAATGCGCCGTGCATCGGAAAACACGGAACCTACTCCATGAACCATGACTACGCTGCATTGAAGTCTAACTATGACCGCGACGGGTTCGTCATCGTCCGCAGGTTCTTGGAACCGGACGAATTCGCCGAACTCTCCACCAATCTCGACCGCTACATTCGGGAGGTTGTGCCGACGCTGGAGGACAAGCATGCCTTCTACCACGAACGCGGCAAGCCCCAGACCTTGAAACAGATGCAGCACATGGGGAACGACTCGTTTTTCCGTGATTACCGCCAGCATCCCAAGTGGAACGCCTTGGCCGCCGCTGTCGTGGGAGAGCCGGTTGAAGCGCACGAACCGGAGTGGTTCAACAAGCCGGCGGGCACGGTGCATGTCACTCCGCCGCACCAGGACAATTACTACTTTAATCTCACTCCCCCCAACGTTTGCACGATCTGGCTGGCGCTAGATGAAGTTGACGAAGGCAACGGCTGCCTGCGGTACGTCCGCGGTTCGCACAAAGATGGATTTCGCCCGCACGGCCGATCGGGTGTGCTTGGCTTTTCACAAGGCATCACCGACTACGGTCCCCAGGACGAAGCCCGCGCGGTGCCAATTTGCCTGTCACCGGGAGATTGCGTGGTCCATCACGGCAATCTGATCCATCGGGCCGAGCCCAACCTCTCGCCCACTCGGCACCGGCGCGCCTTTGCCATGGTCTGCCAAGGCGTAAGCTGTCGGCGGGACGAACAAGGCTATGCCCGGTACGAGGCATCGCTGAAGGAACAACACGCGGAAATGGGGCTGAAATCGTGACCGCGGCACCGATCGCCCTCAATTCGCTGGACCGCCGCATCTGGCAGGAAGAGCTCGACGCCTTCGTTCCGAAGAAGGTGTTCGACGTCCATACCCACATCTACCGCTGGGCCTTCAATCTCGATCCGCAAAAGGAGCAGTCGTCCTACAAAGCCCTACTGGGGGAGACTTGGGCCGAGGCCACCTGGAACCTGGCCAACGCCTGCGACGAGGTGCTGTTCCCCGGCCGCCAGGTCCATCGGCTGTCCTTTCCGTTCCCCTTTCCCAAGCCTTGCGACTTTGACGGATCCAACCGTTTTGTGGCCGAGCAAGCCTCGGCCGATCCGCAATCGGCCAGCTTGATGCTGGTCCATCCCGGCACCACCACCGAAGAGGCCGAAGCCGAACTCGACCGGCACGGGCATATCGGCTTCAAGCCTTATCGCTTTTACTCCGCGACGGGCGACGCCGTGGAGTGCCGCATGACCGACTTTCTGCCGGAGCATTTGATCGCCCTGGCCCACCGTCGCCGGCTGATCATCATGATGCATATCAGCAAGCGGGACGCCATCGCCGATCCCGAGAACATCGCCGATCTGTTGTATCTGTGCGAAAAATACCCCGGCGTAAGGTGGATTTTGGCCCATTGCGCCCGCAGCTATTCGGCCTGGGCCATTGAGTCGGCAGCCAAGCAACTGCGCGGGCTGCCCAATGTGTGGTACGACACGTCGAGCGTTTGCGAATCGGACTCGTTCGACGCGCTGTACAGCACGGTAGGGCCCGACCGCGTGATGTACGGCAGCGACGATATCCCGATTGGCGTTTTACGCGGTAAGTACATCGCCTTTGGGCGGGCCTGGGCCTATCTGTCGGAAAGCAACCATTCGCTCGGCTTGGCCCACTGCGACGGCCGCATGACCTTTACCCGTTACGAGCAGCTACGCGCCATGCAACGCGGCGCGCGCCGGGCAGGCATGACCGCGGCGCAGAATCAGGCGTTGTTTTACCACACGGCGGCGGCACTAGTCGCGGCGGCCGCTGCGGGAAAGTGACGTGCCCAGCCTGACGAAGGTATCCAGGACCGCGATTGATCCAACCGCAAGGAACATTGGTTCGCGACTCCCTGTATCACCACCATCAGCTAATCGGGGATCTCGGCCTCGACCAGTTGCGCCAGCAGCGTGAGCGATTCTTGCCAGCCCAGGCAGCAGGCTTCCGCCGGAATGACGTCCGGTATGCCTTCTTGCACGACGTTTATTTCCGTGCCGCAAAAGACCTTCCGCAAGGCAACGGTCGTTTCCATGGTGCCGGGCAGATTGGGGTCGTCAAACCGGTCGTTGTAGCGCAGGCGTTCATGGGGCACCAGTTCCAGATACGTTCCTCCAAAGGAATGGCTCTTGCCCGTTGAAAAGTTGGTGAACGACATCTTGTAAGAACCACCAACTTTGGCGTCCATTTGATGCACCTTGCCCGTGAAGCCGTGAGGCGGAAGCCACTTGGCCATGGCGTCCGCGTCAAGGAATGCGCGATAAACACGCTCCGGCGGTGCCCGCAAGACTCGATGAAAACGAACCGTATTCGGCATCGATATTCCCTTTCAGGTGGAGTACAAAACCTTTGGCATTATCCCGTGGCATGGCGGCGTAGGCAATCGGGCAGCGGTGGAGCTCAATGGAAGTGCGTGGCAGGTCTGTTGAATTCCGACAGTCAAATGCGTTGGCTGGTCCGATCCGGCCTGCAAAGGTTACACTGCTGGGCCGTTGGCAGTCTGGCTCAAGAAACGGCTGGACATATCCTGGCCGCCCAGAAAACGGAACATCCTCGTACTCCCCTCTTGCAGTGACAATCGTGGCCATCTTGGACGATGAAGCCGCATTCGCGCATTTCCGCGACTTGTGGTCGCTCGACCCGCGGGTGTCGTACCTCAACCACGGGTCGTTTGGCCCGCCGCCGCGCAGTGTGTTAGCCGCCCGGCATGCCTGGCTGGATAAGCTGTCGGCAAACCCGATGGATTTTTATGTGCGCCAGTTAGGCGGGCATCTGCAACATGCGCGCGGGCGGTTGGCCCAATTGGTCGGCACGTCGGGCGAAAATCTGGCGTTCGTGGAGAATGCCTCGACGGGAATGAACATCGTGGCCGATTCGGTCTCATTGCAGCCGGGTGACGAAGTGCTGACCACCGACCACGATTACGGTGCGGTGATGCGAACCTGGCGGCGCGTGTGCGAGGCGGCCGGTGCCAATTTGGTGGTGCAAGCCGTTCCCCTGCCATTGCAATCGCCAGGACAGATCGTAACCGCGATCATGTCGGGCGTCACGCCCCGCACCAGGCTGCTGGTATTTAGCCATGTGACATCGCCCACGGCGATTGTCTTTCCGGCGCGGGAAATCTGCTCGGCCGCCCGCGAGCGCGGCCTGCCGGTCTGTATTGACGGTCCCCACGCGGTGGCAATGCGGCCGCTCGATCTTGACAGCCTCAATTGCGACTTCTACACAGCCAGTTGCCACAAGTGGCTGAGCGCGCCGTTTGGATCGGGCTTTTTGTATGTCCACCCCCGGCGGCAGGCCGGCTTATGGCCCAGCGTGCTGAGTTGGGGCCGGCCCCTGGGAGACGATGTGCCCAGTTGGCGGGATGAGTTCAATTGGGTCGGCACCCGCGATCCATCGGCTTACCTGGCATTGCCCGACGCCATTCGCTTTTTGGACGATGCTGGCTGGGAAACTTTTCGTGGCCGAACCCATTACCTGGCCAGTTTGGCACGCCAGCGGATTTCGGCTTTGACCGGGCTGGAACCCCTAACGCCCGACGGTCCCGAGTGGTACGGTTCGATGGTCGCCTTGCCGTTGCCCAATCCCCCGGACGGCCAGCTTCCCCACGATTGGACACAGCCCGATCCCCTGCAAACGGCGCTGTGGAATGATCGGGGCATGGAAGTGCCGATCGTCTGGTGGAACAACCGGCGGATGATCCGCGTCTCGTGCCACCTCTATACGACCGCGGCGGAGATCGACCGGCTCGTGGCGGCTTTAGCCGACTTGCTGCCTCGGCGATAGCGGGACTGCCCGCCTATTCACTATCTGGAATGATCTTCAACTCTAACAGCCAGGCCAGCGACTGCTGTTGCCAGGCATCCCACATTGGCCCTTTGTAGCCGTTAAGCCCATGGCCGCCGGAAGGGAGTTCCAGGTACTTGGCCGGTACGTGATGCGCGACGAGCGCGCTAAAGAACGCCCGGCTATTCTCGGGCGGAACGGGCTTGTCATCTTGGGCATGAGCCAAGAACGTGGGAGGAGTCTGCTCTGTGACTTGCGACTCGTTGGAGTAAAGCGAGATCAGTTCGGCCGATGGATCTTTACCGAGCAGGTTACTTTTTGATCCGCCGTGCGTGGCTGGCCCCATGCTGACGACCGGATAGACCAGAATGGCGAAGTCGGGCCGACAGCTTTGGCGTCCGATGGGGTCGTCCGCCTGCTGGTCGCCGCTGTCAAAATGCGTGGCGGCGGTGGAGGCCAGATGCCCCCCCGCCGAAAAACCCATAATGCCCACCCGCGCGGGGTCGATGCCCCATGCGTTGGCGTTGGCCCGCGCTGTCCGCAGGGCACGTTGGGCATCAAGCAGCGGCACCTGGTGCCGGCCGGCCGGCAGCCGGTACTCCAGCACAACGCCAGTCACGCCGTGCTTGTTCAACCACTTAGCAATGCCGTGCCCTTCTCCCCCTACGACCAGGCCGCCATAGCCGCCGCCGGGGCAGATCACCACGGCGACGCCGTTAGGCTTTTCTGGCCGATGCAGCGTGATGCGGGCATCGGCGGCCTCAAAGGTTCCATCGCCCACGGGGGCACGGCCGTTCCACAGCGGTATCTGGCTGGCCGGTTCCTCGGCGGCAACGGCCACCGCACAACAGGCCATGGCCAGACAGAAGGCAATGGCACGCAAGGTCGATCGCATGGGACTTGTCTCTGTTGCCGAGGGAAAGATGCACCGCCACCGCACAAGAATTGCGGTACTATAACGCCTCCAACTTAATCCGAGGCATCGACGAATGCCAGAATTTGCCGACGATTGCGGCGGGCGGCAACGAATTTCTCCGGGGCAACAAGCACAGCTTACGGCCGGCGCTCGGGGTAGATCACCAACTCGATGCGGCGGTTTTGCTCTCGGCCGGCCGGAGTGGCGTTGGAGGCGATGGGATGATTGGCACCATGCCCGGTGACAAACAACTGATTGGGCCGCAGCTTGCCGCGGGAGGCCAGAAACTCCATGACGGCGGCGGCCCTGGCCGAGGTAAACTGCTGATGGCTGGCGCGGCCGGCGGGCGCGGCACTCGAATCGGTGTGCCCCTCAACTCCGATAAATTGCTCCGGATAGACATGGGCGACTTCCGCCGCCACGGCGTCCAAGGTACCGCCAGCGCTTCCCAGCAGCGTGGTCGAACCCTCGGCGAACAGCTTAGCGGCCGGAATGGTGATACGAATCACATCGCCATCCCGCCGGGTTTGCACATTGGGCAACTGCAAGCCGGGCAACGAGTCTAGCGTGCTGTTGTTGGCGGTAATGCTCGCCCCCGCGCGGCGGCGGGTTGAAGCGGCAATGGCTTCCGCTTTTTTCTCGGTCGAGGCATACCGTTCGCTCAGCCGTTCGATCTGGCTGGTCGCCGCGGCCAGTTGGTCTTGCATTGCCTGTCGCTGGTCGTCGGCTATCTTGTGGGCCTGGCGTTCTTGCGCCAGCAGCGACTCCAGTTCTTGATTGTCTTTGTCGAGCGAAGCGTTTCGCGATTGCAATTCTCGCGATTGTTGCGCCAGGGTCGTCTGCTGCTGTTGCAGTGATGAGATTTGCTGCTGCAGCACGTACGGATTCTGAGAACAACCCGCCAGCGCTAGCGCCGCGGCCACAAGCAGGAAGCGTGTTGTTACGCCAACCGGCATGGTGACATGTCCTCAAGGCATGGAACAAAACCATACGGCTCCCTGACGGACACGATCCGTTCGGGCCGATTTCACCGCACCAAGTTTGGGAAAGGTATCTCGCTAACCCGGCCGCGAATGTGGCTGGCACGAAGGCCATAGCCAACGGCGCGCGGAAAGGCTGCGTGAGCGGCGGATGTTAGTACCGTCCCGCCCGCGTCACAAGACCAATTAAGGCCCGTTCGCCGAGCAACAGCGCAAAAAAACAGCCCGCGAGCATGTTGCTCACGGGCTGTGGCGATTTATCTTATCCAGGGAATGCCGGCCCTGCTAGCAGCCGGGCCATGTACTGGCGAACTAGTCCCACCACCAGTTAGCGGATTCGGTAGTGGCGACCTTCTGGCGAACGTCGGCCAGCGAAGCGTCTTCCTCTTGCTTCTCGGCGACTTGCCACGAGGCAATTTCCACACCGCCGGAGGCGCTGATGATCCAGTGGCGTCCCTTCTTGAGGGCCTTCGAGATCGAAGGGACCTGCTTGGGAACGGCATATTCGGCCGAGAGAATGCTGCTTTCGTCGCCGGTCAGCAGCGGCAGTTCCACGGCGGCCTTGGCGGTCAGGTTTTCGCGGGAGATCAAAGCCGCGACCACGGCCAGATCCATGATGTTGCGCAAATCGCCAAAGATTGGGTCTTTACCCGCCAGTTCATCGTACTTGGCTGTCATGGTATCGGCCCAGCGCTTGGCAGCCGGGCTGGTCTTGCCGGTTTGGTTGCGGGCACCGCCATCGGCGATGACTTCGTCCTCGGTCATGCATTGCACGCCTTGGCCGCGAATCTCCCAGGCCAAGCCCTCGGGGTCGCGCAACAGCGACTCGTAGTTGGTCGCCAGCCACCATCGCGGCATGATGTTCTGCACGCCGGCGTTGCCGCCCGACACCATGTTCATGTACGACGGCAGTCCGGGGATGGGCGATTTATCGAAGGCCATCGCCAACCGCTTCATGCGGTAATCGGCGGCCAGCATAACACTGGCAAAGCGGCTGGTCAGCGGCACGCCCTGAATGGTAATGGTCTGCATGCCCAATTCGCGTTCGATATTCGACACGACTTCGGGAGTGAACTGGGTTTGCGTCCGCACGAATTGCTGCAACCGCTGAATACCGTCGTCGGTGGGGTCGATGGAACAGGTCAACCCGCCTTGGGCGGCGGCTGTCGAACTGCGAAGAGCCACCAGCAGGTCGTCAAGCATGACAACAGGGCGGCCGGTCGTCTGCCCAACAATGTTGTTTTGCTTGTCGAGCTTCCAGCCTTCGGCCGGGCCCGCCAAGATGATGTCGTTGTTTTCTGGGTTTACGAAGACGTACCGCACCCGTTGCAGGCCGGCCAGGCAATTGATTTCGTCGCTGCGCTTGGTCGGGTCGTCCTTGGATTCGGCCAGGGCCGCTTCCAGGCCGCGGAGTGACACCATCCGCAGGTCGCTCCACTGCTTGATATCTCCGCCGACCGGCTGAAGTGACTCGTGGCGAAGTTGCCGCAATTTGCCGGCTTCGTCCACGCTCATGTTGCGGACAACGCCATCGGCGTTGATGGCAATCCCCCCCACCGCCGAAAACCGGCCGAATCCGCCGCCATTTTGCGCCCATGCCGGGGATTGCGAACAAGCAATCAGGGCCGCCAGACTCAACGCAATCCGCGTCAGACGCGCATTCCACACCGTGCGAACGAACATGAGATTCTCCTCCGCGACCAAGGATCAACGTAACCGGGGGATCGTCCGCGGGCCTCTTCTCAGGACCGCGTCTTTCGCCAACGCAAAGACCCAAAACAGAACAGCAAGGGACATGGCTTCGCAGCGCCGCCAGCGAAGACAAGCTCGCCAGCGCACCGCATTCCGCTACAACTAGACTACTTACGCTAATGGGAACTTGCAAGAAAACATTGCCCAACCCCTATTATTTTCCCGCGGCTTGCCAGGCGTCGATGGTCCTAAGACGCAAAGCACCTTAATAGGCGGCCTATTCAAGGCGAGTGGCAAGCGTGTTTGCCGTTGCCGGCCGATCTGCCGCGACCTTGACGACAGGGTGCGTTTTTCCTAGTGTTAGCGATGGTTCGTGATCCGCTTGGCCAGCGTAGCTTCAATTGGCAGAGCACCGCATTCGTAATGCGGGGGTTGCGGGTTCGACTCCCGCCGCTGGCTTGACTTAAACCTCTTGGGGCCAATTGTTTAGGGTGGCTGCAATGCCGCGGGCAGCGGGTGTTTGGGGGCGGTGCGGCCCTCAAAACTGCCCGATCTGGCATCGACGGCACTTGGCCCGTCACTTCGGCCATCTAGCAAGTCGGGGAAAGGTATCCATTGGCCTCCCGGATGGCCTCCGAGAACCCAATCCGGTCGCCGTCGGACTTGGTGCAACTGGTGTTCGTCGCGGAGGAAGGGTCTCCCGCGACTGGTCGACAGTGCCTTGCGTTAGTGCTTCATTCCGCGCACCATGAGCGTTCCCGCGACTTTCTTCCCGCCAAGCCCTGCCTTATGCCGCAACCTTATCGCACCACCCGCCGCGTTGAATTCCGCGATACCGACGCGGCTGGCATTGCCCATTTCTCCGCGTTTATTCAGTACATGGAACAGGCCGAGCATGAGTTCTTGCGGCTCCTGGGTCTGTGCGTAG